>JBGTJJ010000048.1:0-13426 GCA_041745215.1 Rubrobacteraceae bacterium | reverse complement strand
GCCTGCGCCATCCTACTCACCCGCCTTTCGAATTCTAACGACCGCGTTCCTGCCGCCGGGCACGCCGCCGCGCACCCAGAGCTCGCCCTTTTCGGCGTCGACCGCGACGACCTCGAGGTTGCGCACGGTGGCGGTCTTGTTACCCAGCTGTCCGGGCATCTTCTGGCCCTTGAAGATACGGGCCGGGTCCGCGGAGGCGCCGGCAGAGCCTGGGGCCCTGACGTTGTGCGAGCCGTGGCTCACCGGGCCGCGGGCGAAGCCGTGGCGCTTGATCGTGCCCTGAAAGCCCTTGCCCTTGGAGGTCGAGCTCACGTGGACCCTGTCGCCAACCTCGAAGACGTCGGCGCCGATGGTGCCGCCGACCTCGCCCGTGACACCGCGAAGCTCCCTGAGGTACTTGCGCGGCGGGGCGTCCAGCTTGGTGAACGTGCCGGCGTGGGCCCTGTTCGTGCGGCTGGACTTGGCCGGCCCGAAGCCGACCTGGACGGCCTCGTAGCCGTCGTCGTCGGCCGTGCGAACCGCCGTTACCAGGTTGGGCTCGACCTCTATAACGGTAACGCCGACCAGCGTGCCGTCGTCCTGGAAGGCCCTGGTCATCTGCTTCTTCTTTCCGAAAACTGCCGTAGCCATAGCTCTAGGTCGCCTTGATCTCGATGTTCACGCCAGACGGCAGGTCCAGCCGCTGCAACGAATCGACCGTGCGCGGCGTGGGCTGCTGGATGTCTATGAGACGCTTGTGTGTGTGCAACTGGAAGTGCTCGCGGGAGTCCTTGTCCGTGAAGGGACCCCGGATCACCGTGTAGCGGCTCTTCTTGGTCGGCAGCGGGACGGGGCCGAAGACAAAGGCCCCGGTCCGCTCCGCCGTCTCGACTATCGACTTCGCGGTCTTGTCTATGACCTCGTGGTCGTAAGCCTTGAGCTTTATCCGTATCTTGGAGACAGCCATACTATTCGACGATCTCTGTAACGACGCCGGCTCCCACGGTTCGCCCACCCTCACGGATCGCGAAGTTCAAACCCTCGTCCATCGCTATCGGACTGATCAACTCCACCTCCATCACCGTGTTGTCTCCGGGCATCACCATCTCCACCCCTTCTTCCAGGCGGATCTCCCCCGTCACATCCGTAGTCCTGAAGTAGAACTGCGGCCGGTAGTTCGTGAAGAACGGCGTGTGACGTCCTCCCTCCTCCTTGCTGAGCACGTACACCTCCGCCTTGAACCTGGTGTGAGGGGTAATGGTGCCAGGCTTCGCCAACACCTGTCCTCGCTCCACATCATCCCTCTTCAAGCCACGCAGCAACGCTCCTATGTTGTCGCCCGCCTGGGCAGAGTCCATGCTCTTGTTGAACATCTCGACCCCCGTCACAACCGTCTTACGGGTAGGACGGATGCCCACGATCTCTATCTCCGTGTTCACCGCCACCTGCCCGGTCTCTACACGACCCGTGGCAACCGTACCCCGCCCCTGGATCGTAAACACGTCCTCCACCGCAAGCAGGAAGTCGCGGTCTATGTCCCGCTCGGGCTCGGGCACGTACGAGTCAACAGACTCCATCAACTGAAGTATCGAAGCCTCACCGTACTCCCCCTCATCACCATCAAGGGCCTTGAGGGCACTGCCCACGACCACCGGCACGTCGTCACCCGGGAAGTCGTACTCGCTGAGAAGCTCTCGAACCTCCATCTCAACCAGTTCGAGAAGCTCCTCGTCATCCACCATGTCCGCCTTGTTCAAGAACACCACGATGTAGGGAACCCCTACCTGCCTCGCGAGAAGTATGTGCTCACGCGTCTGGGGCATCGGGCCGTCCGCGGCGGAGACAACCAGTATTGCCCCGTCCATCTGGGCCGCACCCGTGATCATGTTCTGGACGTAGTCGGCGTGGCCCGGGCAGTCCACGTGGGCGTAGTGGCGGTTCTCTGTGGCGTACTCCTGGTGGGAGGTTGCTATGGTGATCCCGCGCTGACGCTCCTCGGGGGCGTTGTCTATCTGGTCGAAGGCGATCTCGCGGTTGGCCGGATCACCCGGTATCGCCTTGGCGAGGGTCTTTGTGATGGCGGCGGTAAGGGTGGTCTTGCCGTGGTCGACGTGGCCTATGGTGCCGACGTTGAGGTGCGGCTTGTTCCTCTCGAACTTCCCTCTGGACATCCGTGATCCTTTCTCATTACAACATCTTTGGGTACAGAAGATAGTAGCGGCGGCAGGACTCGAACCTGCGACACGCGGATTATGATTCCGCTGCTCTAACCGACTGAGCTACACCGCCACGCCTATGCCACGGGCCAGGTTTCCCGAAGGGAATCCCGGCTCCAGAGCCCCCGAGCGGACTTGAACCGCTGACCCCCTCCTTACCATGGAGGTGCTCTACCACTGAGCTACAGGGGCATATTCGTTTATGGGGGCGGGAGGATTCGAACCTCCGTAGGCGAAGCCGGCAGATTTACAGTCTGCTCCCTTTGGCCGCTCGGGCACACCCCCGGCCGCGACCGGGACTTCCGCCCCGAAACGCCCGAATATGGTAACAAACGGTTGCAACTTTTCAACAGGGCCGAAAGCGAGGCCACTGCGGAGTCACGGTGGAGCCCGGGAAGGGATTCGAACCCCCGACCTGCCGCTTACAAGGCGGCTGCTCTACCACTGAGCTACCCGGGCGTGGAATTTGTCAGTCCTCAGCAATCCGCGGTCAGCCTCTACTCTGTCTATGAGACGATTTTATTCTAACAGCTACCGGCTCTCTACTAATCCTGAAGGCTGAGGGCCAATTGCTGATGGCTACCCTTCGGCGCGACGGCGTAGCTCTTCGAGCTTCTTACGCACTTCGGGGGTGAGGCGGTCTCCGAGGCTGGAACGATGGCGCACTTCGGGATGCCTCGTCAGCGCCGGCAGCTCGTCCAGGAGGTCGGCGAACTCCCGAGGCGTAGCCCGCACGGCGCCTCGGGAGAGGGCGGTACGCTGGAGGGCGAAATCCGCCGTGTAGACCGTGAGCCGATCTTCCGGGCCGTCGAGGAGGCGCTCTATGACGTCGTCGGCTGACTCACCGGGCGCGCTGTAGATGACACGCACCGCGCCACCGGCGAGCATCTGAGTCCTGGCGGGTTCCGGGCTGCGGTGGGCGTCGAAGACGAGAATCATCTCCCGCCCGGTCCATCCGGCGGCCTTCAAGGCGTCGTTGACGAGGAGTTCCCGAGAGGCGTCGAAGCTCCCGGTGTGGCGTTCGGCGTAGCGATCGAGGGCGCCAATGAGGTTGTAGCCGTCCAGGATCAGGTACGAGGCCATCCCCGTTGCCTCCCAGCCTCGTACAACAATACGGCTGCCGCAACCGAGACGTTCAACGAACCAACCGCCCCGAGCATCGGGATGGAGACCGATCCGTCGCAGCCCTCACGCACGAGCCGCCGCACGCCCTTTCCCTCGCTTCCGAGAACCAACGCGACCGGCCCGGCCATGTCCAGGTCCGTGTGCAAAGTTTCCCCACCACCCTCGGCGGCGAAGGCCCAAAGACCAGCTTCCTTCATCCGGTCTAGCGTCCGCCGCAGGTTAGTCTCCCGCGCGACTCGCACGTGCTCGCTCGCCCCGGCGCTCGCCTTGACGGCAACGGGCGTGACACCGACCGCCTTGTCTTTCGGAAGGACGACACCGCTCACCCCGGTCGCGTCAGCAACCCGCAACACGGCCCCCAGATTGCGCGGGTCGGTTACGCCGTCGAGGACTAGAATAAGCGGGTTCTCCATAGAGAGGATTTCGTCCAGGCCCGAGTACGGGTACGGACCGACACGGGCAGCCAATCCCTGGTGAACCGCGTCGTTTGTCAGATCCTCTATCTGCTGGCGGGACACTTTTTTGACCGGCACTTCCCGACGTTTGGCTTCCGAGACTACGTCCTTATTCCCCGTGGCGTCGAGTACCTCGCGGACCTCGCGCCGAGGGCTCCGTAACGCCTCGATCACCGGGCGGACACCGTAGATCAACTCTTGCTTCAAAAGGTTATCGGCGGCTCAAGATCGGACCTTCGGACGTATCCTCGACCGTCCAGCCGGCGGCGTGGATCTCGTCGCGCAGTTGGTCGGCGATGGCCCAGTCCTTCGCCCGACGCGCCAGCTCCCGATTACCGGCTCGCGAAAGGATGTCCATACCCGGATTTTCCTCGTACCATACAAGCGCGCCTTCGGACGCACCACCCTCAGGGCTCGAAAACAACTCCGCCCGATCAAATCCGAACGTGTCCAGGACTTCTCCGACGGCCTTCGCGAGGGAAGCGAATTCCTGAACAGCCTTAGGGCGCGAAGCGATCTCCCGCCCCGCGCGTCCCACGGCGTCGAAGAGAGCTGCTATCGCCGCCGGGGTGTTGAGGTCGTCCTGCATGGCGGCGTCGAACCGTTTGCTCAACTCGGAAGCCAGCCAGTCCGAGAGATCCGACGACATTCTCGAATCGTCAATCTGCCGCTGAAAGCGAGAGAGCCGTACGTAGGAGCGGCGCTTCTCCTCCAGGATCTCCTCGGAGTAGTCTATCGGCTGGGAGTAGTGACTCTGGAGCAACCACATCCTGAGCGCGTTGCGGCCATGCCGCCCGACGGCGTCCTCCACGTCGAGAATGTTGCCGAGCGACTTTGCCATCTTGCCTTCAGCGAGGTTGACCATCCCGTGATGCGCCCAGGCCCGGACGAAGGTGTGGTCCGGGTGGGCCGCGGCGCTCTGGGCCAGCTCGTTCTCGTGGTGTGGGAAGCGCAGGTCGGTGCCGCCGCCGTGAATGTCCGCGCCGTCCGGCAGGTGCTTCTCGACCATAGCCGAGCACTCGATGTGCCAGCCGGGACGACCCGGTCCCCACGGGCTCTCCCACGAGGGCTCACCGGGCTTCGACGCTTTCCACAGCGTGAAGTCCAGCGGGCTCCCCTTGAAGCCGGTCTCCGCCTTCTCGGAGTCGCGCATCTCGTTCACGCGTTGGCGGGAGAGCGCGCCATACTCGTCGAAGCTCTCGACCGCGTAGTAAACGTCGCCGTTACCGGGGGCGTAAGCATGGCCGCCAGCTACGAGGTCTTGTATCAGCGTGATCATCTGCGGAATGTGTTCGGTAGCGCGTGGCTCTATGTCCGGCAGTCCGACGCCCATCAACGTCAGCCTGTCGTGGAAAGAATCGACGTAACGGTCCACGATCTCTTTCCAGGAGACGCCTTCCTCGTTGGCTTTGGCGATGATCTTGTCCTCGACGTCCGTGATGTTCTGGACGAAAGTAACCTCGTAGTCCCGGCTCTTGAGATAACGAACCACGACGTCCCAGAACAACGGCGCCCGCGCGTTGCCGATGTGGATGTGGTTGTAGACCGTCGGGCCACAGACGTAGAGGCCGACCTTGCCGTCCTGCCCGACCTCTACATATCCGCCACTCAAGGTGTCGTGTACTCGTACGCTCATGCCCGTAGTCTAGCTTCTCTTGCCCGTTCTATCCGGTCCCGCGCCTCCTCTGCTCCCAGCATTACGAAGAGATACGCCATCTCCGGCCCCCGGTTGCGGCCCGTAAGCGCCAACCGCAACGGGTGGAGCAGATCCCGAGTCTTCATACCCTCTCTCTTCGCCCAGGCTCGCAGTCCAGCGACGATATCTCTGGCTTTTTCGAGATCCTCGACGCGGTTTCCCCCAAGCGCCTCGCAAGCGTGCGCGAACACCGTATCCGCAGCCTCTGGCAACTCTCCGGCGAACTCCGCAGGGTCTACCAGCCCCATAATTTGCTTTAGCAGAAGCGGAGCCTCGGAGAGCAGCCGCATCTCCTGTTGGATAGCCTCTACGGCGACTAGCTCGCGCCCGGCAGGCAACGGCTCCTCCAGAAAAGATCCCAGACGGCCCAGCAGTTCCTCCGGTGACAGGTTGCGGACGTGCCAGGCGTTCAGGGAGAGCAGGCGTTCCGGGTCGAACGTGGCGGGGCTCGCGCCGAGGCGCGCCGGGTCCCAGGTGCGCGTTAACTCGGCGAGATTCCCGAACTCTTCTCGTCCCTCCGGGTGTGTCCAACCCAGAAGCGCTAGATGGTTGACGATGGCTTCTGGCAGATAACCTTCATCCCGGTAGTCGGCGATGCTGCCGTCGCCCTGGCGCTTGGAGAGTTTCTTACCGTCGGGACCGAGGATCAGTCCGAGGTGAATGAACTCCGGCGGCTCCGCTTCCAGAGCCCGGTAGAGTAGAGTCTGCCGCGCGGTGTTCGGGATATGCTCCTCACCCCGGATGACGTGGGTGATCCCCATATCCGAGTCGTCCACGACGGCGGCGAAGTTGTAGGATGGCGTGCCGTCGGACTTCATTAATACGAAGTCTTCGACGCGGCCGAAGGGCACCTCGCCCCGCAGACCGTCCCGGAAGTTCCCGCCCCGCTCCGGAGGACGGAAATAAATAGCCCGACGTCCCTCTTCGTCCGTGGACTCGTAAACCAAGCCCTTCTCAGAGAGACGCTCTACGGTGCCTGAATGAAGTTCGCCGCGTTCGCTCTGGCGGAAAGGTCCTTCGTCGAAAGAGAGGCTAAGCCAGTGGAGGTCTTTGATCAGGGCCTTCTCGTACTCCACCGTGCTGCGGGCGACATCGGTGTCTTCGATGCGAAGCACGAGCATGCCGCCGTGATGACGGGCGAATAGATAATTGAAGAGCGCGGTTCGGGCGCCGCCGGGATGTAGAAGACCCGTCGGGCTCGGCGCGAAACGAAGCCGGACCCCGCTCACGCCGTCCGCTCCAACAGGCATACGGCCTGGGCCGCTATGCCTTCGCCACGACCCGTAAATCCTAGCCGCTCGGATGTGGTACCCCGGACGCTTATCCGTGAGATGTCCGTGTCAAGGACGTCCGCCAGATTCTGGCGCATCTCGTCGCGGCGGTCCCGGATCTTGGGCCGCTCGCAGATCACGACCGCATCAACGTTGGCGACCTCCCAACCTTCGACGAGGCCCCGCACCTCACGCAACAACCATATCGAGTCAGCGTCTTTGTAACGCGGGTCGGTGTCGGGGAAGTAGTGACCGATGTCTTCGAGCCCGGCGGCTCCCAGCAGGGCGTCGGTCACGGCGTGCGCCAGGACATCGGCGTCGGAGTGTCCGGTAAGTCCCTTCTCGAACGGTATGTCCACGCCGCCGAGCAGCAGTTTCCGTCCGTCTTCCGGCGCTGCGAAGGCGTGAACGTCGACGCCGAGTCCCACCCTGAAGGCAGGCCCGTTAACCTTTGGCTCCTTCTGCGTTTGCAGAGACCTCGACGAAGATCAGTGCCGCACCCCGCCGCGCGACGTGAGTATGGCTTCGGCGAGCACCAGGTCTTCGGGCGAGGTGAGCTTTATGTTGGTCTTCTCGCCGGCCACTATATCTACCCGTCCCCCCTCCAGTTCTATGAGTGAGGCGTCGTCAGTTGCGGCCCGGAAGATGTCTTCGGGGGCGGCGTAGATCTTCTTGAGCAGGCCGAGACGGAAGGCTTGCGGGGTCTGAGTCGCGTGGAGTTTGCTCCGGTCCAGGGTTTCTCCGACGCAGCCGTTTTCGGCTATTTTTATCGTGTCCGATACGGGGATCGTCGGGATGACGCCATCCGCCGAAGACCGGGCCGCCTCTACGACCCGGCCGATCAAGGCCGGCGTCACGAGGCATCGGGAGCCGTCGTGGATCAGGACTACCGCTTCTTCTTCCTCGGCGCACATTCGGAGGCCGCTCTTGGTCGATAGGGCGCGAGTCTCACCGGGCTCGGCGCAACCCACGTACTTCCTTATCCCCGAGTCGTAGGCGAGGTTGCCGATCAAATCCCGATCCCCCACGGCGTAGATGCGGCTTATCTCGGGGGCGTCCTCGAAGGCGCGAAGGGTGTGGTAGAGCGCGGGCCTGCCGAGCAGGTCTATAAACTGCTTAGGACGGCCCATGCGGCTGCCGGTCCCTCCGGCGAGCACCAGGGCGACTGCCGTCGCTCGTGTGGCTATTGTTCGGCTCCGTTTTCAGATCCGTTTTCGGCGGCGTTTCGGAGGGCGCCGTCCCGTAGCGCCTCGTCTATGAGGGACTCGGCCTCGACAGCCTGCACCTCACGGACCAGTGCGATCTCGGAGATCAAGATCTGACGCGCCTTCATGAACATGTTCCGCTCTCCGGTTGAGAGCCCGTGATCGTCGCCGTACACGCTCAAGTTCCGGACTACTTCCGCGACCTGCGCTATCCCGCCTTCCCGCAACTTCTCCTGATTGTGCTTGAGGCGGTGGTTCCAGTTGGAGGGCATCTCCGTCGCCTCGGTCTGAAGGGTATCGAGCGCCTCGGATATATCCTTCTTGTCCGCGCAGGGCCGCAGGCCACTGTCGCCGTCGGCCGGTATGCTGAGCGTCAGGCCACTCTCGGGGATGTGAACCACGTAGTAGCGTCGGGCCTCGCCGAACACGGTCTTCTCCTCCACCCCGGCGATGCAGCCCGCGCCGTGGTTGGGATACACGACAAAGTCCCCTTCGTCGAAGGCCAGACGCTTATCGTTGTTCGTGCCATCTTTAGTACCGGTCATCTCTACAACACCTCTCCAGAAGGTTCCAGGTCGCGCTGACGCTCCAGACCACGCCTTATGGCGCGCGCCCGCGCCCGTCCCACTCCCTCGACCTCGTCCAGCTCGTTTTCGGAGGCCCCGAGCAACTCTTTGAGTGAGCCAAACTCCTCGATCAAACTCTCCGCCACTTTTCGGGGCAGCCGCGGCACCCGTTCCAACTGCCGGTACCCGCGCGGCTTGACGAAGAAGTCTTCCGCCTGCCCTACGGAGTTGTACCCGAGAAGCTGGGCCATATCCATGGGGTCCGCGAGCTGGTCGTTCGTAAACCCGCGCAGTTTCGCAGCGACCTCCCGGTGGTCGGTTTCGTCCTCGACGTAGTCCCTCAAGAGAGCCTCGTACTGCTCCGGTATATTGCTGAACGCCTGTTCCAACTGCATCTCGACCAGCCTTCCCTCGCGGCCCAACTCCCGAACGTAAGCCTCGACCTCATCGGCGATCCGGAGCGAGTACTCGAAGGTGCTGATGGCTCCCACCACCTCGCGCAACGTGACGGTTCCGTCGTACTCGTGGGTGCTCAGGACGCGCGCCTCCTCGCGCAGCCTCCCGGTAAACTTCTCCAGCGTCGCTATCGCGGAGTTTGCTTTCGAGAGGACCACACCGATATCTTCCAGCACGAGCGGCCCGTAAGTACCCTGGTACAGACTGACCACCCGCCGACGCTCGGAGACGACCACCACGAGATCGCCGGTGTGCTGCGCGGTCCGGTGGCCGGCCAGATGGCGCATCCCGGTCTCCTCGGAAGTTAAAGTCGGGTCCGGGCTAAGTTGGACGTTTGCGTAGTGAATGGTGCGGAGGTCCGGCGAGACCACGATGGCCCCGTCCATCTTCGCCAGCTCGTAGAGCCGCATCGGGGCGAACTCCAGCTCCATCTTTATGCCGCCAGTGATGATCCCCAACCGCTCCAGCTTCTCCGGATTGGAGGCGACGATAAGCGCGCCGTTGCTGGCCCGGATGACGTTGTCTATGCCGTCCCTGAGCTCCGTGCCCGGCGCCACGAATTTCAAAGCGTCGGCGAGCTCTTCCGGCAGGTTGCGTCGCGCCGGGCTCACAGGAGCGCCACCGCCACGGCTTCTTCGAGCGTCTTTACATCAACCAAACTCGCCTCTCTGCTCTCTTTCTCGTCGGCGACCCGACCATTGGGGGAGCCTTCAGACTTACCTTCGGGTCTTATTATACGCTGGAAGCCCATCTTGAGCAGTTCGCCAGTCCTACGCGGCGTACCGGGCACGAAGCGCAGGTCCCCGGTCAAACCTACCTCCCCGAAGCATGCAGTCCCCGCGCCAACGGGCCGGTCACGCAGCGCCGAGGCGATGGCGAGCGCCACACCAAGGTCCGCCGCAGGCTCCTCGACCCGCACGCCGCCGGAGACGTTTACGTACACGTCTTGCCCACCGAGGTTCAGCCCCGCCCTCCGTCCGAGGACCGCGCACAGCATATTCACCCGCCCCGTATCCACCCCGTTCGCCACCCGGCGGGGTATCGCCAGCGAGCTGGGCGAGACAAGGCTCTCTATCTCCACCAGCATCGGCCGCGTACCTTCCAGCAAACACACTGTAACAACGCCCGGCGGCGTCTTCTCACGCTTGGAGAGGAAGAAGGCGGATGGGTCTTCAACCTCCACCATCCCGCCGGAGGTCATCTCGAAGACCCCGATCTCATTGGTAGAGCCAAAGCGATTCTTGAGTCCCCGCAGTACCCGGAAGGACTGGAAGCGATCCCCCTCGAACTGCAAGACCGTATCCACCATATGCTCCAGCACCCGCGGACCGGCGATTGAGCCGTCCTTCGTGACGTGGCCGACGAGGACCACGGCTATGCCCTCGCTCTTGGCGAGGCGCATCAGGCGGGCCGCGCACTCCCGAACCTGACCCACACCGCCCGGCGCCCCCGAAAGCTCCGGCGAATAGAGAGTCTGGATCGAGTCAACTACCACGACCTCCGGCCTCTCCTCCAGGATAGTCGCCTCTATGACATCCACATCCGTCTCCGAAAGAACCCGGAAACTCGCTTGGCCCACACCGAGCCTGCGGGCACTCATGGCGACCTGCCGGGGCGACTCCTCGCCGCTAACCATCAGGCACACACTTCCGAGATGTCCCATAACCTGGAGCAACAGCGTACTTTTCCCGACTCCGGGCTCCCCGCCGACGAGCACCAGAGAGCCCGGCACGATGCCGCCACCGATGACCCGGTCGAGCTCCCCGACACCGGTGCCCATCCGGCCCTCAGTCCCGGCGTCCGGCATCTCGCCCAGCGAGAGCGTCTTCCCGGAGGCCCGCTTCGGACGCTTCGCCCGCTCGGCGAAACCAACGGCCTTCTTGCTCTCCCGGACCTCTTCGACGAAAGTGTTCCACTCCCCGCAGTCCGGGCAGTGCCCGAGCCACTTCGGCGAAGAGGCACCACAGTTCGAGCAGACGTACATAGTCTTCGTAGCCATACATATATTGTACGGGATAGAAGAAAATTCAAAGCAACGTCTACTAAATGTTATACTTAGTTTTATCCGAACCAGGGTTGGAGATTACAAAGGTGCAAACACGGAGAACATTGAGAAAAGTAGGCGGATCGGTGATGATCCCGATCCCCCCTGAAGTGTTGGAAGACATGAGCCTCAAGGACGGCCAGGACGTTTTACTGTCTTACGAAAAAGGCGTTATCCAGATAGAGCCGTCGGCGCCCCGGCCTTCGCCCGAGGCCGTAGAGTTTATGTCCAGGTTCGTAAAGAAATACGACGAGGCGATGAGAAACCTCGCTCACCGTTAGCTCCCGACTCTAACTCAGGGACCTTTGGCTCTTAGCAACCAACCCGGTCTACCCGAAGTCCTCTTTTTCCACACGGTCTCGATAGAGCGATACGGAGGCTCTGGAGGCGTGCGTGACGAAGAAAGCCTTCTCGCTGCGCTAGAACGTCCGTGGCAGGCTTCGTTCGGACAGGAACACTTCGCCTCACCTTTCGAAAAAGCCGCCGCTCTCATGGAATCCATCATCCGCCGACACCCTTTTGTAGACGGGAACAAGCGCACCGCGACGGCCGCCGCCGTCTACCTGTTGTCTACGTTCGGCTACGAGTTGGAAGCAGAGCAAAAAGAGCTAGAGGATTTCGCCGTAGACGTAGCTTTAGGGAAACAAGAAACGACGGATGTAGCTCTCTGGTTTGAGAATCATAGCCAGAAGCTCTGAGCTACATAGGGGGCAACGACACATCCAACGAATCTTGAATTTCTTATCCTGCTTGTTCTTTTCTCGGCTTACAACCTCCGGCTCTGCGCTTGCTCCCTTTTCACGACCCGGTTACGTTAGGGTAGGATATTGAGCCGCTAGAAAAAATCAATAGTCCAACCGGAACTCCCCTTCTTCGACGCCCGTATAGTCTTCCCCCAGGTAGGTATTAGATACTACGAGCTCTCCTATGTACTCGTTTGAAGAGCTGGACCACAACCTCGCGTACACTGCGTCTTGGTCAGAATAATCCGACCGTAGTTGATCCGCAAGCTTGTCAAAGTCAGAAGGGTCCGTGCTTGTTTCTACTTCGACGTATGCAATCGAGGACAAATCGTTGTCGATAAACTCCTCTTCGTATGTTTCGTAAGTTTCTCCTGATCCTATAATTAGCCAGAACCCGATCGAAATTGCTATTACCACTATCAAGGCTAAACTCGCAGCTCGTAAGTCTCTCATCCAGTCCTTCAACGTCATGAGATCTCCTGTAGGTCGCTTGCAATGCCTATCTCAAACCAAACTTCTTGCAGTCGTTCCTCCAGTTGCTACAGGCTAACCCGGTGCCCGCTGAAGGACATCCCCAGGAAGTACGAGTATCGAACAACCTATTGTCGAGGACGATCAGCTAGATCGCGACTCCTCACTTTCTTCCCCGTACTCTGAAATTTGATCTCGCGCCTGCTTCACGACTCTCCGCAGCCACCTCTGACGCTGTTCCCGGCTGAACCACTCGTCTCCCTGGAGACCCCTACTACTGGGGTGCGGACCATGCAACACGAGCAGGTCACGCTTCTCCTCTGCACCATAATCATAAATGTCGATAGTAAAGTCTCGGGCGACGTTACCGCACAAAATCACTACCTCCACCTTGGGCAGCGCGTTGAGCAGTCGGGGTATCAACCTCCATTCCCTAACTAACCCCGTGTGCAAGTTTCTTTGAAGACTTGACCGAAAGAGAAGATCTCCCTACGCTCGGTAGCGACCAAACCAACCGACGCAAAGGAGGTCTTCTCTCATGGATCTTAACACCTTCATCATCTCCGTCTTCTGTCTCATCGACGACCGGCTCAAAGGGCGCCAGCGGAGCTACCGTCGGCGTGGTCCCGCTCCGAAGCTCTCTGACTCCGAAATCCTTACCATGGAGATCGTCGGGGAGTTTCTCGGCATAGACACCGACAAGGGTATCTACCTCTTCTTCCGCCGCCACTACAAAGAATGGTTCCCGACCCTCGGTGAAGTGCATCGCACCACCTTCGTCCGACAGACAGCGAACCTCTGGAAGGTAAAGGAAGAGCTTTGGCAGGAATTTCTCGCTCTCGCTCCCCACGACCCTACCTTCGCACTCGTGGATTCGATGCCGCTTCCGGCTTGCTTGTTCGCTCGTGCCTACCGCTGTCGACGCTTTCGCGGGGAGGCGGCCTTTGGTAAGGATACTCTCCTCAAGCAGACCTTCTACGGCTTTCGAGTACACGTTAGGGTAGCCTGGCCCGGTCTCATCACTCGCCTGTCCGTAGCTCCAGCCAATGTTCACGAACTTTCCGTGCTCCCCGAACTCGTGGAGACAACCTTCGGGCTCGTGGTTGGAGATCGCAACTACCATTCGCCAAAAACCAAAGAAGAGTTAGCGGGCATGGGCATAGAGCTCCTGGCCCCCTACTCCTCCAAGAAAAGAGACC
>JBGTJJ010000047.1:0-135974 GCA_041745215.1 Rubrobacteraceae bacterium | reverse complement strand
CGACAGCGAGGCGGCCACCGTCTCCGCGCCGCCATCTCCGGCGGCGGCGAAGCATCCGACCACGGCCGTTGAAGCGCAGCCGCTCCCGACGATGCGGCCCATCAGGGGATGTCCGTTTTTCACGGCGAAGAGACGCTCTCCGTCGCACACGTAATCAACCTCGCCGGTCGCGACCACGGTCGTTCCGAGGCGTTGGGCGGCCTTCTTCACGGCTTCGCGGGCGTCGCCGACGATGCTCTCAACGCCGCGCACCTCGGCGGCGATGCCCGCTAACGTCGAGATCTCACCGGCGTTGCCACACACGGAGGCGAAGCTTATCTCGGAGAGGAGCTTCTCGGGCGTCTCGATCCGAAAGCGGTTTGCCCCGGCGCCGACGGGGTCGAGGACGACTGGGATGCCGCGGCGGTTGGCCTCCTTGCCGGCCAGGATCATGGCCTCGACCCAGGTCCTGTCCAGCGTCCCCATGTTGATGACGAGCGCGGACGCCGTCGCAGCCATCTCCTCCACCTCCTCGACGGCGCTCGCCATCACAGGCAAGGCCCCCGTGGCCAGCGTCGCGTTGGCGACGAGGTTGACGGTGACGTAGTTGGTCAAGTGGTGGATGAGCGGTTGATCTTCTCCGAGCCTCCGCAACACCTCTGGAGCGTTCATCGCCCTCCCCTTTCTAGAACTCCGCCCAGCGCGTGTACCGGCCCCGCGCCCGCCCCGATCTCCCCGATCCCGTACTCGACCGCCTCGGAGGCAACCGCCCGGGCCCCCCTGGCCGCCTCCAAAAGATCGAAGCCAAGCGCCAGGTAGCTCGCCAGCGCTGAAGAATGCGTACACCCGGACCCGTGGGTGTTCTCCGAAAGATGGACGGGACCCTCTATCTTCTCGAACCTCCTACCGTCGTAGAGAAGGTCCGAACCGGCGGACGTGTGCCCGCCGGTGACGATCACGGCCCCGGGTCCCAGCTCGTGGAGCGCCGCCGCGCAATCCTCGATCTTCGCCTCGTCCACGGGCTCGCCGAGCAGCGCGAACGCCTCGTTCACGTTCGGCGTGATGACGGTCGCGAGCGGAAAGAGCTCATTCTTGTAGGTGTTCACCGCCTCCGGTTCGAGCAGCGTCGCGCCGCTCTCGGCGACCATCACCGGGTCCACTACCAGGTTCGGCAGTTTCAGGTGGCGGATTGCATCGGCGACGGCTGAGATGATCTCCGCGTTAAAGAGCATTCCGGTCTTCACGGCATCAGCCCCGATATCCTCGACGACGGCTTCGATCTGGTCTACCGCCACCTGGGGCGGGAGAGCGTGGATACCCGTTACTCCGACGGTGTTCTGGGCCGTCGTCGCCACGATGGCGGTAGTCCCGTAGACGCCACAGCGCAGGAACGCTTTCAGGTCGGCCTGGATGCCGGCCCCGGCCCCGGAGTCGCTGGTGGCTATGCTCATCACCTTCTTCAAGAAGGACCTCCTTCCGGCAGGTACTCGTTGGTCATTACCTTATCCACCTCGACCGTACGAGGAAGCACGTCGTTCTCCACGGCCCATTCTATGTAGTTGCGCCACTCTTCGGGGTCCTGGTAGCCGACCGGCTCGCCCTCGTCCTTGAAGACGGGAACGGTCAGCCCGAGCGTCTCCTCGACCGTCTCGGGGTCTAGCTGTTCGTTCGCCGAGAGCAGCGCGTCGCTCGCGGCCTGGGGGTTGTCGAGGGCATACTGATGGCCCTTGACCATCGCGCCAACGAATCGCCGGACCACGTCCGGGTTCTTTTTCGCGTAGGAGTCGCTCGTGGCGAAGACCAGCTCGTTGTAGTTCGGTACGCCGACATCGTCCAGGCGGATGACGTTCGTCTCGAAGCCCTCCTGCGCGAGCTCGACGGCCTCGATGTTCCAGTATGCGTCCACGACGGCGTCCACCCGGCCGGAGGTCAGGGCGGGGCGAAGGTCGTAGCCGACGTTGATCTTCTCGACGGAAGATGGGTCCTTACCGGCCTCGCGCAGCACGGTGTCGATGACCGCCGTGCCGAAGGATTGTCCGGCGTACCCGATCTTCTTTCCGGCGAGGTCCTCTGGGGATTCAATGCCGCTTTTCTTGAGCGTGATGATCGAGTTCAGCGGATGCTGCATGATCGCCATGACCGAGACCACGGGGATGTCCCTGGCGCCAGCGTTTGTCATCTCGTTGGTGTATGAGATACCGAACTCGCTCCGGCCGGCGGCGACGAGCTGCAAGACCGCCGAAGGATCTGAGGGCTGTTTTATATCTACGTCGAGGTTCGCATCCTCGAAATATCCTTGAGCCTTCGCCGCGTAAAGCCCCGCGTGATCGGCGTTCGGATACCAGTCGAGCGTGAGAGTAACCTTCTCGGGTTCACCGGAAGAAGTTTCGGCAGCGGACGTGTCGGCGGATCCACTATTCCCCGATGCTCCACCGCAAGCGGTCACGAGGGCGGCGAGCGAGACGAGAAGAAAAAGTGTAGATAGACGTTTCAATTCAACCTCCGGAACTTATCTAGTACGGATAACTTGAGACTGCCCCGAAGCGTCAGGCGAAAGTTTCCATGCGGCTCCCTTCCGGTGGGATTACCCACGTCAGGTTCGAGGCGTCTCGGCCAGCGCCGACTCTCAGCCGTCCACAGTGCGGTGGCTCCGCCGTGGTTTGCAGGCTCGTGCATGCCCGGTCTCATGCGTCCCGTTTCAAGGTCCAGGGGGCGAAGAGGCGTTGGGTGAGGGCCACCGTTAGGAAGAGCGAGACGCCCATGAATGAGAGCAGCCCGATCTCTGCAAAGAGGCGCGGTATCTCGAACTGGGCTTTGTCCTGGATCATGAGGAATCCGAGTCCCTCGCTCGACCCGACCCACTCCCCAATAACAGCGCCGATGACGCAGTAGGTCACCGCCAGCCGCAGGCCACCGAAGAGGAATGGCAGGGCCCCCGGAGCTTCGACCATAAAGAAGATGCGCCACGGTCTGGCCCCGAAGGAGCGCATCAGCCGGATCAAATCCGGGTCAACGGCCCGCAGCCCATCGACTACCGAAACCGTTATGGGGAAGAAGCAGAACAAGGTCACCACGATTACCTTCGGCGTGGGGCCGTAGCCGAACCAGGTGACGAGCACGGGGGCGATGGCGATAATGGGAATGGTCTGTGAGGCAACTAGCCAGGGATACAACGAGCGCTCGGCGAGCGAAGAGCGGTTGATGATGATCCCGGAGAGGATCCCGGCCGCCGCCGCGAATGCGAACCCGACGAGCGCCTCGCCGGCCGTGGGGACCGCGTGCTGCAGGAGCATCGCGCGCGACTCCCAGAACGCCTCAAAGACGGCTACGGGACCGGGCAAGAGGAAAGCGGGGATGCCAAAGATCCTCACAGCTCCCTCCCACACCACGAGCGCCGAGAGCGCCAGCAAAGCCGCCGGGAGCGCCCGCCTCATCCCACAACCCCTAGCGCATCCAGAAGCCTTGCCTTTAGCCGGGAGAACTGCGCCGTGGTCTCGACCTCCATCGTCCTGGGACGTGGAAGGTCCACGGTTAGGTCCAGCGCGACGCGGGCGGGCCTCTTGGTCAGGACTACGACCCGGTCGGAGAGCAGGAGCGCCTCGTCCACGTCGTGGGTGACGAGCACTATAGTGGCGGCAAGCTCGTCCCGTACCCCAATAAGCCATTCCTGCAGCCCGCGACGCGTGAGGGCATCGAGGGCGCCAAAGGGCTCGTCGAGGAGCAGCACCTCCCGCCCAAGCAAGGCCGTCCTGAGAAGCGCCACCCGCGAGCGCATCCCACCCGAGAGCGCCCACGGGGAAGCGTCGGAGAACTCCTCCAACCCGAAGTGGACGAGCGCCTGCCGCGCCTTCTTCCGCGCCGCCCGCCGGGGCGTCCCAGTTGCCTCCAGTCCGAGGGCCACGTTCGCGACGACGCTCCGCCAGGGTAGCAGCAGGTCGCTCTGGGGCATGTAGGAAACCGAGCCGGGGCAGGTGAGCGGTGCGCCGTCAAGGTCCACCGAGCCCTCGTCCGGGACTTCGAGTCCGGCGAGCTGGTTCAGGAGCGTGGACTTGCCCGCGCCAGAAGGCCCGATCAGGGCGACGAACTCGCCAGGCGCAACACCGAGGTCCACGCCATCGAGTATCCGCACTCCCCCCTTGCTCACCCCGACTCCTCGGGCGGACAGCTTCGCCTTCGCGCTTTCACCGCTCCCTGACGCGTCGGAATGACGGTCTCTCATTACCCTCATCCAACTTCCCCGGCGTTTGCCTCGAAGAACCCTAATTCCAGAGCCATCGCCCGGCGATAGGACTCCCGGACGGCGGGCGTATCTTCAGCGTAGCGGTCCAGCAGACCTTCGAGTGTGGCGGCGAGCGCCTCGAACTCTGGGTCGGCGTACGTCTCGATCCACTCCGCGTAAGGGTTATTATCGTCGTAGCCTTCCTCCGCCAGCGACTGTCCCAGGAATGCGTAGAGCCGCATGCAGGGAGTCATGGCGGCGCAGGCTTCGCCCACGCTCCCGAGGGCAGCGGTCGCCAGCAGGAACTGGGTGTACGCCAGCGTCGCATCGCCGGGGGTTACCTCACCCAGGTCCACGCCCCAGCGGTCCGCGTAGCCCGAATGAAGTTCGAGCTCCTCCAGCACGCCCGCCAGAAGCCCCGCGAAGTCCCGTAGCCCGCTGCGGTCGGGGCTGTGGGCCAGGGCCAGCGCGTAGGCGCGTGCGAAGCTTTCCAGGAAGAACGCGTCCTGTGCCACGTACCCCTGGAAGCTCTCTAGCGGCAGAGTCCCGTCCGCGATGCCGCGCACGAAACGGTGTTCCAACGCGGCGCGGGAGAAGTCTGCGTTCTCCCGCCACAGTATCTCTGCCAGGCTCATCCTTCCCCCCTCGTCCAGGCCATCTCCCAGAAGTCTTTTTCCAGGCGGGCTACGTCGAGAAACGCCGCTTCGGATTGTTTCCGTTCGCTTTCGTCGGCAACCTCCAGGGCCGCGGCGGCCGCCTCCCGCAACCCGGCCACGTAGTCCGCGAACTCTTCCGTGGTCCAGTGCTCCACGAACTCCCGGTAGTCCGGGTGTCCGGGTGCGGCGACCCGCCAGGCATCGAGGTACGCTTGCTCGATGGCCCAGAGCGCGGTCACGGACACCGGGTAGGGTTCGTGGTCGAGGCCCTTCATGAGGTCCTCGTAGGCCGCCGTCGTCGGGTGGCGCGGCGTTTCGAGGTTCAGACCCCGCTCGGCGGCCTTCTCTTCGAACCAGCAGATCTCGGCTTCGATGGCGACGAGTCCGCCGGCTACCACGGCCTGCGCGGAACGTGGCGTCCGGGCGAGCAGCCGAGCCTGAAACACCAGCAGGTCCGAGACGAACAGATAGTCCTGTACCAGCCAGGCCTCGAAAGCCCCAACAGGGAAGGTTCCATCACCCACCGCCTCCAGGAAGGGATGGCGGGTGGCCGCGAGCCACTCCTCCGGATGCCGTTCGAGCAATCCCGACGTTCCCATACGGCCCCCTTCTACCGGGTAGCCTGAGGCCTGAGCGTTTCGAGTTGCCGCCGCGATGGCTGGGCATTTTCGAGCGCCCGCAAGAGCACCACGACCAGGGCTAGGATGAGGCTCGGGACTAGGTAGGCCGCGTTATACACCGCGGAGTAGACGTAAGGGTTCCAGCCCTCCGGGGCGTAGGACGCGAAGAAGACGACGCCCGATACGAAGTGGGCGCCGAAGCGGGCCAGAACCGCGACCGTCGCGCCGAGAACCGCGCCCCGCACCGTCGGCCTGAAGAATCCCGCGAGCCCCAGGGCTCCGAAAGCCAGCGGGTAGTCGAAGATCACCTGCACCGGGTGGACGACGAACGGCTCGACTGCCAGATTCAGCATTCCGTAGGCGGCGCCGGTGACCATGCCGACGGCCGGTCCCTGACGGAGGGCCAGCAGGATCAGGGGGATCATCTCCAGCGAGATAGAGCCCCCGAAAGGCATCTCGAAGACTTTGATCAGGCCGAGAACGAACGCCAGCGCGATCGTGAGCGCGGCCTCCGCGAGTACCCTGGTGTCCTTGAAAGAACTCAACGCATCCTCCTTGGGATTTAACGGGGATGCGCCGACAAGACTTTGAATCTCCCTTCGCCGGTACTAGCCGGATCAGGTTCAGCGGGTCGGCGTCTACTGGACGCCCTCTCAGCCTCTCGGCTCCCCGGTTATTTTCTCTGTTACTTAGTGTACCTGACCACCGTCCGCCGCGAAACCCTTCTCCAAAAGTAGCCCCATCACAGCAACCGCGTCGGTAATAAGCCCTCCGCGTACAAGGTCCATAGCCTCTTCGAACGGTAACTCCACGACCTCTATGAACTCCGTTGGCTCCGGTCGCGGCCCTCCAGCATCCCGCACCGCCCGACACCGGAAAAGATGGCAAAGCTCGGTACTCCGTCCGGTGCTGGTATGGACCGAGACCAGGTGCCTCAGATCCTCCGCCCGGTAGCCAGTCTCTTCCAGCAACTCCCGTTCGGCGGCCTCCCGGAGGTCTTCGCCGTCATCCACCCCGCCGCTCGGCAACTCCAGCGTGAAATCGCCGATCGGCTGACGCCACTGGCGCACGAAAACGACGTCGCCGTTCTCCTTAACCGGCACCACCGCCGCGAACCCTCCACTCTCCAGGACTCCGTACTCGATGTTCGCGCCGTCGGGCAACTCCACCTCGTCCACCCGGAAGGCGCACCACGGGTTGCTGAAAAGGTAGTTCTGCCCGAGCGTCCGCCAGTGTCCATCATCCATGAAGGTCAGAGTTTAGCGTACGGAGACAGAGACGTGACACGGAAAAGGAGAGGCCGGAGCCCCTCCCTCTCATACTCGCTCGGTGCTCCAGGCTACTCGAAGTAGTCGGCGGCCTTTGTAGTGTAGGATTCCTGATCCTCGGGGACTTCGTCCTCCGGGTAGATCGCCTCTACCGGACATTCCGGCTCGCAGGCGCCGCAGTCGATACACTCTTCCGGGTTGATCATAAAATGATCCCCCGCGTCGTAGATGCAATCAACCGGGCAAACCTCTACACAACTCTGGTCCTTGGTACCTATGCAAGGCTCTGTAATAACGTAGGTCATCTACTCCTCCTCTCGAACTTCTCGATCACTTGAAAGCTTTATACCAGCCACATGGAAGCCTAACTATCCACCATTGACCGTCGTCATCCGCAGCTATGACCGCAGTCATGTTTAGATGTGATCCAGATCAAAAACAGTTCTTACTGCGAGTCGTTCTCAGGTGCGGGCCCGCAACTCGGCGGGTTTGACGATAGTGATGGTCTTGTTGTCGAGGTCGAGGATGCCATCACCGGCCAGGCGTGAGAGGGCTCGGGAGAGTGCTTCGCGGGAGATTCCGGTAGCTTCGGCCATCTCCTGGCGGGAGAGCGAGGGCTCGAATACCACGCCCTTACGGGTAACGCGGCCCTCTTCGGTGGCGAGGTTCAGGAGCATCCGGGCGACTCGCTGGGGGGCGCTGTGGAAGACCAGGTCTCCTACGAGGTCTTCCAGCTCGCGGGTGCGGGCTGCCAGGTTGCGGGCGAGGCGGATGGCTCCCTCCGGGAAGCGGCCCATGACCTCCAGCAAGTCGTCACGGAATACGGCATAGAGCACGCAGTCGGTCAGGGCGGTGGCCCCCTGGCTCTGGGGCCGGCCTTCGAGCGCCGAGGCGAGCCCGAGCACCGAACCGTCGCCGACGACGCCCAGGATCTGGTCGCGTCCCTTCGGTCCACCCGAGGAACGGTAGAGCTTTACCCGGCCCTCGCGCATGAAGTAGACCGCCCCGGAAGGCTCCCCCTCACGGTAAAGAGGCGTATCGTCCCCGATCTCCAGCACGGCGGCGGAGATCGAAAGCGCCTGAAAGAACTCTTCATCCAACCCCTCCAGGAACTCGAACTCTCGCAACCCTTCGAGCTTCGCCAGATGTTCGACGGCCCGGCAGCGGGCACCAGGAAGCCGCGCCCAGGAAGGCGGAGCATTCTCACCATACATACTGTATTTCCGTTCTTACGCTCACGGTTCCTTTATACGCTACCGGGAGCAGGTTTGCAGATAATAGCTGGTAAGCTGACGGATTGATGAGTTGATCTACCAGACGCAAAGGAGCTTGCATGTTGGATGGGAAAGTAGTGCTAATAACCGGCGCGAGCCAGGGGCTCGGCAAGGCGCTGGCGCTCGCCTACGCCGAAGAAGGCGCGAAGGTCGTTATCAATTCCCGGAGCGAGGACTCTATTAAACCTGTCGTGGAAGAAGCCGAAGGTAAGGGTACAGAGGTTCTTGCCGTGGCGGCCGACGTCTCGGATGGTGAAGAGGTACGGCGGCTGGTAGACGCGGCGGTCGAGCGTTTCGGCAGGATAGACGTTTTGGTAAACAACGCCGGGGTTCTAGGGCCTCGGGTCGCCATAGAAGAGTTCCCGGAGGACGAGTGGCGTAAGGTCATCGACGCGAACCTGACCGGACCGTACCTGGTAGCGAAGGCCGCCATCCCGCACATGCCCGAGGGGGCTTCGATCATCAACCTCGTGAGCGGCGTCAGCGTCGAAGGACGGGCCGAGTGGGGCGCTTATTCGGTAAGCAAGTTCGGCATCGAGGGCCTTAGCCAGATCCTGGCCGCCGAGTTAGAGGAACGCGGCATCCGCTCCAACGCCGTGGACCCCGGCGGTATGCGGACCGACATGCGCGCCGCAGCCTACCCGGACGAAGACCCGAACACCAGGATCACCCCCGAAGAGAACACAGACGTCTTTCTCTACCTCGCATCGGATGAATCTAAGGGCGTAACTGGAGAACGCTTCAAGGCGCAGGAGTTTCAGCGGACCTAGCCGGACGCTACGCTGCGTCCACCTGCTCGGCCTGGACGATAAGGCGGTTGGAGTAGTCGGGGAGGGTACAGGTCTGGAGGGTGATTATATTCTTTCCGGGGATAGGCTCGGTGACGGATAGGTCGGACGGGCCTACTACGGTTTCCTTGAAGACCCGGTAGGTGTAGCGGGTGCCGTCGGCGTCGGTTACGAAGATTTCGTCGCCGTCGTTGAGCTTGTTCAGGTCCCAGAAGGCCAGGAAGCTATCTGAGTTGGGGTATCCGAGACGATGGCCCGCCACGTAGACGTTCGCCTCGGCCTCCCAGGGGAAGCCCGTTCCCTGGAGGTGTATGGCGGCGTTCGCGCCCAGCGCCTCCGTGTCGGTGCCCGAGGCGTAGGGGATGGTGTCGTCCTTTATCTGGTTCATCTTCGGCACCGTTATCTTTAGTGTCTTATCCTCGGGGCCGCCGGGGGCTGCGCCGGGCTGGTTGGAGCCGAGTTCCGGCACGTTGAATCCACCGGGGTTCGGGTCGTTGGTGGCGGGGTTCTCCAGGTTATTGCCGAAGAAGAACACCCCGATCAGGGCGACCCCGGCCAGGACCATGACGAGGCTTACTATGCCGGAGATCAAACCTTTTGTACGTTTGTTTTTCATATCTCTGGGAGTTTAACACTCCCTTTCGGGACGGTTTTAGCGCTCTACCGGAAGATCCTCCCTGGATCCCCATTCGTTCCACGAACCATCGTAGTTGGCTAGGTTTTCGTACCCGAGCTTTTTGAGGGCGAAGAGCGGCACTGTAGCGGCCACGCCGCCATTACAATAGGCGATCACCGGCTCTTCCCTGTCCTCCGGCACACCCGCCTCCCGGAGCTTCTCCTCTAACTCTTCGTCGGGGAGGAGGGTCCCTTCCTCGGAGTCCATGAGGCTGTCAGCATGGAGATTAACGGCGCCGGGGATGTGGCCGGCTCGTCCTTCACCACGCCGGATCCCGCCGGTGTACTGGCCTTCGTCGCGGGCGTCCAGCACGAAAGAGCCTCTATCTCCAGCGGCGATAACCCCCTCTGCATCAGTACGCCAGGCCGGGTTCGGTTTCGGAGTGAAGATAGCGGGTTCGGGAGCGGGTGTTTCACTCGTCGTTGGACGGCACTCGATTGTCCACTTCTTCCAGCCGCCATCCAGGACGGAGACTTTCTCGTGGCCGTAGTAGGTTAGCGCCCACCACATTCGGGTGGCGAACTGTCCGCCGGCGTGGTCGTAGACGACGACGTGCGTTTCGTCCCCGATACCGAGCGAACCCATAAGCCGGGCGAAGCGCTCCGAAGGCGCTATCTGGGCGGGTACGGGGTCGTCGGGGTCGATTATGTCGCGGGTCCAGTCCACGTAGACGGCGCCTGGAATATGGGATTCGTCGTACTCCTCGCGGGCGGCTAGATACTCGGCCCTCTGATGACCTCCGCCGAGGTCGGTCTTTTTGACGTAACCCCGGATGTCCACGACGCGCAATTCGGCTTCTTCCAGGTTCTCTTGCAGCCAGTCCGTTCCAACGAGGGGCTGAAAATCCTTCACGACGTTACTCCTTCTCGAAAAGGTCATATTCTCGGGCGTAGGCTTCGGCTAATTCGCGCGCTTTTTCGGTGTCATCTCCGGTAAGACGACCCTCGATGACCTCGCCTTCGAGGTAGTCTTTTACGGGTTTGATCCAGGGTCCCGGCTCCCGGCCGAAGATCCGCATCAGGTCATTGCCGTCCAGCGGACTCTTCAACTTCTCGATCTGGTCGTGTTCCCGCACCTCCTCGACCCGGCCTTTGAGACTCCGCCAGGACTCTTCGGCTACCCGGCGACGGCGCGGCGCGCTGCCCGTTATGTCGGCGCGGGCGAGCTTCAGTAACGTATCTACGTTCGTCAACTCTTTGTCACCACGGGCGAGGTACGTGTCCCGGATAAATCGCCGGACGGCGGAGTCGGTCCACGGATCGCGGCCCATCGCGTAGCTCATCGGGCGCATGTGGTGGGCGACTAGGTGGGCGACGGAGTCTATGTCGTCTTTGGGGTAGGCGAGGCGCTTCATGGCGCGCCGGGCGATGGCGGCCCCGGCATTCTCGTGGCCGTAGAAGTGGATCTTCTTCGGTACCGTCCGGCCGCCGCAGTGCTCGCACTCACCTTCGTCCGTGGTCTTTTGGGTGGACTTCGCGCCGCAGAAAGTGCAGCGATGCTCGTAGACCAGAGTGCGGGGCTTGCCGATGTCGTGGAAAAACGCGGCCTTGCGAAGGATCTGGTCCGGCTCTACGTTTGAGACCACGATCAGGGTGTGCTCGAAGACGTCTTTGTGGTGAAATTCGGCCTCCTGCTCGACCGAGAGCGTCTCCAGAAACTCCGGCACTATGTACTCCATGAGACCTAGCCGGACCAGGGCGCGCAATCCCCCGGCTACGTTATCGGAGACCAGGATCTTCTCGAACTCCTCCCGGATACGCTCGGCGGAGATGCTCTCCAGCCAGCCCGAGTTCTCCAGGATTGCCCCTTCGAGGTCCGGCGTCATAGCGAAGGGCTTCTCCGATCCGGAAAGTACGGTCTCGAAACGTACCGCCCGCAGCATCCTCAAAGGATCGTCGCGCATCCGGTCCAGCGGTTCACCAACAGGTCGGATGATGCCGGATTCCAGATCCTTGCGGCCTTCGAAAGGGTCCAGGATTTCACCCGTCACAGCATCGGCGGCGATGGCGTTGATCGTGAAGTCCCGCCGGGCCAGGTCTTCCTCCAAGCTCTCCCCGAAGGCGATCTCCGGATGACGGCTTCCTTTCGTGTAAAGGTCGCTCCGGTAAGTCGTTACCTCGACGTCGTAGCCGCCGATCCGTCCTCCGATAGTCCCGAAACGCTCTCCAACGGTCCACAGGTGCTCCGCGTGGGGTCGCAGGATGCGTTTGACCTCTTTGGGGTGCGCCCCGGTCGTCGCGTCGGCGTCCAGGCTCTCCACTCCGAGCAGCGCGTCCCGCACGTAGCCGCCCACGAGGTAGAGATCGTGGCCTTCGGCGCGAAACGCCTCCCCCAGACGCTCCAGAGGCTCCGGTATCTCCACGCTTTTCACGTCGGCCATCATCGTAGTTGGATTCTATTCCCTTTAGCAGAGGTATTACAGGATGCGCCGCTAGTTGTCGATGGCGGCTTCGCGGGAGGGGAAGACCTCGAAATACTCCCCGAAACCAGTTACGTCGAAGAGACGCTCGACGGCCTCGGAAGGGGCGGCGAGGCGCAAGGAGACCCTACGCTCTTGCAGCTCGTCCTTGGCGCGCATGAGCATCGAGAGGGCCGTCGAGTCCATGAAGGTTATCTCCCCCATATCCAGGACGACGGCCTCGACGCCGTTTGCGCCGCGCTCCACGGCGTGCTGAACCTTCGGGGCTGAGTGAAGGTCGATCTCTCCCCGAACCGAGACCAGCGAGTAGGAATCCGCGTGCTCGACGATGTTCACCTCAAAGTCCATGCAGTGTATAACTCCGCTCTCGATACGAGTTTTCCGTCAGCGCCCGGAAATATTAACCTACCCGCCCTGAATGTTAAACCACCGTATTTCAGAGGCCCGAGGTCGACTTCTGGTAACATCCGCAGTGTGGAGCCGAGAGGACAAAATGAACGGGTGGCGATCTTCGTCGACGGCGCTAACCTATACCATTCCATAAAGAACTACTACAAGGGCGTCCTGGACTACGGGCGGCTCCTCTCGGCGGCCCTCGATGGCCGTAAACTACTCCGAGCCACCTTCTACATCGTCGAAAAACAGGAGCAGGACGAGACCTCCGGGGCCCGGTCTTTCGTCTACAACCTGAACAAGTTCGGCTACAAGGTGCGCTCGAAGCCGCTTGAGGTACACGAAACCCTTACCCCCGAGGGTGAGAAAACCATCTCCCACAAGGGCGACTGGGACATCGGCATTATCGTGGACATGATGCGCCTGGCGGACAAGGCTGACACCTACGTCCTGGTCTCCGGTGACGGAGACTACGTCGAAGCCGTCGAATACCTCCAGAGCGAGAGAGGCATCCGCGTCGAGGCCATAAGCGCCACCCAATGCACCTCCCAGTCTTTGCTAGACATCTGCGATCACCACACCGACCTGGCGGACATCCCGGACCTGTTCCGGCGGCAGGGACCGTCGAAAGCCGTCAACGATCAGCAATCAGCTTTCAGCTAAGCAATCCGGCCGGTCTTTTAGGGTCCCCCCACTACCCGCACCTCTGACTCAAGCTCTATCCCCAGTTTCTCTCTAACTGTCTCACGGACGTGTTCGATCAACCGCAGCGCATCTTCGGCCGTCCCGCCGCCGTGGTTGACGAGGTAGTTGGCGTGTACGGGCGAGACCTCTATCTGGCCGATCCTGGTTCCCTTGAGGCCGGCGGCCTCTATGACACGACCGGGGAAATCGTTTTCGGGGCGCTTGAAGGTGGAGCCGCAACTGGGCTTGTTCGGGGAGCCGTTCATCCGCTGCGCCCGAAACTCTTTTATACGGCTCTTCAACTCGTCCGGGTCTCCGTATGACAGCGTGTAGCCCGCCCGCAGAACGAACCAGCCGGGGTTCTCGTGAAGGATGCTGTGCCGGTACGAGAGATCCAGGTTTGAGTTAGCCACCCGTACGACCTCGCCATCCCGGAAGATGTCGGCCCAGTCGAGGACTTCTCTAGTCTCGCTGCCGTAAGCCCCGGCGTTCATGTACACGGCCCCTCCCACGGTTCCGGGGATGCCGGTGGCGAACTCCAGGCCGGCGAGGCCCTTCGCGGCGGCGGTGTTGGCGAGCAAAGGATAGAGTACCCCGGCGTCGGCGACGACCTGGGTATCTTTGACCTCCACGTTCGTGAGCGACTTGGCGAGCCGGATGGTCAGGCCCCGGACTCCACCATCCAACACCAGCACGTTGGTTCCGCCACCCAAAATGGTGACCGGGATGCCGTGCTCACGGGCAACATTTACAGCCTCGATCAACTCTTCGACGCTCCGGGGTTCGAGCAAAGCGTCGGCCGGGCCGCCGATCTTCCACGCCGTATACCGCTTGAGCGGTTCGTCGAGCTTGGCCGAGGGGAAGAGTCGGTGTAGAGTATCCGGGTGCACGGGAGTGAATATAGAGTACGGGAGGGTGTTTTGCAGGACCACCGGGAACCCGAAACGTTCGCTACTACGACTATCGAAGGACTCCAGTCGCAGGTCCGGCAACTGAAAGACGCCAAAGGCTTCGACATTGGACTAGAACAGCGGCTCGCGTACCTGACATCCGAAGTAGGAGAAGTCGCTACCGAAGTATTGAAACTCTCCGAGGACGCCAAGAGGGCCACCGGGAAGATGAGCGCCGGTGAGATCCAACACGTGAAGAAGAGCCTCGGTATGGAGATCTACGACGTAATGTGGAACCTGGTCGACTTAGCGGATATGGCGGGGGTGGATCTAGAGAGCACATTCGAAGAGAAGGCCTCACTTAACCGGGATAGAGAATGGTAGCGCCGCAGTGAAAGCGATGGCGCTCGCGGCGGGCAAAGGCACCCGGCTCTTCCCGCTGACCGGCGAGGTACCCAAACCGATGGCCCCAGTCGTGGACACGCCCATAATCGAGCATATCTTCGACCTCCTGGCCTCCCACGGCGCGGATAAAGTCTACGTCAACGTCCATTACCTGGCGGACACTTTGCTGAAAGCTTACGGTGAGACATCCCGTGTAAATGGCATGGAAGTATGCCTGCGCCGGGAAGAGAAGTTACTCGGCACAGCGGGGGGCGTCCGGCGTCTGTCGGGGGAGTTCGACGAGACCTTCGTCGTAGTCTCCGGCGACGCCCTGACTGATGTGGATCTGGGAGAATTACTCGCTTTCCACAAAGAAAAAGGCGCGCTGGCGACCATAGCCTTGCACCGAGTCTACGACACCGCCGAGTTCGGGGTAGTCGAGATAGACGAGGACGGCAATATAAGGGGTTTCCAGGAGAAGCCGGACCCGAAAGAAGCCATAAGCACCCTCGCCAACACGGGCATCTACGTCTTCGAGCCTGAAGTTCTGGAGTACGTGCCGGAGGATACTTTTTTCGACTTCGCGAAGGACGTGTTTCCCCGTTTCCTTGAGAACGGCGAGCGGTTCGTCGGTTACCAGGGCAACTTCTACTGGTCCGACATCGGGACGCTACAGGCTTATCGGGAGGCCCAGTACGACGTGCTCTCGGGCAAGGTCCGGGTCAAAGTGCCGGGCGAGAAGCGGGGAGAGAGCTTGTGGGTCGGGGAGTACGCCCAGATCCACCCGTCGGCCAGCCTCGAAGGTTACGTGGTAGTCGGCCGGGACGCGGTGATCGGACGTGACGTCTCGCTCTCCGGGGACGTTACGGTCGGCAGCGACTGCTGGATACGCCCCGGAGTAACTATAAAGAACAGCATCCTGCTGCCCGGCGCCAGCGTGGGCGACGGCGCATATTTGGAGGATTGCATAGTCGGACACGGTTACGATGTTCGGGCGGGCGAGACTATAAGGGGTGGAGCTTTGATCCGAAAGTCCTCCGGGAGCTGACGATCTAAAGAGCCGAGTCTCTAATCGGGTTTCATGAAACGGTAGCCGAACCCCCGCACGGTTTCTATGATCTTTGGTTCCGTGGAGCTGTCGCCGAGCTTGTTGCGTAGCCGCTGGACGTAGACGTTTACCGTCCGCTCGTCGATGTATTCATCCTCGCCCCAGACCTGCCGCAGAAGCGTCGAGCGCTGGAAGACCCGTCCAGGACTCTGGGCCAGGGTGTGAAGCAGCTTGAACTCTCGGGGAGAGAGCAGGATCTCCCGTCCCTCCTTTCGCACCTCGACCTGATCCGGGTCGATCTCCAAATCCCCGATCAGGATTTTGCCGGTCGCTGCCCCGGCGTACTCCCTTTTCCGGAAGATCTGCTTTACGCGGGCCACCAGCTCCCTGGGGTTCACCGGCGAGCGCATATAGTAGTCCGCACCGAGCTCGATACCCACGATCCGGTCCATCGTGTCCTCATCCCGCAGCAGGGCAACGGTAGAAACTCCCGGCTTCTGGACCGCCGAGATTATCTGAAACCCCCGCTCATCCGGCAGCCGGTTATCCACAACGGCGATCTCGAAGTCCTGATCCTCTGCAACGTGACGCGCCTGAGACCCGGTACCCGCCGGCAACACGCGCCATCCCTCACCCGAGAGAGCGCGCCTGAGATGCAGCCGCTCCTCATCATCCCCTATGACAAGCAAAACACACTCGCTCAAAAGATCACAGCCACCTTGCTATCAACAACCACTCATCACAACTCCTTAAAGTATATCCACAAAACTCCCATAAAGAACCGCCGCCCTTGAGCAAAGCCCCGCCAGACGGTATGATCTGCAGAGACATCGTGCGCTCGTAGCTCAGCTGGATAGAGCGTCTGACTACGAATCAGAAGGTCGCAGGTTCGAGTCCTGCCGAGCGCGCCAAAGAAAGTCCTGCAAAAATAGGACTTATTTCCTTAATGCAGACCCTATGCTCAGGCCGCAAATCAACGTTTGACCGCAATAATTATCCGACACGTGCCGCAGACGGGTGAGAACAAGCTGCGAAGCGCTGGTAGGCCGGATAGTAGAATCGTTTCTTACTGTCCGTTTCTTAGCGAATCTCATGCACCTTGACCTCAGTGCGTTTAGAAGCCGTAGATGTCCTCGTCTTGCTCCTCTCCGAGAGCCCGCCGCTTCTTCTACCGCGCGTGAGCCAGGCCATGCTCAGCTACCGAGCAGATCCCTTCGTTATCGTGCTACATAGCCGACGAGCTTCTCGTCCAATACCCGGATCTACTGAGGCTAGGAATGTGGGGTGTGACGGAGCTTGTAAACACGACCAGCGGGGTCTCCATCCTGAGCTTCCGGCCCATGCAGGCGTCCGTGAACCCCGACCTTTATAAGCGAGCGCGCGCCGAGTTCACTTTAGACGAGTGGCGGGATCTCATGCTGCTCTCAATGGGCTACAACCCACGGGTGCTTACCGGCGAGGAGCAAACCATACTCCTCACGCGCTTACTTTCTCTGGTCCAAAAGAGTTTGCATCTGATGGAACTGGCGCCGAAGGGAACGGGCAAGAGTTATCTGTACGAGAACATCAGCCCGCGGGTGCGTCTAATCAGCGGAGGCAACGTCTCTCCGGCGGTGCTCTTCGTGAACAACGCAACCGTACAATGGGGACTATTGGCCCGATCCGCAACGGTGGTCTTGGACGAGGTGCAGACCCTGAAGTTCCAGAAACCTGAGGAGATCGTTGGCGGACTCAAGGGATTTCTAGCCAACAGCAAGCTCACTCGTGGAGGACTGCACGAGACCGCGAGCGATTGCGCGTTGGTGTTGCTCGCTAACGTTGCTCTGGACGAGAATCAGCGACCTGTTCGGAAGCCTTTGATCGAAGAACTGCCCAAATCCTTACAGGAGACAGCGTTTCTTGATCGCATCAAGGGGATCATTCCGGGGTGGAAGATCCGGAAATTAGGCAGTTCTTCTTTCGCCAACTCGGTGGGCTTGAAAGCAGACTTCTTCGGTGATGCACTCTTGGGTTTGCGAGAAGATCTGCAAGCCGACCAGTACAGCGCCCGTCACATTAGTCTTCTGGGGGAGACCTTATAGACGCAATGAAGAAGCGATACGGTCCATCGCAAGTGGCATGATGAAAATCCTCTTCCCACACGGAGAGGTTTCCACCGCTGACTTTCGTAAGTATTGCGTTGAGCCTGCGGTCGAACTTCGGCAATTGGTATGGGAACAACTCTATACCCTCGACGCGGAGTACCGACAGTACGAGGAAAGACTCGATTTCGAGTTGTCGCCATAGCTAGCCTGATACAGCAACAGATCTGCTCGTGGAAGCTCCTTACATTCCACTACCCCCGATGATCTTCGAGAGCCGCACAACAGATCACCTTGCATAAACCTCTAGTTTATTGTAAGTTTCGTGCATGGATACTGCGAGTACCGGGCATGCGGAGCGAGGCAAGGGAAGGGCGGACAGGCTCTTCGAGATGGCAAACCGTCAGGCCGGTTACTTCACGGCGAGGCAGGCTCGGGAGGCCGGGTACGACTATCGTCTCCAGCACTACCACCGGGAGCGGGGCAACTGGATCCCGACCGGGCACGGTCTCTACCGGCTGCGCCAGTACCCTACCGTCGAGGACGAGGAGCTGGTTCGGCTCTCCCTGTGGAGCCGGGACAGGAGCGGCAGGCCCCAGGCGGCGGTCTCCCACGAGACGGCGCTCAGGCTCCACGAGCTTACGGACCTGATGCCCGACCTTATCCACCTGAGCGTCCCGAAGAGCTTCCGAAAGGAGCCCCCGAACGGCGTCGTGCTCCACAAGGCACAGCTCGATGAAGGAGACGTGGAAGCCCGAAGGGGATACCGGGTCACGACCCCGCTGAGGACCATACTGGACATCGCGCGAAGCCCGAGGGTGAGCCCGGAGCACCTGGAGGCGGCCATCGCGGAGGCCCTGGAGCGCGGTCTGGTGCTCCGCAAGCGGCTCCGGGAAGCGCTGGAGCCGATGGAGGACGAGGAGCGGAGATCCATCGTGAAGGGCGCAATGTCAGGGGTAGCGTGATAGTGGTCGAGGTCGGAGGCTGCGTCGTCGAGAGGAAACTTTGAGATACGCGAGCGTCGAAGCCTTCGCCCAGGCTCTCGGGGAACGGCTGAAGCAGCAGGCAGAGAGCGAGGGTGTGGACATCGAGCGGCTACGCAAACGAGTGGCGTTCGAGCGGTACCTGGCACGGCTCTTCGTCCGAGATCCCGCACCGTGGGCGTTGAAGGGTGGCTACGCGCTGGAGATACGGCTCGGAGGCAGGGCGCGTTCCACGAAGGACATAGACCTGAACGTACCTCCTCCGCCCATGGAAGACTTGCTGGATGAGTTACAGGAGGCTGCGGAGCTGGACCTCGGAGACTTCTTCGTCTTCCGCGTTGGCCGACCGAGGAGGCAGCAAGCTGGGGCGCCTCTGGGCGGATGGCGCTTCACAGTCGAGGTCTCTCTGGCGGGCCGACCCTTCACCGGCTTTCCGCTGGACGTGGGCCTGGGCGACGAGCCGCTCGGAGAGGTCGAGTGGCGCGAGGGCCAGACCGACCTCGAATTTGCGGACCTGCCGCCGGCGAGGATGGCCGTATACCCGCTCGCGGATCAGTTCGCCGAGAAGCTACACGCTTACACCCGGCCACAAGAGGTCCGCACCCGCATCAAGGACCTCGTGGACCTGACGGCGATCCTGGAGGTGCTCGGGGAAGAACTGCCGCCGACATAGGAGATGCGCCGCACCATCGAGGCGACCTTCGAACGCTACGGCACCCATCCCCTACCTGACCCACTTCCGCCCCCGCCGGAAGGGTGGCGAGGTCCGTTCGAGGCCACCGCCGAGGATCTCACCCTGGAGATAACCAACGTAGAAACTGCCCACAGGGAACTGGAGAAGTATCTGAGAGGATTAGGACTTCCGGGAAGCGGAGATGACCGCTAACGGCTCATGAGCCAGGTATCGAGCTCCGTCCGACTGTAGAGGATGCCGCGCTCCGAGAGGTAGTGCTTCGGAACCTCCTCCGTCCTCACCAGTTCTTTGAACGCTCCGGGCGTGCGCTGCAGGTAGGCGGCGGCCTGCTCGTGTGTCATCCACTCCGCCGGCTGCATCGCCCGCATAGTCTCCGTCGTCCGCGCTAGGCTCTCCGCCACATCCGTCAACGTCTGTACCGCCCCGACAATTGCCTGCGTCTCCAAACCCGACAGGGCTTCACGAACGGCCGCGATCTCCCTCGTTGCATCTACAAGTGCTACCGGCGCCTCGCTGCTATCAGATCCCTGTCTCCTCGCCTCCCTCAGCATAGGGGTATTTTATCGACTCATTCGATAGATTCCTACCCTGATTTTGACCGCAATTTGACCGCAATTGAGCCTTTCTTCGTCTGCTTTCCTCTGCCCGTACGGTTTGCCACTTTCGATAAAATACCTGCAAAATCGGTGCTTTTCTGACTCCCTCTGCAAGCATACAAGTCTCCTGGGAAGGACTACGAATCAGGAGGTCGCAGGTTCGAGTCCTGCCGAGCGCTCCTAAAAGAGAACGGTTTTTGCAGGCAAAGCGTGAAAAGCAGATAAGGCTCTGGATTTGCTACGGGGTCTGTTCTCCGGTGTTTCCTTTACGGTGGTGGATGGTTTGCGGGGTTGGATGGTGGTTGGCTTGTCAGTCGCTGGAGATCGGCTACAATTGCCGGTGTCTTATATGGGCCCGTAGCTCAGCTGGGAGAGCGCTGCCTTCGCATGGCAGAGGTCGCGAGTTCGAGTCTCGCCGGGTCCACTCTCTACCCGGTCGTTTATCCGATCAGCCAGAAGGCTATCCACGTTCCTCCACCTCCGACTAGCACTCCGGTCACTAATTCGAGCGGCGTATGACGGTTGAGGTATCTGCGCGCCCAGAGGACGGGCGGTATGAATAGCGCGCCCAAGATCCCCCACACTCCGAAGACGAAGATCATGCACACGGCCGCCCCCGTGGCCCCTGCGGCGTGCAACGAGAGGTTGGTTACGGGTGCGAGGAGGGCGAAGAGAAGGGTAGAGATCGCGTAGGAGAGTAGTATTGCTTGTAATGCAGCGGGCGCTCCGAGGATGACGGAGACCAGTAACGCTCCTACGTGCAGGAGCGCGACGACGCGGAGCGGCCCGACCCGTTCGGGCTGTGGTATCCGGGACGAATCCCGGACCTTCCCCGAGCGCACCAGGTAGAAAAGGTAGAGTAGCGAGAGCCCGCTGGTCAGGAGCAAGCAGAGCATTGCCCAGAGAATCCCGCGACCTCCGGCGACCGCCGCTCCAACCAAGAGAAAGAGCGGAACGGAGATCAGCGGCAGTCGGGTGGCGGCGGAGATGAGCTCCGCCACTTTTACGCTTCTCTTGTTCGGGTGCGGGGTCACGGTCGGAAATTGTACAATGCGAGCCATGACGAACGTCAGGGAGATGGCGGAGTCCGTAGAGCGGTTGGCTCCGGAACCTCTCGCTGAAGACTGGGACAACTGTGGGCTGCAGGTCGGAGACCCGGAGGCGGAGGTCAGCCGGGCGCTGGTCGCGCTCACGCCGCTTCCCGAAGTCTTCGAGGAAGCCGAGGTGTCGGGTGCGGACTTCCTGCTTTTTCACCATCCTTTGATCTTCCGCGCGCTCAAGTCCCTGGATACGGCCTCTTATCCGGGGGATCTTCTGGCTCGTGCCGTGCGTACCGGAAAGGCGGTCTACGCGGCCCACACCAGCTACGACGCGGCCCCCGGCGGCGTCTCCGTGGCGCTGGCCGATGCGTTGGGTCTCGTCGGTCCGCACGAAGTCGTCTCTCCTAGAGGATCTCTGAGCAAGCTCGTGGTCTTCGTCCCGGAAGATCACGTGGAAGAGATGGCGAAGGCGCTGGATAGCGCGGGAGCCGGGGTGATCGGGGACTACCGTCAATGCACCTTCCGCACGCCGGGCACAGGCACGTTCCTACCTGGAGCCTCGTCGGACCCGTACCTGGGCGAGAAAGGCCGTCTGGAGAAAGCCCCCGAGATCCGCCTGGAAACAGTAGTCCCGGCCCACGCCGCCCGCCGCGCCGCAGCGGCAGCGACGGAAGCACATCCTTACGAAGAGACGGCCCTGGACATCTATCCCGTCGAAGGTAATCCGGAGGGTTGCGGATACGGACGCATTGGAACACTTCCACAAGCGCTGACACCGGAGGAGTTGCGCAAATACGTCTCGGATAGGCTGGGGTTTCCGGCCCGGCTCGTAGCGGAGCTCGTAGCGGACCCGGCTCCCGGACACCGGATCGATCGGGTAGCGGTACTCGGCGGTTCGGGGGGATCGTTTATCCCGGAGTTGGCGGGACGGGCCGACGCCTATGTAACCGGAGACCTGGACTACCACGACGCCCTGCTCGCCGAATCCCTGGGCTTAACCGCCATAGACGCCGGTCATGCTGCCACAGAGCTTCCCTCGCTGGAGCCGCTCGCCCGTCGGCTGGCGGAGCTGGTAGACGTTCCGGTCGAGGTCAGCGAGGTCCGTCGGTAAAGGAGATCAAGCCTTCTCCATGAACTTTTTCAGATCCTCCCGCGTCGGCAGGGCCGTCATCGCCCCGTAGCCGGTACATGCGAGGGCTCCGGCGGCGGTTCCGCGCCGTACCGCTTCGCGGACGGTCTCTTCGTCCGCGTAAGAACCTTCCAAGAGGTGGGCCAGGGTAGCCGCGAGAAAGGCGTCACCGGCCCCGGTCGCGTCCAACACCTCGACCTCGAACGCCGGCACGCTGCCGCTAAACTCCGGCGTGGCGTAGAACGCGCCCTCCGGACCGAGGCTGACCAGCACCAGGGCAACCCCGCGAGAAAGAAGTGCCTCCGCCGCCTCTTTCGGGCTCTGTACCTCAAGAAGCGGTGAGAGCTCGTCGTCGCTCAGCTTTACGATGCGGGACAGGTCGAGCAGGGGGTCCACGGTTTTCCGGGCAGCTTCGACACTATCCCAGAGATGCTCACGGAAATTTACGTCGAAGGCGACCGGGATACCCGCGTCCGCCGCCAGGTTCGCGGCCGCCAGGATCGCGGCGGCCGCCGGGTCTTTGATCAGCGGTATGCTCCCGAAGTTTACGAACGAGGCATCGGAAAAGAGCTTTTCGGTGACGTCTTCCGGGGAGAGCAATTCGTCGGCGGCGGGGTCCGTACGGTAGAACGTGAACTCCCGGTCGCCCTCCTCGTCTATCTCCACAAAAGCAAGCGTGGTACGCGTGGGTGGCGCCTGGCGCGTCACGCCCCCGGTCTCGACACCTTCGGCTTCCAGAGCATCCAGGATGAAGTCTCCAAAAAGGTCCTCACCCACGCTCCCGACGAAAGCGGCATCCGCCCCGAGCCTTGAGGCCGCGACGGCCACATTGGCCGGTGCGCCGCCGGGCCGGGCGATAAAAGGCATCTCCACCGATGAAGGCTCCCCCCGGTAGATATCCGCCACCACCTCACCCAGTGAGACTATTTTGCCCATGTGGGCAGAATACAGGGGAAGAGGAGCCCACGCTACCGTCCGAGGTCTCCAGGCTTCGATGCTTTCGTAAAGGCCGTCTGCAAAATGCAGGAGACCCCACCAGGTGCGGTAGGGTCTCCTTTCGATTTCGCTTTTACTTTCGGAGTTTACTTGACTTTAAAGCTCCACGGCTTCTTGAGGCTATTGCCCGCGACATCGGTGGCGATTATCAGGGCGTTATGCCGTCCGGGGGCGAGGGATCTACTCGTCGCGCTCAGGCGGTCCGTGGCCGTATTGTAGCCAAAGGCAGCCGGGACAGTATCTATAGAGAGCTTGATGTTGGACTTCTTCAAGTCGGTCTGAGCATCCCTCACCAGAGCCTTTATAGTGGGCGTCCGATCCGGGGTCAGAGAGCCTGGAAGGGGCCTCAGGCTGGCCGGAGGGACCACTGGCGCGACGCTGTCGACGGTGACACGGAGCCCGGCCGACGCCGCGCTGGCGTTACCAACTGCGTCCGTGGCCTTCGCGGTGACGGTATGTCCGCCGTTGGCGAGGCGGCTGACGGTAAAGCTATACCTGCCGGTAGCGCCGGCTTTGACCGTGCCCACGACCTTCGCGCCGTCAAAGAGCCTGACCGTCGAGCCGGCCTCCGCAGCTCCGGTAAAGGTCGGCGTAGTGTCCTTAGTTACATTGTCCGTTCTGGAAGCGCCGGTGTCGCTCGCGGCGACGAGGTCCACGGAAGGTGTGGCAGGGGCCTGCTTGTCGACCGTGTAAGTCTGTTTGAGGACCGGCGAAGGTTCGTTCGTAGTGGGATCTATGGCTAAGAACCTGAGAGTCGTAGTCGTGGTGGAGCCTGCAGCCGCCGTCACGTTGATCGGGCTGGTGGAGTCGAATACGTTACCGCTGGTGGCGATGTCCGCATCGGCCAGGGCCGGGTCGGTGGTGTAGCGGATTTCGGCCCCGGCCACGGTGGGCGTCAGAGAGATGGACTGGTTCGCGGCGAAGACGCCGCCCTTGGGACTGGCGAAGGCGGTGGCGCCGTGGATCTTGCCGGAGACGAGGAATTGGCTGGTAGAGCCCGTCGCGCCCGCAGGTCCCTCTACCTTGACGTTGTTTCGGAAACTGCTGGGATCGGTGGGATCCGCGATGGTGCTACCGACCACCCTGTGAGGGATATTGGGATTTCCGACGTAACCGGCCGGAGGAGTTCCCGGACCCGTCTCGCCGATGTTGTTCCAGGTCAGGAACGGCCCGACGCTGCCACCGAGGGCAAGGTCGAAGTCGCACGCTGCGGGAGGCACGAAGTCCAGGCACCCGATGTCTTCGGTAGCGTTCGGCGTATTGGGCCTTATGGCACCGGAAGCGTTGGCCGTCAGCGTAACTTCCCCGAAAGGATGCTGGATCGTGTAAGTTCCGCCCGGCACGAGACCCTCACCCAAAATCCGGATCCGGCTGAAGCTGATCTGCTCGCCGGGTACGGCATCCTCACCGAGGAAAGCCGCCTCCTGGGCCATTATGATGTCTATGCTCCCGCCACCACTGATGGGCACGCTCGCGTCGCCCGTCCACCAGAACGCCTCCGGCGGGAAGTTATTCGGGAACTCGATCGGCTGAGAAGCGTCGGGCACTTCGATCGGCTGCACCAGGTTCGGGTCGTTAGGGTCGAGGCCAAGCTCCAACCGTATGCCGTTGGTATCCTGATACCAGATCGGGTAGCCGTTGTCGGGGCTTACCGGCCCAACGTCCGCCAGCTCGGCTTTCGCGGGAGCGGCGCTGGCGGTCATCAGCGCCAGTAAACCGAGGAGTACGGCGAGCGTCAGGGATGCTCTTACTCTGAGAGAGCTCATCCCTTTCAGACGGTTACTTATGGAGGTTGTCATTGTTCTTCCTTTCTAGAGCGTTTATGTAAAGATCAGCCAGTCTCGTGCTCATTAGGACAGCCGGTGTCCGGAGCCATTCCTGTGTTCATGGACTACGTCTTTCAAGCGTCCTCCTTCGTGGTTCATCTACCTACTTTGAATGATCGCCTACCGACACCCCCTCGCCATCTGGAATATGTGATGTTTTCTTCTAACCTAATTGGACTAGAGGATGTCCGGTGGTTAGGATGGTGAAAGGGAGAGTCCGAACTGCGGAGAGCGTTACTTTCTCTCATTCGCGCGCGCCATGATCAGCTCGGTTGATCCTACGATTGGCAGCATTCTTTTCTCATTCTCGGTAAGTCGGGCGATTCCAACAGTGGTTGTCTACCTCTACAGCGCATCCAGGCGGCTAAGAGGCCAGAAGCGCACCACTGCTTTCCCGAGCAGGTCTTTCTCGGGCACTGGGCCGAAGTCCCTGGAATCGCGGGAGTTGGAACGGTTGTCGCCCATTACGAAGACGTGCCCTTGCGGCACCTTCTCCGGCCCGAAAAACGTCGAGTCGGTGAGCCGATAGTTGACGTAAGGTTCTTCATTCCTCTCCCCGTTCACGTAGAGGACACCATCCCTTACCTCGACGGCATCCCCCGGCAGCCCGACGACGCGCTTTATGAGGTCTTCGTCCTTGTTTTCAGGGTTCCTGAGCACAGCCAGGTCTCCCCGGTGAGGATCTCCGAGACGATAGACGAACTTGGCGGCGATCACACGGTCTCCCGGTTCGAGGGTGGGAGACATGCTCTCAGAGGGTATGTAGAGCGGCTCCACCACAAACGGACGCACGACGCCGAACATGAAGATCAGGGCGAGGACGAGGATAAGCAGGAGATCCAGCAGACTCGCTCCCTGTACTTCCGGGCTCTGCTCCCCGCCATGATTTATGGATTCCGTCCGGAGAGACTCCTGTCCGTCGACTGAGCCACTACTCGGAACGCGGATCAAGGCAGTATTCCGGTAAATCGTAGGGCCCAGACCAGCACGCCGAGCAGGAGCAGGACGTTGATCACCACCTTGCGATAGGCGTCGTCTAGCAGCTTCACCAGGGCGAAGACGACCCCTATTTCCGCCGCCGTGGAGACCATGCCGAGGATCTCCGGGTCTTCCAGGTGGGCCACATACGGGCTGAAGAGAACCCAATCAGGCCCCAGGGGCATTCCCCAGGTGCGAGAGACTACGTACATGGCCGCAATGAAGAGGTTGCCGGTGATGCCCGCGAGAGAGACGATCTTGCTCTCCGGCCAGCGCGCGATGAGGAAGCAGAAGAACCCCTGGCAGAAGGCCGCGACCAGAAAGAAAGCTCCGTACGCCCACCAAACCTCGAGGTGCTCCGGGGCCGCCCATAAGTGTATGAGGGCGGCTATCAGGGAGAGGCCCGCCGCCGCGTAAACGGCGGGCCTTACATCTCTAGAGATCACTTCCTGGTTTCGCGTCACGGCCTTTGCCGTCATCTTCGTGACTCCTTCTATTAGTGTGGTTCTTAGCCGGATCGTGATTTTCCTAGAGACGCCTCATGCGCCTGATCGACCTGGCCTTCGCCGCGAGTATCGGATCGTTGGGGTCGTCTTCGGGATTGGCGTTGGCTTTGCCCACGTTAAACTGCACCATCATGTCGTGGTCCTCGTGTACCAGGTTGTGGCAGTGGACCATGTAGCGGCCCTTCTGCGGACCGAAGCGGGCGATCACCCGGATCTTCTCGTTCTCGCCCGCGTAGACGACGTCCTTGGGGCCTCGCTCGTAGGGATGAGGCGGCTTGCCGTTGCGGTCGAGGATCTTGAAGTCTATGAGGTGTATGTGAACCGGGTGGAACCAGCCGCCGGAAGGGTTGTTGATCTCCCAGACTTGTACCTCGTTGAGCTTCGGGTTGGCGACCGTGCGCAGGTATTTGCTCTCTATGACGTCTTCCCAGGTCTGGCCGTTTATGGTCCAAAGGCCGTTCTTGCGGATTACCTCGATCTTCGCGGAACCCGTGGCCTGAGTCTCCTTCAGGCCCATCGGGCTGTAGGGCCAGTAACCAGCGTTGTCCAGAACGTCGGGGATGGAGTTGTTCCTCCTATCGGTGGCCTCGCCTACCACGTCGAAGCGCATGATGTTCGCGACCGATTCGAACTCCACGTTGTTGGGAAGACCAAGGTTCTTGAGGGTAATCTTGTCCCCGATCTTGTACCTGGCGAAGTCTACGACCACCTCGTAACGCTCGGCCATGCCGATCCTGAAGTCGCTGACCGCCACCGGATGGGGAGCGAGTCCTCCGTCGTGGCCGATCACGACCATGTCCTCCCCAGAATCGAGCGCCAGGTTGTACGAGCGCGAGATCGAGGCATTGAGGATGCGGAAGCGGTACTTCCTGCGCTCTACTTTCATCGTCGGCCAGGGACGGCCGTTTACTAGGATCACGTCTCCAAAGAGCCCGGAATGCCCCTGATCGTCAAAGATAAAGTCGCCGTTCTGGGCGAAGATCTTATCCTGGATTACCAGCGGCACGTCGTAGCGGCCGTGGGGTATCGGCAGGCTGAGCTCGCGTTTGTTGTGGATGTGGTACTGGGCGGCGCATCCCATGTAGGCGTTCTCGGCGGTGTGGTGAACGCCGTGGTCGTGGTACCAGAGCGTCCTGGCGGGCTGGATGTTTGGGTAGTGGTAGTCCTTGTACTGTCCCGGCTGGGTTATGTCAGAGGCGTAACCGTCGTACTGCGGCAGCGAGGCGGAGCCGTGCAGATGGACCGAGGTCCAGGTCCTGTAGTTATTGAAAGAGTTCCTGGGCAGGCGGTTGATGTGTCGAACTACCGCCGGGCGATTCTGCATCATCTTGAGGGTCGGACCCGGTGTTAGACCGTTGTAGCCATAGACCGTGGTTTTTCCGAAGCCGCCGGGCAGGATCTGCAATTCAGCCTGCCTCATCGTCAACCTGTAGTAGTCGGTGGTAGCCGTACTCTTGACCGGCTTGAGGATTGGCGGAATCGTGAGAGGAACCTGGAAAGGTTGTGGGAGCTGGCTCTCAGGTATGCGATTGCTTATAGCCAACTGGGTTCGGGCCGTGCGCTCCAGCGGGAGCATCAATGCCGCTCCTCCGAGGGCGCTCATCTTCAGCATATCCTTGCGGCTAAGTTTTTTCTGGATCAGGTTCATCTCTCGCCTCTCACTCCTGTCTGCCGTCACAAGAGAGAATGCCCTATCCCGATCTCTTTGCCATCGCACAAATTAGAGGTATTTTTCTGGCTCAAATGGACTGTGTGACCCTAGCCAAAACACAGTAGCCTGAATGCGCTAGGTATTCGTTGGGGAGTGTTTGGCCGAAGCCGGTGGTTTTACCGCCAGGTTGAAGGAATAGAGTTCAGAAGATGCGCCCGGAGGCCCCGTAAAATGTCGCGCAGGCCTGTTGTGCGAGGCTGACAGCAGCCATGGTTCGCGCATCGTAATACCCGCACCGAGACCAGCCGGGACGAACTATTTGATCGGAAACTTTGGAAACGGGTTCCGGCAACGCTCGGCTGCGGACGAGGCTGAATCTCAGCAGATTCGGACCTTAAACCACGACGCGATTCACACCCTGGTCCACGAGCGAAATCAAGTCGTTTAGCTGGATCTCCGGGATCGTCGAAGAACGACCGTCGACGCTGACCACCGCCAGCCGTTCTCCGTCGGGATAGAGTTCTATCCAGGCAAAGGCTTTCTCTTTGACCAGCGGCGTCGCGCGGCTGCAGACGACGACTCTGGGGGCTATACGATCTACTTCCAGGTCGAGCGCCTCCGGTTCGGTCACCAGCACCTTACAAGTAGCACAGAGTTCCCGTAAGACGTTGGCGATAGCTTCGCGGTAAGAGAGCGGGGCATTGGCTATCAGGACTACGTTCTCAGCGCTCTCGCGCATCGGTTTTTCGACTTCGCGCAGGAGCGGACGCTCTTTTTTACCAGCTTCTCCTCCGTATGATGCTACTGTGCAGTACATCTCGGTCCTCCTCCTGTACGATTTGCTTTCGTTGCTGGCCTCTGTATATTCGCCGGTCGCGCTTCGTCCGTCATCTTCAAAATGAACGAACTTTGCCTAGCCATTTTTCGCTAGGATTTACTAACGGGTTTGGAGTAGAAAGGCAGTAATCGGCGCCGGGTCAGCGGATCTCTACTACGCCATGACGCACGGCGAATACCAGCGCCTGCAGCCGGGAGCTGATACCGAGCTTCTTATGGATGCTCACCATATGAGTGCGGACCGTGCCCACACTGACGTACATCCGACCGGCGATCTCCCGGTCTTCGAGGCCGTCGGCGAGGGCTTGCAAAATTTCTATCTCCCGAGGAGTAAGTTGCTCTATCGCCCGCAGCGCGTCGCGATTCTGGCGGCGCTCCTGAACTACGAGCCGCAACATCTCAACCAGTTCTTCCGGTGGATGGAGTTGCTCTCCGGCGTGCAGCCGCCGCGCCGCCTCGATGACGCCCCGGACGTGGGTCGATTTGTGTAGCACCCCGGATGCGCCAGCCTCTACCGCGCGGGCGAATTTCGTCCGGTCTCTCATTCCGCTCAGGATCAGGACCGCGCCGCCGGGATTCGCGGAGCCCAGCTCGTCGACCAGTTCCGTCCCGCTGCCGTCAGGAAGGTCGAGGTCCACTATCGCGACGTCGGCGATTGTTCCGTCGTCGAGCAACGTCCGCGCCTCCGCCAGAGACCCCGCTTCGCCAACCACGGTGAAGTCCGGCTCCCTGCCGAGCAGGAACGCCAGAGGCTGCCGGAAAGACGAGTGATCGTCGACGAGCAGGACGCGGATCACGCTTCATCCTCCCGCACTGGTTCGAGCTCGAACGCGAAGACCGAGCCCCTACCCGGCTCCGACTCCACGGTGAGCTCCGTGCCGTGAGCATGCACGATACGCCGGCTGAGGTAGAGTCCCAGGCCTACTCCAGGTACTCTACTGCCCCGCTGGTCGCGGCCACGCCCGAACTTCTCGAAGATGCGCGACATGTCGTCCGGATGAATGCCGAAACCCCGGTCGGCTACCTCGAGGCGGATGCGCCCGCCCTCAGACGACGCCCGGAGCTCGATAGTGCTTCCTCCGGGTGAATATTTGGCCGCGTTGGAGACCAGGTTCCGCAATACCTGACCGATCCTGTCGGCGTCCGCCCATACCGCTCCCTCGACAGAAGCTTTTACTTCGACCGGGTGGTCTCCGGGCAGCACCCGGCCAAAGTTGGCTGCGCCGTCGAGAAGCTTCCCGACGGATACCGGCCCCAGCCGGACCTCGAAGTCATCCCGTTCGACGGCGGCCGCTGCCTGTACGTCGTCCACGAGCCCGTCGAGCGCCCCCGTCTCGGCCTCTACCGAATCCAGGGCCTGCTCTTTCGCGGCGGGATCGAGGTCGCCGACACGGAGTATCTCGGTGTAAGCCCGGATGCTCGCCAGGGGCGAGCTGAGTTCGTGGGCCACCATCGCGGTAAAGTCGGCCCTCAGAACCGCGAGCTCGCTCATCCGCCGGGTACGCTCTTTCTCGGTCGCGAGAAGCCTGGCGCGCTCGGAGGCGACGCGGCGCAACTCTAGTACGCCCCCGACAGCTATCGTGACCGTAAAACCGAACCTCAGAAGGTCGGCGGTCGTGATCACCGAACTATAGGTGGAAGGCCACAGGGTATTGTGCAACTGCGAACCGGCGAACAACACCATGGCGACCAGGAGCCAGTTGCCCGGCGCGCCACGGCCGTACCGGTACGCCGCTCCCAGGGTTGCGGCGACCGCCAGAAAGAGCGGTACGACAGAAAAGCCCCAGTACAGCCCGGTAAGTCCGGGCAGAGGCTTGCCCAGCGCAACGGCCGACTCCGCGTCCGCGAAACGTACCAGGGGCGGCAGAAAATGCGCCTCCGCCTGCAACGAGAAACCAACCACGCCGAGTACCGAAAAGAATATTAGCGCCATCTTCCATCCGAATCGCGGCGGCGTCTTTGGGATCAACCCCACGGCGAAAAGCGCACCGGCGGCGGTCAGGACGAACAGCGACTCGTAGGCTGAGGAGTTGAGATCCGCGACGTGCCCCACGAGCGCCACTTCAAGGTATCCGAACCCGAGCCCGCCGAGGCTGAGCACTACCAGCCCCCCTACCACCCACGCCATACGTCCACCGGGACCACGTTCGGGGACCAGGGCGAGAACGAGGGCGCCGAACAGCCTGGTGAGCGCGGCGGCGGCCTCTAACCCGGCCTGCGCCCTGGGTGCGAAAACCGCGAAGTGAGCCTGGGCGCTGACCAGAGGCGCCAGCGCCCAGATCCCTATACCCCCGGCGAGCAGTGCCACCAGGGCGATCATCGGCCGCCGCGTGGCGAAACTCATGGGCCGTTTCCGGTCCACGGACTGCTCCCTTCCAAGGGTCTTGCCCGGCGTGTCAGCGTTCAAGCTCCTCTACCCGGCCGGCGCCCCGGCCTCTCTCCCGGACCCTACACGAGTGCCGAGAGGCGAGCTTTCAACACTGGACCGCCTCTGCATGGACATACGCACGCGCGCCTGATTTAGATTCTACACCCGCTTCCGGTCCGAATACCGCGCAATCTTCCCTTAGATAGGCGAGGAATCTCCGAAACTAGCCTTCGGGCTCAAGCTCCCCGAGAGCCCGTATCTCCTCGTCGGTGTAACCGGCTTCCCGCAGCGGGTAGACTACATCCCGCTCCAAATCCGGCACGTAGCAGGCGATGAGGCTCGAATCGCCCTCCGGGATAACTCGCACCTCCCCGATCTTCGCCGGCAGTACGCACGACTCGCCGCTCTCTAGCCGCTCCACACCGCCCTCATACTCCAGATCCACCACCCCTCCGACGTTCGAGAGCGTCATGCAACGCCGAGAATGTGAAGGTTCCGTGCGAGGCTCGGTAAGGGTCCAGAGTTCCATTGCGAAGTATGGTCCGGCACAGCATATCCGGCGTCTATTGGCCCCTTCTTCCAGCATGAGTCCGGGGTTCGGACGAGGTTTGTAGCCGGTTTTTAGTTCGTCCAGCGTGGCCTCGATGTTCGCGTCCCACTCCTCCTCTCCCAAACGGTTGCCGTATAGGTCCTTCGGCATCACGAACTGCCCGAGGTCTGAGGTCTGCTGCACCTCGAATACGAGCGCGTCCGGCCCGAAGGAGTGCAGGATGCCGCCCGGCACGTAGATCGTGTCGCCCGCCCGGATCGGATACCGGAACATCACGGAGTCGTAGTCCCGTGCCTTGAACGCCTCGAACAGCTCTTTCCAGCTCGCCTCATCCCGCACTCCCGCGAGGATCGTCGCATTTTCGGCGGCCCAGAGGATGTGCCAGGCTTCGGTCTTGCCGTGCGGCTCACCATGCTTCTCGCGGGCCATCGTGTCGTCGGCGTGGAGGTGTACGGGGAGCATGTGAGAGGCATCCAGGAACTTCTCCAGGAGCGGGAAGTGCGGGCCGCGCCAGCCTTCGCCGACCAGCTCGTCCGGGAACTGCTCGACCAGGTCATGGAGTGTGCGACCAGCATATTCGCCGTTCGTGACCGTTCCGGTCGTCTCCCGGTAGTCGCTGATCTCCCAGGTCTCGGCGACCACGCCGCCCGGCGCATCTCTCTTGCCGAGGAGTTCCGGTATCAGGCGCTCCCCGAACGCGTAGGACCTTACGTGATAGGTGAGTTTTATCGGGTAGCAGTTCATCGTGAAGCCATCCTTTTGTCTTTTCTCCTCCAGTGCATTCTACCCCCACCCGTCAGGCGGTACCCGGAACCGGCACGCCGGGGGCTGCGGTTGTAACATCCTCGAATGCGAGGACTACTGGGATCCATCCTTACCATGTCGGCGGCGACTTCGCTCTCCCGGATCACCGGCTACCTGCGGACGATGACCCAGGCGGCGACCCTTGGAACCGGGGCCGTGGCCGGAGCCTACACGCTTTCGAACGCGCTGCCGACCCAGATATACGAGCTGTTCATGGGCGGATTGCTCTCTTCGGTCCTGGTCCCTATCCTCGTGGAACGCGTCACCCGCCACGGCGAAGAAGACGCCCGGGCATTCACGAACGCCCTACTCACTCTGATGCTACCTTTCCTGGCGGCGCTCGCGCTCCTCGGCATCATCTTCGCGGAGCCCCTGATCCTCTTGACCACCGACTGGGCAGGTTCAGGCAACCTTTCGCCGGAGGAGTCAGGGCTTAGGACGTCTCTCGCGGTGCTGCTTTTCCGCGTCTTCGCGCTCCAGATCCTCTTCTACGGTATCGGCGCCCTGGCGACCGGGGTACTCAACACCCACCGGCGCTTTTTTCTACCTACCTTCGCCCCGGTTCTGAATAATCTAGTCGTCATCCTGTCTTTCGTAGGCTACGCCCTGCTCGTCGGTAGCCGTCCGGAGGCTGCGGTCTACACGCTCGCCGCCGGCACGACTCTCGGAGTCGCAGTGATGTCCCTCGTCCTGGTTCCATCGGCGCTAAAACTCGGTTACCGGCCCCGATTCCGGCTCGGACATCCTGTACTGTGGCAAACGACCCGGCTCGCCGCTCCCGTGTTCGTATTGGTGGCGGCGACGGTCGGCGTTCAGCTCGTGGCTAACCTCTTCGCCTCGCGCTTCGACGGGGTGGACGAACTCTACTACGCTTATATCGTCTTCCTGCTCCCCTACGGCGTCTTCGTGGTATCCATAGCCACTGCGCTGGCCCCGGAGCTCTCCGAAAAGTTCACCAGCCGCGATACCGAGGGTTACCGCGACATCCTCTCTTCCGGCCTCCGGTCGGCGGTCTTCGTGACCGTTCCGGCGCTCGCCGGGCTCGCCTCGCTCGCGGTTCCCGTGGTCGGCCTGCTCTACCAGCGCGGCGAGTTCGGCCCCGAAGATACCCGGCTGGTGGCGTCCGTCCTCACGGCCTTCGCCATCGGCCTGCCCGGTTACGCCGTACAGTTCGTTCTCGTGCGCGCCTTCTACGCCCGGCAAAACTCGGCGACTCCGGCGGCGCTAAACGTCGGCCTCTTCGTCGCGTTCGCGGGGTCGGCCTATCTCTTGTCCAATGTCTTCGGTCTAGTCGGCGTCGCGCTGGGATTCTCGTTCTCTTACACCCTGCTCGCCCTGGCTCTTCTGTTCGCCATGCGGCGAGCAGCGGGCGGAATCGGCGGGCGTCGCTTCGCGGAGTCAGTGGTGAAGATCCTGGTCGCCGGAGCCGCCATGTACGCCGTCGCCCGGCTCGGCGTCTATCTGACGGGGACCGGTTCATCGCTCCCTGGGCGTGCCCTGATCCTCACGCTCACCGGGAGCGTCTCACTGGCGATCTACCTGGGCCTGGCCTACCTACTGCGCATCGAAGAGTTGCAATATGTCATATTGTTAATGCAAAGCCGCCGACGAAGCTAGTCGCCCAAAGCATTCTGCGTCATTCCAGGTCGCACCCGTGACAAAAGCTGGTTTCTTCAAAGTAGGTCTGTCTCGGACAGCTCGGGTGAGGACTCAATGGATCGTTTCGAGAAGGTCAGGCGAACGGCGCGCAGGACACCTATAGAGCCGAAGAGCACGCCCAGTAGCGCCAGCGGCCACGCGAGAAGTCGCGGGAAACGGGCCACCAACAGGGATGAACCCAGCAGGGTCGCGCTGGCTGCGGCGGCGAACGCCCGCTCGTGCGTTTCTAGCGGGGTGGTGCTCTTCTGCAAAGCCGCACTCCCCACCCTGACCGCGGTAGCCGACGCGCCGGTACCACTTCCGACCACGCCGCGTTTCGTGTGACGGGCTTTGTTGTCTATAGGGCGTTCGGGATGCACCTTCAGACGCCGGGCCGTCGAGAGCAGACGGACTTCCCGCGCGCTGGATAAGTCTTCTTCGAAAAGCGCCTCCATTTTACGGGCGAAGGCGGTATCCTCGGCCACCAAGTCTATCTCCCAGTTGGCGGCGAGGCTGCTCAGGTTCAGGTTCGTGGAGCCTACCTTGGACCACCAGCCGTCGGCAACTACGGTTTTGGCGTGGATCATCGGTCCACCGTACTCGAAGATGCGAACTCCCACGTCCAGGAACTGCCGGTAGCCGGTGCGGGAGAGCGTGCCGATCCAGGGCAAGTCATTGGTAGCCGGCAGCAGTACCCGAACGTCCACGCCGTCTCTGGCAGCCGCCATCAAAGATTGGGTGAGGATCGGCATGGAGAGGAAATAGGCGTCCGTGATCCAGAGCCTCCGCTGTACCCCGGCCGTTAGAAGCTCCAGCATACGCAGCATGCGCATCCTGCGCGGCTCCTGTACGACCACCCGCACGTCCGAGTCCCCGGTCTTTTCTATGTTTGCCGCGTCGGGACGTTCATGGATGGGCAGCGGGCGTCCGTACGCATCCCACACGTCGGCGAACGCGCGTTCCACGTCGGCTACGGCAGGACCGCTCACGCCTACAGCGGTGTCTCGGTACGATAGTCCGGTCTCGGGGGATCTAACCAGCCAGCCGTCGGAGATGCAGACACCGCCCGTCGAGGCGTAGCGTCCATCCACGGCGAGTAGCTTGCGGTGGTCCCGGCGGGTCGCGCCGAACGGCGCGCCGAGCGTCGGCGGGTTTACGGCGCGAACCTCTACACCCGCCTCGCGCATGCCGTTCCAAAAAGAGCGCGGCACACCCAGGCATCCGAACCAATCGTAGAGTACCCGCACGCTTACACCCTGCGACGCTTTTTCGCTCAGGGCTTTGGCGAAGCGCTGTCCGGTATTGTCCGCCTGGAAGATGTAGTTGTCGAGGTGGACCCAGCGCTTCGCAGTATCTATGGCTCCGAGCCAGTCATCGTAGGTATCCGGCCCATCTTTGAGCAACGTAAGCCGGTTGCCTTCGCGCAGCGGGGCGTCGCTAGTCCGGGTCACGGCTTCGTATAGCCGTCCACGGCCCGGTTTCTCCGCCCGAGGTTCCGTGACGGGAGAAGAATCGTGTTCTCTATCCACTGTACACCTCCTGTTCCTCCGCTCGTCGAAAACCCGGTCCGGTACAAAGGATACCTCGTAAGACTACGGCGGCGCGACGGTCGGTCTCCCGGCTTCGGGTCTAAGGTCGCTTGAAAATCCCTCGGATGGCGCCGGCGACGTTCCGAAACAGGCTGGAGCCGCGTTTGTGTTTGCGCCCGCGCTCCGTCGGAGGGCTGGGGTCCTCGCCGATCTCGTCCATCCGGGTTACCCACAGTTCGTGTATCAGGACGTTCAATGCCGCTACCAGGGGCACGGCCAGTATGAACCCCAGGACTCCGAAAAGGAGCCCCATAAGGAAGATGGCGAATATAACGATGGCCGGATGAAGCTCGACCGCCCGACTCATCACTAGCGGGTAGACAACGTCCGACTCCACCTGCTGGATCAGCAAGTAAGCCAGTACCACCCACACGGCGTCCAGGGGATTTATGGTCAAGGCTATAAGGACCGGCGGCAATACCGAAGCAATCGCGCCGACGTAAGGCACGAAGGACATTACAGCGGTGATCAGGCCGAGCAGGATCGGGAAGGGTATGCCGATCAAAGCGAGCGCGACGGCGGAGAGCGCCCCCAAGATAGCCATGTCTACGAGTTGTCCCAGAAGCCAATGCTGAACCGTCAAATAGACTTGCCGCAGGATCTCTCGTACACGCTCCCTCTGTTCGGCGGGGAACATCGAGACAAAGCCGTTTACCAGTGGGGCCGGCTGCATTACCGAGTAGACGCCGATCAACAGCACCACGACAGACAAAGATATCAGGGCCGCGGCGCTAGAGCCCACGTTAACAATCGTCGTCAACGAGATATTCGACAGGTAGCCGGGCACTGTCTCGGGTAATTGTTCAAGGTCCAGGTTCGTTCCGGATGCGCCCAGGCCCAGGGCATCCTGCGCGTCCTCGACGAGATTGCTCACCTCCTCTACGATTCCGGGTAGGTCGTCGGCCAACTGCCGAACCTGGTCCGACACTATCGGGGCTACTATGCGGACCGTGGCCGGAATCAGCGCGAAGAGCGCCAGAATCACCACCAGCGTCGCCCAAACTCTGGAGAGCCCCTTACGGGCAAGATAATCCACCGGCGCTCCGAGGACGATAGCCAGGAGCATCGTCGATAGCAAAACCAGCGTCACCACCCGGATCGGATAGACGAAGTAGATCCCGAGGCTGAGCAAGAGCAAGGACACGAGGACGACGTAAATACGACGCCCCTCCCTGAACGAAGGCCCTTTTGGAGACCCTGTCAAACTGCTTCCCGTCTCAAGTCGCTCTTCCCCGCTTCCCCAACGTTTAGGATACTAGCCTCCAATAATTACTACCAGATCCAGAACCGCGCCTGGGGCGACCCATTCCACGCTGGAATATCCCGGAAGGGTATATAGATTGGGCCAGGAGTAGTGTCAGAGGTCTGCGTAGCCTATGCGAGTCGATACTCGCAGGCTGTGCGGCTCCAACGTTCTTACGGCCGGTCTCGCCCTAGATTTTGAAGGTTTGCTGCTCGTCTGCTTTCAGGTCCCGCACCGTGTCGCCAACACCTACCCGGACGGTCCGGTTGGAGCCGTCGGCCCGCGAGACGACTTTCAGCTCTCCTTGTTCGAGTGTAAGTTCGATCGGCGTCTTCTGGAACTGCATGGGGAACGAGAGTCCATCCAGGCGGTCGGCCAGCTTGGGTTTGAAGTAGATGGCTCCGTCCCGGATCTCACTCCCCATGTAGCCGCGCTGTAGAAGATCGAGCGTCCCGGACATGACGCCGAGGTGTATCGCTTCCGCCGTGGTCCCGCCCTGCACGTCTCCGATGTCGCTCTCCAAGGCCTCCAGGTATCGCTCCCAGGAGCCTTCAGGGTCTACGTCGGCCATTATGGCGGCGTGTACGATAAAGCTCAGGGTGGAGCCGTGGGAGGTCCGTTTGTCATAGTAGTGGACGTTGTTGTGGGCCATTTCCGGCTCGTATTCGTAACCAAGGCGGCCGAAGATCTCTTTCAGCTCGTCTTCGGGGAAGAGGAAAAAGAGCATCAGGGTATCGGCCTGCTTCGCTAGCTTGTAGCGGTCCGGGTCGTCCCCTTCGGCCCGCAGGATGCGGTCCAGGCGTTGGATGTTGCCGTACTTCTCCCGGTAGTGGTCCCAATCGAGCTCTTCCAGGTTCTCGTAGCCCTCGAACTGGCTGATAATGGTGTTTCCCTCATCGTCCTCGTGGAACGGCACGAACATCTTGTGGCTCATCTCATCCCATAGGTTCAGCTCGTCGTCGGTCAGATCCAACCTGGTACGCAGCGACTTCCTGCGCCGTTCCGGAAGGAGTTCCAGCGCCTTTTGGACGGTCTCGAAGATCCAGGCGACCATCACGTTGGTGTAGGCGTTGTTGCGCAACCCTTCCTCGTCCGAACCGGGATACTTCTCGTGGAACTCATCCGGCCCCATCACGCCGTGGATCTCGTATCGTTCCCGCTCTTCGTTGTAGAAGGCGATGGAGGACCAGAAACGGGCTATCTCAAGCATCATCTCGAACCCCGCGTCCAGCATGAACTCCAGGTCGCCGGTGGCCTCGTAGTAGTGCCAGATATTGTAGAAGATGGCCGCGCCGACGTGACGCTGGCGATGGCTGAGGTCTGGGTCCCAGGTTCCCGCGTTCGGGTTCAGATGAACTTTCTGGGTCTCCTCCTGGCCGTCCGAACCGCTCTGCCAGGGATACATCGCCCCCCTGTGACCGGCCTCGACCGCAGCGGCCCGCGCCTCATCGAGACGCCGGAAACGGTATAGGAGCAGCGCGCGGGTGATCTTCGGCAGCCGGAAGTTTAGGAACGGGTAGATGTAGAGGTCGTCCCAGAAGATGTGTCCCCGATACGCCTCGCCGTTGAGCCCGCGGGCCGGGGCGCCGGTATCCAGGTCGGCCGTGTGCGGAGAACAGACCTGGAGGATGTGCGAAATGTGGAGCCGGACCAGGAGTTGGACCCGGTCGTCGTGCGGGATTTGCATGTCGCAGGTGTCCCACAACTCGTCCCAGGCGCGGGAGTGGCGTCCGAAAGCCTCCTCGAAAGTACCGTAACGACGGGCCGACGTTCCGGCGTTAGCCAGCGGCTCGTTTATGGCGTGGTCGCGCGAGGTGTAGAACGAGACCATTTTCTCGACCCGGACGGGCGACTTCTCCTCGACCTCGAAGTTCAAGACCTGGTGGATGTAGTCCTGCATCTGGTACAGGCTACGGTCTACGTCCAGCTTTCCGTGTTCTCCATAGACTCGCGTGCGGGCCGCCTCGGCCACGTAGATCCGCGACTGGCGGGTGCGGACCTCCAGGGCGATGACCTCCGGTCCGAAAGTCCTGGGCGAAACCGGGTCCAGGTGCCGGCCTTCGAGCTGCTCGTAACGGGCGACACCCCCGTTGGCGACGCGGCCATCCAAAGCCGTTATGACTTCCAGCTTGCCGGACCAGTTCTCCGGTGTGACCTTCCATTCGATGGCCGCCTGGTGCATGTCGGCCATGCTGACGAATCGCCGGCTCTCTACCGTTGTCTCCCGGCCCTCCCGGTCCCGGAATCGCAGACAGCGGATCAAGGTGGCGTTCCGGATGTCAAACTCGTGCCGGTACGAGAGTATCTCGACGTTGTCGAAGTCGACCGGCTCGCCATCATCGTCGATCCTGAGCTTCAATACGAGCCAGTTTGGAAAGTTGACCAGATCCTCGTTCAAGACCGGCCTGCCGGCCATAATGGTAGTTTCGCGGTTGTAGCCGCCGTGTGTATAAGTGCCGGGATAATGAACCTCGTCAGCGTCGGACCAGTGGGCGGCCCCACGGGTACAGAAGTAGCCGTTGCCGGTAGAGGTCATCGACTCGCGTAACCCCTCTTCCTCCGGGTCGAAATAATCATAGGTCAGCGTCCAATTCTTCATGCGTTTCCTCCCTTTAGGCTTACTCCCTTTAGACTTCCGCCGGCCGCGCTATCGGTCACGACCCTATTCCCCCGAGCAACTGTTTCTTCGCGGCGCAACATACGAAGGTCCGGCGACCATCGCGCAACGTTACATTGCATGGCCCCAGGTAACCTCCGGGAAAGATGCTCTCCGCGGAATGACACCTCTCACAACACCCGGCAGTGTCCATGAGTCCCATGGACTCCAACTCCTCGCATCCCATACTCCCCGCACGGGATGCTTCCCCCAAGACCGTCATTCAGTCCCTCCTTCCATCGCCCTACCGATGCAATTCTATCCGGGGCCGCGCCGGTCGGCGTCACTCAGGTCACTCAACGCGCGAGACCATTCAGGAACCTCTCGACCTCGTCCATGGTGTTGAGGATGTAGTCGGCGGCGGTCGTCCTGTCGGCCGTTTCCGGGTCGCCGGCCTGGCCGACGAAGATACCGATGCCGCGGCCTTCGAGCGCCCCGAAAGCGTGCTCGTCCGTGTGATCGTCCCCCAGATACATAGGAATTATCTCGTCGCGGTCGAGGTCGAGCGTCTCGAGCAGGTGGAGGACAGCTTTCCCCTTGTCCCAGTCGATCTTCGGCTGGATCTCGTAGACCATCTTGCCCGGCGTCATCTTCAACTCGTCCGGACGTTCAGCGAGAATCGAATCCACGGTGGCTTTGATCTCCTGCCGCTCCTCCTCGGAGACTAGCCGGTGATGTACGGCGACCGATGCCTTCTTCGGCTCGATGGAAGCTCCCTCGATACCGTCCAACTCTTCGTGTACCCGAGTCTTTACCTCGTCGATCAGGTCGTCGAACCCGCCTCCTCCCTCGATCTCCATGGTCCCTTCTTCCGGGCTCCAGATGTCGAAGCCGTGACTGCCGGCCACGATGAGGTTATCCAACCCCATTAGTTCTTGCACCACTTGCCGATCGCGTCCGCTGACTACGCATACGGGACAACGCTCGGCGAGGCCACTGACGGCATCCCGCATGCTGTCCGAGATGATCGCATCCTCCGGCCGGTCCACGATCGGCGTTAGCGTGCCGTCGTAGTCGAGGAATACGGCCGGCCGCTTATCCCGGAGCCGTCGCTGTAGATCGCCTTCCCGGTCCAGCGCGTGTGGCAGTTCTCCAATTTGACGGCTCATCGCACTTCCTTTCGTCTTCCTCCAGCGTCCTCTATGCGGCGGCGTACGACATCGGGTAGCGTATCCGGGTCTTCGACTACCCAGCGGTCCTCCAGGATGTCCGACTTCCTCAACCCTTTGCCGGTGATCTTGGTGGGCACGGCGACCACCTTCATGCCGGCCGCGAGCGCCGCCCCGACACCGGCTGCGGAGTCTTCGATCACCAAAAATTCTTCCGGCGGCACGCCCATCTTTTCGGCCACGAGCAAGTCTATCTCCGGGTCGGGCTTGCCGCGCTGGATGTCGTCGGCGGTTGCGATCACGTCGAAGTCGTCCCCGAGGCCGAGCACGGAGAGTATGCGATCTACCTGATGACGGTGTGACATTGTGGCGCACGCCGTCGGATATCCTTCACCCCGCAGTTTTTGGAGCAACGCTATGTTATGTGGATACCGCTTTTCGAGCAGAAGATCGGAATCTTCCAGGAGGGCTTCGTAGATGCCATACCGTATCCGCACCAGCACCTGCCACGGCTCCTCTTCACCGGACTCGTCCATCCGCTTCCGGGCCGCCGCCTCCAGCCCGAAGCGCTTTACCAGCGCCGTTGCAACCTCCTGACGCGAGTGGCCCACGAGATCGTCGGCGTATGCCGCCGCCGCGTCTTCCTCCGGAACATCGGGGCGCAATTCGTTGACGGACCGGCCGTGTGAGAGAGCTTTGAGTTCCTCCGTCTCCACCAGCGTGCCGTCCATATCGAAGAGCACGGCGGAGATCACTTCAGGCCCTCCCCACCCTAATATTCACGTCTCTTAACCCGCCGCCTCGGTGCGCTCACGGAGGGCCTTCGGCGTGTAGCGTTCGATCCACTCCCGAAACTCGGCGACCTCGTTCTTCGCCTTCTCTTCGCTCCAGCCGAGGTGTTCGACCGCCACCTGAGCCGCCGCCTCGTCCACGTCGAGCGCGACCTGGGGACCGTACGCCACCATCGTGCGCCGGAGCAGCACGTCGGTCAGCTTCTGCGCCATCTCCTGGTTGAAAGCGTAGAGTACCTCGCAGCCCATGAGGCCGGTTTCCAGCGCCGGCGCAGAGTTGAGGGGCTCTTTTAGAGAGTCGTCGTCCCCGGCCTCGGCGAGTACGTCGTAGGCGCGGGCTCCGTACAGTCTCAAAAGCCTCCGGGCGAGCATGTCGGGGAGGCCGCTCTTCGTCCTGAACTCTTCCTCGAAAGCGGAGAGGTCCGGCGTCCGGCCGCCGGCTAGAGGAACCCGGTCCGTGGCGCTCTTGGGAGCCTTAGCTCCTAGTTTCTTGTAGACGACGTCCGTGGTCTGCCGTCCGAGGTTACGGTAGGTGGTCAGCTTGCCGCCGACGATAGAGATCAAACCCTCCGCCTTCGGGCCGCCGGTAACTTTGATCCTACCACCGGCCGCCGATTTGCCTTTGGCGTGGTCGAAGACGATGTGGCTCCGGGAGATGGCTCCCTCGGACCCCGCCGGAGCCGCCGGCAACGGCCTTACCCCGGAGTAGGTGAACAGCACCGAGTCCCGCGTGAGCTTCGCGTCGGGGATTACGTAGTTGGTCTCTTCGAGGAGGTAGTCGATCTCGTTTTCGTTCGCCTCAACATGGTCGAGGTCACCCTCGTAGCGGAAGTCGGTGGTACCGATGAGGTAACGTTCGTTCCACGGCACGATGAAGTACGGCCGGCCGTCCTTGCGGGCCTCGACGTAGATGGCGTTCTTCGGGGCGCCGGGGAACGGGTCCACGACGATGTGGGAGCCTTTCGTACCCCCGATCATGTGTTCCTTCTCGCCATCCCCTCCGCCGTTCTCGAAACCGAACGACCCGGCGCCGCTCAAGACCCGGTCCACCCACGGGCCCGCCACGTTAACGGTCACAGGAGCGCGGGCGAAGTGAACGCCGCCCTCCAGAAGGTCCTCGAACTCGACCCCTACCACCTTCGACCCGCCGTCCTCGAACATCAGGTTCTTGACCTCAGCGTAGGTGATGAGCTTCGCGCCGTTCTGTACCGCCGAAACGGCGTTCTCCACGGCGACGCGCTCCGCGTACTCGACCTGGCAATCGTAGTAGGTGGCCGCAGCCTTCAGGCCCTCCGGGTTTAGTCCCGGATACTCCCGAAGTGCATCCTCCCTGGAGAGCATCTTGTGGCCGGGGACCGACCTGTCGAAAGAGAGTATGTCGTAGCCGATCATGCCCAGACGGATCATACCCGGACTGCGCGAGGATCGGTCGTAGATCGGCACGACGAAACGCAGCGGCTTGACCAAATGAGGCGCTATGTGTAGAAGAACCTCCCGGTCTTTTAGCGACTCGCGTACCAGAGGCACCTCGTAATGCTCCAGGTAACGCAGTCCGCCGTGTATGAGGCGCGTGGCCCACTGCGTCGTGCCGCTGGAGATATCTCCCTTGTCCAAAATGAGCACCCGCAAGCCCCGCATCGCGGCGTCGCGGGCTATCCCGGTACCGTTGATACCGGCCCCCACCACGATCAAGTCGAACGGCCTACTCCCTATGTCCTGCAGTACCTGTCGGGTCATCCTAAGTTCCTCTCTGTCCGTTGGTACTTCACCCAGTCTGTCTCCTGTGTACCATAGTCTCGAAAGCGCCGATGTCGGTTCGCTCTCTAACCAGCGCGCATACGGGCTTCATTACCGAAGAAGGATTCCCAGGGCATGTCCAGAGGTTCATCCTTCACCACGACTTCGTGGAGGTGGCGCATCAGGGGGAAGTCTTCTTCTCTTACCACCCCTCGCTCCGTTAGCTTCTCTAGTGCCTCACCCATGACTCTTACAGCCGCTACTCCTTCTAGCGTTACTCCCCGCATCCGATCATCCCGCACTTCGGAGTATGGTACTCCCGCTCCCACGAACCTACCAGCTTTTACGTTTCTCCCTCCCATGCTGGTTACGAACATGTCTCCTACTCCTGCAAGCCCGTGGGGTGTCTCGGGCTTGCCTCCCAATAGCATCATCCACTGTCCTAGCTCGCGGGTTGCCTGTCCGAAGAGCGCGGCACCGTAGTTGTAGTTGCGGTACTTCGACTCTTGCTCAGGGAGACCTTCTTTATCTTCTTTATCTTCTTTATCCAATATGCCTTCCATGAAGCCTGCCCCGAAGGCGTAGCAGTTCTTTATTGCCGCGCAAGCCTCACACCCTACGAAGTCGGTGTTGGTCCACACGTGGTAGTAGCTGGTTCGGAAGATGCCGGAGAGTTTCTCCAGCGCTTCGGTATCGGCTTCGCGGCTGGTGAAGACTACGCAAGTGTCCCTACGCACGGCTACCTCTCCAGCGATTGCTGGACCCGTAATGGCCGACCACGAGACTTGCTCTCTTATCTGCCGTGGGACTTTCTCGGATAGGACATCGGGCAGGATGCGGAGGTTGCCTTCCTCATCGGCTTCCATCCCCTTGGTCACGGCTATGACCATCATGCCGGGCTTCAAGAGTGAGGCGAGTTGCTCCCCCGCCCAATGCACCCCGAAGGAGTTGACCCCGCTCATGACGATATCCGCGCCCTCGAACGCTTCCTCGGCTTCTTCTAGCTGGTAGGCCCGGACGGTTTCGGGTAACTTGAGATCCAGGCCAGGATGGATGCCTCTCTCCTTGATCGAGTCTATGACTTCGCGGTCGAGGTGGGTTCCAACGAGGCGTACCTCGTGTCCGTTGTCCGAGAGTGGGAAGCTAAGGGCGCTAGCCATTATTCCTGATCCCAACACGCTTATGACAGTCATCTCACTCTCCCTACCAGGCTCCAGGGTGGTAGAAGACTATTAGGCTCATCTAGCGGACATTGAGTTGCTCCAAGCGTCCTGCTCCGAGCGCCTCCAGGGAGATGTTGTCGAGGCTGGTAACCACCACATCCGCGCCGGCCTCGGCCAACGCGTCCTCGTCGTCCGCCCGAGCGAGGCCGAGTGCGGCCATCTCACCGGCCTTCGCAGCCTGGACGCCGTTCGCCGCGTCTTCGATCACGAAGCTCTCTTCCGGGCTCGTGCCGAGCTCTTCGGCCGCCGTCAGGAAGATCATTGGGTGCGGCTTACCCTGCTCGAAATCGCGTCCGCTGACGTTGGCGTCCAGTATATCTAGCAGCGTGTAGCCGGATGTCACGAAGTCGTAGTCAAGGCCTTCTTCCTCTACGAACTCGTCGAGGCGTACCCTTTCGAGAAAAGCGTTGGCGTTCTTCGATGAAGAGGCGGCCCCCACCCGCATGCCCGAGTCTTTTACCGCGAGGATGAAGCGCAAGGCGTCAGGGTAGGCGTAGAACTTACTAGCTTCGATCAACTCGATGATCATCTTCTGTTTGTTGTCGCCGTACTCCTGGGCGCGTTCCTCGGCGTCGGGAACCTCGAAGTACTCCAGTGCGTCCTGTGCCCCGGCGTAGCGGGGCTTGCCGCTCATTACCTTCTGGTAGACCTCCGGGGTGAACTTCTCCGGGGAGTAGGCGGTCTGCTCCCGGATGTCGGACCACTCGTTCTCCATTAGCGCTTTGAGCCCTTCGCGCCAGGCCTCCTCGTGGGGCGAGTCGACCAGCACCCCGTCAACGTCGAAGATTGCGCCCTTAAAACCTCTCGGCGTCTCCACCCCTAGTCCTCCTTTCCCAAGAACCTTAGGATTTGCTTGCGAGTTTGCTGGTCTGCTCTTTTATCTCCTCCATAAGCTCGTCGAAGGAATCGGCGAATTTCTGCACGCCCTCCTTCTCCAGCAGCTCCGTCACCTCTTCGTAGTCGATACCGGCCTCTTCGAGGTCCTTGAGTAGCTGACGGGCGTCATCCACGCCGTCCTCGATTGTCTCCCGGATCTCCGCGTGGTCCTTCACGTCCTCGATGGTGGACTTCGGCATGGTGTTTACCGTGTCCGGACCGACGAGGCCTTCGACATATATTACGTCGCGGTACTCCGGGTTCTTCGTCGAGGTCGAGGCCCAGAGAGGCCGCTGCACGGTCGCGCCTTTGGAGACGAGGAACTCCCACTCGGGTCCGGAGAAGATCTCCTTGAACTCCTGGTATACGAGCTTGGCGTTATCTATTGCGAGCCGACCCTTTAGGTCTTCGCGCCCGATCTCATCGAGCCGGTCGTCGGTCTCCGAATCTACGCGGCTGACGAAGAAGCTGGCGACGCTCTCGACCGTGGAAGGGTCTCCCCCGGCGGCGACGAGCCGCTGCAAGCCCCGGATGTACGCCCTTGTGACGGCCCGATAGCGCTGGATCGAGAAGATCAAAGTCACGTTGATGGAGGCGCCCTGGGCGATCATCTCTTCTATCGCCGCGAGGCCGGGAAGAGTCGCCGGTATCTTGACGAAGAGGTTCGGCCTATCCACCATCTCGACCAGCCGCTCGGCTTCTTCTATGGTCTTTGGGGTATCGTAGGCAAGGCCCGGCGAGACCTCCAAAGATACGAAACCGTCTTTGCCGTCCGTACGCTCGTAGACGGGGGCGAGGATATCGCAGGCGTCCTGGATATCTTTCTGGGCGATGCGGAGGAAGATCTCTTTGGGATCCTCGTGTTCTCTGGCTAGTTCCTCTAGCTGATCGTCGTAGAGGTCGCTCTCCGCGATGGCTTTCTGGAAGATCGTGGGGTTCGAGGTGACGCCCACGATCCCTTCGTCCACCTGGCTTTGTAGGCCGCCTTCCTGAGTGTCGTCGCGGGAGATCTCATCCACCCACGGCGCCTGGCCGATCTCGTTCATCTTCTTTAGCTGCTCGTTCACGACGAACTCCCTTTTCTAGCTTGCTACCGCGGCTTTCGCTACTACGGTTTTTGTGCCACCTGTTCCAGAAGTCTAAACGACCGAGGCTTCTCCCGTACTAGGAATGCCCCTCCTCCGGCGAGGTGTCCTCCACCGCCGGCGTGCCTGCGTCCTCGTCGAGCCTCTCGGAACTTCCGAGTAGTTCCAGGGCGTGGTTGGCGACGTTTTCGGGCGTTATTCCGAGCTCCTGCAAGACGGTCTCACCAGGAGCCGAAGCCCCGAAGCGGTCTATGCCGATGGCCGCGCCTTTGAACCCGATGTAGCGCTCCCAGCCAACGGTAACCCCGGCCTCGACCGAGACGCGGACCTCCACTCTTGGCGGCAGTACGGAGTCCTTATAGTCCTGGTTTTGGGCGTCGAAGATCTCCCAGGACGGCATGCTGACCACGCGGGCGTTCACGCCCTTCTCCGCGAGGCCGTCTCGCGCCTCTAGCGCCACGGAGACTTCCGAGCCCGTGCCGATCAGGATGGCGTCCGGCTCTCCGCCTTCGGCGTCTTCGAGGACGTACGCGCCGCGCAAAGCTCCCCTTGCCTTTTCAGGGTCCAGGGTGGGCACGTTCTGGCGGGTGAGGAGAATCGCTACCGGCCCGTCGGCCTCGAACGTCGATTGCCAGGCCACCGAGGTCTCGTTCGGGTCCGCCGGGCGTATGACGGTAAGGTTCGGGATCACCCGGAGGGCCATGTAGTGTTCCACGGGCTGATGGGTCGGGCCGTCTTCCCCGAGGCCTACCGAGTCGTGGGTCCAGACCCACGCCACCTTCGCCCCCATCAAGGCCGAGAGCCTCACGGCGGGCCGCATATAGTCGCTGAAGATAAGGAACGTGGAGCCGTAGGGCCTCAGCATACCACCGTGGAGATAGATGCCGTTTACGGCTGAGCCCATCCCATGCTCCCTCACGCCCCAGGGGACGTTGCGCCCGACGTGGGAGGCGGAGAACATACCAGCGCCGCTGAACTGGGTGCTGGTGGAAGCCACGAGGTCTGCCGCGCCCCCGATCATGGTCGGCGTGTAGTGTTTGAAGGCGTCCATTACCGCCGCCCCGGCTTTACGGGTGGCGAGTTTCTCCGTCTCCGAAGGGTCCCAGGACGGCAGTTTCTCCTCGTAGCCGGGCTCGGGCTGGTCGTTCCAGGCCCGCTCCCACTCCTCCGAGAGCTCCGGGAAATCCTCCTGCCAGGCGGCGAAACGCCCGTTCCACTCTTCCTGGAACTCGCCGCCTCTCTGGCGGCAGTCCATATGCTCGTAGACCTCATCCGGCACGTTGAAGTGCTCGTCGGGGTCGAGGCCCATCTGTTCCTTGGCCGCCCGAACCTCGTCCTCACCGAGCGCCGCGCCGTGGGCTGCGGCGGTATCTATGGCGTTCGGTGCCGGATAGGCTATGTGGCTCCGCAAGACTATGAGCGTCGGGCGCTCCGTCTCGTCGCGGCCCTCCAGAAGTGCAATTTCCAACGCTTCGATGTCTTCGGGGTCGTTCACGTGCAGCACGTGCCAGCCGTACGCCTCGAAGCGCTTCGCCTTATCCTCTGTGTCAAAGGAGATGGCGGTCGTACCGTCGATGCTTATGTGGTTGTCGTCGTAGACGTAGACGAGCTTACCGAGTCCGTGCTGACCGGCTATAGAGGCGGCCTCTTGGGCAACACCCTCCATGAGGTCGCCGTCGGAGCAGATGGCGTAGATGTTGTGGTTCATTACTTCGTGGCCGATCCTGTTGTAGCGACCCGCCAGAAAGCGCTCGGCTAGGGCCATCCCGACGCCGTTGGCGAAGCCCTGTCCCAGCGGCCCGGTGGTTGTCTCTATACCGGGGGTATGGAAGTGTTCCGGGTGTCCGGGCGTCCTCGACTCCCACTGCCGGAAGTTCTTTATGTCCTCCATCGTCAGGTCGTAGCCGGTGAGGTGGAGAATAGCGTACTGGAGCATGGAGGCGTGTCCCGCGGAGAGTACGAAGCGGTCCCGATCCGGCCACTGCGGGTCGTCGGGGTTGTGGCGCATGACCCTCGTATAGAGCGTGTAGGCCAGCGGCGCGAGGGCCATCGGCGTTCCGGGGTGTCCGGAAGCAGCCTTCTCGACTGCGTCCATTGCCAGGGCCCGAATCGTGTTAACCGAAAGTGCTTCCTTACTCTGAGATTTGAGATCCACGTTACCTCCCGATCCAGTTTTTGTCATATTCATTATCTATTGTAGGACAGATCGGGGGCGGTCCGCACGTCCCGCCCCCGATATTTCGGTCGCTAAAGGCCTGATGTGCCGTTGGCGAGAACCTCTTTGCGCTTAATGACCAAACGACGGCTCCGCGTCCTGCTCCATCTCTCCTTCCTCTCCGGGGTCGGCCGGCGAGACGATGAAAGTGGTCAGGACGGCGCTCACTATGTAGAGGGCGGAGTAGGTGATGACCACGCCACCGTATCCTATTAGCGGGTTGAGAGCGATGGGGATAGCCAGGCCGACAAAGGCGGCGCCACCGGCGCCGGTATTGAGGATAGCCAGTGCCGAACCTTTGTCGTGTCGCTCTACCATGGAGGGCATCAAGGCCGAAAGCGGCACGAATCCGGCCAACAGCACACCGTAGAGCATACCGAGAATTACCGCGACGATGTAGCTACCCGCGAGCAGCGAGCCGAAGTACCATAACGGTACGGCTACCGCGCATCCTACGCAGCCGAACCAGGTCACCGTCCGGCGCCACCCGAAGTAGTCGCCGAAGATCCCAAAGAACAGGTTGGCGCCGATATTCGCCGCATAGACCAGGGAGACGAGGAGAGAGTACTGCGCCCCGCCCATGAAGCCCTCGTACGGGCCTTCAGCGGTACCTGCCACGAAGACGAACGGCATAAAGAAAAAGAACCCGTACTGCGGCGAAGTGTTTACGATACGGACCACGAGACCCATGATCGTCCTGGGGTCGCGCCAGAGTATGTCGATGCCTTCGAGCAGCCGCTTGTAGCTCCTCGGGTTCTCGACGTGCTCATCGGCTATGGGCTCCGTACCCTGGGCCTCTCGTATGCCGAAAGAGCCTATAAGACCGCCGATGGCGACTATAACCAGACCGAGCCAGAAGGTGTTGTACACACCGATGAGCGGCGCGGAAGCGGCTGCCACGAGGGCGCCGATAGTCGGCAGGCCGCCGGTAAAAGCAAACCAGAACCATCCGGCCGCCGAGCCCCTCATACTCACCGGGGTAACCGTCTGGGCCCAGACCAGGAACCCGAACGCGAAGAGCGGGTACGCGAGACCTCGTATACCGTAGATCAGGCCCACGAAAAAGAGGCTGCCGGAGTTAATGGCGAAGAGGAGAAAGATTATCTCGAACACTACCCAGATCGCCGCGCCCAGCTGCATAACTCGTTGTGGGCCCCATATCGAGGAGAGCGTACCGGAGAACCACGAGGCGATCAGAACGCCGAAGCCGTATATGCCACCGGTGATCAATGAAGCCTGGCCGCCGTTGAGGCCTCCCTCATCGACCAGATAGCCCGGCAAACGGCTTATCTCCACGCCGTCGCCGATCATAAATATAAAGACCGCTACAAATCCCCAGAAGATCGGCCGGGGCATCCCCAGCTTCTCGACCCGGCGCCCGAAGGCCCCGTACTCGGGTCGCGCTGATTGACTACTCAAAACTTCCCCTTCCTTTCCTGCCGGGTTGCCCGGCTAGCTATGTACATGACATGCAGTGATTTGGTCCGCGCCGGTGGGATCTACATCCACCCCGATCCAACCGGACGATATCCCCGTTGCCGTAGCTGGAGTCCACCTTTCCTACGGGTCACGGGCTGGACCCGTAATACCGGCCACGTTGCTGATGTTCATCCATCAGAAAGTTCTCCCCCTTTCTACCAACCGTTTGCGACGCCCATCACTTCGCGGTGGACGGACTGCTGTCCTGCTCCGCAACGTGGTGGGACATCTCGTGCATCAGCTCCTTCATCTGCGGATAGGTCTCGACGTACTTGTCCACGTAGAACTTGTACTCCTCGTGCATTTCAGAGTCCGGCTCTATGGTGTCGGTGGTGTGGACCATGTTCCGGGCCGCCTCGTGAATGTCCGGGTAGACTCCCGCGCCCACGGCGCCGAGTATCGCGGAGCCAAGGGCCGGGGCATCCGGCACTTTAGTGAAGGAGATCGGCAGGTTCGAGACGTCGGCGTGCATCTGCATCCAGAGGTCGCTCTTGGTAGGGCCTCCGCACACCACCCCTTCTTCCGGCTTGAAGTCGTTCTCGCGCATGGTCCGCAAGATGTGCTCGGTGCCGTAGCAGATGCCTTCGAGGATCGCGCGGAACATGTGCCCCTCGTCGTGCTTGAGCGAGAGGCCCCACATCATGCCGCGGGCTTCCGAGTCGGTGTAGGGAGTGCGGTTGCCCTGCCAGTAGTCGAGGACTATGAGTCCTTCGGAACCGGGCGAGACCTTTGCGGCCATCTCGTTTAGAACTTCGTAGGCGTCAATGTCCCGCCGGGCGGCCTCTTCGGCCGCTTCTTTGGCGAAGTGGTCCTTGAACCATTTGACGACGGAGCCTGTCGAGGCCTGGCCGCCCTCGACGGTGTACTGGCCCGGCACTATGGCGTCGGTGTAGGCGCCGAAGAAGCCCGCGCCGTAGGTCGGCTCTGCCGCCTGGCCGACTACTACATGAGAGGAGCCGGTAATGAGCGCCATCTTTCGCGGCTCCAACACGTCGAGACCTACCATCGCCACGAAAGCGTCCCCTCCGCCCTCCGCTACCGGGATGTCCGCCGGCAAGCCGAGATCTTCTGCGGCTTCCTTTCTCAAGCCGCCGACCACGGTTCCCATGTCGAGCACCTCGCCGGGGAACTTGTCGAGCAGATCTTCGAGGCCTACGGCTTCGTAGAGGCTTTCGGGGAAGCCACCCTCGTTCCGGTCGTAGTACCACCGGAAGCTGGCGGTGTTGATGCTGGCCTTCCACTCGCCGGTGAGGCGGTTGGTGATCCAGTCGAGGCACTCGCAGATGTGCTCGGCGGAATCGTAGTTCTCGGGTTCGTGCTCTTTGAGCCAGAGCGCCTTGGAGGGCATCCACTCCGCCGAGACGTTTGTGTAGCCGGAGTACTTGAGCGCGGGGTCCCCAGTCTCCTTGATACGTCGGGCCTCATCCACCGCCCGGACGTCCATCCACATGATCGCCGGTCGCAGAATTCTTTCTTGTCGGTCTACGGCCACGACGGTGCAGGTAGTGGCGTCTACGGAGAGGCCGACGATCTCCTCGGCGGCGACGCCGCTCTTCTCTATCGCCTCCCGCGTGGCTTTTACCAGCCCGTTCCACCATTCCTCCGGGTCTTGCTCCGCCCAACCCGGACGCGGATGCTTTAGCGCGTACGCCTGGCTGGCGAAAGCGAGCGGGGTACCCTCCCGATCGAAGATGCCGACCCTCACGCTCTCCGTCCCATAATCTATGCCCATCAGGTACGGTCCTTCGGTCATAGCTCCTCCTTCCCTGGTTCCGTCTAGCTTCGGCTTCCCCAGAAGCCGTCCGGCGCGAATAGTTCTTCCACACACTCGTCGAGAATCCCTGTCTCGGTTGCGAGATCCAGGACGGTGTAGCGTTTGCGGAGCATCTGCGCCCGCCGGTAAGTCTTTTTGAATGACTCCCAGTCCAGCCCGATCTCCGTCGGCGTGGTCGGGCACCCGGCGGCCTGCAACATCTCCTCTATCTGTCCGGCCGGCATCAACTGCTCCGTCAACTTCTCGCGCAATTTCGGCCAGACTTCGCGGAGCAACTCCAGCCTCTGCCTGAGTTCATCCGCGTCTATGTACTTGGCCTCTGTCTCGTTGACGGCGGCGTCCTCCAGCTTCGAGCCCGAGTACGCTTTCCGCACCTTTTCCTCCATTTCCTCCCAGGAGGGCCAACTCTCGCAAGCCGCGTCCACGTCCAGCTCGCTGAAGCCGCGCTGGAGTATCCGCTCGTAGAGGGCGGCGATGGAGATCGTGCCGACTCCGACCTTGAAGCCGTGGGATAGTGGCGGGTTCTGGTTGCGGCCAAGCCCTTCGCCTTCCCATAGGTGGCTGAATTGATGCTCGGCGCCCGAGGCCGACCGGGAAGACTGATAGGATTGCATCCCGAGGCCGGACATTATGAGGCCTTCGATCAGGTTTTCGGTCTCTTTTTGATCGCCATCTCTAAGCTTCTCGGGCTCTCCGGTCCACCCTCGCAAGTGGTCCTGAACCAGCGACCAGCCGGTCTCGTCTATTTCCTCGACACCGAGCTCGTCAGCGATCAGCCAGTCGGCGCCCGAGGTCACTTTGCCCAGCAGGTCCGCGTAGCCGGAGGCCGTCATGCGGGAGGGGGCGTTCTCCAGAACGTCTAGATCCGCCAGCACCGCCACGGGGGCCGGGCAGGTCAACGTCTGCTTCTTGTTGTCTTTCTCGATAGACGCCCCGAACGCCGTGGCGCCGTCCATCGAGGCCGCCGTAGAGACGTTCATGTAGGGCCGCTCGCACTCGTAAGCCGCGCGCTTTACGATGTCGTTCAAGGTCCCGGAGCCGACGGCGACCGGGATAGCGTCGTGCTCCTTGAGCGCTTCCACCAGCGTTTCGATGTTTCCATACTCGGCGTACAGAGTCGGCTCGCCGGGGAAGATGTAGGGTTCGATGATCTCGTGCCCGGCTTCTTCTAAGTGCCGCTGCACCTCTTTGCCCGCAACCTCGAACGTGTTCTCGTCCGCGACTACGATGGCCGCGCGGCCGCCGAAGTTGTCTTCGAAGACTTCGTTGATCGAAGAAAGTACCCCAGCACCGATAAGAACGTTCTGCGTATCGGTCGCCTCTTTCAGCGCCGCGTTGATCATCTTGTCGTTCATAAGCTATCCTCCACTGCTTTCCTGGCTTACGGCATCGGGCTTGTCGCCGCCGGCGAGGTGGCGTTGGGTTTTATGCATCAGCTCTTTCATCCGTGGGTAGGTCTCCATGTAACGCTCCATGTAGAACCGGTACTCTTCGTGGCGCTCGGGATCGGGCTCAATGGTGTCTGAGGTGTGGACCATCTTCTTGGCCGCCGTTTGAATGTCGGGGTAGATGCCGGCTCCTACCGCCGCGAGCATCGCCGATCCCAGTACGGGTCCCTCGCTTACTTTCGTGAATGAGATCGGAAGGTTTGAGACGTCGGCGTGGATCCGCATCCAAAGATCACTCTTGGTGGGCCCTCCCGAGACTACTTTCTCTTTTAGCTCGAAGTCGTGCTCTCCCATGGTGCGGATGATGTTCTCGGTCCCGAAGCAGATGCCTTCTATGATTGCCCGGAAGACGTGGCCTGGTGTGTGGCTCAGGGTGAGTCCCCACATCATGCCGCGTGCCAGGGGGTCTGTGTATGGGGAGCGGTTGCCCTGGAAGTAGTCCAGGACTATGAGACCGTCTGATCCTATTGGCACTTCCTGGGCCATCTCGGTGAGGACGTCGTAGGTGTCCACGCCGCGTTCTTTGGCTCTGGCGGCGGCGTCGGAGGCGAACTGGTTTTTGAACCAGGCTACGATGGAGCCGGTTGAGGCTTGTCCGGCTTCTACCGTGTACTGGCCTGGGATGATGGCGTCGGTGTAGGCTCCCCAGAAGCCTGGGTCGTGTATGGGCTCTTTGGCTTGCCCGATCATGACGTGTGAGGAGCCGGTGATGAGGGCCATCTTGCCGGGCTCCACTACTCCCAGTCCCAATGCTCCTACGTGGGCGTCCACTCCTCCCTGGGCCACGGGTGTTCCTGGCTTAAGACCTAGCTCTCTGGCTACTTCTTCTCTTAGCTCTCCTACTACCGTTCCCATGTCCAGTACTTTGCCGGGGAACTTCTCCAGCAGATCCGTGGCGTCCACCGACTCGTAGAGGCTTTCCGGGTAGCCGCCGCGGTAGCCGCCTTCGTTTCGGTCGTAGTAGTACTTGGCGCTTGCTATGTTGATTGAGGATGCCCACTCTCCGGTTAGGCGCTGTATTAGCCAGTCGCCGCAGTCGCAGATGTGGTGGGCGTTTTTGTATATGTCCGGCTCGTTGTCTTTGATCCAGAGTGCTTTTGGAAGGCCCCACTCGGCCGAGACTGGGCCGTGGCCGTTGTATTTGAGGGCGTCGTCTCCGGTTTGTGCGATCCGGTCGGCCTGATCGGAGGCCCGGATGTCCATCCACAGGATCGCCTGCCGGAGGTGACGGTCTTTCTCGTCCATCGCGAGGACCGTCGCGCTCATGGCGTCTACCGAGATTCCCGCTATCTCTTCAGCCGGGATACCGCCTTCTTCCATTGCCTTGTTCGTGGCGACTACCAGTGAGGACCACCATTCATCCGGGTCTTGCTCGGCCCAGCCTGGACGGGGGTGTTTGAGTGTCCATTCCTCGCCGGTAAAGACCAGTGGCGTACCTTCGGGATCGAAGATGCCTACTCTCACACCCCCGGTACCGAAGTCCATGCCCATCAGATATGACCCAGACATCTCTCCTCCTTCCCTTTCCCTCTTCGCCACGTTACGCGACACTCTAGCGTCTTAGTCGCTACTCCAGCCGTACTCTTCCCACAAGTGGGTAGGAATGAGCTGGTCTATCCTCTCTAGTGTGTAATCCGGCAGAACCTCTGCTTCATCCGCCAGGTCTTCCGCCTTCGTCTCGCCCGTCAGCACTACGGCAGAAGGCATACCGGCGTCGTTAGCCATCTTGATCTCGGTGTAGAGTCGGTCGCCGCTCATCACGCAGTCCTGCGCGTCTAGGCCCACCACCCCCATGATGGTTTCGAGCATGATCGGGTCGGGCTTGCCGACGTTGACCTCGCATTTCGCGCCGGTGCATCCTTCTATGGCACCGACTATCGCCGCAGCATCCGGCTCGCCCCGGCCTCCCGGAAACGGACAGTAGCGGTCCGGGTTCGTCGTTACGAGACGCGCCCTCTGATGGAACCAGATGGCGTCGAAGGCGATCTGGAGCTTGCGGTACTCGAAGCTCCGGTCGTAGCTGGCGATCACTATGTCGATCTCCCCCGGCTTCTCCGACATCTTGATGCCGGCTTCCCGCAAAGAGTTCTTGAGCGGTTCCTCGCTGATCGGGAACACCGTTGCGTCCGGGTGGTTCTGGAGCAACCACTGGGTCATGGTTACGACGGTGTTGACTATTTCGTCTTCCGGCGTTTCGAGACCCAGCTTGGTCAGCTTCTCCGCGTACATCGTCGGGTCTTTCGTCGGGTTGTTGGAGAGGAAGATCACCCGCTTCCCGAGTTCCCGGAGCTTCAGGATCAAACGCTCCGCGCCGGGCAGCAGATCATCGCCCAGGTATATGGTCCCATCGAGGTCGAATATATAGCCTTCGTAGAGGCGATCCGGCGCTTTTAGACTACCGGGACGGGCTTCACTGTCTTGCGCCATAATGGCTCTCAGACCTGTCTACGTGGTCTCGGACTGGTGGTATCGGCGGTCTATCTCTTCCATCTTTTCGACCTTCCTGGTAGAACCGCCACCCCCGAACTCCGACTTCATCCAGGCATCAAGGACTGTCTTCGCCAGTTCGGGTCCGACTACCCGCGCACCCATCGTGAGCACTTGCGCGTTGTTCGACTTCCTCGCCCGCTCGGCCGAGAAGACATCGTGGCACTGTGCGGCCCGCACGCCGGGCACCTTGTTGGCGGTGATGTTCACCCCGATCCCGGTCCCACAACACAGGACGGCACGCTCATGCTCGCCACTCGCCACGGCCTCCGCGACCGCGACCGCGACGTCGGGATAGTCGGTGCCGAGCCTCTCGGCTTCCTCCTTCGAGGGGGGACTGTAATCCTCTACCTCGTACCCGTTGTCGCGCAGATGCTGGGCCAGAATATCTTTCAGTTCGAGGGCTGCGTCGTCAGCGCCTATAGCAATGGTCGTCATCTACCAAACACCTCCGTATTTCCCGATCACTTTCGTCCTCTGATCAAAACCTACACGAATCCCTGGTGCGTGTAGACACCGCTACCTGCTTTTATTGCCTCTGCGTTGCCTGCCACCTCCCACCATTCAAGACCATCCAACAGCGATCTCGAAGATTTTGTTCCTCCTTAGGGAATAATAACATAACTGTATGGGAAAATTCACTTAAATAATGGTATCAAGCAAAAATTTGCCGTGTGGCCGTTCCGGGGGTCCGGGCGATCCCATATCCCTGTCGGGCGGGACGTTGAGCTAGGAGGCGTTGGGAGACAGTCGTTCCCACAGCTCGCGGGCGGATTCCAGTCTGCTCAGGTAAGCGGCGAAACCTTCTTCATAGAGATCGGCCATCTCTTGCCTGGGCTCCACGTATCCTTCAGGTCGTGTCCATTCTTCGCGGTCGAAGTGCTGATCCGAGGCGATCAATGCGGCCATGGCGGCTCCTCTGGCTCCCACTTCGGGCCTCCGCGCGATCTTGAGGGGTTTCTGGAGCACGTCGGCCAGGACCTGTCGCCAGGCCCCGGATTCGGCGCCGCCCCCGCAGATGGCGACTTCTCCTTCGAGCTTCGCGGCGTCCAGGCAATTCCGGGCTGTGTACGCTACCCCTTCGCAGACGGCGCGAACTATGTCCGAAGCGGTGGTATTGAGGTCCATCCCATGCACCTGTCCACGGGCGGCGGGCTCCACGAACGGCGCGCGCTCGCCTGAGGGCGAGAAGAACGGCAGGACGGCTACACCCCGAGCTCCAGGGGGACTATCCGCCAGGAAGCCGTCGAGATCCGTGTGGGTCGCGCCGAACAACGAGAGCGTCAGGTCCATCGAGGCCGTGCCGACCATTGCCGCCATCGCCCGGAGCCAGAGGTCCGGCTCCATGGCGCACAACGTATGGCCTCCCGGCTCGCCGGATGCATCCACGCGGTCGGCAAGCACCTCGCAGGCGAGCGTAGTGCCGAGGATGATCGCACCTTCCCCAACCTCTTCGACCCCGCACCCCATAGCTGTAGCCGGCAGGTCGAACGGTCCACTGTGGACCGGCGTCCCGACTGGAAGGCCGGTAATCTCCGCTCCTTCGTGGTTTAGCGGACGCATGGGTCCGGGCGAGGGATCTATGGGCGCCAGTAGATGCTCGTATTCTCCCAATCCCAGCAGAGACAGGATTTCAGGATCGTAGCTGCGCGTGGAGTGGTCCATGAACGGCTGGGACGCGTCGGAGGGGTCGGTAGCCCTCTCTCCCGTCAGGCGCTGCAGGATCACGTCCTTACAGTAAGCGGCGGTCGCCGCCCGCTCCAGAGATTCAGGCTCCTGGTGTTTGAGGGCCGCCATGATCGCGGACGGCGCGCCGGGAAATATTATGCTCCCGGTTTTGCGGAAGTACTCTTCGAAGATCCCCGAAGCCATCCATTCCTCGACGACGAAGTTGCTCCGCGCGTCGAGCCACGTCATGGCGCGGCGAACCTGACGGCCCCGTGCGTCCACCAGCCACAGACCGTCGCCCTGCCCCGTGATCCCAATAGACTCGACGGGTTCCCGCACGCGCTCCAAGATGGACCGTACTACCTCCCCGAGAGCACCGAGCGTCTGTTCTACGTCTTGTTCGGAGCACTCGGGACGAGGCCTGTATAGCTTCACCGGACGTCCCTCTACGGCCAGCACCTCTCCCTCAATGGAGAAAGCCGCCGCCTTGACGATGGAAGTGCCGGCGTCTATGCCGAGTATCATGGCCGGCCGGCCGTCTCGCGGTTGGCTACGTTGACCAACTCCTCACCACGGACGTAGCGTCCCACTTCTTCGGCGGCGATCCGGGCGGCCCGCTGCGCGGTCTCTTTGGTGGCGCCGGCTATGTGAGGCGAGAGCACAAGCCTCGGCGCCCCGAACAGCCGGGAGCCTTCCGGTAGCGGCTCTTCGTCGTAGACATCAAGGGCCGCAGCCCCGAGACGACCGGATTCGAGCCCGTCGCAGAGGGCATCGTAGTCCAGCAAGCCGCCGCGCGCCGTGTTGACCAAGACGGCTCCTTCCGGCATCCTGCCAACCTGTTCCGGGCCTATCATGCCGCGAGTTTCATCCGTTAGCCGGGCGTGGAGGCTCACCACGTTCGATCTCGAAAGCAACTCGTCAAGCCCGACCACCCGTGCGCCGACTTCCTCGACGCGGGAGACGTCTACAAACGGATCGTGGACCAGCACCTCGGCGCCGAACGCGCGCATGACCCTCGCCACCCGGTCGCCTATCGCGCCGAACCCGACCAGACCAACGGTACTCCCATTCAGCTCGATGCCGCTCTCCTCGTAGGCGTAGAAATCTCCGCGCCAGACGCCCTTCGATAGATTTGAGTGGGACTCTGGGATGCGCCTCATGGCGGCAAGCATGAGGCCGACCGTATACTCGGCGGCGGCGGTGGCGTTTCGTCCTGGGGCGTAACAGACGGCTATTCCCCGCTTCGAGGCGGCGCTGACATTCACGTTCACCGGGCCGCCACGGGTGCAGACGATCAGCTTCAGGCTATCTGCTGCGGATATGACACGCTCTGTTAGAGCGGCTACCTGGGTGACGATCACCTCGGCATCCTTCGCGGCTTCGGCCAACTCGCGCTCGTCTCCCTGGGCCTCATCCACTTCGGCTACCTGGCCGAAAGGCTCCACCGGCCACGCAAGGTCCATAGCCGAAACCGACAGCTCATCTCCCGCCTCCCGCTCCAAAGCGGCCTGGATCCGGCAGCTTGAGACAAAGCGGTCGCCAACGATCAGGACTTTAACGCCCATCGAACCATCCGCCTCTCAAGCTCAACGTGAGGCGCCTAAGGTACGACGAACGAGAATCTCTTACCCTTTCCCAACTTCGCGGCAAATTTCCCCATCTTCTACCCCAACACGCCTCGTGAAAGGTTTGGGGGCATGTCAATGACATAAGTCGTCTATATAGATACCGGATAGCGCTACGCTAAAAAAGGCCACCCCATCCACCTATTCCCTGAGAGCATCACCCATACACTCTGCGCCACAAAGTCTATCCCAACCGCCCACGGTCCGTCCGCTGATCTACGACATCTCATTCACTTACCTCACTGGCTTTCCTATGATTTCCATAATGGACTATCTTGATCCGGGTATCGGCTATCTGCTCCGCGTCGAGAATTACCGGCTCTCCGGCCACCAACGTCCTATAGTAGATTCCGGCCACTTCTTCTAGTATCTCGGTTTTGGAGTAGGCCACGGAGACCGAGTCGGCCACAGCGATCGTTCCATGATTTTGCAACAAACACACGGAACCGGAATCTCCAAGGGTCTCGCTGGCGTGGCGGGCGAGTTCTTCCGTTCCGTAAGTCGCATAAGGAGCCAGGGGTACGCGCCCTTCGGTCGAGATAGCGGCGATCATGTAATGCACCGGTGGGATCTCAAGTGCCATACAGGCCAGTGTTGTCGCGTAAGGGGAATGGGTGTGAACTACACCTCCTATGTTCGGGTTGTCACGATAGAGTCCCGCGTGCATCGGGAACTCCGTCGAAGGCTCTAGAGTACCTTCCAACAATTCACCTTCCAGGCTCACCATGACTATGTCTTTTGGTTCGAGGTCTTCGTAGTCCATGCCGCTCGGGGTGATCAAAACCTCGTTCTCAGTAGTGCGAGCACTGACGTTTCCGGAAGTCATGGGCGAAAGACCGGAGGCACTCATCCGGCTGGCGACACGGGTTACCTCCTCACGCAAAGCTCGATGGTTCAATGGTCTTTCCTACCCGGGTGACGCGGCTGACTCCACCTAGCCTCGTTGTCCTTGGAGACTGCTGCCCGGCTACCTGCGTCTACCAGCGATGCAAAGCGCGAACGAGCGCGGACGATCGATATCTTTTTCATTTCTCCTCACCCTCGCCACGCTCTTTGTTATTTATATCTTTCCTTAGCGTGATAAATATACGCTACCAGATCAAAGCTTCACACGCGAGTTTTCGCGCGTGGGTACAGGGACGAATCCGTAGCGGCTCCCGGCAGTTAGATTGGCAATCCCGAGCAATCGAAGCGGGAGTGTGTAGAATTTTCGTTATGAGGATTACGTTCGGCAGTGGGCGTTATTAGTTTGGCCCGGAGCGATTTAGAGCGTGGAAGATCCGGCCCGGCCCGGCGTCAGGAGCAGATCTTCGAGCACGTGTTGCAGAAGGGATCCGTCGCCGCAAAGGAACTTACGGATATCTTCGATGTCAGCCTAATGACCGTACATCGGGATCTCGACGAGCTGGAACGTCAAGGCCTACTCAGAAAAATGCGCGGCAAGGTCACCGTACAGGCATCCAGTTTTTTCGAGAGTACGGTGGGTTATCGGCTGAGAAGCAACAGCCGGGAGAAGGAGGCTCTCGCCCGGTTTGCACTGACACAGGTAGAACCCGGACAGTCCATAATAATGGACGAGTCGACTACCGTACTACCCCTGGCCGGCCTTCTACACGAAAGCGTTCCCCTCACGGTCATCACCAACTTCAGGATGGTCCTCGAAGAGCTGCGCGGCGTAAGGGGTATCAACCTTATCTCACTCGGAGGGGAATATTCGCCAAGTTACGATTCTTATTTCGGCGTGATCTGCGAACAATCTTTGGCCTCGTTGAACGCCGACGTTTCCTTTATATCGACGTCGGCGGTCTCGGGAACCACCACTTACCACCAACACCAGCATGAAGTAAGGGTGAAACGGGCGATGATGGAAGCTTCGGACCGCAAAATCTTGTTGTTCGATCACACAAAACTCGGCAAGAAAGCATTGCATCGTCTGGTACCTCTTGAAGACTTCGACCTGATCGCCGTGGACTCGGGCATAGACAAAGCGCACCTGAAAGAGTTAAGAGAATGCCCTGTTCCCATCGAAATAGTAACCGTATAAGGCGCAAGGCAGGACATGTCGGTGCGTACTTTTTTGTGAGAGCTAACGGGCGTCCACAAGGTGATGGCTAGTCCGTGAACAGCCGAGAAGGATTGCCTCACATCGAACGATTTTTGTAGAAGATACAGGATCCGGGGCGTGACTCTTAGGGGTGATAAACGGGGAAAGGGAAAAGGAGAATACCGCCCCGGATTCTCGATTGTGGCCGATCAGCTCGCACCAACCGACTCACGTAGTGTAAAACCGATCCCGTACTTTGTAAATGTTTCTACAGTTAAACTTAACACCGTTTTGGCAACTCTCTTCCAGACGCTTCTAGGTCAATGTGCGGGACAGGTGGGTTTCAGGATTTACATAGACAAGCCAGAATAATTACGGAACTCTCAAGACTGCCTCAGGTTGCCCGTCCGCGAGAATGGTTGTTGGGAAAGAGTATCGCCTGTACGGTATCGTTGGAAGCTGCCGGACCAGGATTCGAACCTGGACTAAGTGATTCAGAGTCACTCGTGCTGCCGTTACACCATCCGGCAATGTACGAGGCGTTATTCTAAACCCTATCGGGCCGGGCGTCGAGTCTACGGGCCGACGGTTTCAGTGACGCCGCCAGATTCGAGAGAACGTAGGATCTGGACGCGCTCTTCGATAGGCGGATGGGTGGAGAAGATGCCCTTGGCGCGTTTCTCAAACTTCTTTATTGGGTTGACGATGTAGAGGTGGGCGGTGGCCCGATTAGCGGCTTCGAGAACCTCTTTGTCGCCGGAGATCTTCTCCAGGGCGTCGGCCAACCCTTTCGGGTTTCGCGTGAGCTTGACGGCTGTGGCGTCGGCCAGATACTCGCGCTGGCGGCTGATTGAGAGTTGGAGTAGACGGGCGAAGATCGGGGCGACGATCGCCAGCAGGATACCGACGAGCATCATTATGAGTTGTATCTGTCCCCCACCTCCGCCACGGTTTCCGCCCATCCGACGCCCCCCACCGAACCACAGACTGCGAAGAAAGAAGTCGGATATAAGGACCGTAGTACCGACGAGGACACCGACCAGCATCGCGTAACGGATGTCAAGGTTGCCGACGTGGGACATCTCGTGCGCCATGACACCCTGAAGCTCGTCCCGGTCGAGCTTCTCAAGGAGGCCGGCGGTGACGGCAACCGATGCGTGCTCCGGGTCGCGGCCGGTAGCGAAGGCGTTGGTGGCAGTGTCGTCAATGATGTAGACCTTTGGCATCGGGAGGCCCCCCGCAAGCGCCATCTCCTCCACCACATTGTAGAGAATCGGGGCCTCGTCGTGGGTTACTTCTCGGGCACGAGAGGCGCCGAGGACCATCCGGGCACCGCCGTAATAGGTGACGAGGCCGGAGATGGTGCCGATGACAAACGCCAGGGCGAGACCGAAGAGGGCTCCGGTTGGGTCCCCGATCCAGGCAAAGCCTATTACGTAACCGAAGACGGCGACGAACGCGATAAAGACCGTGATCAGGAGCAAGCTGTTCCGCTTGTTCGCGGAGATCCTGTCCCGGAAAGTGCCTTCGAAGGCGTTCGCGTCCATCTCAGCTATCGCTTAATCGTAGGTTACGGTAACCGATTCCCGCTCGGGACCGGCGGCCTCAAAGTACTCGCGCTCGGTAAAGCCCATCGGACGGGCGAAGATCACGGCCGGGAAGCTCTGTATTTTCGTGTTGTAGCTCTGCACGGAGTCGTTGTAGTGCTGGCGGGCGAAGGAGATCTTATTCTCCGTGGAAGACAGCTCCTCTTGAAAGTCCACCATCACGCGGTCGGACTTGAGATCCGGGTAATTCTCCGCCACCGCGAACAGGTTACCGATGGCCCCGGAGAGGCGTGCCTCGGACTGGGCCTGCTCCCCCGCGCTCTGGGGCTGCATCGCCTGAGAGCGGGCGCGCGTCACCTCTTCCATCACCTCTTTCTCCTGCCGGAAGAACTTCTTCACGCCTTCGAGGAGGTTGGGGATCAGGTCGTATCGACGCTTTAGCTGAACGTCTATCTGCCGGTAGGCTTCTTCGACCCCGTTACGCCGCTTCACGAGGCCGTTGTAGGTGGAGATAGCGAAGATCACAAGTATCACGATCACCACTACCAACAAGATAATAAAAACAGTGCCCATTCAAAAACCTCCGCGCCGTAAGGGGACCTTTGTGATTATATACGTCCGACCCCGCTCCCAGTTTCAGGAAAAGCCTTTGCCCGAATACGATCCTCTATCCGACCTCTATGACCTGGAGTACGTCCACGACTATGACGTACCCTTCTGGCTCGCCCTGGCCGAGCGTGAAGACGGCCCCGTAGTCGAGTGGGGAGCCGGAACGGGCCGCATAGCGATTCCGCTCGCGGAAGAAGGTTTCGACGTAACCGCAGTCGAGGTCTCGGAGGAGATGGTCGAGAAAGGCTGGAGCAAGAGCACGTCGGTGAAGTGGGTCTGCGGCGACATGCGGAGCGCGAAGCCCGGCAAGCGATACCGGCTCGCCATCTGCGCCTTCAACTCGTTCCTCTGTCTGACTAAGCTGGAGGATGCTCTAGCTTTCCTGGCCAACGCAAGGGAACATCTGGAACCGGGTGGATTGCTCAGTATAGAGGTCTCAGCGTTCTCGCCGGAGGAGTTGGCTGAAGACTCCGAAGAGCCGAAATGCCAACACGACTTTACCCGCGACATGACGAGCGGGAAGCTGGAACGTTTCAGTATCTCCCGGTACGATTCCGCCTCACAGATCATGGAGATGCGGCTGTTGTACGATCTGTACGGACGGTCGGGGTTAGAGAGCCAGCGGGCGCATGATCTGACCATCCGGGTTACGAACCGGGACGAGCTGATCCTGATGCTCCGGCTGGCGGGCTTCGAGATCGAGGCCGTCTACGGCGGGTTCGAGGGCGAGCCGTTCACCGCGGAGAGCGAACACCTGATCTTGCTGGCTCGGCGGCCCAGGCTACTTACCGATCAGTAGCGAGATTGTCGTAACGTTCCTGGATTTCCTCGCGGGAAACGTCCTCGATCTGGGTACCGATGTACCAGACGTGGCCGAAAGGATCTGTCACTCCGCCGCGACGGTCTCCGTCCCGCTGGTCTTCCATCGGCATGAGCTCCGTCGCGCCGGCGGCGACAGCCTGGTCGAACAGAGCATCCCCGTCTTCGACGTAGAGGAATATATGCACCGGCGAACCACCGAGCGTCAGCGGGCCGCTCATACCGAACTCCGGCGCCTCGTCGGTTAGCATAATAGGCGAATCGCCTATCACGATCTCTGCGTGACGGATCTCACCGTCCGGGTCCGACCAGCGAAACGTCTCCTTCGCCCCAAGCGCCTCTTTGTAGAACTCGATAGCGCTCGCAGCGTCCCGAATCGTCATGTACGGCGTAACCGTGTGGAAACCTTTGGGAACCTGCCTGACCGACATCTTCACTCTCCCTTGTTGTAGCCCTCACCATCAGACGTGCCGTTAGTCTACGTCAGGATCGCCGGATATCATCCTCGAAATCTGCCTAACGAAAACTCCGGCGTTTGTGTCCGATCATATGAACCATCCGGGCGACGCCCCTGTAAGGATCGCGCCTCCCAGCTTCCCACTCGGCATCCAGCAGATTCCGTAGGTCCGGGTCAGAGGGACGGTCGTCCAGGTGATCGGTAAAAACGCGGACCCCGTACCATTGTTCCAACTCTACGCCGAACCTTTTCAGCTTTGCGGAGAACTCGGGCACAGTATCCGTCCTGGTTTCTATGCCGAGACGATTGATTTCCCGGTACGAGTCGAAGGAAGCCAGGGCATCTTTGTAGCGGCCTTCGAGGGCGGGTCGCATCGCCAGGGCTTCCGCGTTCTTGGTGAGGATGGAGACCACGGCTCCGGGCCGCGCTATGGACGATAGGGCTCGAATGAGCGGATCGGGATTTTCCAGGTAGATCAAGACACCATGACACAGCACTGCGTCGAAGGCCTCTTCCCCGAAGAGACCCGGTGCTTCCTCCCCGTTGCCAGCTACGAGTTCCACCCGGCCACGCACGGCTTCGTCTTCCGCGTCGAGCATCTGCCGCGCCTTCTGCAACATCTCTTCGGAAGGGTCCAGGATCTTCACTTCGTATCCCCTTCGGGCAAGCGGGATGGAATTATGTCCCGCACCACCGCCCACGTCGCAGACACGAAGCGGAGGCTCTTCGAGATGTTCGGAGAGCTGTCGCTGCATCAGCGTCTGGCGCACTATGCCCCGCAGGGTCTCATAGTGTCCGAGAAAGTGCCTGGACGCCTCTGGGGACCAGCTATTCACGACCAAATCTCAACCGTCGAGTTCCCGCTGTGTCACGGGCTTGGGCCTCGGCACGAAGCGCGGCACGATCTGGCAATAGCGCCGGTACTGCCGGCCAAACCGTTGCCTTAGTTCCTTCTCTTCGAGGGGAAGCTGAAGTGCGAGTTGTGCCAGATAGAGAACAGCCAGCAGTACGAGGCCCCAACTCCGGGCCAGGAGCGCCGTGCCCAGGATCAGCAAAAAGTCCGTGTCGTAGAGCGGGTTGCGAACGTAGCGGTACGGACCTTCCACCACCAGCCGTTGCGGAACCCGGTTCGTCTCGGCCACCTCTCCCGGCGGGAACAACGCACCGGCAAAGAGCAGCCGCGCCCAGCCCATCTTGAAACAGGCCCAGGCGCCGACGGTCACCGAGCCGATCAACAATATGCCTCCGACTACTTGTAGCGGAAGAGTCCCCGACCACCGCCAAGCGAGCCACCATGGGGCCAGGACGAAGATCAGTAGCGTAGTCCCGCCCCAGAGCCCGGCCACCTCGACCAGATACCAGGCCCACAACCCCCGTCGACGGAGCCAGCCGCGCCAGAAAGAGAGGATCGGATAGGTGACGAGGTCTATGACGATCATACCGCCGTAGAACGCCGCCACGAAGAGCGGCGTCAGGACCCAACGTCCCAGCAAAGCATCCCCGATGCCGCAGACGATAAAAGCCGCGACCCAGGCCAACGCCGGTCCCGGATGTTGCTCCCCGCTAGCTCCTACCCTTACTCCCATGTGAATATTGTACAGTCATTAACGGATTTTTAATTGCTGCCCAAGGTTATCCCGGCAGCAGGCTCCGGCCCGTGAGGTGCTGATCCAGATGCTGGGCGGCTTTACGGCCCTCTGCAATGATCGTGACAATCGAGTTTACGTCGAGCCGGGCGTCGACGGACACGAACTTGGGTTCCTTCGTGCCAAAGCGGCGCTAGGATTGGATGGCGTTGCGATTAGTGTAGTCGATAAGACGTTACAACTTGGTCGCTTAGATTTCCCGCCCGAAGTCGAGATCGAAAGCCGCACGAGTATGGTAGTTTGCATACTTAGTCAACACGTCGGCGGCATAAGGCTGACACAATCTTCCTACGCGCTTAAATTGGAAATCCAGAAGCGCGGCTTCAGGATTAATTGTCCCCTTGAACACATTACCGTTCGAAGATTGCGGGATGATATGTTTGAGGACAAGAGCAACCTTGTCTGAATCCACTGACTTATCTCTCAAATCTTCTGCTACTTTTTGGTACTCGTTTATGGCTTCCTCTGCGGCATCGTGAATCTTGCGGTGATGCACCCTCCACGCCGGTACAATGTTCGCCGGTATGTCCTCCCCCATCTTGTAAATGGATGCCCCATCATCCTGGTATACACACAAATCTAGGATCCAGAGTTGTACCGTTTGCACCGATCGAAAATTGACAAACCGAGCTTCTCCGGTGGCGGAGTCGTAGTAACGCAACTTGTAATAAGCGTCGGGGTTCGACGGGTATCCATTCTCACCGACGGGTGGATTTCGGATCTCTGCAACGAGGGCTTCGCTCACAGCCTGGTGGCGCTTACCGTCACTGCGGACCATTAGGTCACACGGCTGAGAAAGTAGGAGAAACTCCTTTCCTCCGTTGTTTTTCCTAAATATGTCGCCCAGCTCGAGCGGTAAGTGCGCATCGTTGAGATAACTGGCATCTTCGTACATTTCCAAACGCATGATTTTCCAAGAACTATGTTCCGGAGAAGGCGTAGGATCAGTAGGTACATCGCTCACACTCCGAATTGCAGCAGCAAGCATGCGTAGTTCTTCGTTCTCACTAGCTAATTCTCGTGCTCTGGCCTTGTGAAACAGTCCGAACACCCGAAACAGGGTTTCAGGCTCCCAGATACCCTCTACCCGCGAAGATTGGAACACAATATGCTCGAAATCATAGACACTTATTTTCTCCACCCTTTTCTGCGCCTCAACGTGAGCGCCGTCCAAAATGTCTGCAACCTTCTCTTTTAGCTCCTTGCATTTGGAGCTGAGCGCAGTCAACTTGATCATCCGAGCAAATCCTACAGGGTCCTCTAGTAGACGATCTTTAGAGATTAGAATAAATCTATTTCGATCTATCCCGTTCTCATTTGCAACTGTCTGCCAGGTATCGTGTTCTTCGTTTGGCGCGAACGTATGGCTCAAAAGGCCGACCATAACCTCCTGCTCCGGAGCGGACTCAAGGACATCTTGGACTAGAGTCATGCCTTGAGTCTGAGAGCCACCTTCCATGGAGAAGTCTCGGTCGAACAGGAATAGGGTTCCGGGACGTTCGGCCTCAGACAAAAGATGCGTTCTGTGTGCGTTCCATTCCTCCAGTGACAACTCTCGAAAATCGTGGTGCTCAAGCAGTTTGTTGAGCCTAGAGGCATGTTTGGGGTCTTTTTCGATGTTAGCCTTGGAGGAAAGACTACTGTAGACCCTTCGTCTTGTGGGAAGTTCAAGACCCTCCCATATGCGGCTAATCACAGCCGCTTGGACTTCGTCGTCAGCGTCAAAGGGAACGTCTCTTAACTCGTCAATCTTCGCCAACTCTCCTGCATCAAGCTCAGAACATAAGCCTATAATCTCGTCTACTGCCGTTGTCTCAGCGTATTGGTCGTCGACGCAGACGACCTTTCGGATGCCAAGAAGGCCGAAAAGTTCTTCGATGATACCTTGAGTCGCCGCTACACTATCCGGCGTTTCCACTCAATGCCCCCGAAAAATCGATCTCGAACACGTTTAGAGAGCCGTACTGGTTGCGTTTCGGCAAGAGGGAGATAGAGCAACCTTCAGAGTCCAAGAGTTGTCGGATTATAAATAGGCCCAATCCTCGTCCCTTCCCTCGCCCCTTCGTAGTCACGAAAGCCTCAAACAACGTGTCTTCGACCGAAGGATCTACACCTTTGCCATTATCGCTTATCCTCACGAAAGGCTTAGCTAATTCAATGGTGATTAGCCCTTCCCGGATATGACCTCTCCTAAGATCTTCGCGCAGCCAATACTCGCTATTCAAAAAGAGATTGTCCACGATCTGGGTGAGCTTTCCTCTGTTCATGGACAACATAAACTCATGAGAATTGTTATCTTTGATTTCGACTTTTATAGAGCGGTTTTGGAATCGAGCCTGATAGTATTCTAGCGTTTCGTCAAAGAAGCGCTTAAGGGATAATAGTTCTCTTTTTTCCCGCACGTAACGAAGAGAGGGTGCGAGGTGGGAAAGCTGCTTACGCAGTGCAGAGATGCTGCTGTTGACGTACTCAGTATAGGAAATCAGTGTCGCGTCATTTATGTTGCTACTTCTCAATCGCTGCCTTGCCTGCTGGTTGCGTTCTGCCAATTGGTCTGCGACGTTACGTATCTCGTGGGACAGCGCCTCCGCCGTTAAGCCCAGGCTTACAGTCTCATAGACTTGGGCTAATTGATCTTCCAATAGTTCGATGCGGTTATTGAGGACCTCTCCGACAGTCAGAAGTTCGGAGATGTCTTCAAGATATCTTTCGACCTGAGAAATTGCTTGGTTCGCCACCTCGATGTTTTCTTTCAAGAGGTTAGCAGTGTGTCGCGCTTCCCTAGCCTGAGCGTCGTCTCCAAACAGAGTACTTTCAGTGCTCTCCAACGCATGCTGAGCTCTTTGCGCGGTAGTCTCCAGAGTTCCCCGGAGCGCAATTAGTGGCTGCCTTTGTTTCTCAGCCTCCGCGAGGCTTCGGTTAATCCGCCGTGCGAGGTCACGTGGACTGTCAGTTTGAGTTGTATCGGCAATTTCCTCTCGATGTTCATTTCGGAATTGAATCCAACGCCTGCGTAACAAGGACTGTGCTTCTAGTGTGAAGCGTGTAAATTCATCAATAAGTGACCTAAAATTGGCATAGTAGGGAGTGGCCTTAAAACCCTCCCTGTCAGTAGTTTCCTCTAACATTGAGTTCTCTTTAGCGGAGAGAGCCACGTAACCGAGTATGTTCTTGGGCCTAAGTCCATAGTACGATGTAGCCGATGTCTGCTGCTCTCCAAGCCTGAGCCAATCCTGGTCCACCCGAATACCGAACCCGTCCCGGTATACGCGCACGCCGCTAAGCTCGCCAACGTACTTCCGAAACTCCGAAACACTATCGAAAGCGCTCTGTTCCCCTGCACCTTCTCTTCCGAGATCGAAGGAGTCCACTTCAGCCCGAAACGGGCCAGGATTGGCGAGCTTACCGTCCAACATTTCGAGTGAATCGAGCTTGTCAAATGCTCTTACACGTTCGTAATCTACAAACCAGCCTTCGTTCTTAGATCTCGTAAGGTTCATCGTCCGAGCGCCTGGGGATTTTTGTAGGAAGCGCAAGAACCGTTCTCCACCATCAACTTCCACAAGTTCACGAAACAGATGCCGATCTTCCTTGTTCTCAGGACGAAAGAACGCAAGGCGAGCCTTGCCCTCAATGCGGAAGACTTTGCCATCAAAGTTCACCTTGTACCGCACTTCCGCTGCCTGACGAACTTGTTCGGTAATTTCTGCGAAATCGAGTCTCTTCCCGTCAACGGTCGCAACGATGGTAAAGTCCCTTGCTTCCTGATAAGGAGATATCATACGGGACAGATCGGTTTCTAGGCGTGAAACCGCTGAGCCTGTCCACGCAGCGGCGTCCTTGAGATCGGAGATAATCAGACTCGTTCCTGTCTGCCTCCGTGGTTCAATTTCAGTATAGGGTATCGGCACGTCTCCCAACGTGACGCCTCCTGCATAGTCTTTCCACGAGAAGGGGACATGGTACTCAGTGTCTCCACCCTGTGGCCGAGTGAATATTTCCATGTTGTGGCCTAGCCTCTGCGCGCCGAGCCTACCTAAACCCTTATCTCCGAGTGGAGTACGTCCGCGATCGGTCGTCATTCCTTTACTTTTCAATTCCCGTTTTGGTGAACTGGAGAGGGTGAGCCAACCTCGTTTAATGGTGCTCAGGTTCATACCCACACCATCATCTTCTACGAGGATGTACCCTTTCGCATCTGGATAGGCCGATCCCTCTCTGCTTCCGTTCTTGGTGTCGACCACAAGCCTCACATACGAGGCATCGGCGTCATATGCATTTTTGACTAGTTCGACCAGAGCTTGTACGTCATCACTGATCAGATCTTCGCCGAGTTGAAAGAGTATGGAAGCATCGATATCGAATCGAAGCTCTCCGCTTATATCTGGTGTTGTCACCAGACTTTCCCTTTCCGCATGACCAGCACGGCTTCCGCCCCCATAGTGGATGCTATACCGTTCTTGCCGGCCATACGTTTCGAGTTTGCAGGTATCGTGCGCTGGATCTTGGTGACGAAGGTTGCTCCCCTCGAGCAAAGAAGCTCAGTTAGTATCTCGTCGATTGGTATCAGTTGACCGCCAACACGCCGGTTGCCGATAGTCCATAACATGTACGCATTGGGCCTTAGAACACTCAACACCGGGTCCATACTGCGATCGAGATCACGACAGAACGCTGCCACACGCATCAGCCTGTCTCTAGGTTCATATTTTAGTGCATCTACTACACGTCTGTAACTCTCGGAAATCTCTAATAGGTGCGCCGTGTCCTCCAAAGCCCTAACCTTTGATCCCCCTAGACTCCTAGCATCGATCTCATGGGTCGTTGAGAGCCATCCCGCATCTGCGTTTGTTCCTATATCTTCGGGGTCGATCCACTGCAAAGGAAGAAACGAGTGCTGACCATATGGTACCGTGGTCCCGTTGTCCCCGTAGGGCGGTGAAGTCACTAGCAGATCATAACCATCGTTCCCATAGGGACACCAGTTGGCTGAGTTGCCGAGGTGAATCTTGACGCTGCCTCGGTAATTGCCCCTATTGAGAAGCTCACGCTGCTTGAGCACACCGTGATGGCTTCGTAAGCTTTCTATGTTCTTACTCACCACTTCTTCGAATACCTGGACAGGGGATGTATTCCTGCTCGCAATCTCTTCTGCAGGGCGCACGTGTAATTTAAAGGTAGAGGTCCGAGAATTACTTGTTAGTCTGACCGTTTCGGCAAGCGCTACCCAGAGGAATCTGCGACTACACGAGGTTCGCTGTCTGCGTATGGCTCTTCTGATTCTTGATAATTCGATAGCAACATCGCGTCTAAACCACTTGTCACGCCCAGCGAATTCGGCTTCCAACTGCACATTCCGGTCGTTCTTAATAGCATGCAGTAACTCCTCCGTTTGGTCGACAACGGCCCGAACGTAAAAGGGACCTGCTTTGGCACGCGAGATAAGCACCGCCAAAGGGTTAATGTCTTGGCCGGTAAAATCTAGCCCCTGCAACATGGCCTCCGTCATCACCGTACCAGACCCAACGAACGGGTCGAATACGTTCCTGATGCTCGGCACCGTTTTGAGAACAGCCCTAATAAGTTCTCCTTGCATTTGTGGAACCATCATGGCTGGATACTGAAAATAAGCGTGAACGTGTTCGCGCACGGCCTTGCCATTGAATGACCAATACTCTCGGTCCGTTTCTGAGTACGACTCGAGTTGGAGGCGAAGTTTTTCATCGACAATGTGATCGTCTGAACGAAGGGCTGCTACCGTTGAACGGTCGGTTGTCGACCGTTCGATCGCATGGTAGCCCTTCCTACCGAGACCGAACATCCGGTCCATTGTATTCGTCGACTCTTTCCCCTCATTCACAATCTCCGCCGAGATAGCCGTCCCCCAGAACTTTTTGTGCGGTTAGGTTGTTAGTGTTATACGCATTGCGTCATCTTACACGAACGCAGAGACATACTCGAAACAGAGTTCAGTTACGCCCCGTCACTAGATCATCTACGGCCAAAGGCTTAGAGGCCGCGCCAATAGGCGGGCCACTTTTCGCAAATGACAACCCTCAGAGCGATTGCATCGGCTTCTTGCTGTTTCTTGACACATACGCTACTCGCTTATTGGCGCAAGCTCTTATTACGCGCTATCCTGGCAGCAAGCTCCTACCCATAAGATGCTGGTCCACCTGCCGGGCGGCCTTGCGGCCCTCGGCGATTGCAGTGACGATGAGGTCAGCCCCGAGCCGGGCGTCGCCGGCCACAAACACACCGGGAACCCTGGTCGAGTACCCATCCTCGGAGGCGATGGCGCCGCGCTTGGTGAACTCCAGATTCAAGTCTTCGAACAGCCGGTCTTGGACCGGGCCGGTAAAGCCGATGGCAAACAGGACCAAGTCGGCGTCTATGTCGAACTCGGTACCCTCCTTCTGGATGGTCCGCCCGTCTTCGGTCCGCTCGGTCTCGATAGCGTGCATCTTCTCGACCCGACCGTTCTTGCCGGAGAAGCCGGTGACGCCGACGCGCCACTGCCGCTCGCCGCCTTCCTCGTGCGCCGCGTAGACGCTGAGGGTGAACGGCATCTCGGGCCATTCGAGCGGGTCTGGCTCCCCCGGCGGCTTGGGACCGTGGGTTAGGACTTTGACCGAGGCGCAGCCCTCGCGGTTTGAGTTGCCGAGGCAGTCGGCGCTGGTGTCGCCGCCGCCGAGTATGATGACGTTCTTGCCTCTGGCGGTGATCTCCTCTTCCTCTACCGGCAACCCAGCAACCCGACGGTTCTGCTGCTCCAGGTAGTCCATCGCCAGGTGAATACCGTCCAACTCACGACCCGGCACGTCCAGATCCCGGCCCTGCAAAGCCCCTACGGCGAGAACGACGGAATCGTAGTCGCTTTGCAGTTCCTCGGCGGTGATATCGACGCCGACGTGGGTGTTCGGGGAGAACTCGATGCCCTCCTGCTCCATGATCGCCACCCGACGGTCGACTACCCATTTCTCGATCTTGTAGTCCGGGATACCGTACATCATGAGCCCGCCGATGCGATCGCTCTTCTCGAAAACCGTTACCGTATGACCGGCCCAATTTAGCTGCTGGGCAGCGGCGAGGCCCGCAGGACCGCTACCGACGACCGCGACCTTCTTGCCGGTCTTTATCTCAGGCGGCGGAGGCTTCGGTACGACCCAGCCTTCGTCGAACGCCCGGTTGATAATGGAAAGCTCGATCTCCTTGATGCTCACGGGGTCGTCGTTGATCGCCAAGACACACGCCGACTCGCACGGCGCGGGGCAGAGCATCCCGGTAAACTCCGGGAAGTTGTTGGTCGTGTGCAGGCGGTCTATGGCCTGCTTCCAGTGGTCCTTGTAGACCAGGTCGTTCCAGTCCGGGATCAGGTTTCCGAGAGGACACCCGACGTTGCAGAACGGAACCCCGCAGTCCATGCAACGGGCCGCCTCATCCTTCAGGTCGTCCTCCGGCATCGGCTCGTAGACGTAGCGGTAGTCGTGGATGCGCTCTTCTATAGGGCGCTTCGGGACGGGCTTGCGCCCGATCTTCAAAAACCCTCGCGGATCTCCCACTACCGTGCCACCTCCAACTCAGCCTCTTGCCGCTCCCTGAGCACGCGCTTGAGGTCGTCCGGCATCACCTTGATAAACTTGTCCAGAGAGTCTTCCCAGTTATCTAGTAGACGCTTCGCCTTCTCGCTCCCGGTCCACTCCAGATGCCGCTCGACGAGCCCTCGTAGGGTAGCGACATCCTCATCGGATTCGACGGCTTCGAGTCCGACCATCTCCGGGTTATAGAGTCTCTCGAACTCGTCCTTTTCGTCCAGCACGAACGCAACGCCGCCGCTCATACCGGCGGCGAAGTTGCGGCCGGTCTCGCCGAGCACGACCACTATCCCTCCGGTCATGTACTCGCATCCGTGGTCGCCGATGCCCTCGACGACCGTCTCCGCGCCCGAGTTTCGCACGGCGAACCGCTCCCCGGCGTAGCCCCGGAAGTACGCCTCGCCCGAGGTGGCGCCGTAGAGGGCGACGTTGCCCACGACGATGCTCTCCTCCGGCTTGTACGCGGCCTTCTCGGATGGGTAGACGGCGATGCGGCCGCCCGAGAGTCCCTTGCCGACGTAGTCGTTGGTCGTTCCCTTGAGGGTAAAGGTCGCGCCGCGCGTGAGCCAGGCTCCGAAGGACTGTCCGGCGACGCCCTCGAAGTCTATGCGGAGCGTGCCGTCCGGCAGACCCTCCTGGCCGTAGCGGCGGGCGAGCGCCCCGGAGAGCATACCCCCGACAGTCCGCTGGGTGTTGTAGACCGGGGTCTCGAAGTGGACTTTCTTGCCCTCTTCCAGCGTGGGCTTGCAACGCTCGATCAGCACGGTGTCCAGTGACTCTTCGAGGCCATGGTTCTGTTGCGTGGTGTACCGGATGCTGACGTCCTCGGATACCTCGGGCTTATGGAATATGGGCGTGAGATCCACACCCTGGGCTTTCCAGTGCTCGACGGCCTCCTTCGTCTTGAGCTTGTCGGCGCGCCCGACCATCTCGTCGAACGTGCGGAACCCGAGCTCGGCCATCAGCTCCCTCACCTCTTCAGCGAGGAAGAAGAAGTAGTTGATGACGTGCTCCGGCGTGCCGGTGAACTTCTTGCGAAGCTCCGGGTCCTGGGTCGCGATGCCGACCGGGCACGTGTTCAAATGCCAGACGCGCATCATGATGCAACCCGTCGCCACGAGCGGGGCCGTCGAGAAGGCGAAGTCCTCAGCGCCGAGCAGCGCCGCCACGGCGATGTCGCGGCCCGTCTTGAGCTGGCCGTCGGTCTGGAGAACCACGCGCCCGCGCAGGTCATTGCGTACGAGAACCTGCTGGGTCTCGGCGAGGCCGAGCTCCCACGGTAGCCCGGCGTGCTTGATGGAGGAGAGCGGCGAGGCGCCCGTGCCGCCGTCGTGGCCGGAGATGGTTATGTGGTCCGCCTTCGCCTTCGAGACACCGGCGGCTATCGTACCGACCCCGACCTCGGCGACGAGCTTCACGCTCACGGCCGCCTCGGGGTTCGACATCTTCAGGTCGTGGATGAGCTGGGCGAGGTCCTCTATAGAGTAGATGTCGTGATGGGGTGGCGGGGAGATCAAACCGACCCCCGGCGTCGAGTACCGCACCTTCGCTATGTCTTCGGAGACCTTGTGCCCCGGTAGCTGGCCGCCCTCACCGGGCTTGGAGCCCTGGGCCATTTTGATCTGCAACATGTCCGAGTTGACCAGATACTCCGTAGTAACGCCGAAACGCCCGCTGGCTACCTGTTTTATGGCGCTGCGCCGGTCGTCGGCGAAACGCTCTGGGTCTTCGCCCCCCTCTCCGGTGTTGGATTTGCCCCCGATCTTGTTCATCGCCAAAGCCAGCGTTTCGTGCGCCTCCTTGGAGATGGAGCCGAACGACATCGCTCCCGTCGAGAACCGCTTGACGATATCCTTCGCCGGCTCGACTTCTTCAATAGAGATCGGATCTCTCTCGAACTCGAAGAGACTCCGCAGTGTGGCGAGCTGGGCGCTCTGCTCGTTGAAGTGGTTCGTGTATTCCTTGAACGTCTCGAAGTTGTTGGTCTTTACGGCCCTCTGCAAGGAGACGATGCTTTCGGTGTTCCACTGATGGTACTGGCCCTGCGCCCGGAGCTGGTACTCGCCCCCGATCTCCAACTCCTCCGGCCCATCCTCGACGCCGCCGAAAGCCCGCCAGTGGCGTAGCAGAACCTCGCGACCGATCTCCTTTGACCCGGCGCCCCCGATCTGGGTGGCCGTGCCGGTGAAGTGCTTGTCCACGAAGCCCTTGTCCAGCCCGACGGCCTCGAAGATCTGGGCTCCACAGTAGGAAAACAGCGTAGAGATCCCCATCTTGGAGATGACCTTCAAGAGCCCCTTCTGGATCGCCTTGACGTAGTTCTTCGACGCCTCCTCAGCCCCCATCCCTTCCAGAAGGTCCGAACCGGCCATGTCAGCCAGGGTCTCGAACGCGAGGTAGGGGTTTATGGCCGTCGCCCCGTAGCCGACGAGCAGCGCGAAGTGGTGGACTTCTCGCGCCTCGGCGGTCTCCACGACGAGCGTCGTCCGGGTGCGGATACCGCGCCTTACCAGATGGTGGTGGACGGCGGCGGTCGCCAGCAAACTCGGTATGGCAGCCTGCTGCTCGCTCACTCCCTTGTCGCTCAGGACGAGCACCGTCGAGCCGCCCCGCACCGCCTTCTCGGCCTTCTCACAGAGGCTTACTACTGCGGCGGCGAGGCCATTTTCACCCTTCGAGACCGGAAACAGCGTGGAGAGCGTAGCGGCGGCGAACGGGTCTGACTGTAGTCGGCGTATCTTCTCCAACCCCTCGCCCGAGAGGATGGGATGGTCGAGAAGTATCCGTCGGCAATGGTCCGAGGTCTCGTCGAAGAGGTTCTCCTCCGGCCCGAGGCTCATCTTGAGCGACATGACCAACTCCTCCCGGAGCGGGTCTATGGGCGGGTTGGTGACCTGGGCGAAGTGCTGTTTGAAGTAGTTGAAAAGGAGTTGTGGCTTCTCGGAGAGAACGGCGAGCGGGGTGTCGGTGCCCATCGAACCGTCGGGCTCTTTGCCGCCCATAGCCATCGGTCCCATTATTATCCGCAGGTCCTCGATGGTGTACCCGAACGCCAGTTGGCGCTCGAAGAGTGAAGCGGTCTCCGGGCGGTTGCCATTGGGTTCGGCTTCGGGGAGTTCGTTCAGGTGGATCTCACCTTGCTCCACCCACTCTTTGTACGGTTGACGCCCGGCGAGTTCTTCTTTGATCTCCTCGTCGTGCAATACTTCGTTCCGCTCGGTATCCACGACGAGCATCCGGCCCGGCCGCAACCGCCACCGCTCCACGATCTCTTCCGGATCGAGCCTCAACGCCCCGTCCTCGGAGGCCATGAAGACCCGGCCATCTTTGGTCACTGAGTAGCGGGCGGGACGCAAGCCGTTCCGGTCGAGGGTCGCTCCTATAACATTGCCGTCGGTGAAGGCAACCGCCGCCGGGCCGTCCCACGGCTCCATCATGGCGCTGTGGTACTGGTAGAAGGCGCGACGCTCCTCGTCCATGAGGTCGTCATTCTCCCAGGCCTCGGGGATCATCATCGCTACAGAATGAGGCAGGCTGCGTCCGGCGAGGTGTACGATCTCCAGCGCGTTATCGAAGGCGGCCGAGTCGCTCTGGCCCGGCACGATGACGGGTGAGAGCTTGCGGAGGTCGTGGCCGAAGAGGTCCGACTCCAGCCGGCTCTCGCGGGCCCGCATCCAGTTGACGTTGCCCCTAAGGGTGTTGAACTCGCCGTTGTGGGCGACGTAGCGGTAAGGATGGGCCAGCGCCCAGCTACCGAGCGTGTTGGTCGAGAAACGGGCGTGGACCAGTGCGATCGCGCTCTCCACCGCCGGGTCCTGGAGGTCCGGGTAGAACTCCGGGAGTTGATCCCCGGTAAGGAGTCCCTTGTAGACGATGGTCCGGGTCGAGAGGCTCACGACGTAACATTCGTTGATATCCTCGACGACCTTATGGAGCCTTCGCCGGATCACGTACAGCTTCCGTTCGAAGTCTTGCTGATTTTCCTCGCTGCTCTCTATAAAGAACTGCCGGATGCGCGGCATCACGCGTCGGGCCAAATCCCCACACTTCTCTGAATCAACCGGGACTTCCCGGAAACCCAGGAAACGCTCGCCTTCTTCCTCGACAATCTCTCGCAGAGAGCCCTCGCAATCGGCGCTCTCTTCCCCCTCGAAAAGTACCCCTACTCCGTACTTGCCGGCAGGCGGCAGGTCTATTCCGAGATCCGCGCACTCGCGGCGCAGAAACTCGTCCGGCACCTGGAGGAGTAAGCCGGAGCCGTCCCCGGTATTCGGGTCGCTACCGCGTGCCCCCCGGTGCTCCATGTTGTGGAGGATCTGGAGTCCTTCCTCCACCGTCTGGCGGGTGCGACAGCCATCTACACGGGCTACAAAGCCGAATCCGCAAGCATCATGTTCGTGGGCGGGATCATAAAGGCCGTAACTCGCGGTTGTCAAAGCACCTCCTGAGGCAAACGATACGGGGCAGCGGAACGCTCTTTTTACACGAATTGCCGTTAAACCTCAAGTACAAAGAGGGTGGTTTATGGTTCGGAAGGCTAATTTAGCCTGAAATAGGTGCTTCTAACGATCCATATTTCCAGACAGGCCCATCCACTAAAACATCTTACAGGTTCTCTAACTCGCCCCGGAGCTTCTCTTCTTCCTCCAGAAGCTCCGAAAGACGTATTCGGATGTCCGCAGCTTCAGATTCGACTTCGGCCAGTCGTAGGGTCAACTCCCGCTCGCGGGCGGCGGTCTCCGGGGTACGTTTCTTCCCCCGATAACGGTCACGGATGTTCTTGAGGCGGTCCGCAGCCCCGCGTCTTACGCGCTCCCGGTCAGTCTTGAAATCCTCTCCCTGGATATACTTCAGGCTTCGCTTTACCCGTTCGTCGGAGAGTAGATCCGAGATGATCTCCGCCGAACTCTGTTTGAAATCCTTGCCGCCTGCCACGATGAGACCTCCTTATAGGCTCCGAACCGGCATTTACATTGTATCTTGCGTCCTGCAACCGGGATGCCCGTACTGCTGCTACGACTCTCCCTCAGCAGCCTTTTCAACGTCTTCCACGAGCACGCGACCTTCCTTACCGGTGCCCTCTACGACCCCAATGTCCACTCCCAACTCACCAGCCCGCCGCTCGGCGGCCTCGGTAGCTTCTAATGGCTCCCGCTCACCGACCACCTCTTCGCTCAACACTCGCCCGTTTTCGTCCGACACGCTCCGGATGACGTCTCCATCCTCGTCAACAGCGCGCCGAATAGTTTTTTCACCTTCTCCGGAGGAACACCCGGCGGTCTCCTCGACCACATCTTCCACAGTCTCCAGAGATTGCTGTAGCGTCTCGATCAGGCTACGAACGATCTCCGGGTTTTCACCGATAACCGAGACCAACTCCTCCAAAACGGAGACCACGCCTTTGAGGTTCGCTTCGAGTAACAGCTCAGCTTCGAGGTTCTTTATCTCCAGTTTTAGAACTTTCGCCAGATCCAGCCGGATCTCTTCCGCCTTGAGCTGCGGCGCGTCGAGGAGAAGATCCGGCTCTTCCACCACATTTTTTCTCGACTCCGATGCTTCTCGACTGTTTTTGTTCCCCTCGCCGACCATAATGTACCCCCCGCGCTGCTTAAACGAACTTCTTATATACTCCGATGTTGGTCGTATCTCTCACACCGAGGGCGTCTTTCAGCTCGTTCAGGGTAGCCCCGCGCCGCAGGAGCCGGATGGCGAAGGTGTGACGGAGCATCATCGGGGAGACGCGCCACAGGCCAACCTGTTCGCAGCGTTTCCAGATCGCGTTCTGGAGTGATTTGGACGTAACCACTGGCCGGGCGGCCCGGCCTACCACTAGCTCGGGAGTGTCATCCTCGCGCATTTCGAGGTACTTCCGCAAAGCCTCTACCGTCTCCTCGGAGAGACGGTGGGTGCGGGGGGCGAGATGCGAACCGGGACCGCCGAGGTGTATCTGGGCGGCGTCGAGGTCCACGTCCTTGCGGAGAACGCCCCGAACTTCGCTGACCGTTACCCCGGTGTCGAGCATGAGCCGGATAATGGCGGCGTCGCGGGCGTCGTCGAGCTTGTTGACCGGAAAAGAGAGTAGCTGCTTCTCTTCTTCCTCTTCGAGAAAGGTGATCTGCTGATCCAGGGGCTGGTGCATGGGCTCTATTGGGTCCAGGTCTAGCCCCGCTTCGGTGGAGGTCCGGGCCCAGTCGAGGAAACGCCGGACGGCGGCGTCTTTGCGGTAGACGGTGAACCGTTTGCGGTTCTCGGAGAGCAGGTGATTGCGGAAGTCCATCACGCTTCCCACGCCCATCTCCTCCGTGCCGGAGACGCCTCTTCCTTCCAGATAGCGGCCGAACTCGCGCAAGTCGGCCTCGTAGAACTCGGCGGTGCGGGGGCTGGTATGCTCGTCTTCTTCCAGGTGGGCGACGAAGTCTTCTATGAGGGCGTCTACCTTCATGGTATGTATTCTAGCGGTAAATCCAGGGCTACTGTTACAATTCGGATATGTTTGGCAGCCTAAGAACTTGGTTTTTACTGGTTTCGCTAACGACTCTAGGAGTTCTGGCGCTGCCGACGGAGCCGGGACCGGAACCGTCCGGGAGCGTTGCGAACCCGCTGGAAGTAGAGAACGCCCGCGCGCTGCTCGGCGAAGAGGCGGCCGAAGCGGACACTGAGGTAGACAAGGGCGAAGAAGCCGTCGTCCGAAATACGGGGGCCGTAAAGCTGTCGGTCCCGAGACTTGGAATTATGGACCTCCCGGTGCCGGTCGGCTCCACGCAGGCGAAGTTGGACCGCGAGGGGATCATCCGCCTCCCGGATAACGGTCCACCGGACGCGCAAGGGGCCAACACGTTCATCGTCGGCCACGCGCTAGGTTATCCGAGCACGCGGGTACGTTTCGTCTTCCGCCACCTGGAGAAGATGAGGCCGGGCGATGAGATCACATTGAATAGCGGCGCGGAACAATACACCTTCAAGGTCTACGACCTCCTGACCGTCCGCCCGGAAGATTACTGGGTCACGTATCCCGTAACCGGCAAGACCGTCGTCTCTCTACAGAGTTGCACCCCCTACCCCACCTTCGAGAACCGCATAGTGGTCCGCGGGGAGCTTGTAGGCTAGTTCCTCAGCGGTCAGCGTTACGCGCCACGCCGTGAGGTTTGCCCTCTATCCAGCGCACGAATTTCTGTATATCGGAATGCTCCTTGAGGGCTTCTATCGAGTTGAACTGTTGCTCCAGCTCTTTCTCCGTCAAGGTCTTGTGGATCTGACGGTGACACTCGGGACAAAGCAGTGCAACCTGCTGCATCCGTTCCCTGGTAAACGTGCGCCTGGCACGCTTCTTACGGTGACGACTACGTGGTATGAGGTGATGCCGGGTAAGACGACTCACCGGACGACCGCACAACTCGCAGCCACCCACATTCTTCGGTTCGTAGCCCACAGCGTGAAATTCTAACCGACCCCAAAGCGAGCGCACCGCGGATGTCGCCCGCTTAGTACCCGCCTCCGTCTTCTCCGGAACCGGCCGCCATCAAGACAACGGCCAGAACGAGCAACAACATGCGCGCGAAGAGACGTTGCTACGGCTATGCAGCCGGAAAAACAACTCGACCGGAGAGTGGATTCCCTTGGCCTGCACGGGTTTCATCCTTTCTCCTTTCCCAAAATGTTGTCGGCTCAGATCCAGATGTCCGAGGTCACGTCTCCACCGGGGTAGCGCATCTCGTGGGCGCGGGCGGGACCGGCGGGCTCCGCTCCAAAGTCTACGTAGAAATCTTTGTTGATCTCCATGCCGCCGTTTTCGGTGTCGCAGTCTATCTGGAGCATGTAGGAGCCCTGTTCGGCCATTTTCGGATAGAACTGGTTATCCCAACTGCTGTAGAGCGAGTTGGTGACGTAGAGTCGCTTACCGTCGAGGGAGAGCTGGAGCATCTGGGGACCGCCGTCGAGGGTATGCCCGTTGAACTCCGCGCTCTTGCCGAGTAGGCCGCCGCACCAGACCTGTCCGGTCAGCTTCGGGTTGGAGGGATCGCTTATATCGTACTGCCGCAAGTCGCCGTGGAGCCAGTTGGAGAAATAGAGAAAGCGATCGTCCAGCGAGAGAAGCAAGTCGGTGATGAGACCCGGCAGCGGCATCGGCCAGCCTTCGGCCTCTTCTCCCGGCACGTCCACGACTTTCTCGATCTTCCAGCCACCGTTTTCTTTTTCCCAGTGGAGTAAGTTGGAGCTCAGGGCAGCCCCGACGAAGCCGTGGGTGCTTTCGGGGTCGTGATGGAAGCGGACTTCGAGCGGGATCAGCCCATCCTCTCCGAGGTCCACGCTCTCGGAGATCTCACGCTTCTCCCAGTCCCAGAAATGAAGCTGCCGTCCGTACTTGCCCTCGGCGACCTCCGCCGGGTCGAAACCCGCCTGATATGTGTTCGGCGCGGCCCACTCGCTGGAGACCATGACGTTGTGGCGCGGCTGGTACCAGAAGTCGTAGTTGTAGCGCATGCCGTCCATACCGTTCTCCCAGCGGCCGGCGACCTCGAAGTTTTCGTCCAGCATCAGAAAACCGCCCGGCCCGTTCCCCTCGCCGTCGCCGAGCATGGAGATCATGACGTGCCCGTCGGCCAGGCAGTGGACCGTGTGTGGGGCGGTGAGGTCCGTCTTCCCTACTATCTCTTCGGGCTCTATGACCTTGTGGAGCTTCGGGGCGCGCCCGTCGGAGGTGTCTATGATGTGAATACGGCTCGACCGCTGGCCCGGCACCACCAGAAAGCGCCGGGACTTGCTCTCGTCGTCGTGACAGGAGCTGCAGGCGTTCCACCCGAAGTGATGCAACTCGTCGCCGACGTTCGGCATCGAAACCCGGTGAATTACCTGTGAGTACGTGGGCGATTCCGGGTCCACGTCCACTGTAGCCAGGTAGTCCGGCTCTTCTACATCCGTACCTACGTAGAGCGCCACGGTGTAGAGCACCTTTTCCTTCTCCGCCCGCATCGCCTCCTCGGGCGTTGCGTAACCCGGCCCGCAACAGGCATGGTCTTCATGGTTCGTTCCGCTCGCTTCAGACATGTCCGGCTCCTCCTACCCTATCCTTTACGAGATTACATCACGCCAGCATGACCTTCGCAACACAAATACCTTGATTCGGACCTTGATCGGGCTCCGCGCCGAATATTCCTTTTGTCTACCTCTTCAGCAGGTGGCGGGAGATGGTGTCGTGGGCGGCGTTGATCTCTGATGTCAGCCGCTCGGCACGGACTCGCTTGTCGGGGTCCGAGAAGCGGTCAGGATGGTAGCGTTTGACTAGCTCGCGGCGCTTCTTGCGGACTTCTTCGAGGTTTGTTCCGGTGTCCAACCCGAGCCGTTCGTAGGCTTTTAGGACGGGAAGAGGGTACTTGAAAGGCGCGAAGGTAGTAGAAGAGGCGCGCTGCCAGTAGGATCTGTTTTGTGAGGAGTTTTGGCCGGATCCGCGGGAGCCTTCACCGGTTTCTTGCTCTTCCGAGGCCCGCCGTTCTTCCTCCGAGACGTTCCATTCTTCGGAGGCGCCCCGCCAGGCGGCGGTGAAAGCGTCCCCGAAGCTCTCTCTCAAGGTCTCGCCACGCTCGCGTCCGACCCGGAGCGTCTCGCGGAAGCGGTCGTCTTCCTGGAGGTTGTTTACGAACCCCCGCGCGAGGCGCCCCAGGCGGCGCGGTATGCTCACGACCCGCGGTCTCCTCTGGTGTCCCAGTTCTCCGAAAGCGGGCCGGGCCGGCGCAGGACCTGGGTGTCGTCCGTATCGTCCCTATCATCCGCGTCATCCATGTTCTCTATCTCGGAGCGATCCATGACCTGCGTGTCCTCACCGGCTGGGTCTTTGGCCCACGACTCTTCCGTTTCGTCTTCCAGAACTTCTTCCTCGGCCGGGGGCAGTTCCTCTTCCTCGGCAGAGAGGTCGAAGAAACCCCTCACCAACTCGACCTCTTCGAGTCCCGAACGGGCGGTGGATATCTTGTTTTCCTCCTGGGAGATGCCGTTATCGCGCGCCTGACGAAACTTCTTTATGTCCTCTTCGAGGGACCGGATCTCTTGCTCCTTGTAGCGCACAGCCTTCTCGGTGTCTTCCCGAAGTTTGCCGATCCGATTCTCCCGCTGCTCTATGATGGAGTTGAGCTTCGATTCCCTAGCGCGGGTGGAAGTCCCGAGTTCACTCATGCTAATGCCGGCGGCCTCCAGGGTGAGTCGCACGATGGGGACCGCGCTGCCGTAGGGAACGTCGTCGGGTATCCTCCGGATCACCGCCGCCGCCCGCTCAACGGTCAGGCCTCCTTGTGGTCTATCCATAGGCTCCTCCGGTTCCTGCTCCAGGCCGGCGTCTTCGGGAGAGAAGATCATGGTCTCCTCTCCCTCGTCTTCGTTGGCGAACATGCGGTTAAAGAAACTCCTGCGTGTCGGTCGTTCTTCGCTCATTTAGCGGACAATTCCTCCGTTATGGTCTCTGGTCTGGACAGATAATCTACGTTGCGCGTCACCTCGTCCATACTACGCCGAAAGTAGGCGACTCGCTCTTTCAAATGCATGAGGCCCGGCTCCAACGAGCGGGGCGCGAGGCTCGTATCAAGGGCGAGTAACTCGCTCCGCAGGTTGCCGAGCAGGCTCTCTACTCCTTCGAGTTGGGCGTTTATCATGCTTATACCCGAAAGCGCCTCGTCGTACCCTTCGAGTTCCCCGCGCCGGCCGGCCAGCGCGTTCTCGAACGGGACCCGCAGCGCGGAATCGGCTTCGATCTCCGCCAGGTCCTTTTCCAGGGCCTCTATGCGGCGCGAGACCGCTAGCCGGTCCAAACCTCCCAGGTGATTCCTCAACGCGGCCCGCCGACGCGCCAGCCGGGCGGCGTCCTCGACCTCCCCGATAATGGTGTAGATGTCTTCTTCGAGGAGCGGCCCGTACTCTTCGGGCAGGAGATCCCAACTCTCCAAAAGTCCTTCCTGCAAACCGGCCAGTCGCTTCATCTGCGGCGCTGAGATACGGTCCCGCCGGGCGACCCGCCCCAATTCCCGCGCGCTCTCCCGCACCCGAACCCGCAGCGCTTTCCGCCGGGTGCCTTTGGGATTGAAGAGACGCTTGCCGGCATACAGGGCTCCGAATCCGAGGAGGGTGGCGGAGAAGTAGCTCTCCGAAAACACGGCCAGCGTACCGAAACTCGACAACATACCGAATGGGACCACGCGAACCAGGGTATCCGCGAAGCTCTGATCCCTTCTAGCCACCGCCCTAGCCACGGGGTTCCTCCCGGTCTTCCTGGCGCTCCGGCTGTCCGTCCCGCGACTCTTCCTCTTCGATCCGCGCGTCCAGGTAAGCCGCGTCGTCGGTTTCTATATTCTCGACGGATTCGGCGGGGCGCAGGCCCATCTGGACTTCCATCTCCTCCAGCTCCCGCTCGGCGTCGAGGCGTTTTATGTCTACCTCGGCGGCGGCTATCTGGCGCTCGGTATCGCTCGTGCCCAACTCACCGACGGCTTCGGCCTCGTAGGATGCCTGGCGGATGGACTGTCGAGCTTTGTCCAAATCTCGGGAAGAGTCGGAGAGGGAGATGTTGGCGCGGGCGTCGTTGGCGGTCCGAAGGGCGCGGGCGCGCTGGTGTTCTTCCATGAGGGCGGCCCGCTCGCGGGCGATGTCGTTATAGCGGCGTTCCTGATCCCTGAAGGCTTGCTCCATCTCCTGGGAGTTCTTCCGGGCCTCTTCCAGCCGGCTTTCTATGTCGACCAGGGCCTCCTGGGCCTCCTGTTTCTGTTGAACGACTTGCACGGCGGCCTCCCGCTGCCCCCGCCCCGCGAGCTCCCGCGCCTGACGCTCCTTGACGGCCAGGGTCTTCTGCTTTGATGCGGCGTCGTTGGAGAGCATCTTCTCGTAAGCCATCGTTCGGGCAGCCGCCACCTGGAGCTTCTTTAAGTTCTCCAGTTCGTCCTGTACGGCGTTCTCTAGCAGTATCTCCGGGTTGCGCTGCTCTACGCCCGAGAGAAACCTCCCGAAGAAACCGCGAATAGCCCTGGCAAAACGTCCCATCTCTTGACTCTACCCCCAGGCGGTCTGGTACCTGCAGCGTGTACGGCAATTATAACATTGTACGAACGTCGCCCCGAGGAGTTTCATCGGGCGGCCCGGTAACTCTCTTCTCCACCGCCTCCTCCGGCGCCACCGGCGAGAACCACGTTCGGCATCTCCGACTCGAACGCGGCTTCCAGGGCGCGCCCGGCCGCCGCGAGGAGTTCCTCCGCCGAGCGGGCGTCTCTGGGGTAGATCGCCGCCCCCGCCCGCGGTCCGCGAGATCCGAGGGAACCGGCCACGGCCAGGGCCCGGCCGGCGGCGCTCTCTACCGCCCGCTCCTCGGCCCCGCTCAAGACCATCCCGAAGACCGCCCCCTCACCGAGGAGTATCGGCTCGGCGATCCTGGCTCGGACCCTTTCTAGAAGGATCTCCACGTCGCCCATCCTGCGGCCGGGGTCGACCAGGATCACCGCCAACTGCTCCCCGCGCCCGGTTGAGATCTCACCGGAGACCAACTCCAGCAGCATCGAACCGTCCGTGTCGGTTGCGTACTGTTCGGAAAAACTTCCCCCCGCCGCCCCCCTTGCGGCGACCAGAACGAACCCTCCCACGAGTCCGAAAACAACCAGCCGGAAAAACACCGGGGCCGCCTCACCCTCCACCATGAGGTCCGGCACAACCGCCAGCAGGTAGCCCACCAGAACAGAGGTCAGGGCCGCGAGCCCCACCGTCCAGGAGCCGTGAAAAGCTGCCGCCAGCAATAGCGTAAAGAAAAGCAGGTACAACTCGCTCGAAGCCCCGCCGCTGAAGAAGACAGCCAGTGCGGATACGACCGCGAAAAACCCATAAGCGCCACCGCTAAATCCGTCGGTAAAGAGTTCCGCCGGCAACAGCATCACCACCGCTGCCGCAGTTATCCCGACGGCTCCGACCATGTACAGCAACAAATACGAGACTGCGGGTTCGTACGAGGCCGCGTGTACGAGTATCAGGGACGCTACTACCAGGGCCACGTACAGTAACGAGAAGACCCTCAGAGTCCTCGCGTTTCGCCAGTAGTTGATCCTCTCGCTCATCTTGTGGGTATCATATGTATATTCAGATGCCCCCGCCACCCGGAGGTTGAGAAGTGGAACCGGACAACCCCTACACTTATCTGGAAGGCTACAAGCTCTACGACGCGGGCGGGGAGGAGATCGGCGAGATCGAACAGACAGTCTACGATGCCCCGGCCGACGTCCTGAAATATCTCGTCGTCGACGGACGTCCGCTCCCGGCGGGTAGCGCGAAGATAGACCCCGAACGAGAGCGCGTCCGCGTACCTTACGACAGAGAGACGGTCGAATCGGCGCCGGAGCTACGGGAGATCTCCGGCGAGTTCGATCGGTTACTCCGTGAGCATTATGGGGAGGGCGACTGATGGCGAAGAGACTGATGGTATTAGTGTCCATTGTCTTGCTGGCCGCAGGCTGCGCGGGCACAGGCGGAAACGCTGGGTCCTCTACCGAAGACTCCGACGTCCCCGCCGGAACTACCGGAACTACCGAGAATAACGTCACCACTGGAGAAACTAGCGCACCCCCGGAGACGACCGAAGATACTGTAGAGAGTACGGCCGGATCATCCCAAACGGGAGGCGTACAGTTGGAGCAACTCTCTTCCGGCGCGATGGGACCGGAGAGACGGCAGATCCTGATCGCCTCCTCCGCCCGAGACCTCGCGGCGGCGACCGGACTAGAGGTCCCGGACTCGGGAGAGGGAACGTACGTGGCGGTCTCCTGGGGAGAGAAGTCTACCGGCGGATATACGGTTGATTTCGGGTCCGCAAGCGTAGAAGGAGTGCGGGTAACGATCAACGTAGAGCTAAAGCCGCCGCCGGCCGATGCCATGGTGGCCCAGGCCCTGACCTATCCTTACGCCGCGGCCGTCTTGCGAGGCGTGGACGCCGGAGAGAAAGAGTTCGTATTCGTGACGCAGAACGGGCGGGAGATCGGCTGGCCCGTACGGAACGTATAGGGATAGGGGTCTTGGGAGCGGACACTCTGGTGCGTATAATCTTCGCGTGGCCGAGAAGAGCTTAGACATTCGGGGCAGGATCGAAGAACTGCGCGACCTCGTCCGCCATCACGGACGCAAGTACTATATAGAGGACGCGCCGGAGATCCCCGACGCCGAGTATGACACCCTCTACAACGAACTCGAAACCCTGGAGAACGAAAACCCGGAGCTCGTAACCCCGGACTCCCCCACCCAGCGCGTCGGCGGCGAGCCGCTCGAAGGTTTCGACGAAGTGCGCCACGCCGTCCCGATGCTCTCGTTATCCAACGCCCGAAAAACGGAAGACCTGCTGGAGTGGGACGCCCGTGTCCGGCGGCTACTGGGGGAGGACGAAGAGCCGACCTACGTAACCGAGCTCAAAATAGACGGCTTGGCGGTCTCACTTCGGTACGAAAACGGGAGTTTCGTGCGGGGCGCGACGCGGGGCAACGGCACGGTCGGGGAGGACGTAACGCACAACCTGCGGACTATCCGGACGATCCCGCAGCGGCTCCAGGACGACCCGCCGGATGTACTCGAACCGCGAGGCGAGGTATACATCGGGCTCGAAGACTTCGAGAAGCTAAACGCCCGGCGCGAGGCGTCGGGTGAGAAGATCTACGCCAACCCGCGCAACCTGGCGGCGGGCTCTATCCGGCAACTGGACCCAAAAATGACCGCCGACCGTCCCCTGACACTCTTTCTCTACGGCGTCGGCGAAGGCTACGGGGAGTTCGAGAGCCACTCCGAGTCGCTAGCCGCCCTCAAGAGTTACGGGCTGCGCGTCAACCCTTACCAGGTCCACGACGATATAGAGTCGGTGGTCGCGGAGTGCGAGCGCTGGGCCGAGAAACGGGAGTCGGTCGGCTACCAGGTAGACGGCGTGGTGGTCAAGGTTGATTCGCGGGACCAGCAGGAGCGGCTAGGCTCGGTCCAGAAGGCGCCGCGCTGGGCCATCGCCTACAAGTTCGAACCGCTCGCCGGTCGCACCAAACTCGAAGACATTATCATCCACGTCGGGCGTACGGGGGCGCTGACGCCCCAGGCCCGGCTGACGCCGGTGAACGTTGGCGGGGTGACGATCTCACGGGCGACGCTCCACAACGAGGACTACATCGAGGAGAAGGGCATACTCGTAGGGGATACGGTGGCGATCGAACGGGCGGGAGATGTAATCCCTCAGGTCGTCCGTCCCATCCCCGAGGAACGCGACGGCAGCGAGTACGCTTTCGAGATGCCGACGGAGTGCCCCGTCTGCGGGGAGCCGGTCTCCCGCCCGGAAGGCGAAGCGGTAACGCGCTGCATCAACACCCGCTGTCCGGCTCAGGCGCTGGAACACGTGATCCACTGGTGTACCAAGAGCGCGATGGACATAGACGGCCTCGGCGAGAAACTGGCGACCCGCCTCTTCGACCTCGGCCTCATAAAAGACGTGGCGGAGATATACGACCTCAAGGCCGATCAGTTGGAGCCGCTCGAAGGCTTCGGTGAGAAGAGCGCGGAGAACCTCATTAGAGCGATACAGAAGAGCAAGGAACAACCCTTCCCCCGCGTACTCTACGCTTTAGGCATCCGGCACGTCGGCGCGGTGACGGCTGGCCTCATCGCCGAACGCTTCTCCGGCAAAGATTTGCTAGATAGCGTATCAGTGGATCAACTCGTTGAGATAGACGGAATCGGCGAGGTCGTCGCCCGCGCGGTAGTCGAATACTTCTCCCTTGAGGACAACAAGGAGTTGGTAGAGCGTCTGATGCAGGTGGGCCTGAACTTTGGCTCCGTGGAGTCGAGACCCGCTAAAGGCCCGCTCGTTGGTAAGCGGGTAGTAATTACCGGCACCCTTAGCGAGTCGCGTAGTTACTACGTCGAGAAAGTCGAGGCCGCCGGAGGCACCTTCACTTCCTCGGTCAGTAAGAACACCGACTACGTGCTCGCTGGGGAGGATGCCGGTTCGAAGTTGGAGAAAGCGAAGTCCTTGGATGTCCCGGTGTTGGACGAAGCTGGGTTTCAAGGGCTACTCTCACAAGGCCCAAGAAGCACCGCAGCCTCCACATGAGAAACGAAATGGACAGCCTTGCCTTGCCGATATCCAAGAGTGAGCCGAGTGAAGAGCCATCCAGCTATCTAATTAGCGAAGAACTCATTATTATGGCGCTAACGCATTTGACTCACCAAACATCCGCCGATCTCGTTGTCTGATGCTACTAGCCACCGCTAATATAAGAAGAAGGGTTGGAAACTTTAACAACTGTAGCGACGATACTCATTGGCGAAATGCCCTCTCTTTGCCCCCTGAACCATTGTAACATCGCTCTTTAAGGTTTTTTCGAGGTCTCCTTGCACCCCCTAAGAGGGCATGCTAGTATAAGTCCCGATATGGATGAGTTGTTTAAAGAGCTACAGCATAAGCTTGAGGCCAACGCAAAGTCCACCATCGACTCCCACTTCGAGCCTCTTAAAGACCGCAAGCGGCAAGAGCTAGAGGGCAAGAAGCGAGAGCTAGAGGACCTGGAGCTTCAACACCAACAGGCGCTTGAAAACTGGTCAGTTAGTTGGCGAAATGATAGCGACGATTCTTCTCGAATATCTCGTGCGCCTAAAGAAACCCCCCACTCTCCAGAAAAAAAACTTGCCGCCCGTAGCGGTTCATCTGGCGCGCCCACAAAAAGGGCGATGTTGACATCGGTCTTGCCTGACTTCAAGGAAGCTACCTTTCTCCGGCGTGATGTCGACGCAAAGATCATAGAGCGATGGCCGGAATTTGAGCCCAAAACTAGGGCTGAAAGCAAAGCCTTCAAAGCGAGTATTGCGAGCTTGCTGGCCGATCTGGTAGGCAAGGGAACACTTGAGGCTACAAAGGGCGAGAATCGGTTTGATCCTACTGTGTACCGGGTGGTAGAGAATGATGAGGAGACACTTTTGAGATCAGGGCCGTAAAAAAGAGGCCAACGGTGTTGGTAGCACCATGGGCCTCAATTCAAGAAACCCCAGGAAATCTTCGAGAAAACCAGGAGTCCGATTGAAATATTACCAAATTCAAGTAGTAGAAGCAAGGTGTAGGAGCCCGACAGCCCGTGTCGGAAGAGGTTCCGTAGAGGGGAGCGGTTTGTATTACTCCCCTCTACGCCAGAGCCCCCGTGGCCGAATGATTAGGCGGCTTCCCTGCACGGAGTTTATGCGGGTTTGAATCCCGCCGGGGGCTCCATTTCTCTCATTCTACAACAGATCGGCCCGTTAGCTCATTGTAGGTAAGCCGACGATCGGCGACGCTACGATTGCCTTCTGGAACCTATCGTTATCCTCGTACTCGCGTTCGTTGAATCGGAATGCCGGAACTCGTGAAGGAGACTTGCTTCCGAGAAAGAGGCAGTAGAAGTGCCCTCAGCGTCACGGGAACAGTTTCCGAAGATCGACTCTTAGATTACTTGCCCGCTAGCGATCCACTCAATCAAACAATTCCGCAAGGAACTAGCGTCCCAGATAGGATACCTATGCATCAGCCACGCGGCACCAATGCCAGCGCCCGGATCGGGCTGCCGGTGCCGCCGGTTAGCTTGAGCGGCGCGATGATGAGGAGAGCGCCGGTCGGTGGCAGGGAGGCGAGGTTGGCGAGTTGCGTTACACCGTATTTGCCGGCGCCGAGCAGGTAGTAGTGGAGCGGGAACGGGGGCTCGAAGCCAGCCGCCGCGCCTGCGTCTATGCCGACGGTCTCGACGCCGACGCCGACGAGCGGCGACTCTTCGGCGAGCCAGCGGGAGCACTCTGCGTCGAAGCCGGGGGATTGCGGAGAGCCGGATCCGGCGTTCAGGAAGAGGTCTTCGTCGTGGGCTCGGGCATCCCAGCCGGTGCGGAAGAGGAGCCATCCACCTTCGGGGAGCGGGCCGTGCTCGGACTCGAAGGCGCGGATGTCGTCTATGGTGAGGAGGTAATCGGGGTCTTTTTCGGCTTCGGCGGATTTGTCTATTACGACGGCGGGGGCGACGAGGTGTTTGGGCGGGACCTGGGAGACGTCTATGCCGTCTTTGCCTGTGACCCAGTGGATCGGTGCGTCGAAGTGGGTACCGACGTGCTCCCCGATCTCCAGCCAACTCCAGGCCCAGGCGGGACCGCGATCGTCGTAACGGCTGATCTCGTGCTTCGTGAGCCCCGGCGTATTGATGAACGGTTCCGGGAGCTTCAGCACCGGCGTCTTTTCGTTCAAGGGCTGGGTGAGGTCCACGACCTCTACCCCGCCTCCGGCGAGTGCCTCAATGACTGATGCTACTGGATTCTCAGGCATACTATTCTCCTCCTGCTAGTGGGCGCGGAACGCTTCTTCGAGCCATTCGGCCCGCACTTCGGGGCTTACCTTCGCGTCGATGACCAGCGGCCGGTCTCTGCGGCCGAGCCACTCTTTTACAGGCGACAGGTCTTCTTGTTTGCGGACCGTTATGCCTTCGGCGCCGGCGGCTTGGGCGAGGGCGGCGAAGTCCGTGGCGGGGAACTGGGCGAGGTCCACGGGACGACTCATCGGGCCGAAGTGGTGGACCTCCGCCCCGTAGGCGGAGTCGTTGTAGACGACTATGACCAATGGCAGTTTGTAGCGGGCGGCGGTCTCGATCTCTGCGAGGGCCATCAGCGCGCCGCCGTCTCCGGTGGCGATCACGGCGAGCCGGTCCGGGCGGGCGACAGCGGCTCCGATACCGCTGGCAAGCCCCAGTCCGACCGACTGGAAAGCCTGCGTGAAGACGAACCCGCGCTCGTCCGGGACCGAAAGGTACATCGCCGGGTATCCCATGAAATGCCCGGAGTCGGTGGCGACCGTCCGCTCCTCCGGCAGAAGGTCGTCCAGCGCGATGCTCAAAGTTCGCGGGTCGATGTACTCATCGGTCCCTTCGTCCTCGTAAGGCTCGTCGTTCCAGCGGCGGTCAGAGATTTCCTGCGCCAGGTCCTCGCTACGGAAGCCGCGTTTGCTCACGCCGCGACGCTCCAACTCTTCGGAGATGTCACGCGCTGTAGCCGCCGCGTCCCCGACGACGCCGATCTCCACACCGTATAGTGCGCCGATGACTTCCTCGTCGAGGTCCACTTGCACCACGCGAGCGTCGGGTGGAAAGAGTTTGCCGTGTCGCGTAGTCCAGCGGTTGAGCGAGGCTCCGAAGGCGAGCACCACGTCTGCCCGCTGCATCAACTCGACGGCGAGCGGAGAGGAGAAGCCCCCGGCGATACCGAGGTCGTACGGGTGTCCGGCGAAGAGTCCGTTTCCGACGGCGCTCGTCACCAGGAGCGCCCCGATCCGCTCGCCCAGAGCTTCGAGCGCCTCGCGCCCCCCGGCGAGCGCGGCGCCTCTACCGGCCAGGATCACCGGCCGCTCACACGCGGCGAGCAGGTCCGCGACCTCCTGAACCGAACGAACCGCCGGACGTGGCAACTCTAGTACAAGCGGCTCGGGTGGAAGGATCGGCTCGTCCGGCGCATCTAACTCCACGAGGTCTATCGGGATGTTCAGAACCACGGGGCGCCGCTCTACCCTGGCTCGGCGCAGGGCGCGGGCCGCGTCCTCGGCGGCGGTTTCGGGGGAGCGTACCTTCTCGGGGATCGCGCCGGCTGTCACGGCAAAGGCCGTCTGGTCTACCTTGAAGTTGGACCAGAGCGTGCCGGACGGCGTATCGGCAGCAAGTAGAACCAGCGGCGTCCGGCTCTTGGCGGCTTCCGTCAACCCGGTGAGCGTATTCGTGAAGCCCGGTCCCTGGTGCACGCTCGCCACGCCGACCTTGCCCGAGGCCCGCGCATATCCGTCGGCCATCATGATGGCGGCGCACTCGTGGCGGGAGGAGTAGAACTCGGCGCCCGCAGCGCGCAGGGCGTTCACTACGGCGAAGTTGCCGCTGCCGACGAGCCCGAAGAACGTCTCGACCCCACGTCCTGCGAGCGTCGTTCCTATAACTTCCGCGACTTTCATCGGTCGTCTTTTCGGTTGTCCGGCGTCATGGTGAGACGAACCTTAGAGTAGACGGATGATTCGCGCAACGGGGCGCGGTGATGGAACCCGCCTGCCGCGCCTGTATAGTGGCCGGCATGTTGAAGGGACTGAGCAAGCAGTGGCGCCGTATCTCCTGGCGCGAGGGTCTCGAAAGCGGGCTACGGACCACCTGGGAGCTCGGCAAGATCATCTTCCCCGTGACCGTAGCGGTCTCGATCCTTCAGTACACGGCCCTCTACGACGCGCTGCTCTCGGGCTTGAAGCCGGTCATGGTCCTAGTTGGTCTGCCCGGCGAAGCGGCCATACCGCTCGCTTTGGGCAATCTCTTGAACCTCTACGCCGCCATCGGGGCGATACTGACGATGGACCTTACGGTCAAGCAGGTCTTTATCCTGGCGCTGATGCTGAGCTTCTCCCACTCGCTGCCGGTCGAGGCCGCCGTGTGCCGGCGCATCGGGGTGAGCGTGAGCCTCGTTGTCGGGTTCCGGGTAACGCTCGCGGTAGCCGCCGCAGTCGCCGTGAACACGCTGTGGAGCGGCGGAGAGAAGGTCGCCCGCTACGGGCTCGCGCCCGTCTCTATGACGGAGCCTTCGGGGTGGATGGAGATCCTACTCGACGCCTTACAATCCGCCGTAGTCGGGATAATCCAACTCGCCCTGATCGTATTTCCCGTAATGATGGCGATACAGATACTCAAGGACCTCGGCGCGTTGGAGCGATTCGCGGCGTGGACGCGTCCGCTGATGAGGCCGCTGGGCATTGCCCCTCAAGGCGCGGTGACGATGGCGGGCGGCCTGATCTTCGGTCTCGCGTTCGGGGCCGGCGTGATCCTCGAACAGGTCCGCGAGCAAGAGTTCACGAAGCGGGAACTGACTCTCATAATCTTATTCCTGTGCGTCTGCCACGCCGTCATCGAGGACACGCTCATCTTTATCCCGCTGGGCATAAACGTCCTGCCTCTACTCCTCATTCGCTTACTGGCCGCCATATCGCTGACGCTACTCATAGCCCGTCTATGGCGAGAAACCTGATCCCGGTAAGTCGTTCCCCCAACTCAGAGGCCGGTACAATACTTCATCTCCAACCTCCGTTCTTACGCTGGTAACGCTCCGAATATCTCACGAAACGACCGCCCTGACTAGCAACCTTTCTAAGCTACGAACCCCGTCTCACGGACAAACGACTAATAACTTCGGGACTCCACGAAAAATTTTGCAAAAACTTTTCTCAATACCTCTTGACCTGCCTAACACCGTATGATACATGTTTCTTTATGAGAGACATACTCACTATACGCAACGCACTCAGAATAGCTCAGAGGCGGTTGGGATCAGGCTGTGTGTCTTGAAAAGAGAATCGGTGAGCCGGGTGGTAAAGACGTGAACGCCCACTTCATAGCGGGCATTGACGTCTGTGCGCGGTCGCTTTTATGGGGCGAATAGGGGGTTGGCTGTGCAAGACCGGGCCAGCGTTGTAGTTATAGGGGCAGGGATCGTCGGTTGTAGCGTCGCGGATCAGTTGACGCAACTCGGTTGGCGGGACGTGGTGGTCTTGGATCAGGGACCGCTCTTCGAGGCCGGTGGGTCTACCTCTCACGCGCCGGGGCTCGTTTTCCAGACAAACCCGTCGAAGACGATGACCGAGCTGGCGAAGTACGGCGTCGAGCGCACCTCAAAGTTGAAGGTGGACGGCAAGCCCTGTTTCTATCCTGTCGGAGGGATAGAGATCGCCGCCACGCCCGAACGTTGGAAAGACCTGAAGCGCAAGCATGGGCTGGCGACATCTTGGGGGTTGGAGCCGGAGCTCATCTCCCCCGAAGAATGCGCCAACAAGGTGCCGCTGCTAGACCCGAAGAACATCTACGGTGGCCTCTTCGTCCCGGACGATGGCATAGCCAAAGGTGTCCACGTCTCTGAGGCTTCGGCGAAGCAAGCTATGGAGCGCGGCGCCAGCTTCTACGGCGAGACCGAGGTTACAGGGATAGAAGTAAAAGATGGCCGGGTGCGGGCGGTCGAGACTTCGCGCGGCAGGATCGAGACGGAGCTGATCGTTAGTTGCGCCGGGATGTGGGGGCCGAAGCTCGGCCGGATGGTCGGGATGACCGTTCCCCTCCAGCCGATGCAGCACCAGTACGCCTGGACCACGCCGCTCGCAGAACTCGACGGCGAAGACCGGGAGGTCATCCACCCTATCCTGCGGCACCAGGACTTCTCGATGTACTTCCGGCATCAGGAGGATCGTTACGGCATCGGGGCGTACCGGCACCGTTCCATGCCCATCTCCGCCGACGACATCCCGAAGTACGAGGACGCCGAGATCATGCCCTCGATCATGGAGTTCACCCCGGAGGACTTCCAGCCTTCACTAGACGAAGCCCGGAGGATGCTCCCCGCGTTGCAGGACGTGGAGATAGACAGCCCGATGAACGGGCTCTTCTCCTTCACGCCGGACGGCGGTCCGCTGCTCGGCGAGTCCAATGAGGCAAAAGGTTTCTGGGTAGCAGAGGCGGTTTGGGTAACGCATGCCGCCGGGGTCGGCAAGGTGATGGCCGAGTGGATCACGACCGGCGCTCCCAGCATCGACCTCGCCGGCGCCGACATCCACCGCTTCGAGAAGTGGGCCCTGAGCCCCGCTTACGTCAAGGCCCGCAGCTCGCAGTCTTTCCAGGAAGTCTACGACATCATCCACCCCCAACAGCCAATGGAAGAGCCGCGCCCGCTGCGCGCGAGCCCGTTTTTCTCCAGGCAGAAGGAGCTGGGAGCGTACTTCCTCGAAGCCTCGGGTTGGGAGCGGCCGCACTGGTTCGAGGCGAACGCGCCGCTAGTCGAGGGCCGGGACATCCCGGAACGCGACGAGTGGTCGGGACGCTACTGGTCGCCTATCGTTGGGGCGGAGCACCAGGTAACGCGCGAGCGGGTCGCACTCTACGACATGACCGCCCTGAAACGCGCCGAGGTCAGCGGACCGGGCGCGCTGGAGTTCCTACAGCGACTCAACACCAACCAACTCGACAAGCCTCCCGGCAAAGTTACTTACACGCTGATGCTCGACGAGGCGGGCGGCGTAAAGAGCGATATCACGGTGGCGCGGATCGGCGAGGAGCTATTCCAGCTCGGTCTCAACGGGCCGCGCGACATCGAGTGGATGGAGCGTCATCTGCCGGACGACGTATCGGTGCAGGTACGGGACATTACGCCCGGTACGTGTTGCGTGGGCGTTTGGGGTCCGGCGGCTCGGGATCTCGTACAGAGCTTGAGCGAAGACGATTTCTCTAATGAGGCGTTCGGGTTCTTCAACGTGCGGGAGGCTTACATCGGGGAGGTCCCGGTTAGGGCTTTGCGCGTTTCCTATGTAGGGGAACTCGGGTGGGAGATCTACACCTCTTCCGACCTGGGCCTCCGCCTCTGGAACCTCCTCTGGGAAGCCGGCCAGGAGCACGGCATCATCGCCGGCGGGCGTGGCGCCTTCAACGGCCTGCGCCTGGAGAAAGGCTACCGGGCTTGGGGCTCGGATATGACGACCGAACACGATCCTTACGAGGCAGGCCTCGGCTTCGCCGTCAAGCTAGATAAGGGCGACTTTATCGGCAAGGAAGCGCTGGAGCGGCGCAAGGAAGAAGGTCCGCGCCGGAAGCTGGTGTGCCTCACGCTGGACGACCCGGAAGTGGTCGTCATGGATAGCGAGCCGGTGTTCGCGGAAGGCGCAGCAGTCGGGTACGTGACCAGCGCGGCCTACGGTTACAGCATCGGGCAGAGCATCGCCTACGCCTGGGTACCGCCGGAGCTGGCGGAGCCCGGCACGAAGCTGGAGATCGAGTACTTCGCCGAGCGCCACGCGGCCACAGTGGCCGAGGAGCCGCTCTTCGACCCGGAGATGCGTCGGATGAGAGACGTTCCCCTAGCGAGGGCGACTTGAGAGAGGCAGAGGACATGTAAGACGCCCGGACACATAAAGGACCGGCGCGGTTCGCATGAGTTTGGCGACCGAACGAACCGCCCGGCACAGTACCACAAGGGAAGGAAACCCCCTTGCAGCAGATCGATTCTAACAACGTAACCCTCAGAAGACGAACTCCGGCCACGCGACAGGCGAGGCGGATGGGCTCTGCCCCCGGCTCCGGAACCATACTCGACGGCATCGGGGACACCCCGCTCGTGGAGGTCGAGGGCGTCTGGGCCAAGTGCGAGTTCCTCAACCCCTCGGGCTCCGTAAAGGCCCGCATCGCCAAATATATGATCGAACGCGCCGAAGACGAAGGACTTCTAAAGCCCGGCGACACCATCGTCGAGGCGTCGAGCGGCAACACCGGTAACGCCCTCTCGATGGTCGCTGCGGCCAAAGGCTACCGGATGCTGGTCGTGATGCCCCACGGCATGAGTACGGAGCGACTGGTTATCAGCCGGGCCTTCGGGGCCGAGGTGCTGGAGGTCGGGGACTTCCACGTGAACGAGGCGCTGCAGAAGGCGCGGGAACTGGGTCAGCAGGAGGGCTATTTCTGTCCGGCCCAATTCGACTCGGAGTGGAACGTGGAGGAGAACCGGGAGTGGTTGGGGCCGGAGATCCTGGCACAGTTGCCGGAGGGTATCGTCCCGGACGCGCTGGTCGTCGGGGTGGGGACTGGTGGAACCCTGATCGGGGTCGGCCAGGCCTTCCGTAGGGTCAACCCGGACGTGAAGCTATTCGGAGTCGAGCCGGACGAGTCCTGCACACTGCTGTGTGGGGAGATCGGTCGTCACCTTATAGAAGGCATCTCAGACGGCTTCGTGCCCGGAATCTTCGAGCGGCATGCCCACACCATAGACGGCGTCATTCCCGTGAAGAGCGCCGAGTCCGTGCGGGAGATGCGGCGTCTGGCGCGGGAGCACGGCATTTTCGTCGGGCCTTCCAGCGGAGCGCATCTGGCGGCGGCCCGCCGGGTGCGGGAGGAGCATCCCGAGTTCGAGGACGTCGTGACCGTCTTCTGTGACGAGGGCGAGAAGTACCTTAGCGAGCACTTCTATGAAAACGGTTCTGAGGAGCGCTGATGCGACGAAGTAGGTAATCGTAAGAGAGCGATCAGTATCCACCAGGCCTGACGATCAGGCAGCACATCAAGAAAAGGAGAACGACATGACCGAAATGCAGACAAACGGAACCCACCTCGACCGCACGAACCACAACCCGGAGATCCTGCTGTACACGCGGGTAAAGAAGTCCCCGTACTTTTACGGCTCGCGCCGTCACGGGGTGGCGATGTACAGCGTCTACAACCACCACTACCACCCGCGCCACTACGGCGACCCGGTTGAGGAGTACTGGCAGCTCCTCGAAGGGGTAACGATGTGGGACGTGGGCGGCGCCGAGCGGCAGGTGGAGATCACCGGCCCCGACGCCTTCGAGTTCACCAACATGCTCACCCCGCGCAACCTGCACAAGTGCAACGTCGGCCAGTGCAAGTACGCCTTCATCACGGACGAGAACGGCGGCATCATGAACGATCCGGTGCTGCTCCGGTTGGACGAGAACCACTTCTGGCTCTCCCTCGCCGACAGTGACGTGCTGCTGTGGGCGAAGGCGCTAGCGTACAGCATGAAGATGGACGTAACCATCAGCGAGCCGGACGTCGGGCCGATGCAGATCCAGGGTCCCAGGTCCAAGGACGTCATGATCGACCTCTTCGGCGAGAGCATTCTGGACATCCCCTACTACTACATGGTCCACAAGGAACTAGACGGAATGGATCTCGTCATTTCCCGGACCGGCTACTCGGGTGAGCTTGGGTATGAGATCTACCTGAAGAACGCCAGCCGCGACGGCCTCAAGCTATGGGACGCGGTGCTGCAGGCCGGCGAGCCGCACGGCATTAGCCCCATCGGTCCCTGCCACATCCGGCGTATCGAGGGCGGCATCCTGTCCCAGGGCTGCGACATGACCATCGAGGACAATCCCTACGAGGTTGGCTACGGCTACAAGTGGATGGTGGAGCTCGATCAGGACCAGGACTTCATCGGCAAGGAAGCCCTCAAGAAGGTCGCCGAGGAAGGCGTCAGCCGCAAGCTGGTCGGAGTGGAGATAGGAGGCTCGAACCTCGGTTCGTTCAACGACGGCTCCATGATCGACTTCTTCCCGGTCTATGCGGGCAACGAACACATTGGCAAAGTGACCTCCGCCTGCTACTCGCCGCGTCTGGACAAGAACATCGGGTTCGCCATGGTGCCGGTCGAGTACAGCAGCATCGGCGTCGAGCTGGAGGTCGAGCGTCCCGGCGAGACGGTCGCGGCGACCGTGGCCGACCGGCTCTTCTTCAGGCCCGAGCACGCCGAGCAGCAGCTCGCCGCCACAAGCTCCTCCAAGGGCGCGTAGGAAGATGGGTATCGCGGACGGAGAACGCTCTCCGTCCGCGGCCGGTCTTTGGCCGCCGCGAGCAGCATCAGGAGATAACGCGATGATAAAAGAGACCACAAATAGAACTTCCCTGGCCGAGGTCTTGCGTAGGCCCCGGTACGAGGTGATACCGCTACCGGGAATAGAAGAGCAGGTCGCCGAGCACGTCCCGAAGGACATAACGCTCACCGTAACAGCCTCGCCGAAAAAGGGGCTCGGGGCTACGCTGGAGACCGCCGGACAACTGGCGGAGAGCGGGTTCAAGGTGTCGCCGCACCTCTCGGCCCGGCTCGTGGTGGATAAGTGGCACCTCCGGGATATCTTGCAGCGCATGGACGAGCAGGGCATGAGAGAGGTATTCGTCATAGCGGGTGACGCGCCGGTTCCGGCGGGAGAGTTCACCAGCGCGGCGGAACTGCTAGTGGCGATGGCGGAGATCGGGCATGGCCTGGATCATATCGGCATCACCGGTTACCCGGAGAGCCACCCGTTTATCAGCGACGAGGCGACGGTACAGGCGATGAACGAAAAAGCGCCCCACGCCACCTACATAACCAGCCAGATCTGCTTCGATCCGAAAGTAACCTCCGGTTGGATCAAACGTGTGCGCGGGCGTGGCGTGGATTTGCCAGTCTATATAGGTATGCCCGGCGTCGTAAAGAAGCAGAAGCTCATGAGGATCGCGGGTAGCATCGGACTCGGCGAATCGGCCCGGTTCTTGAGAAAGCAGAGAAACGTCGCACTGCGTCTCTTGCAGCCCGGCGGCTACAAGCCGGATCGACTGGTAGACGGCCTCACGCCCGCCATCGAAGATCCCTGGTACGGCATTCGCGGTTTTCACATCTACACCTTCAACGAGTTGCGCGAGACCGAAGCGTGGCGCCGCCGAATGCTCCAGCGAATCCAGGTAGCAGCATGACACCTTCGCAGTACGCTTCCAAAGGAGCACCCCGATGATTCAGCCGACTACGATACCTTCCGACCTGCAGATAGCCCGCCAGGCGAAGCTCAAGCCTCTGGAGGAGGTCGCAGGGGAGATGGGCATCGGCCCGCACCTGCTCGAACGCTACGGTGATTCAGTAGCCAAGATAAAGCTAGACGCCATCGAGGAGCTAAAGGACCGGCCAAAAGCGAAGTACGTGGTGGTCTCGGCCATAACGCCGACGCCGCTGGGCGAGGGCAAGACGACCACCACCGTTGGACTGGGACAGGCCTTCAAGCACATCGGCAAGACGGCCACCGTGGCCGTGCGCCAACCCTCGATGGGTCCCACATTCGGCATCAAGGGCGGGGCGGCGGGCGGCGGCTACAGCCAGGTCGTGCCAATGGAGATGCTGAACCTTCACCTGACCGGCGACATGCACGCGGTCACGGCGGCCCACAACCTGCTCGCCGCCATGATCGACAACCACGTCCACCAGCACGACGACTTCTTTAACGTGGACCGTCACTCCATCACCTGGCGACGGGTCCTGGACGTAAACGACCGCTCCCTGCGCCACATAGTTACTGGTCTGGGACCGCGGGTGGACGGCGTGCCGCGCGAAGCGGGTTTCGACATCACCGCCGCGTCTGAGGTCATGGCGGTGCTGGCACTGGCGACCTCGCTCCGGGACCTGCGAGAGCGGCTAGGGCGGATCGTTATTGGCTCCAGCACCAGCGGTGAGCCCATCACGGCGGAGGACTTGAAGGCGGCGGGCGCAATGACGGTGATCCTGCGCGAGGCCATAAAGCCCAATCTCATGCAGACCCTGGAGAATACCCCCGTCCTGGTACACGCCGGTCCGTTCGGCAACATAGCCCACGGCAATTCGTCCATAATGGCCGACCGGATCGGTATCCACGGTGGAGACTACCTCGTAACCGAAGCGGGATTCGGCGCCGACATGGGTGCGGAGAGGTTCTTCAACATCAAGTGCCGCAACTCTGGGCTGACGCCCGACGCCGCTGTCCTCGTAGCCACGGTGCGAGCGCTGAAGGTCCACTCCGGCCGCCACAAGGTCAAAGCCGGGCAACCGTTGCCGGACGAGCTTATAAAAGAAAATCCGGACGACGTATACGCCGGGGCGGACAACCTGCGGAAGCAGGTCGAGAACATAAGGCTCCACGGTGTCTCGCCGGTCGTGGCGATCAACGCCTTCCCTACCGACCACGCCTCTGAGCACGAGGCTATCCGGGAGATCGCCGAGGAGATGGGCGTGCGGGTCGCCGTCTCGGATCACTTCACCGAGGGTGGCGCGGGCGCTACTGAGCTGGCCGAGGCCGTCGCCGAGGCCGCCGAAGAACCATCCGGGTTCCGGTTTCTCTACCCGGACGAGGCGAGTCTGCGGGAGAAGATCGAGACCGTGGCCACAAAGGTCTACGGCGCGAAGGGCGTCGAGTACGACATACAGGCGGGACGCCAGATCGACTCTTACGAGAAGAACGGCTTCAGCAACCTGCCAGTGTGCATCGCCAAGACCCACCTCTCCATCTCCTCGCACCCGGAGCTAATGGGCGCCCCGAAGGACTGGACTCTGCCGGTTAGAGAGGTCCGGGCCTCGGTCGGCGCGGGTTTCATCTACCCTATCTGCGGGGAGATGCGCACGATGCCGGGCCTCAGCGTCCACCCGGCCGCCGAGAAGATAGACATCGACGAGAACGGCGAGATAGTGGGGCTCTCCTGAACGAAGGCAACACACAGGACTACCTCTACCTCCCGCTGGGCCGGTTCCTGGAGCTAACCGCCTCCTCCGACCCGGCCCCCGGTGGGGGCGCAGCGGCTGCGGTAACCGTGTCGCTCGCCGCCGCACTCGCCGGCATGGCCGCCCGGCTCTCGACGGACCATCTCCCCGATGCCCACGGCCTGATCGAACGAGCAGACCGCCTCAGAGAAGGAACCTCCCGGCTCGCCCGGGCCGACGCGAAGGCCTACGGGCGGGTCATCGCCGCCCAACGCGCCGGAGACGGCGTCAAAGAAGCCCTCTCAGAGGCCGCCGACGTGCCGCTGGCCGTCGCTGAGGCGGGCGCGAAGGTCGCCGGCATCGCCGTCCGGCTGGCGGAAGATGGAAACCCGAACCTTCGGGGAGACGCCCTCACGGCAGTCCTGCTGGCCGGAGCGGGGACCCGCGCCGCAGCCTCGCTGGTCGAGATAAACCTCTCCGCCGCTGGAACCGCCGAAACCGACGGCCGGCTCGATCGCGCGCAAAAGCTCGCCGACAATGCCGCGAAAATCGAGGTCTGAGATGTATTCGAGACAGTACCGTATAGTGCAACGAGCTGCAGTGTGCGGTATATTGCAATTGGCATCGTCGGGACAGGAGGCATCAAATGGCTGAGAGAAGGACCCCACTCTACGACTTCCATCTGCGTTCGGCGCGGGAGGTAATAAAAGGCGGCGGGGACTACATGTTCCCCAGCGCCTACGTCTCGCCGGTGGAGGAGCATCTGAACGTACGAAGAAACGTTGGGATGCAGGACTTATCCACGATGGGTGAGATCGACATCAAAGGTCCGGGGGCGGAGCGGCTCGTCCGAAGGCTGCTCGTCAACGAGGTGCTGGACATGGAGCCGGGCCAGCTACGCTACTCGACCATGTGCAACGAGGAAGGCGGCATCGTAGACGACGTAACCGTCTACAAGTTCGACGAGGAGCACTTCATGATCGTCGCCAGCTCCGGGCCGCGGCTGAAGTCTCACCGTTGGATCTCTGAGCACGCCGAAGGCCGGAGCGCCTACGTCACCGACATGACCGCCGCCATCGCCCTCCCCGTCGTGCAGGGACCGCTCTCGCGCAAGTTCCTAAAGACGATAGTGAAAGACGTTGACCTGGACGAATTGCGGTTCTTCCGGTTCGCGCCGTGCAGCATAAACGACATCGAACTTATCATCTCCCGCTCCGGCTACACTGGCGAGCTTGGCTACGAACTCTACACACCCGCCGATCAGGCCTCCGTGCTTTGGGAGTACCTGTTGAAGAAAGGCAAGGAGTTCAACCTCCAGCCCTACGGTGTGGCGGCGATGCAATCGCTGCGGATAGAGAAGAGCCTGCCACTCTACGGGTCGGACATAAACGAAGACTACACCCCGTTCCACGCGGGCCTATCCCGTTGGATCCGCTTCGACAAGCCGGACTTCATCGGGCGCGATGCGCTCCTGCGGGTGCAGGACGAGGGTCTGGACAAACGTTGGGTCGGCCTAGTTCTGGAAAGCGAAGTCCCATCAGCAGTAAACGAAAAAGTCTACAGCATCGGCGACGTCGCCACCTTCCGGGAGAAGATGTTCTCCGGCAGCGAGGCCGGCGAGTACAAGGACGAGGTAATGTCCGGCGAGTATCAGGTCGGGCACGTTACCTGCAGCGCCATAGGCCCGTCGGTCGGCAAGACCATCGCGATGGCCTACGTGGACACCTCCCACTCCTGGCCGGGGGCGAACCTGATCCTGGAGATAAACGGACGCCCCATCCCGGCCCGCGTATCCCAGACGCCCTTCTTCGACCCGGAGATGGCCCGCCTGCGCGCCAAACCCCAGGACGACGACCGGCGCCAGGAGCCCGCGCCAGAGCCCATAGCCTACGCAAACGCCTCGGTCAACGGCAGCGCGTAATGGCGGCCAACTACCACTCCAAGCGCTACGACGCCATCGTCGTCGGCGCGGGCGCGATGGGGAGCGCCACCGCCTACCACCTCGCCCGGCGCGGCAAACGGGTGCTGGGGCTGGAAAAATTCGGCATCCCGCACACGATGGGCTCCTCACACGGCCACACGCGCATCATCCGGCTCGCCTACTACGAAGACCCGTCCTACGTTCTCTTGCTGCGCCGCGCCTACGAGCTGTGGCGCGAGATCCAACACGTAGCCGGCGAACAACTCCTGTACACAACCGGCTCCGTAGACGCCGGCCCGGAGGATTCCTGGGTCTTCAAGGGCGCCTGGGAGTCGGCCCGGCTCCACGACCTTCCCCACGAAGTCCTGACCGGCTCCGAGTTGCACCGCCGACACCCCGGATATCACCTCCCGCCGGAGCATCTCGCCCTCGTCCAGCCTGATGGTGGATTTCTCGCGCCCGAGCGGTGCATCGTCTCCTACGTAATGGCGGCTCAATCGCTCGGGGCGGAGATCCACGGCCACGAAGAAGTCCTGGAATGGGAGCCCCTCGAAGGCGGCGTCCGGGTCCACACGAGCCGCGACACCTACGAGGCGGACAGGCTGGTCTTCACCGCCGGAGCCTGGAACCAGAACCTATTGGACGTATTGGATGGGCTCGCCGTGCCTGAGAGGCAGGTGCTGGCCTGGCTCCAGCCGACCCGGCCCGAATACTTCCGCCCCGAAAACTTCCCGGTCTTTAACCTGCTGGTGGATGAAGGTCGTTTCTACGGCTTCCCGGTCTTCGGGGTGCCGGGATTCAAGTTCGGCAAGTACTTCCACCTCGAAGAGCAGGGCGACGCCGAGGAGTTGGACCGGGAGGTCCACGGCTACGACGAGCAAGTTTTGCGGGAGTTCGCCGAGAGGTACTTCCCGGAGGGGTGCGGGCCGACGATGAGTTTGCAAACTTGCATGTTCACCAACACTCCGGACCACCACTTCGTCCTGGATTTGCACCCGGACTACGAGCAGGTCAGCATCGCCTCGGCGTGCTCCGGGCACGGCTTCAAGTTCGCCAGCGTTATAGGTGAGATCATGGCGGACCTCTCCACCACGGGCGTAACCCGCCACGACATAGACTTCTTCCGACTGGAACGCCTCCTCCCCTATCGTCGCGGTAGATACCAGGCGCAACGTGATGCTCGTCAGCCGGTACGCAACGGAAGATCGGCCGAAAGAGAAATCTCTCGAAAACGCGATTCTCGGCAGTCGAGGGAACAAAACGGCCACCAGCACTCGTTCCCGCGCGTTCCCGAAGTAAAGCCGTTCTGGTAGAGGAGCCGCCGTGCTGAAGCCTGATATTTGCATGAATAGCAAGCGCGAGCGGTGAACCGGGCGGGAGAAGTGTAAAATGCCTCTCATGAGTCCTACCAACAGCAGGAGTTCGTCTGCCGTTCAGTCGGTGGAGCGGGCGATCACCGTGATGGAATATCTCTCGCATCAAGGGTGGTCGGGGGTTACGGAGGTAGCCAACGAAATAGGCATACACAAGTCAACCGCCTATCGCCTGCTCGCCACCTTGAAGGATCGGGGCATGGTTGAACAAGACAGTTCGACGGAGAAGTACCGGCTCGGTTTCGGGGTCGTGCTGCTCGCCAGCACCGTCACGGCGGACCTCGACGTGGTGCGCTACGCGAAGCCCGTCTGCGAACGCCTGAGCGAAGAGACCGAGGAGACTGTCACGCTTACCGCCCTGGAAGGTGACGAGGCGGTCGTGATACATCAGACGATCCCCACCTCGTCCATGATGAACGTAGATTGGTCCGGGTGGCACACGCCGCTGCACACCACGGCCGCCGGTAAAGTATTGCTGGCGCACCTGCCGGAGCATCGGCGCCGTATAATCCTGAAGCGTCCCCTGGAGAGCTTTACCGAGCATACGGTGGTAACCCCCGAGATCCTACGGAAGCAGATGAGCGAAATAAGGGACGCCGGATACGGCTACACGATAGAGGAACTAGAGGTCGGGATGAACGCCGCCGGGGCCCCGATCCACACCGCCGACGGAGAGGTAGTCGCCGCCGTGGGCGTCTCCGGACCGGCCTTCAGGCTCCCGGCCGACTCGATCCACGAGCTGGGCGAACAGGTCGTAAGGGCCGCCGAAAATATATCCCAGCGTCTCGGCTTCTACGGTGAAACGAATCATGACGGAAACGGCAAATAGACGCCGCTAATCGGGCGCCGTCTTTTCGTAGAAAACGCAATCGAAAAGCCAGACCTTGCCGCGTCCTACCTCTCTGTAACCGTTGTTGACGTATTAGACGCCTCGCGGCCTCCTGTCCAAGGGAGGTATCCAAGTGCAGTGTCTTGTAGCCCTCTTCGGCGGCGCAGCCTTCGAGGGCCGAGAGCATGGACTGGCCGAAACCACGACCTTGAAAGCCCGTCTCTACCCGCATACGTTTTATCTCCGCCCGTTCCACTCCTGTTTTTCTGAATGCGCCCATCGCCACCAACCGCCCACCGTAGATACCGACGAGCCTCACCGCCTTCGAGATAGGTGGACTCGATATCTTTGAGATCCTCTTCCCAGCCCTCGTCCTCGATGTAGGCCCCGACATCACGCAAGGCAGCTTCGTGCAGCCGCAGGACGTCCGGATGGTCCGAAGTCTCGTAACGGCGTATCTGTAGGGTTTCTGTATCCAGATCAAACCACCGCTGCTTAACGGACGCCGACAACGGGTATGCTGCCATGCTAGAAAGCTTTGAGCAACTTATTCAGGAGACAATTGTGCCGAACATAAGTGTCGGAGAGAAGATACCGGCTTTCGAATTGCCGGACCAAAAAGGTCGCGCCTGGAATTTGGCCGAACAGCTAGAAGACGGGCCGGTGATGCTGGTCTTCTACCGGGGCGACTGGTGACCGTACTGCAACGGGCAGCTAGGTAGCTTTGCCAGGGAGTACGAAGAGTTCGAAAACCGCGGCGTGCGAATCGCCGGCATAAGCGTAGATCCGCCGAGCAACAGTGCGGAGATGGTCGAAAAACTTGAACTTCCCTTCCCGCTGTTAAGCGACGCGAGGGGCGAATTGGGTAAACTCTACGGAGTATGGAACGACAACGAGGGAGTAGAGGTTCCGTCCATCATCGTCGTGGACAGGTCCGGTGAGATACAGCACCTCTATTCCGGCAACGACTTCGCCGACCGTCCGGGGGACGAGGAGATATTCGAGGCGCTAGACGGCCTGGAGGACTCCGGGGAATATGGACAAGAGCCACAGGTTTCCGTCTCATCCGAAGAGGCCGAGGAAGAGAGCGTCCGGCCGGAGCGACCGGCGATCACGCTGGAGCAACTCGTCCCTTACTATCGAGGTGTCTACTTCACCACCGTAGCCTTCAAGAAGAGGTTCGGTGAGGGCCGCAACAAGGAAGCGCTTGACGAAGTCGGCGCCTACCAGAAGCTGACGAACGGCTACAGTGAAGCACTACAGGAAACCAGGAAGCTGAAGAGCGCTTAGCTCCTAGAGTTCAGCCTTTAGCCATCAGCGACCAGCCTTCAGCGTTTTCTCTGAGGCTGGCCGCTTCGTGCTACCGGGAGCTACCGGGGCGGCATTGTCATCCTCTAAGCTCCTGGCGCTCCCGGATCACACGCCGGTACACGTCGGCGTCCACGGCTCCGGGGATCAAAAGCGCATCGTCCACCACGACGGATGGTATGCCGGTTACCCCGAGTTGTATCGCCTCCGTATGCTCCGCGAAGACCTCGTTCTCGAACTCCTGCCACTTCCCGTCGAGCCGGGCGCGGAACTCGTCTTCCGGGATCTCCGACCGTCCGGCTACGTCGGCCAGGACGTCGAGGTCCGAGATGGTCCGGTTCTCGGTGAAGTAGGCGCGCATAACTTCCTTGTGGAAGCGGTGGAACGCCTCGTCCCCGAAGGTCACGGCGGCCTTTCCGGCGACCAGCGCCGGGACGCTGTGGGTCGGCGGCTCGTTCTCCGTGGCCCAAACGTTGAACTCACCGGATTCCTTCTGGGAGGCCGGGGTCAGCCAGCTCCGGGTGTACTCTCGGTGTTGCTCGATACTGCGAGGCTGGGGCGAGGGACGGAGCATAAAGCTCTTCCAGACCACCTCGACCTCATCGCCGTACTCAGCGGCTATCTTTTCGAGGCGCACGGCCCCGTTCAGGCACCAGGGTCAGAGATAGTCCGAGTAGACGGTAAAACGCACGGGATCGCTCACAGACAGCTCCTTACGGTTGGGTTATCTTCATACTCGATACTACCAGCCTGAAAAGGAAAACCGTTGGACCTCTCGACCTACAAATGGAGAAACCGACTGCTCCTGATCTTCGCTTCTTCAGCCTCCGATGAAGATCATAGCCAAATACGCCTGCTCGAAGGTTCGGAAGCCGGCTTCGAAGACCGCGCCCTGTTACTGGCGAACATCTTCGAGAGCGAAGCTGGAGAATTAGAGGACGGCGCGGCCTCCACGGAAGAAGCATCTGGGCTGCGCGAAACGTTTGGCATCCCGGAAGGACAGTTTGCGGTGATCCTCGTCGGCAAGGACGGGGGAGAGAAATATCGTTCGTCCGCCCCAGTCTCCCTCCGAGATATCTTCGATCGGATAGACGCCATGCCCATGCGCCGGCGGGAGATGGACAATCGTACGTCCGCAACGAGAAAGAAAGATAGACCTTGAATCTTTTCGTCGAGTCCCAGGGCCGTCCGAGGGCGTTGTGGCGTCTGTTGGTCCAGTTTTTTATCTTTCAGGCCGCTACCGTATTCTTCGCGGCTCCCTTGACTCTCGCGTGGTCCCTCGCCGGCGCCGGCGGGCTCAGAGGCGCAACAGGGTCCGGAAGGCCCTCGGCGATCTTTCTGATCGGTGTCGTGGCTTCAATGGCGGCCGCGTTTGTCAGCGTGTGGCTGGCGGGTCGTTTTGTGGACCGCCGCCCCTTCAAAGACTTCGGCTTCCACTTCGACGGCGAGTGGTGGCTCGACCTCTTTTTCGGCCTCGTCCTCGGCGCGCTGCTGATGACGGGGATCTTCCTTACCGAACTGGCCTTCGGCTGGGTAACAGTGGCGGGCTCATTCCGCTCTCTGAGTCCCGGCGCGCCGTTCGCGCTCACCATACTGCTGCCGCTCGTGGCGTTCCTCTTCGTGGGCATATACGAGGAGTTGTTCTCTCGGGGCTATCAACTACGCAACATGGCCGAGGGTTTCAACTATCCACTCCCCGGTCCCAGAGGGGCAGTTCTGGCCGCCTGGGGGATCTCATCGGTCCTCTTTGGCATTCTGCACGCGTTCAACCGGAACGCCGACGTCGTAAGCGTCGCCAACATCGCACTCGCGGGCCTCATGCTCGGGACCGCCTACATTCTGACCGGAGAGCTGGCCGTGCCCATAGGTCTGCACATCGCCTGGAACTTCTTTCAGGGCAACGTATTCGGGTTCCCAGTAAGCGGCCTTAGCCCTCTGAGGGTGACGTTTGTAGTCACGGAGCAGTCCGGGCCGGAGGTCTGGACCGGCGGCGCCTTCGGCCCCGAAGGAGGTCTTCTGGTTACCTTCGCGACCCTCACCGGAATCCTGCTTACGGTCCTGTGGGTATGGTTGCGGCACGGGCATACCACCATCCACACCCCGCTGGCCGAGTACCCGAAACAGTCATCCGCCCCTCCCGAAGAATGAGATCTCACAGCGGGTTGCAGAGATGTTGACCTGCGCAAGCTACACAGATATGCGAAGGGTCGAGTGAACCTTCGACCAAGAAGATATGTATTCGCCATGCGACACGGATCAACTACACTGAAAATCGCTGTCACATCCCAACCAAGGGCACGGAGTCTATACTTTTCGTTCCGGCCAACCTATATGGAGGAGTCCCGAGAAGATGAACGAATCCTACGACGCGGTTGTGGTCGGGGCCGGCCCGAACGGCCTCTCGGCGGCTATAAGGCTGGCCGAGTCCGGGCTCTCCACGCTGCTCGTTGAGGCGGAGGATCGTATCGGCGGCGCGGTCAAGACCGACGAGCTAACCCTCCCCGGCTTCCTGCACGACACGTTCTCATCCGTTTATCCGGCGGCGGCGGCCTCCCCCGTCTTCGCCCGGATGCCGCTCGAAAAGCACGGCCTCCGTTTCGTACACCCTCAGGTTGCGATGGCGCACGTCCTCGACGAAGGCCGGGGCGCGGCGCTCTACAGAGATTTGGACCGGACCGCCGACTCCTTGAACGACTTACACCGGGGCGACGGCGAGAGTTGGCGGGAGTTCATCACGCCGTACCTGGATAACTGGGACAACCTGAGCCGGGCGATGCTCGACGGTTTTCCGCCGGTATGGGGCGGGCTGCGGGCAGCGCTGGGCCTCGGGTTTACGGGCTCGTTGGAGGCGGCGCGCATGGTCCTCCAACCCGTGGCGGCGACCGCCGCGGAGCTTTTCTCGGGCGATGGATCGAAGGCCTGGCTCTACGGTTCGGCGCTTCACGGGGACGTCGCGCCCGGCGCGGCTGGGAGCACGGTGTTCGGTTTCTACCTGAACCTCCTCGGCCACGTAGCCGGATGGCCGGTCGCCGAAGGCGGCTCCGGCAGGCTTTCGGGCGCGCTCGCCGGGTACTTCGAGGAACTGGGAGGTGAGATCCGCACCGGCTCCCCGGTGGAACGCATCGTCGTCCGGGATGGCAAGGTACGAGGCGTGATCTCCAAAGGAGAGGAGATCCGGGCAAGCATAGCCCTCTGCGACGTTACCCCAAAAGGATTGCTAAGCATGGCAGGCTCGGACCTCCCGAACTCCTACAAAAACAAGATGGCCCGCTACCGTTACGGTCCTGGTTCGCTGAAGATCGACTGGGCGCTCTCGGGGCCGGTTCCGTGGGAGTATGAGGCGGCGCGAGGAGCCGGAACCCTCCACATCGGCGGCGGCACCCAGGAGCTTGAAGAAGGCGTCTCCCAGGAGAAGCTCGGTTATCTGCCGGAGAAGCCTTTCATGCTCGCGGCCCAGCCGTCGGTCCCCGACCCGACCCGCGCGCCGGAAGGACGCCACACGCTGTGGGCCTACTCCCACGTGCCGCACGGCATTGACTGGGACAGCAGGACGGACGAGCACGTCGAGCGAATGGAGGCACAGGTAGAGCGATTTGCGCCGGGATTCCGGGAACGGGTGATCGGACGTCACGTCATGACGCCGTCGGACCTGGAAGGCCGCAACAGAAACCTGATCGGGGGCGACGTCAACGACGGGAGCCAGGCCCCGGATCAACTCTTCTTCCGGCCTCTACCCTCTCTCTCCCCATACCGCACCCCCCTGCGCGGCTTATACATCGGCAGCGCGGCGACGTTCCCCGGTGGCGCGGTTCACGGCGTCCCCGGCGACGCGGCCGCCCGAGCAGCCCTCAACGACCTCAAGCTGCGCCGCGTAAAAACCTGAATCGGAATCGAAACCCACCAGAAATCCGGCACCCAGATCGCACCCGAATAACACTCCCGCGAATCAAGAGTCTACATAAACATCCCGTACCCCTTACTCTGCCTAAGAATATCCCCAAAATTCGTTTCTCCGAAAATTTTCCGTAAAATCCCTTGCGTTATCCCACACAAACGGGTATAAATAAATGCAGTCGGGCATCAAAGCCCAACAAACGGGGATTGGTGGAAAGTTTGATGTATGCTGAGGAACGGCATCGGATGATCGCGGAGAAGGCTCGCAACGAGCGGCGGATCGAAGTATCTGCGTTATCTGAATCGTTCGGCGTCTCACCGGAGACTATAAGGCGGGATCTCTCGATGCTCGAACGGCAGGGTATTCTGCGCAGGACCCACGGCGGGGCGGTACCCGTCGAACAAGTCCGGTTCGAGTCCGAGGTCGCGGAACGACTCTCCAGGATGTCGGAGGAGAAAGCCCGGATCGCGGAGTCCGCCATGCGGTTCGTTCCTTCGCGGGGCACTATCCTGTTGGATTCCGGAACCACGACCGGGGCGCTCGCCCGGTTGCTGCCGGCGGGTAGGGAGCTCACCGTCGTCACCAATTGTTTGCCTATAGCGAGCTTGCTCGTCGCACATCCGTCGGTGACTGTTTTGATCTCCGGCGGGCGCGTGCGGGCCAGGACTCTCGCCGCGGTGGACGACTTCGCTACAGGTTTTCTAGAGAATTTCTCCCCAGACGTCGCGTTCGTGGCGGCGAACGGTGTAACAACCGGGCAGGGACTGACGACCCCCAACCCGGCCGAGGCCGCAGTAAAACGGGCCATGGTACGGAACGGCCAGCGAGTAATTCTGATGGCGGATCATTCCAAGGTCGGGCAGGAGCACTTCGTACGCTTCGCCGGGCTCGACGAGATAGACGTATTCGTCACCGACAGCGGTCTCGATGACGAACCTACGCTGGAGTTCGAGGCCGCCGGAGTAGAGGTGGTGCGTGCGTGATCCTGACCCTGACACCGAATCCTAGCCTGGACCTTGCTTACGAACTCGATATCTTGTCGCGTGGAGAGGTCCAGAGATCCAACGCGTTCTCGGTGGAGGCCGGAGGAAAGGGAATCAACGTTTCCCGGAACCTGGTGGCGAACGGCCTGGAGTCCAGGGCGATAGCGCCGGTCGGCGGCCCGAGCGGGGAGCAATTCCTGTCCCTGCTCGAAGAATCCGGGATAGAGCTTGTCCGCGTGCCGGTATCCGGGGCGATCCGTATGAACGTCAATATAGTCGAGAAGGGAGGAGTAGGAACCAAGATAAACGCCGCCGGACCAAGTCTCTCCGAGGATGAGCTGGAACGCATCCTGAATGAGGTGGCAGCGGCCGCCCACGACGCGGAGTGGCTCGCCGTCTGCGGCAGCCTGCCGCCGGGAGCACCCACGGACCTCTACGCCAGGATAGTAGCTCTGGGCCGAAAAGCCGGTTGCCGGGTCGCGGTGGATAGCAGCGGACCACCGCTCGAAGCGGCTCTCGAAGCGGAGCCGGACCTCATAAAGCCGAACCTGGAGGAACTCTCCGGGCTCGCGGGAAGGCAGCTCGCCACCGTCGCCGACATCCTCACCGCAATCGAAGAAGTCCGTGGCCGGGGGGCGCGCACCGTGCTGGTGTCGCTGGGGGCGGACGGGGCGATCCTCTCCGACGACGAGGGCGCGCTGCACGCCGAGACCCCGCCGTTCACCCCGCGTAGTACGGTCGGCGCCGGGGACGCGCTGCTCTCCGGCTTTCTCTCCGCTGCGGACGATAGAGAAGCCAGTCTCACCGAGGCTGTAGCCTGGGGCGCGGCGGCCACGCGATTACCCGGATCGCGGGGGCCAAAGCCCGAAGACCTGGACCGGGAGGCCGTACGCCTCCACGAGAGATTCGACAGAGAACGTCAACTGAAAGGAGAAGTGCCAGTATGAGCCCGACGATAGACGACATAACCAGCGCGAACCTGGTGGCCCTGGATCTGGAGGTCACGGACCAGTGGGAGGTAATCGACGCGCTCGTCGACCTGCTCGACAAAGACGGTCGGCTCACCGACCGCGACGCCTACGCCGAGGCGGTCTACGCCAGGGAAAAAGAGACCGGCGGCACGGCGATGGAGATGGGGATAGCCATCCCGCACGCCAAATCATCCGGGGTAGAGACTGCCGGGGTGGCCTTCGGACGCACGAGCTCGCCGCTCGACTACGGCGATGAGAAGGCGGATTTGATCTTCCTGATCGCCGCCCCCGAGGGGGAGCACAACCTGCACGTCAAAGTGCTCCAGCAGCTCGCCCGCCGTCTAGTCCACGAGAACTTCCGCACCTCGCTGCGCGAAGCATCCACCCCGGAGAAAGCGGTAGAGCTAATGCGCGAGCAGATTTCGACCTAAGAGAGCGAAAAAAGCAATTCCGTTGACCAGGGAAAAGGAGGAATGAGGGTAGCATGAAGTTCATAGGGGTTACGGCGTGCCCAACGGGCATAGCCCACAGCGCGATGGCCGCCGAGGCACTCGAAACTACGGCAAAAGAAAAAGGCCACGATATAGAGATCGAGATCCACGGCGCTTCCGGCGCGGAGTTCGTGGACCGGCAGACGATAAAGGACGCCGACGCGGTCATCATAGCCGCCGACGCCACCGTCGCCGAACGCAACCGCTTCGACGGCAAGCCGATAGTAGAGGTCCGGCTGAGAGAAGCCATAGACAAACCCGGTGAAGTAGTCGAGCGGGCCGTGAAAGCCGTCGAGCAGGGCGAAAGCCAAGAAAGCGCCGGAGCGGCGGCGCAAGACGATGAAGACGAGGGCGTGCCAACCGACATGGGCGGTTCCGGCTGGGGCGCGGAGGTGAGGCGCTGGCTCATGACCGGCGTCAGCTACATGATCCCGTTCGTCGTAGCGGGCGGCATCTTGATCGCCCTGGCCTTTGCCCTGGGCGGCGCGGTCGCCGTCACCGAGATAGACGTGTACGAAGACTTCACCATACCGGCGATGATCTTCACGATTGGCTCGACCGCATTCGGGATGCTCGTGCCCATTCTCGCCGGTTTCATCGCCTACGCGATGGCCGACCGACCGGGGATAGCGCCGGGTGTGGTGGGCGGCCTCATCGCCAACGAGATCGGGGCCGGCTTCCTCGGCGGTATCGCCGCCGGACTCCTCGCCGGGGCCGTCATAATCTTGCTCAAGAAGATCAAACTGCCCGGCGGGTTCGGCCGGCTCATGCCCATCCTGGTCTACCCGCTCGTAGGTTGTCTGGTGGTCGGGGCGCTCATGATCGTCGTCGTAGGCCAGCCCATTGCCACAGCGACCACCGGCTTGGAGAACTGGCTGGGAAGTCTCGAAGGGACCAACGCTATACTACTGGGCATCATCCTCGGTTCGATGATGGCTTTCGATATGGGCGGCCCGGTAAACAAGGCAGCCTACGCCTTCGCCATCGCCGGCCTCGCGGGAGGCGCTTTCGCGCCGATGGCGGCCGTGATGGCGGCCGGTATGGTCCCGCCTCTGGCCCTCGCGCTCGCGACCGCCGTCCGGGGAAGACTCTTTACTCCGGCGGAGCAGCGCGCCGGACAGGCGAACTGGGTAATGGGAGCCTCTTTCATAACCGAGGGCGCGATCCCATTCGCCGCAGCGGACCCGTTGCGCGTGATCCCTTCGATGATGGTCGGTTCCGCTATTACGGCCTCGCTGTCACTGGCGTTCGGCGCGACGCTGCGGGCGCCGCACGGTGGCATCTTCGTGATCGGCCTGATCGGCAACTGGCCACTCTACCTGCTCGCCATCGCCATCGGCACGGTCATTAGCGCGGCGCTGGTGATCGGGATAAAAGAGTTCACCGGCGGGGCGGACAAAGAGAAGGCAACCTCCGCCGCCGCATAAACCGTTCTGGATAGAATGCTCCGGTCGGCCGATGTCCACATCCCGGCCGGAGCTTATAAATTCGGCCTGCGAAGGGCCGGTAAACTGGAGAAAAGGAGTAGAAATGGTAGAGAAAGAGGTAACGGTAGTCCCCGAAGAAGGCCTCCACGCCCGACCGGCGGCCAAATTCGTGAAAGCGGCGAAGGGCTACAACTCGGATATAAAGGTGATCAAAGGCGACACCGAGGCAAACGCCAAGAGTTCCCTGAACCTCATGACGCTCGGCGCGAAGCAGGGCGACAAGCTAACCATCCGGGCCGAGGGTGAAGACGAGGAGGCAGCCGCCGAAGCGCTGGCCGAGCTTATCTCTCAAGAAGAGCAATAGACTGGGGAGTGCGTCATCGATCTCCTTGGGCTGGGAGTAAAGGAGCTTTCCATGAGCGCGCCCTCCATCCCTAGAACGAAGATAAACCATCTCCGTGAAGTAACTTGCGGCGTCTGTGTTTGGCGTTTGATTCGTTCTCGAAACGGGCAAAAGAGCGGAAGCACCCGAGTGACCCGTAGGAACGGAGGTAGATCAGCATGCCCGAGGACCAGACCAGGCAACAGGACCCTAAAGAGCAGTACCCGCAGCCGGAGTTCGGCGAGCAGGACCAACGCGACCAGCACCCCGGCCACGAATCGGAGATGGGGCCGAAGCCCGACTACGGATATGAAACTTACAAAGGCTTCGGGAGGCTCGAAGGCAAGGCGGCGGTCATCACCGGCGGCGACTCCGGCATAGGGCGGGCGGTGGCTTTGGCCTTCGCCCGCGAGGGGGCGGACGTCCTGATCTCCTACCTCGAAGAAGAGGAATCCGACGCCCAGGAAACAGCCCAGGTCGTCGAGGAAGCCGGCAGAAGAGCCATAAAAGTTCCCGGCGACATCGTAGACGAGGATCATTGCAAGAGCATTATCGAGAAGGCCGTCGAGGAGTTCGGACGGATAGACGTCCTGGTAAACAACGCAGCCCACCAGATGTCGGTCGACGGGATAGCCGACGTCTCCACCGAGTTGCTCGACCGGACGTTCAAGACCAACATCTACGCCATGTTCTGGCTCTGCCAAGCGGCGCTCCCGTACATGCCCGAGGGCGGCTCCTTTATCAATACCTGCTCTATACAAGCCTACCAGCCTTCACCCCAACTCCTGCCCTACTCCTCGACCAAGGGAGCCATAATCTCCTTCACCAAGGGTCTCGCCCTGGAAGTTGCGGGGTACGGCCTGCGGGCGAACAGTGTGGCGCCCGGTCCGGTGTGGACCCCGATCATACCGGCCTCGATGCCGGGCGAGGTGGCTTCCCAATTCGGCGGCACCTCGCCGATGGGCCGTCCCGCGCAACCCGCTGAGTTGGCGCCCGCCTTCGTGTTCCTGGCGTCCCAGGAGGCCAGCTTCGTCAACGGGGAGACGCTCGGGGTTACCGGCGGCAAGCCGATGCCGTAGAGAGATCCGTCGCCCGCTGCGAGCCGACGAACGATGCGCTAGGCTAGAGGTGTGAGACCCATCGTAAAGGCATCGTCTTGGGCGTCATAGTCCAAAAATACGGCGGAAGCTCCGTCGCCACAGCGGAGCACATAAAGGCCGTGGCCGTGCGCATCAACCGCGCCCGCGAGTCGGGCCTGGACCTTGTTGTGGTGACCTCGGCGATGGGAAAGAGCACGGATCGGCTTCTCAGGCTCGCCGGTGAGGTCAGCCGGAACCCTTCGCCGCGCGAGATAGATCAACTTCTAGCTACCGGGGAGGAGCAGTCGGTAGCGCTGCTGGCGATGGCGCTTCACGATCGGGGGCTTCCGGCCGTCTCGCTCACAGGACCGCAGGCGGGGATGACCGTAACCGGGCGCTACGGGTCCGGTGTGATCTCCGAGATAAAACCCGAACGCATCCGCAAGCTCCTCTCCGAAGAGCACATCGTAATCGTAGCCGGGTTCCAGGGGATGAACGCCATGGGCGACGTGATGACGCTGGGACGCGGCGGCTCGGATACGACCGCTGTAGCACTCGCGGCGGCGCTCGGGGCGGAGCGGTGTGAGATCTACACGGACGTGGACGGCATCTACACGGCCGACCCGCGAATAGTCCCCGGAGCCCGGCGCATCCCTATAATTTCGTCGGAGGAGATGGCGGAGATGGCCTGGCGTGGGGCCAAAGTGATGCACCCGCGGGCCGTAGAACTCGGGGCGCTCTACGGCGTGGAGATCCACGTCCGCTCCTCCTTCGACGAGGAGCCCGGAACCGTTATAGCAGGAGGTAAAACGTTGGAACGTTTGGAGACCCGTGAGACAGTAGCCGGCATCGTCCACGACCTGGACGTTGCCCGCCTGGCCCTCGGCGGCATCCGCACCGGGCCGGGCACACTCAGTAAAATCTTCAGTCCCCTGGCCGAGCGAGGAATCTCGGTGGACGTGATCGTCGAGAGCGGCACCCGCGAAGGGACCGCGGACGTCGCCTTTACCGTGAACCGGGCGAACTTCGAGGAAACGCGGCGGATCGTGGGAGAGGTGGCCGAATCCCTTGGCGGCGAGGTAGAAGGCGAGGCCGATTTGGGCAAGGTTTCAGTCGTCGGTACCGGAATGCTAAATCGTCCCGGCTACGCCGCAAAGGTATTCGAGACCCTGGGCGAGGCGGGTATCCCAATAAGGATGGTCTCCACCTCGGAGATTCAGGTAACATGCGTGTTGCAGGAAGATAGCGTGGAGGAAGCGGTCCGACGTCTCCACGAGAGTTTTGAGTTGGAGGAGAGAGATGTTTAGCGGCGCATTCACAGCCCTAATAACCCCGTTCAGGAACGGCGCAATAGACGTCGAGGCTCTGGAGAACCTGGTAGAGCTACAGATAAAGCAGGGAATCCACGGCCTGGTCCCGTGCGGCACCACCGGAGAGACCCCGGCCATGAGCGAAGCCGAAGACCGTCTCGTCATAGAGACCGTATCGCGCGTCTCCGACGGGCGGGTGCCCGTGATCGCCGGTTCCGGCTCGAACAGCACTGAGATGGCGATCAAGTACACCAAGATGGCCCGAGAAGCGGGCGCCGACGGCTCGCTCCAGGTCGCGCCCTACTACAACAAACCGACCCAGGAGGGCCTCTACCGGCACTTCGCCGCGGTGGCCGAGAGTACCGACCTACCCATCCTCCTCTACAACATCCCCGGAAGGACCGCCGTTACTATCGAGGCGGAGACTATGGCGCGTCTCGCGGAGATACCGAACATCGTAGGGGTCAAGGAATCCACACTCTCGATGAACATGGTCAGCGATATCCGGCGCCTGTGCGGAGAAGATTTCATCATCTTCTCCGGCGACGACCCGATGATACTGCCGCTCATGTCTCTGGGCGGTACGGGTACTATAGCCGTTACCTCGAACGTCGCCCCCGGCGCGGTCTCCGACATGGTGGACGCCGCACTGGAAGGGAACTGGGAGAGGGCCCGAGAACTTCACTACGAGTTGCTGCCGCTCTTCCGGGCGCTCTTTATCGAAACCAACCCGATCCCGGTAAAGACCGCCGCTTCCCTGCTGGGCCTCTGCTCCGACGAGATGCGCCTCCCGCTCATACCGATGGAGGGCGAGAACCTGACGATTCTTCAAGAGACCCTCGACGCCGTAAACCATCTCCTCCCCACACCGGAAGAAGTTTGAGCAGCGGAGCTATCCGCGTAGGAATCGTCGGGGCGGCGGGCCGTATGGGCCGCGAGATCTGCCGCGCCGCACTCGAAACGGACGGCATCGAACTGGCCGGCGGCGCCATCGAACCCGGAGCCCCGGAGCTAGGCTCGGACCTCGGCGAATTGTGTGGCTGGGGCCGCGCCGGTGTGTCCGCAACAGAGGAACCACCCGAAGACGCCGAAGTCCTGATCGAGTTTACGAGCCCCGAAGCAACGATCGAGCACCTCACGTACGGTAAGCCGCTGGTTATCGGGACCACGGGTCTATCCGAGGAACAGCGCGCGAAAGTCGAAGAGGCTGCGAAGGACTTCCCGATCGTGCTCGCTCCCAACATGGGCGTAGGGATAAACCTGTTGCGCGAGGTGGTGGGCGAGCTCTCCGCCAAACTCGGCGCCGGTTACGATATCGAGGTCGTCGAGACTCACCACCGGAACAAGGTGGACGCCCCATCCGGGACGGCTTTGTTTCTGGGGGAAGCCGCCGCCGGAGGGCGTGGCAAAAGCCTCGAAGACGTTGCGGTCTACGGTCGCGAGGGACGTCAGCCGCGCGAAGACGGGGAGATCGGGGTTCACGCCCTGCGAGGCGGGGCCGTGGTTGGGGAACATCGCGTGATCTTCTACTCCGGTAGCGAAGAGGTCGAGGTCATTCATCGCGCCCTCTCACGCCGCGCCTTCGCCGACGGAGCCTTACGCGCCGCGAAGTTCGCCGCGAAATCGGAGGCCGGTCTCTACTCCATGAAAGACGTGTTAGGAGTATAAACCTCTAAGCCCGACTCTCTTCCGGGCCGGGCTCCTCGTCCGGTAGCATCTCGACCACGCTTGCGACCCAGGCCGGTTCCAGGCCCGTGGCTTCCGAGATCTCCTGCACGCTCAATCCCGAGCGCCGGAGCCGATCCACCTCTTCCTCCAGACAGACTTCGCCACGGCCTTCCATGCCGGCCCCTTTTCCATAGCTTTCCGATACCCCATTTATACCAGCGACGCCGGAGAAGGTCTCGTCCGCTTATTCAGCCGGTGGCAACTCCAGTCGCTGGCCGGGTCGTATACGGAAACCGGAGAGGTCGTTTGCCGCACGGATGTCCTCTATCCGCGGCCTCGGATCTTCCTGAGGCGGGTAATGAGTAATCGCTATCGACCATACCGTGTCACCCGGTTCCACGGTGTAGTAGGAGGGCGGAGATCCCGCGTCGGCCCCGCGAACCACGTACAGGGCGAGAACGAGGGTTATCGCAACCAACAAAGCCCCGATCCTTCGCTTCCGGTATGTAGCGCGAGTAGCCTCCACCCGAGAAATATAAGGTATGGGAAGCTATCTCCCAACGGCTTTTTTCCACCTTCTATAAAAGTCTCGTCGAAACTCTCGGCTGGCCGTTCCTGCTTTTCGAGAATAGAATCTCCGCATGCACTTCACCAAGATGCACGGCTGCGGGAATGATTTCCTGATCCTGGACCCCGGCAAGGTAGAGGGCTTGGATCTGCCGCAACTCGCCCGGCGCGCCTGTGACCGGCACTTCGGCGTCGGCGCGGACGGTATACTCGTCCCGGCCTATTCGGAGGCTGCGGACCTTGAGATGATCTACTACAACTCCGACGGCTCACCCTCGGAGATGTGCGGCAACGGCATCCGCTGTCTCGCCCGCTACGCGCGAGATTACGAACTGGTGGACGGCGAAGCGATCACCATAGACACCGCGGCCGGAACGAAGAAGTTGCTCCTCTACGAAGACGGCTCCTCGCGGGTGGATATGGGCCCGCCAGCCTTCGAGCCCGAGGTCGCGCTGGGTGGCTTCTCGTTTCTGAGAGTCTCGATGGGCAATCCCCACGCCGTCGCTTTCCTGGCATCTGAGGTGGAGGTGGATAGCCTGGACCTCAAATTGGCTGGCCCGCCGGTCGAAACCGATCCCCTATTCTCCACAGGGACGAACGTGGAGTTCGCCTCCGTCCGGGGCTCTTACGACTTGCGGATGAGGATCTGGGAGCGCGGCGCGGGCGAGACCCTGGCTTCGGGGACGGGTTCGTGCGCGGTGGCGGTCGCCGCGATCAGCCAAGGCTTGGCAGAGAGTCCGGTCAGAGTACATCTGGACGGAGGTGTAGTAGAAGTTGAATGGGCGGGGGAAAGCGAGACTGCGTATATGACCGGCCCGGCCGAGTACGTTTGCGAAGGCGAGCTACTAATCTAGCCCGCTGTCCTGCCGGAGGTTGACCAGGCCGTAGCGGAGGGCGAACAGCAAGGCCTGGAGCCGCGAGTGTACCCCCAACTTGTTCAAGACATTCATCATGTGGGTGCGCTCGGTATCCAGGCTCACGTACAGCCTATCCGCGATCTCCCTATTGCTCAATCCCTCCGCCAGCCCCTGCAACACTTCCAGTTCGCGGGTGGTGAGTTTCTCGATATTCGCGCGGGCTTCCCATTCTTGGTCTCTAGTGTGGCCGGCTATCCGAAGAAGCTCCACGATCTCAGCCGTCGAGAACAACATCTCTCCCCTCGCCAGCCTCCGTAACGAGTCGATGATCTCCTCCACGTCAGACGACTTGTGGAGTATCCCGGAGGCGCCGGCTTCCACGGCCAGGGCGTGCTCTTCGCGGTCCAGGCTGGCGGTCAGTACCAGCGCCGAAAAATCCGGGTTTGCGGCGCGGAGGTCTTTTATGAGGTCGGCCCCAAGGCCGTCGGGGAGGGTGAGGTCTATGACTCCCACGTTGGGACTCCGATCCAACCTCTTCAGGTCTTCGCGGGCTTCGGCCAGCGACCCGGCCTGGACCACGACCTCGAACTCCGGCTCTCTTTCGAGCACGAGAACCAGCGTCTGACGGAAAGCCGTATGATCCTCGACGATCACGATACGCTGCATCTGGCACCCTCCTCTAACGCATCTCCGGAGACCGCGGCGCTTTCGCGGCTAATATCAGGAACGGTACCTTGAAACTATAGCAACCCGGAGATCAAAAAAGAACTGTTCTCAAAAAAGACTGGTTCAGGTTCCCGAAGTATCCTGATCTCTCCGGGCTGAAAAAAACGGGGCCAACAACCGCACTTTAGTACCATTTCCACGCTCGCTCCGCACTTCGAGCTCGCCGTCGATGGCTTTCGCTCGTTCTATCATGCCGGTGATTCCCATACCGGAGGATTCTTCGGGGTCGAAACCACACCCGTCATCACGGACCTCCACCATGACGTATTCACCTTCTGCACCCAGGATTACCTCGACGCGCCGGGCCCCCGAGTGACGGCGGACGTTCACCAGCGCCTCCTGCAAAACGCGGAACACCTCGACTTTCACGACACCTGGAAGGTCCGGAAGCTCTTCTTCCGCTAGTAGATTTACCTTCCATTCACTAGACATCCGGCGGTTCAACTCCACGAGTGATTTCACGGATCTCAAAAGCGACTGTTCCTGAAAACTATCCAGCCGGAGGTCGTATATGGCCTCCCGCAGGCCGCCGACCGCCTTGCGGAGAGCTTCGATCTCCTGATCCCTGCGTCCGGCGTCTTCTTTTTCGTTCCGTTCCAGAAAGCGACTTGCCTGCATGGACTGCAGGCTGTAGGTCAGGTCCTGAAGCACCACGTCGTGCAGGTCTCGGGCGATCCTCCGCCGCTCACCTTCCCGCATCTCACGCAGCGCTTCTTCGTTGCGCCGGCGCTCGGAGATATCTTCCATGATCCCTTCATATCCCACATGCTCTCCGGTGGAGGGATCCCGCAATACCCGTGCGGCGAAGGAGACCGCTACTATTCGGCCGTCCTTACGATACATCTCCGTCTCGAACCCGTTAACCGACCCCCCCAGCATCATGAGGCGCTGGAACTCTTCCCGGTCACCGGGATCCACGTAAAGCTGCTCCGTGACGTCCGTAACGCTCCCCGTGAGGTCTTCGGGCGACTCATAGCCCAGTATGCGCGCCATCGCCGGGTTGGCTGTCAGCATACGTCCCTCGACGGTCACCTGATAGATGCCCTCGACAGCATTCTCGAAGATGCCGCGGTATTTTTCCTCGGCCCGGCGAAGCTCCTCCTCGGCCTGCTTACGCTCGGTGACGTCACGGGCGTTGACCACGATGCCGCCGACACTCGGGTCGTGAAGCAGGTTGGTGCTTATGGCCTCGAAGTACCGCAACGTCCCGTCTTGGGCCCGCACCCGGTACTCGATCCTCGGAGGCTTCGAACCGGGCTTGCCCAAGTATTCCTGCAGGACATCTTTGACTTCTTCAGCGTCGTCCGGATGCAACAGGTCGAAGGCGCTCTTGCCGATCCTCTCCTCAGGCTTGTAACCCAGCACCCGCTCGACCGCCGGGCTCTCGTAGCGGATAACGCCCTCCGCATCGAGAACCACGATAATATCCGACGCGTACTGAACCAGGGAGCGGAAACGCTCCTCGCTCTCCTGCAAAGCCCTCTCCGCCCGGCGCCGGCTCCGTCGCACCTCGGCCTCGCTCAACTCCCGGCTGATCGCCGAGGTAAGCCTGGTCAGGTTGTCCTTCATTATGTAGTCTTGGGCGCCGGCCTTCATCGCCTCCACGGCCGCATCCTCGCCGATCTGGCCGCTCACTATAACGAAGGGCAGGTCTGTGAAACCGCTTTCGCGGAGCAACTCCAACGCGGACAACGAACTGAAAGTCGGCATGGAGTGGTCGGAGACCACCAGATCCCAGGAGTCCCTCGCAAGGGCCTCTTTCATCTCTCGCGCGCTCTGCACCCGCTCGTGGGTCGGCTCGTAGCCCCCGCGCCGCAACTCCCTCAAAAGGAGCAGGGTGTCATCCTCCGAGTCCTCGACGACCAAGACCATAAGCGGCTTACCCATCTAAACCCGCCTCCTGTTTCACATTCGGAGAGGACGTACTCTCTCACCCCTGCCCTTCAGTGTACATAACGCTGGCTGTTCGTACATCCAACTCACAGTGTAATTCTATTCGGGCCTGGCTCTCGTAGCAAACGAACCGTGCAGCTATACGCTGAAAAGACATCCGAATCCTTGAATCTTGTCCAAAAATCACCCATTTGGGGGATGTGAGCTCCGTCTCAACCAGGCATAATCCTTGTAGTTACGGACGAGCCGGTTTCTCATCCCCCCGGGAAGCTGGCTTGCCCGATCAAAGTCGGACCGGACATCCACCTCCCTCTTCGGATCCGGTCCGACCTCTAAAACTTAACGGCCGAACCTCGACGGGGCGTTGACGGTCTCGCCCGACAGCTCGTCCACGAATTGCCGGGCGGTACGTCCTGAGCGTCCGGCGTGCCACCGATCCCAGAGCAATGCGCGTTCGGTCAGTTCCTCGTCGGGAACTCCGATACCCCGTTCTTGCGCCAGGCCGCGAACGATCTCCAGATATCGTTTCTGGTCCGGGGAAGGGAAGGTGAGACGCAACCCGAACCGGGCCACGAGAGAGAGTTTTTCCTGCATGGTATCCTGCGCGTGTACGTCGTCGCCCAGCTCACCCCGGTCGGAGAAGCTCTCCCGGACCACGTTGCGCCGGTTCGAGGTGGCGTACAATCGCACGTTGTCCGGCGGCTCCTCGACACTGCCCTCCAGCAAGGCTTTGAGCGACTTGTACTCTACCTCGTGCTCCTCGAATGAGAGGTCGTCCACGAACAGCAGAAAGCGCGGGCCGCGTCCCCGAAGTCTCGCCAATACCCGTGGCAGCTCACCGAGGTCTTCTTTGGCTACCTCGACCAGCCGGAGCCCCGCGCCCGCGTACTCGTTGAGCAGGGCCTTCACCGTCGAAGACTTGCCGGTCCCCGGCAGCCCGTAGAGCAGCGCGTGGTGGGCCGGCAAACCGGATAGAAAGCGCTCGGTGTTCTTCAGAAGCGGTTCTTGCTCTTCTTCGTAGCCTATGAGGTGCATGAGGCTCACGGGGTCGGGTTCCGTCACCGGATACAGGCGGCCTTCTCTCCAGCGAAACGCCCGATGAGGCCCGAAGATTCCCGCGCCGTGTCGGGCATAGTGGTCCGCCAGAAGCTCCGCGCACGCGCCCCATTCCTCACTGGCCGCGAGCTTCCGGGCCAATACGTTCCGGGCAGAGTCTTTATTATTGCGCCCCGGCGCCGTCCATGGAACCCAGATCCCGAGCCCCGGCACGGCGTCTTCGACCAACCCGAGCACGGTTCGCGCATCCAACTCGAAGAGCGCTTGCAGAGTTCCCAGATCCCGCCGCGCCTGTTCCAGAAGAACCGGCGTCGGCTCCCCTCTCTCCGCCCCCAGACTAAACGGATTCTCGTCATCCATGATGCGTCCCGCAAGATACGACTGCCAGGCGTCGGGTAGCAGAGTGCCGGAGTCCAGGGCCAGGCCCTCCCACAGCCGCCCGAAAGCATCCGCTACGGAACCTGGGTCCGGCTTCTCTCGCGCCAGCATCCCTAGTAATCCCAGAAAGTCCCGCGCCACCGGCGTATCCAGGACTCCCCGAAACAGGGCCAGGCCACGAGCCCGTAGGAGTAGTCTTTCTATATCCGCACGTTCCATGCCGGGAGAGATGTCAGCCGCCGAACAGCCGGGAGAAAAAGCCCCGGTTCTTGAGGACTTTCAGCTCGGCTTCGAGGCGGGTGCGTTCTTCGGCGAGGGCGGATTTCTCTTCTATCGCCTTCTGGTGTTCCTGGGCGAGGCGCTCGCGTTCGGCTTCGAGCTTTGACTTCTCTTCTTCGAGGGTAGAGATAGTCTTGTCCTGAAGTTCACGCTGGTACTCGATGAGGTTGAGGCGTTCGATCTCACCCCACAAGCGGTCCATCTCGACGCGGGCGGCGTCGCGTTCCTGGCGGATCTCATCCATCTGACGGTTGCGTTCTTCGAGGCGGGTCTTGTAATCCTGGCCCTGCTGGAGCAGGCGTTCGTAGCGCTCGAACGGTACGGCAGGCAGGCGGGAGCTTCCGGAAGACTCGTCACCGACGACTTCGCCCTCGAAAGCTTCCTCGTCTTCTTCGGTATTCAACTCACGGGCGAGGTTCTCGACTTCAGAGAGGCCGATGCTGTAGCCGCCTTCGGCGCTGCGCTCGGCGTGAAGCCTGCCCTCCGCCACGTAGCGACGGACCATCTCCGGCTCCCGGTCCAAGATGGCCGCCGCCGCGTTAAGCCCGATACGCTCCTCGCTGGGGTCCATAGACCAGCATTCTACTTTAGGCGGCGGCTATCATCCATCTACCTGTACGTTTTTGCCCGGTGACGGCGAGTATCAGGCTTTCGTGATCTGTCCGCCCTGGACTTGAATCGGGATCTCCGGCAAAGGAGTCGGCGCGGGACCGCTCACGACCTGGCCGCCGTTGGAAGGGTCGAAGATAGAGCCGTGGCACGGGCAGGCCAACTGGCTCGACTGCTTCTGGTAGGCAACCTCGCACTGCTGATGGGTACAGACCGCCGAATAGGCCACGAAATCTCCACCCTGCAAGTGAACCAGAAGCGCCGGCTGGCCCGAATCGGTAAACTTCACGGCCGAGTTCTGGGGAACCTCCGAAGCCTGGGCTATGGACTGGCCGCCCGCACTCCCCATCTCGGTAGTGCCGCTGGCCCCTCCGCTGGTAGTCCCGCCGGAAGCTGTTGCTCCCCCTCCAGAAGAGGCGCTGCCGCCACCTCCGCCGTCCCCGCCCCCGCAGGCCGCGACGACGGAAGCACCGGCGGCGCTCACCCCGATGGCGGCCCCGAGCCGGATAAACTTCTTGCGCGAGATCATCTCCTCCAAGACTTCCTCCTCTTTCTGTTGAGTTTGGTTGCGGACACCTGCCACTCACCTGTATACGTTCCCGATACATTTTGGTTCTACGATACCCGAAGACCATCCACACAGTCTTTCCGAAACGTATACTAAGATAATGTGATTGTAAGCGTTCTGTGGAGGTCTCTACGGTGAACGGTATGACGTGGGTTCGTATCCTGATCGGGCTCGTCTGGCTCAACGGCGCCGTCGAAAAATTCCTAAATCCGGACTTCCCTAGCCAATTCTCCCAGAGTCTCCAGGCCGGAGGTTTCGTCTCGCAGGCCCCGGCGTTTTTCCAGACCTTCATGCAGAACAACGTGATCCCGAACGCCGAATTTATCGCCCAGCTAGTACGGCTCGGAGAGTTGGCGCTGGGGATAACCCTGATCCTGGGTCTCCTAACCAACCTGGCCGCGCTCGGCAGCATAGGTATGAGCATCGTCATACTTCTCTCTCAGGGAGGGGTGAGCCTCGGTACAGGCCTCGGCGCCCCCCAGCTCCTGACCATAAACCTGTTCGTAGCCTTGCTCTCGGCCGCCGTGCTCCTGAGCGCCGCCGCGAAATCCCTCTCCGTGGACTCCTCCATAGCGAGAAGAAGCCCAGGACTATCGCCCATCCTGACGAACGGCCGCCAGCGACGGAGGACTTAGGAAGGCTCTCTTCTTTCAGACTAGAATGGTCCGGGAAAGTCTACACCGCCGTCTGTAAACGCAGGCTCTTACATCAAGAGGGTTCCTATTTGCTAAGGACCGTGACCGCGACTCGCTACGTAACACCGCTGCGGGAGGGAGGATCGCTCCCGGCAATCGTGGAAGGCGACGACCTCGGGACATACGTGCTCAAGTTTCGGGGCGCCGGACAGGGGATAAAAGCGTTGATCGCGGAGTTGGTGTCGGGTGAGATCGCCCGCACCCTCGGCCTGCAAGTGCCGGAGCTAGTCCTCATGCTCCTCGACCCGGAACTCGGCCGGACCGAACCCGACCCCGAGATACAAGACCTACTCCGGGCGAGCGCCGGCCTCAATCTGGCCCTCGACTATCTGCCGGGCTCTCTCGGCTTCGACCCTCTCGTGGAGCCGACCGATCCGGACCTCGCCTCCCGCATCCTGTGGTTCGACGCGCTCGTACAGAACGTGGATCGCACACCCCGCAACACGAACCTCCTGATCTGGCACGGCAAACTCTGGCTTATAGACCACGGCGCCTCCCTCTACTTCCATCACAATTGGCCCACCCTGAATAAGTCCGGCCCGAACCCCACGAGCCAGAGGCCGTTCGCCGGAGCCCGAGACCACGTGCTCTTGCCATTCGCGAAAAACATCCGACGGGCAGACACAGAGCTGGCGCCCCTGCTCAACCCGGAGACGGTACGCAGCATATTGGATCTAGTGCCCGACGAGTGGCTCAAACAAGAGCCCGGCTTCGACAGTCCGGATGAAGTGCGCTCAGCCTACATCGGGTATCTCGGTAGCCGCCTGGAAGAGCCGAGATCCTGGGTCAAAGCGCTGGAGGATGCGTGATGAGCCTCTTCGAGTACGCCTTGCTGCGCGTGGTGCCCCGTGTAGAGCGTGAGGAGTTCATAAACGCCGGGGTCGTGCTCTACTGTCAGGAGAAAAACTTCCTCGACGTCCGTATACACCTCGACCACGACCGGCTGCGGGCGCTAGACTCGACTGCGGACCACGAAGCCGTTCTCGCCCACCTGGAAACAGCCCGCCTAGTGTGCGCGGGCGGCCCGGAGGCGGGCGCTATAGGATCACTGCCGACTGGTCAGCGCTTCGGGTGGTTGGTAGCGCCCCGGAGCACAGTACTCCAGGCTTCCCCGGTTCACACCGGCTTCACCGAAGACCCCGGCGAAGCTTTAGATCATCTGCTCAAGAGCATGGTTCACTCCCCGGCCCGACACCTCTAAGAGCATTACTCACAGGCGCTGATCTGAGTTAAGAGCCGCCCGTCGTCCCGCCTACCCGGCCAACCGAGTCGGCGATAATGGCCGGTCGGTCCTCGTAGCTTACGTACAGGTCGTTTTTCAGGTCTATCCCAAGGTCATTCTCGAGAGCGCCAATATTAAACTCGCGCACCTCGCCCGTCACCTGGGCGCTTTGTCCTTCTGATAGGTCCGGGATCTCGCTTTTGCCCACGGCCAAAACGCTCTCGTCTTCTACCGGCTCCTGGTTCTCGGTCGTCTCTTGGGTGACCAGCGAAATGGCCCGCGATTCGAAGGTCCGGCCTACCGTGGCGCTCACGGTCACCCGCTTACCGTAGTATTCCTCCGGATTCCGGGACAATTCGAGGAAGCTCACCGAATTTTCGGGACCGGCCGAGGTACGTTGCTCCGCCTGTTCTTCTTGTTCACCTATATCGTCCTGTGGACCGGGATCCCGTCCGGCGTCGGGACTGCAGGAAACGAGAAACAGCGCCCCCGCTGTGAGGCAAGCGGTCAGCGCCACCCAATATCTTCTGTAGCCATCTTCTGATCTATCGAAGAGCGTAAACAGCTTCCTCACACGAAGCCTCCTTGAATCTAGACGATTTTAGTTACTTCTTTCTTGTGCGACCTTGTACACTCGAATATACACGGTCTTCTCGACGCTGGTTCCTAAACTTTCTCCTGGCCTTCCTCCCGGCCAGGAGAAAGTTTAGTCTCTCTGAGGCCGACTTGTAACGCGTAGAGCGTAGGATGGGCAACCTGTTCTTGGAGGCCATTTGGCTGGGAGAAGACATATGTTGACGCAGCTTCGGTGGAAAGTCATCCTTATGGGAGCAGCGCTAACGATCCTACTGGTCGTCTCGTTCACGCTATTCGTGGGGGCGATGGTCGATCCATTCCTCTACGACCTGTTTGCTTTAGAGAACTCGGAGGTGAAGGTCGCTTTTACCGGAAGGGGATGGAGCGCTTATACGAACCTCAGCCTACTCCTTCATCTTCTGGTCGTGCTGTTAGCCTTCTTTGTGGGTGGAGCCTTGATCGGTAGAGTAGTTTCTTCATCACCCGGTCCGAACAGCTTGGTGGGAGCCCTGGCGACCATAGGAGTCGGGGTCGGCTGGATGCTCGTAACGTTTGTCCCGGTGATCCTGTCTACTTTTAGCGGATCCCTCGACGCCTACTCGCGGTCCGAGAATTTGGGACTTCTCGCAGCCTGGGTCTTCGCGTTTTGCGGGGTCGCGGCGCTCAGCGTATTGGCAAGCTACCTCGGCGGAAGGCTGTCGGGCCGTAGACAAAACGCAGCCAGGTCCGGCTGGTAAACCTCGTGATTCTATGTTTAGCCCGCCCGGCGGCTACAGAAACGCCGGGACCAACTCGCCCTTGACGAGGTCAGGGTAGTGTTCGCGCTCTCGGACGATGGCCCAGCGGTCGCCCCTAACGAGCACCTCTGCCGGACGACGGCGGGAGTTGTAATTGGAGGCCATCGAGAAGCTGTAGGCTCCGGCGCTCATGACGGCCAAAAGGTCGCCCTCGTCGGCGTCGGGGAGTTCGCGGTCGCGGGCCAGGTAGTCGCCACTCTCACAGACCGGCCCTACGAGGTCGGCGGGTACTACGCCCCCATTCTCGCTCACCGGCAGCACCTCGTGGTGGGCGTTGTAGAGGCTCGGGCGCAAGAGGTCGTTCATACCCGCGTCGGCCACGATGAAGCTCTTGTCGCCGCTTCGCTTGCGGTAGATGACGCCGGTCAGGAGGGCTCCGGCGTTTCCGGCGATGTAGCGTCCCATCTCGCAGAGGATCTTCGCGCCCGTGGCTTCGAGCGTCGGACGGATGGCGTTTACGAGATCTCGGGGGGCAATGGTCTCTTCACCGTTGTAAGGGATGCCGAGGCCGCCGCCGATGTTGAAGTACTTTATGTCGAAGCCTCGCTCCTTTAGCTCGTCTACGAGGGCGGCGCTACGTTCGACCGACTCGGTGTAGGGATCTAGTTTGGTGATCTGGGAGCCGATGTGCTGGTGAACCCCGATCAGGTCTATACACCGGCAATCTTTTATCTTTTCGACTAGCTGCAGCGCCTCTTCCACCGGGATGCCGAACTTGTCCTTCTCCCGGCCGGTGGTCATGTGATCGTGGGTGCCGGCGTCTACGTCGGGGTTGATCCTGAGTGCGACGCGGGCTTTTTTGCCGTGGCGGGCGGCGAGTTGGTCCAGTCGTTCTAGCTCCGAAGCAGACTCCACGTTGAAGAGCAGTATCCGCTCCCCGAGTCCGGCCATCAGCTCTTCCTCGGTCTTTCCGACCCCGGCGAAGACTACTTTCTTGGGATCGAAGCCCGCCCGCATCGCCCGGTAGAGCTCGCCGCCGGAGACTATATCCGCCCCGGCCCCAAAAGAAGCCAGCGCCCGCAGAACCGCCAGGTTCGCGTTCGCCTTTACCGCGTAGCAGACCAGGTGGTCGAGCCCTGAAAAAGCGTCATCCAATTCACGGTAGGCCCGCTCAAACGCGGCGTGGCTGTAGACGTAGGTGGGCGTACCCGCGCTCCTGGCTACCTCGGAGAGCGGAACGTCCTCGCAGTAGAGGCCGCCCTCCTCGTAGTGGAAATCCTCCAAAACGTACCTCCTCGCATCCCGCTCGTGCTATATTCTGGCCTCTATATGCCCTCTCTAGGGAGAATATACTCCTTGTCGAACCTTCGCGCGAGAAGCAAATGAACGATGTCCGAAAACCGGCCGGTGTATCGTCCGAACTCCTCCTGAATCCCGTTCTGGAGCAGGGTGGAGAGTATCCGCTGCTCCGTATGGACGAGAGCCGCCGGAAGCTGGAGGAGCGCGGCGCGGACCTCTTCGACTTCGGGACCGGCGACCCCCGCGAGCCAACAGACCCGATGATCCGGCAGGCCCTCGTAGAGGCAATCCCAAAGACGAGCCAGTACCCAAGCGCCGCCGGCAAAAAGGATTTGCGCGAAGCGTTCTGTGAATGGGCAAACCGCCGGCACGGCGTCGCGCTCAACCCCGAGACCGAAGTGTTGCCCGCAGCCGGGTCAAAGGAAGCGATCTTTCACGCGCCGCTGGCATTTCTGCACCCGTCGCACGAGCGGCGCGGCGTCGCCTACGGCACGCCCGGCTACCCGGTCTACGAGCGGGGCACGCTCTTCGCCGGCGGGGAGCCGCTGCCGGTAGAGTTGGAGAGGGAGAGAGGATTCATGCTCCCGGTCGAGGAGATAGACCCGGAAAAAACGCGGGCTATCTGGATCAACTACCCCCACAACCCGACCGGTGCGGCCGTGACCCACGAGTACCTGGAAAAAGTAGCGAAGTTCTGCCGAAAGCACGACATCCTGCTCTTCTCGGACGAATGCTACAACGACATCTACTCCGGCGAGCCCCCGCCTTCGATCCTGGAGATAACCAAAGAGCGCACCCTGGCCTTCTGCTCCCTCTCAAAGCGCAGCGGCATGACCGGCTACCGCTCTGCGATGATGGCCGGCGACCCCGAGCTCATAGCAGCCCTAAAAAAGATGCGCCCCTCCATCGGCGCTGCCTCGCCGTCATTCATCCAGGACGCGGCAACAGCGGCATGGGCGGACGACGAACACGTCGCGGAGCGCCGCCGCGTCTTCGGTGAGAAACGGGCGCTGTTCGTAAACTTCTTCGAGAGGTCGGGCCTGGACTTCCAGCATACGGACGCGAGCTTCTATCTATGGGTGGCGGTTCCCGGCGGAGACGACGAAGCATACGCGGTCCGGCTGCTAGAGCAGGGAATCGTGGTTGCGCCGGGACGGGCATTCGGGCCGGGCGGCGAGGGCTACGTGCGGATCGCGCTCGTGCCGGGGCTGGAGGAGTGCCGGAGAGCGATAGAGCGCTGGGAAAGTTTAATTTAGGCGGCGGGCAAGAACCTGGATCAAGCTAAAGCCGCTATCTCGAACTCGGGATTGAACGGGTCGTAGAACCGCACTCCTTCAACCGCCGCTCCCGGATTAAAATCTTCGCTCAGCACCGCCGGCATTTGATTTAGACGCGCTGCCGCCCATATCTGGGCGTCGTAATAGGAGAAGCTGTGCTCTTTTACACCCCGCAACGCTTCTCCCACAATCAGCGGGGTCAAGGGAAGCACCGGAAAGGCCGACGATAGTCTCTCCACTTCTATCCGGAGCTCTTGCGGCGGGAGCGGAGGCCGCAGCTTTCTCAGGCAAACGTTGGAGAACTCGGAGAGCGCCTGTACGGGCAACGCGGCGCTACCAGCTAGAGCAGTTTGGCGGATCACCTCTTTAGCCCTCTCCCGCTTACCGGGCTCTCTCGGATCCAGCGCGTAGACGAGCACGTTGGTGTCGAGCAGATAGCGGGAGCTCATACACTGCGGCGCTTTAGGTGACTCCCTCGAGTCTCCTCGTAGAGCTCCTCCCGGTCGAAGCGATAACCTTCAGGGAGGCTACGGGTGTCCGCGATCCGATCCACGCTCTCCAGAAAGTCCCGGACCGCCTCAGCTCGTCCGAAGGGAACGGCAACGCGAGAGTCGTCGTTCAGCAGCAACCGATCCAGAAGTCCTCGTACCAACTCTGCCTCCGAAACACCCATCTCTCTCGCCCGGACCTTTAGCGCCCTTTCGTGCTCTTCGCTTATGTAGAGCTGTTTGCGCACCATTTCTACATCATATACATCACTTCTCACGCAGTCCACTCTCAGCGGCTAATTCTATTCGCGTGCCGCAACCGGGGTCCGGTACAGAGCTTTGCTAAACTGGCAGGCGCAAAAGAACGCAAAGATCTCACAACGAAAAAGGACGGCGTAATGAGAGAGAAGATAGAAGCTGCGTTCGACGATCGGAGCTTGCTGGAGGGCGAGGAGCACCGTCAGGCCGTCTTCGAGACGATAGCAGCGCTGGACAAAGGCGAGTTACGGGTGGCGGAGGAGAAGGACGGCGAATGGGAGTCGAACGCCTGGGTGATGAAGGCGATCAACCTTTATTTCTCCCTCGCCGAGATGGAGACCATCGAGTCCGGGCCGTTCGAGTACCACGACAAGATCCCCACCAAAAAGAATCTGGCCGAGGCCGGGGTGCGGGTCGTGCCGCCGGGGACGGTCCGTTACGGGGCCCACGTCGAGCCGGGCGTCGTGGTTATGCCGGGCTACGTCAACATCGGGGCGTACGTTGGTAGCGGGACGATGGTGGATACGTGGGCGACGGTTGGTTCCGGGGCCCAGATCGGCAAGAACGTACACCTCGCCGGAGGAGTTGGGATCGGGGGCGTGCTGGAGCCGCCGGGTGCGATGCCGGTCGTGATCGAGGACGGCGCCTTCGTCGGATCGCGGGCAATCGTGGTTGAGGGAGTGCGCGTCGAGAAGGAGGCGGTTCTCGGGGCCAACGTGGTGCTTACGGGCTCCACCCAGATCATCGACGTCACCGGAGACGAGGAAGTAATCCACCGTGGCCGCATCCCCGCCCGCTCAGTAGTGGTCGCCGGAACGCGCTCTAAAGAGTTCCCCGCCGGCTCCTACCAGCTCCAGACCGCACTAATTATCGGGGAGCGCCGCGAATCTACCGATCAAAAGACCTCCCTCAACGAGGCGCTCCGCACATTCGGGGTGAGCGTTTGAGCCTTCTCGAAGACCTGATCTGGTTTCTCGAACGCCCAAGCGTTACCGGCGAAGAGAAACAACTCTGCGACGACCTCGAAGCCCGGATAAAGGAGTCTTCCGGCTGGCGCGTCGAACGCGTCTCTAACAACCTGGCCGTCCGCCGGTCGGAACCGGACCCTTCTCGGGAGCGAATAGTCTTCGCCGGGCATCTGGACACGGTGCCGGAGCCTGCGGGCGGCATTCCGGTTCGGGTGGAGGGAGAACGCGTCTACGGGCGGGGTTCCTCGGACATGAAGGCCGGGGACGCGGTGATGCTCGCGCTGCTGGAGGGGTTCGACTGGACCCACTCCTGGGCGGATCCGGTCTTCGTCTTCTACGAACGGGAGGAAGGACCGTACCCGGAGAACGGGATGGAGGCGGTCTTCGCCGGGAGCCCGTGGGTGCTCGACGCAGGGCTGGCGATCTGCCTGGAGCCGACGTCCGGGGCCTTAGAGGTCGGCTGCGTGGGCACGGCCCAGGTCGAAGTAACGTTCAAAGGAAAGTCCTCCCACTCGGCCCGTCCCTGGCAGGGAGAGAACGCGATGACGGCTGCGGGGGAATTCCTTACGCGGCTGGGCGACCTGGAGGCACGAGAGGTCGTGGTTGAGGGGTTGCCGTTCTACGAGGTCCTGACACCGACGCTGGCGAGGGGCGGGCGAGCGAAGAACGTGGTGCCGGACGAGTTCTGGGTCAACGTGAACCACCGCTTCGCACCAGGAAATGGCCTGGACGACGTGCGGCGTACGTTCGAGGAGTTGGTGCCGGAGGGCGCCTCGTTCGAGATAGCGGACTTCGCCCCGAGCGGGCCGGTCAGCCTTGAGAACCCGCTGCTGCGGAAGCTGGTCGACTCCGGCGTGGAGGTACGCCCGAAGCAAGCCTGGACCGACGTGGCCCGCTTCGCGGAGCGCGGCGTGGACGCGGCGAACCTCGGTCCCGGCATCCCCGCCCAGGCCCACCAGGAGGAAGAGTATACGGAGCTTGAGTTGCTCGAAAATTGCTACGGAATGCTCGGCTCTTTCCTCAAGGCTCAAGACTAGAACAGCGGTCTGTCTCTGAGTAGTTTAAGCAATACCGGATAAAGATTCTCTTGCCTGTGGTTGAAGCGAAACTCACACTCCTTTAGATGCAGGTAGAGCAGCTCTTTCCTTATACCTCTACGTCTGGC
>JBGTJJ010000046.1:0-69729 GCA_041745215.1 Rubrobacteraceae bacterium | reverse complement strand
GCTAACGCCCCCGATCAAGATTGGGATGCCAGCCGCCACCAGCGTCCCGAAGGCGACGACGAGGATCACGAGCGCCAGCGGGAACGCGTACTTCTCGGCCCGCCGGATATCCTCGTTGCTGGCGTTTGTTATATCCAGGTAAACTGCCGGCGCCCCGGTAACGTAGGTCGTCAACTCCTCGGAACGGACCCTATCGCGTACCTCACCGACTACGTCCTGGGTCTCGTCGATCGAGATATTGAACCCGACGATGGCGTAGCTCTTGTCACCGTCCTCGGAGATAAAGCGCGGGTCATTAGTATCGGCGTAGGTAGTTACGAACCCGACTTCCTCCATGTTACGGAGGTCCTTGAGGGCTTGTTTCTCCAGCCGCTGGAACTCCTCACTTTTGGCGGAGAGGCCATCACCTTCGAAGACCACCGTCAGGGTCGCCGGGGAGACGCCGAAGTCGTCCACCATGACCTGCTGCACCCGCTCGGCCTCGGAGCCGGAGCCGTCGAAACCGCCGCCTTTGAGCCGGCCGCCGAGCTGCGGCGCGAAGAACGCGCTCGCAAGAAGGACGAAGGCCCAAAATACCAGGATCGTCCACCGGTAACGGTAGGTCATGTATCCGAGCCACTGGAACAAGCTCAGGGCCTATCCATGGTCTGGTAGGGAACACTTCTCATGCTCGCTATGTTAACCCGGCTCCGGGATCACGAATGGAGATTCGATTACAGAAAAAGGCTTCTAGTCCGGGCTTCGGGCGGCATCCGAGAGCGTTCGAGGCAGGGCGAGGGTAAAGAGAAGCCCGATCACCGGCAGGCCCGCGATGACGAGCATAGTGACCGGCAGTCCGCTCTGGTCGGCGAGAAATCCCAGGACCGGTGCTCCAATACCCCCGAGACCGATGGAGAAGCCCATCGTAATCCCGGCGGCGAGTCCGATGCGTCCCGGCAAATACTCCTGGCCCATGACTACGGTAACGCCAAAGGTCCCGATGGTGGCTGCCCCGATGAGGGCGAGCAGGACCATTCCCGCGAGCGGTCCCGCCAGTGTAAAACCGAAGATCAAGAACGGCAGGAGCAGCATGGATACGCCGAGCACTACCTTGCGCCCGAAGCGGTCCGCAAGCGGTCCCATCGTCAGGGTTCCAACCGCTCCGGCGGCGAGCATCACCGCCAGAGCCGTGTTGCCCAGAGCAGGAGAAGTACCCAGGATCTCCGAGTAGTAGGTGGCGACGAACGCGACGAGCCCGAAGTAGACGAACGAGCGGACCGTAACTACCGCAACCATCAGGATGAAAGGCCTCCAATACTCCGGCTCGGTAGCGGTCTCACCGGGCTCGTTATTGGAGACTGCGGGCTTGAAGCCGATCATGCGCGGCATCTCGAAGAATAGGATGGCCGCCATGATCACGGCGGGCAGGGCCAGAAAAAGTGTGCCGGGCAAGCCGAACAACAGGACCAGCGGCGTGGTCAGGATCGGACCCAGCGCAAAGCCCGCGTTGCCGCCGACGGAGAAGAAGCTCATCCCCCGCGCCCGACGAGATCCCGAAACGTAGTTGGCGAATCGGGCCGCCTCCGGGTGGAAAGCGGCAACCCCGATACCGCTAAGTACGACGCTCAAGAGGATCAAGGGATATGTAGGGGCGACGCCGACCAGCGCGATACCGACACCCGCGAAGAGAAGCCCGAGCGGCATGAGGATCGGCAGAGGTCGGTTGTCCGAGAAGATCCCGAACAGCGGCTGGACGATCGAAGAGCTGAGGGTGGCGGCGGTGACCAGCGCCCCAGCGGCGGCCAGAGAGAGCCCCCGGTCGGAGATCAGGAACGGCAGCAAGGCCGCGACCGCGCCCTGGTTTACATCGGTAAACAGGTGCCCGGACGAAAGCGTAGACATCGCCCGCCGGTCTACGTTCTTGATCTTTGCCGCTCCCAAAGCTACGTGATATTACCAATCCTCGTAGAACGTGTAAGGCGCGACAGCCCACGTCCTGGAACCACTGATCTCGTTCAGCAAGACCCTCGCCCCATCGAAAGCTTCACGGACGGCCTCCGCCGGGTCTCCCGGAGCCGGACGCCCGGATTTTGGAGGCGATATCTTCACCAGCGCATCTGGCGCGTCTCCTTCGATTCCACCCAGCTCTCGCGCTTTCTTCAGCGCGTCCCGGTAACCTCCGATTTCGTCGATCAGCCGGTGCTCGTGGGCTTCGGTTCCGGTCCAGACTCGGCCACCGGCTATGCTCTCCAGAAGCTCCTCGTCGAGGCCCCGGCCCCGCAGTACGCGGTCCTTGAACTCGTCGTAGACCGTCCGCACCTGCTTTCGGAGAACCTCGGCCTCGTCTTCGGAGATAGGGAAGCTCGGGTCTCCGAGGCCGGAGTGGGCGCCGCGCTCGACGGCGACGGGGTTGACGCCTAACTTTTCGTATAGCTTCGTGGCTACAGGACGGAGAGAGATCACGCCTATGGAGCCGGTAATGGTGTTGCGCCGGGCGACGACATGGCTGGCGGAGGCGGAGACATAGTAGCCGCCGGACGCGGCGGCCTCGCCCATAAGCACGACCACGGGCTTCTTTACGTTGATGCGTTCGACCTCGCGCCAGATCAGGTCCGAAGCCAGCGAGTCCCCGCCCCGCGAGTCCACATGAAAGAGCAACGACGATACCCGGCGGTCTCTCTCGGCCATCCTCAGCGCGGCTACGACCGACTCGCTTCCGGCTTGTTCTTGCCCGAAGAGCGGCAGCGGTACGGGCAGCTTCCTGCTCTTCCCCCGAACTATGGTCCCGGAGAGACTCACCATCCCGACCCTCCGGCGCGCACGTATACTATAGGGCATCCGCAAAGCGCCCCGCACCCTATCCCACTCTGCGACCTCCGCCCGCTCTTCGTCTAATCCGAGCCTGTCGGGCAACTCGTCTTCGTAACACACGCCATCCAGAAGCCCCTCGGAGAGCGCCTCATTAGTTCCGTACGGCGCATTATCTATCTTGAGACGCACCTCGTCCGGGCTCATGTTCCGCCCATCGGAGATGGCTCGAACGAGCTCTCCGTACCTCCGGTCCTGTAGTCTCTCGGCCTGTTCCCGAGCCTCGGTAGAGAAGTCCCGCCGGGTAAACCTCTCTCCGGCGGACTTGTACGGAGAGACGGCGAAGACCTCGGCCTCGACGCCGATCCTTTCCAGGGCATCTTTTAGGAAATCGGCCCGTGTCCTTATTCCGGTTACGCCCACGGTAGCAAGCGGGGTCGCCAAGACCTCGTCGGCGGCGCAGGCGAGATAGTAAGAGCCGGTGTTGGCCTCGACGAGGTACGCGACGACCCGGCCACCCTTCTCGCGGAAGGCGGAGATCTCGGCCCGCAGTTCTTCCAGAGAAGCCCAACCCGCGTTCAGGCCCTGGATGCGGAGAACGACTCCCCGCACCCGCCCGTCATCCGAGATACGCTCCAGCCGCCGGCGCAATTCTTCGAGGCTCAGGATCGGCGGGCCGGGATTTATCCGCCGCCGGACGAAACCAACCCGGCTCTCGAACTCCGGCAGAGTCCCGTTTACGTCGAACACTACGTAGTCCGGGGGGCGTTTGAGCAGGCGTGTGTAGAGGTTGCGCGAAAGGCGCCAGAGGTTGATAAGAAAGTTGACAATTAAGGCCATACGGAGGCTATAGTACACTGCGATAGGTCAGAAGCAGGCCAAAAACTCTGTGGTAGACTCTGAATTAGGAACAGTTATTGATTGAGCTTGATAGAGAAATGATAGAGAAAACACAGCACAACATAAAAGAGAAGTTCCGCAGGTCGGGCTATACGTTGACCTCGCAGCGCCGGGCCGTGCTCGAAGCGCTCGAAGATACCCAGGGTCACCCTTCGGCCGAGGAAGTCTACTTGACCGTCAAAAAGAAGAACCCGCGCGTGGCGCTCGGGACCGTGTACCAGGCGCTCTCGGTGCTGGAGGAGATCGGGGTTATAGGTTCCGAACGATGGGCGGAATCACCTACCCGATACGACCTGAATACCGATCCCCACCTGGATGTCCACTGTTGTCGGTGTGGCGAGGTATCCGAAGTTCCGGGTGTCGGCATCGGGGATCTAAAGTCTCGCATCCAAGAAAACACACCGTACGAGATCAAAAGCACCAGGCTCGTCGTAGAAGGCTATTGTCCCGGCTGCCGGGAGAAGGCATAGTCCAGTGCGTCAGGCTCTGATCCAGGACCTCAAAACTCGGGCGAGCCTCACGGACGAGCAGGCCCAGCGCGCGGTCGAGGTATTCGAATCCTTTCTAAGAGACCGGGCTGCGGCGGAGTGGCTGGAGTCAGCCGACAGAAACGACTTCCAGAGTCTGTTTTCGGGTTCGCTAAAGTTCTTCGAAGATCGAGAATGACCCTTCGGGATTGACACTTTACCCGTAAGCCCGTACGGGTTACTCTGATGCGGTGTGTAGCAGGACGCTGCACGGTGGAGCGCATCGCGGCCGGGAGAGTATCTTGAGCGAAGAACCAGATCACCGCATAGACGAACTCGAGGGCCAGATGGAGGCGGCGGGCTCTCTAATAAAAAGCCTCGAAGAAGAAGTCGAGAGTCTGCGCCGGGACCTTGTGGAGGCGTCCGGGGCGCTCCGGACGGCCCAGCAGGAAGTCTCCGCCAGGGAGCGCGCCCTCGAAGAACACGACCAGGCCCGCACACACGCTGAGCAGCAGGCGCAGAGTCTCCGAAGTGCGATGACGGCGCTACGGATACAGAACTCCGACGATCAGCTCCAGCTCCGCAACCAGCACATCGCGGAGTTGTCCCGGATGCAAGACAGGTTCGGCGCCCAACGGATGTCCGACATGGGTAAGGCCTTCTCCGGCGACGACGCCGAAGCGATAAAAGAAGAGTACCGGAAGGATCTAGAGGAGCTGGAGCAGCGCCGCTGGCAGGAGATAGAAACCCTCGAAAACTCGTACGAAGAGTGGAAAGACGGTCTGCTGGAAGCCGAAAATGAGCTCAAAACTCAGCACGAAGAGGAGTTACGAAACCTTAGGCGTGAGTCGGAAGCCAGGGCGAAGGACCTGCAACGGGAGCTCCGGCAAGATTACGACCAGCGTCTGGAGGAGATGCGCCAGGCTTTAGAGACGCGCTACAACGAAGAAGTTCGGACCCTGCGCGACGGCCTCGACGAGAGAGAGAAAGAGCTACAAAGAGAATATCAGGCCGAGTTAGAGACGCTACGGGAGCAATCGGAGCATGACCTCCGGGAGTCCGAAGAGAAGCGTCAGCGTGAACTCAGAGAGATAAAAGCCCTCGCCGAGAACCGCGAACGTGAGTTGCGCCGGGGACAATCGACACGGACCAAAGAAGCTGAAGAGGAGTCCGAGCGCCGTCTTGCGTCTCTCCAGGCGCAACGCAAGGCGGATAACGAGGCACTGAAGTCCCGTTACGAGAATGAATTGGCCCGGCTCCGTCAAGAGCACGAAGAACTCCTCGCCGCCGAAATTGAGCGCCGTCAAATAGAGGTGCTGTCGCTGGAGGAGAAATTCGAGAGCGTGAAGCTTGTACGCGCCTCCGAAGCGCGGGCCTACATAGACCGGCTAAAGGAGTTGGAGACCTCGCCGTCGGGCCCACAAAACGGCCAGGTAGAGATAGAGCCCGTTTCGGAAGACGTACCCGAGGATCTCCCGGCCCACACGACGGAAGAGACCCTCCAACTTCGGGAGCGCGTGGCGGAACTCGAAGAAGCTCTGGCATCTTCCCGAACCACGGCGGAGCAACTCGCCCTGGAGCTTGAAGAGCTGAGATCTCAGCCCCCCGAAGAAGAGACAAGAGAGCTTGAGTCTCCGGAAACCGACGTGGAAGAGGAAGAGCTTACGATAAAAGATGGTACAGAGAATCCGGAGCTTCCGGTCGTGGATGCGGCGGGAGACGACGAACGGGTCCGGGATCTAGAGATCCGTCTGCGGGAAGCGCAGGATGAGAGGCGTCACTACGCCGACGAGTTGGGCAAGGCTCTGGATAAACTCCGGCGTCTCTCGGACCCGGAACACCGGCTGAGAGCCGGCATCGCGGCGTTCAACGAGAGCCACCACTCCCGAAACGTCGCTTCGATCTCCAAGGCTCTAGGCCTGCCGAGAGTACACGCCGGGATCGAAGGAGATGCGCCGGGCAAACCCAACTTCACCTTCGTGTGGGAAGACATATCCTGGCGCTGCTACATCGCCGACCCGATAGAAGGCCTGGAAGAACCCCGCGTCTACCTCGCCGCCGCCGGCGACTATCCTGAAGCACCACCTCCCGAACAGGAGCCCAACGCCCGAATAGACGCTCGGGGACGCCTGATCCTTGGCGTCCAGGCCCGCTAGACTTCGACTCCCCTAACCCTGGCGGCTCTCTTGCTCCTGCCGGAGCTTCCTATCTCTTCTTTTCCGAATATAGTCCTGATTGTGGGCGTAAACCGTCTCGCCCCGGCTGGCGCCGATATACGCGGCGGCCGTCGAGATAGCAAGCACCCCGATCACACCAGCCGCAGTACCAAAAGAATCCAGGCCCGGAAAAAGCCCCTGCCCGGTCAAGACGTTGAGGACTGGTGAGATCACGAACGCCGCCGGAGCCACCAGCATCCCGTGGAGCCTGCGCTTGGAAGGGGCTTTGTAGCTGGCGATCATACCGCCCCAGTAGAACGAGAACGCCACCACGAAGATCAAAAGAAGCCCGGCGAGTACCCTGCTCCAGGCGAGCTCGGTGTCGAAGAAGGTCATAAAGAGCGGCCAGATGATCCCGAAGATCGTCAACAGTCCTACGCCGAGCGCGAGCAAGACTCCCCACAGTAAGCTGATAACGCTCTTCATATCCTGGATTTTAGCAGGCTAACCTGTTATCTCCGTGGATACCTTCACCGGGCACGCTCCCGCCGGTTCTGCCGCCACCAAAGATTTACTGCTTATCCACCCTGAAATTTCTTGAGGAGATCCTGGGGGCTCTTGTACTCGCCCTCCGGGAGACGTTTGCGTACCTGATCCACGATCATGCCCGGCGCGCCGTTCTGCTCCAGCTTACCAACCAACTCCTGCTTGCCGATAGGGAAATCCACCCCCTGCAAGTACCGCTCGAAGTTAGCCGGCAAGACTTTTCTGAGAAAATCCACTATGATCGTCCTCTCTACATTCTTGCTACATCTACTGTCAGAACCTACCGTAACAGACTTCTCACCGACCGACTGTCATAGTCTTCTAGATCCAACATGTAATCAGCTAGTGACCGTCCTGTAACCAAAATGTTGCTTTCGTGATGTATCCTCTGATTCGCATCCCGTGAAGGCCGCACGAGAAAGGCAGGTTGGGAGGATGAGGACATATCGGAGCGGTAGCTCCCGCAAGACGGTCGCGCGTTTACTGGCCTTGCTGCTGATAGTGGCCGGAATCGCCCTCATAGGTTATTCGCTGCTCATCCGGGACCCTCTGGGCGTGGCGGCGATCTTCGGCCCCGACGCGCCGGATGACGCGACCATGACCCTCACCGTCCCCGAGATGTCGCGGGTGGAGGATGTTCCCGTCTACGACGGGCCTGCGAGCGACACGTCGGCCCTTCACGACGGCGCTTTACACGTCAACGAGACGGGCTTCCCCTGGCAAACAGGCTCAAACGTCTACATCGCCGGGCATCGCCTCGGCTTCCCGGCCACGAAAAGCTATCTGGTCTTCTGGGACCTGAACAAGCTAGAGAACGGCGACGAAATCGTCCTCACCGACGCGGACGGGACCCGCTACACTTACTCGGTCTTCAATGAGTTCATCACCAACCCGAACGACTTGCAGGTACTCCAGCCGGTGCCGGGCAGGAGCATAGTCAGCCTGCAGACCTGCACGCTTCCCGACTACTCGCAGCGGCTGATCGTCCAGGCCGAGCTGACGAGCGTCGCCTGATCCACGCGATCTAACCCTCCGCGAGAGCCTCGACCAACTCGCGGCAGAAGTTGGGAATGTCCGGGACGACGCGGCCCCATACCAGGTTTCCTTCCCGAAAAGCCGATTCATCTACCCAGGTCGCCCCGGCGTTGATAAGGTCGTCTTTTATCCCGAGCGACCCTGTGGCCCGAACACCCTCCAAGATGCCGGCGGAGATGGCAACCAATCCACCATGACAGATAATCCCCACGACCTTACCCTGCTCGTGGACGTCTCTTACCAACCCCGTAATGTCCGTATAGCGTCGCAGCTTGTCCGGAGCCCACCCACCGGGGATCACGACTCCAGACAACTCCGAGGCGTCAACGTCGGACGCGACGACGTCTGCCTGGGCGGAGAGGGCGTTCTTGCCGGAGACAGGCTCCAGGTTCGGCCCAACCGATACGACCTCCGCGCCTTCCTCCTGTAGCCGCATCACCGTGACCCAGTACTCAAGGTCCTCGAACCCCTCGGCGACCAGTACGGCTATCTTTTTGCCGCTCAACCTCATAACAACCTCTCTTTCCAGGCTATTTCAGTAGCTCCTCTACCGCTCTTCGCGCTTCGTCTCCACCGAGTTCCAGGGCGCGGGAGAGTTCCGGAACGGCGTCGGCCCCGCGTCCTTCTTCAAGCAAACGGTTCGCCGTCTCCAGATGAGCCTGGTAGTCCGATCCAGCACCGTTATCGGAGCCAGGCTCCTCTCCACGCAGGAGGGCGAGTATCTCTTCGCCGTAGCGTCCCGCCCGGCGGAGTCCGATGCCTTTGATCGCCCCTAGCTCGCGGACGTTCCGGGGCTTGCGGGATGCTATCTCTTCGAGATGCGAGTTGTGGAGCACCACGTACGCCGGTACTTTCTGCGCCCTTGCCTGCTCTCCGCGCCAATTCCGCAGGCGCTCGAAGAGATCCGCATCCATCTCATCACGCCTGGACTCACCCGCGCCGCCACCGTTTTGCGTAAGTACCAGACCGGACGCCTTACCAGCAACGGGCATTGTAGTTTCCTCGCCCAGGCAAACGTCACAACCGGAGCAGGGCGCCACCTCTTCCGTATCGCCGAAATAGCGGAGCAGGTGCTCGCGGCGGCAGGTGGAGAGGCCCGCGTAGGTCTCTACGTCCCGGATCTGGCCGTACGCCGTGGTATCGCGCCTCTTTAGACGGGCGGCAATGTTACGGCGGCTCCCAACATCCAGGTCCGAGGTCTTGAGGGAGATGTCCACAACGGAACCGCGTGGTATGACCTCCGCGATGCCGTCGGCCATCATCCGATAGACGGCCCCTTGGGCGACCGCCGGACGTACCCCCGCCCGCTGGGCCAACTCCGACAGCGCGATTGTTCCATCTCCGGGTAAGGCGGCGTGTACGGCGGCCACCTCCTTCTGCAAACCCCCGGTCTCCTCTTCGAGCTGTCGCACCTCGACCTCGGCCCAAAGGTCGTAGCCTCGGGAGATCAAAGCCGATTCTTCGAGGCTGCGGAGCATGATCCCCGCCGCGTCCTGCTCGACACCCCCGAGCGTAGCCAGCGTGGAAGGCGCGACGTTTACCCTCCCGTCACGCGCGGTCCGCGACAATCCCTGGAAAAACGACGTGACCTCTTCTTCTCCGGCGGTGTCGAGCGTCACGAATCGTTTGCGACGACCTATATCAGCGTTGCGATACAAGATCACACACTGGGAATGCTCGCCGTCGCGTCCCGCACGTCCGGACTCCTGAAGGTAAGCCGGCAGGCTGCCGGGGACGCTTGAGTGGATCACGAACCGCACGTTCGGCTTGTCCACACCCATCCCAAAGGCTACCGTCGCCACCACCACCGGAAGCTCGTCGGTCATGAAGCGCTCCTGAACACTGGAACGCTCCTCCGGGGCCATACCGGCGTGGTAGGCCGCCGCCTCCACTCCGGAACCGCGGAGGTTTGAGGCGAGCTCCTCGCACTCCTTGCGGGTCGTCGCGTAGACTATCCCCGGCGGCTTCGAGCGCCGGATAGCCTCCAGAACCAGGGGCAATTTATGTTCTTTTTTCTTTGCCTCCAGCACCCGGTACGTCAGGTTGGGACGGTTGAAGCTCCGAACCACCACCTCCGGCGAGCGCATCTTCAACGAGTCGAGGATGTCCTCCCGAACGCGGGGGGTCGCGGTGGCCGTGAGAGCCAGTACCGGCGGGTTTCCGAGGTCCCTTATCGAGCGGGGCAGGAAGAGGTAGTCCGGGCGGAAGTTGTGTCCCCACTCGGAGATACAGTGGGCTTCATCAACCACGAAGAGCCCTACGCCCGAGCGACGGAGCGAGAGCACGAACTCCAGGGACCGGAGCCTTTCGGGAGCGACGTAGAGCATCTTGATCTCCCCGGACCGGACCTTCCTCTCTACCTCCCAGCGCTCCTCGGGCGCGAGACCGGAATGGAGCGTCGCGGCGCCGGCCACCGAGCTTTGAAGAAGCGAGTCTACCTGGTCTTTCATCAAGGAGATCAAAGGCGATATGATGACGGTGAGACTCTCTTGCATGAGGGCGGGAACCTGATAGCAGAGGCTCTTGCCGCCGCCCGTTGGCATGACACCCAGGGTGTCGCGTCCGTCCAGAACGGCCTGTATAACTTCTTCCTGTCCCGGCCGGAATGAGTCGAAGCCGAATACATCTTTTAGAACGTTTAGCGGCATGGGTTCAGTTTAAAGTGTCCGGCATATTTCGGCCATCGGCAGGTTATCCACCAACAGGTTCGGCGGCTACTCGTCGCGTTGGCGTGGACTGTACCGGGGAATGCGATCGAAGTCGCGGATGTCATCCGGTGACCCGAAATCCTCCGGCTCTTCTTCGGGCGCCCGGCGCTCGGCGGCGTCGAGCACGGCGTCCAGCGCCCGTCGGATGTCGGCGCAGGACTTTTTGTAGGCCAGCCTAAAGCCCAGTCCCGGCGCGGCGAGCGCCGGCAGGACGAGAAGGAAGTACAGGGGTTCGTAGGCTCCGGCTATAGCCAGTGGCAATGCGAACGTGGCGCCTAGAATGCCACCGAGCGAGAGATACTCACTGCGCTGGTTCGAGAAGTCGGCGGTCAGGTTCGCGTAGGACCGCGCCTCGCTAGCCTCCTTGACTCGCAGCTCTACCGACTGGGTCTTGAGCAACGCCCGATGGTCCGAGAAGTCCAGTGTACGCCGGACCATGCCCAGCATATCGCCCGAATCCCATAGTGAGCTCGCCTCGGTCTTGCTGCGAAGCTTCAGCCCCTGCTCCAGTCTCAGAAGGTTCTCCAAATGCTGCCGCGTGCTTTCGGAGGGCTGTTCTATCTCCCTCACCGCCCTTAGACGGGCGCCGCCGTAGAGACGCTTTGGCAGCGAATCAGGCTCGAAAGCCTTGGCGGAAGTGAGGTCCGCGAGGGCCCGGCGCACGTCAGGGTCCGGGATGCCGACCGCCGAGGCCACCTGGACAAGCAGTTCCGTCGAGATTGAGGCCCGCTCGGAGGTGCCCGGTTTTTTGCGGCGGGCAGTTATCTCCGCCGCCCGGCGCAAAACCATCTCGACCTCTGCAGGCGTCAGGTGTTTCCCTTGTTTGTTCCCGTTTTCTTCAGTCATCTACGATCCGTAATACTACAGGTTTTAGAGCCGCTGATCTCGCCGGGACGTGGCGGACAGTATTCGGGGCGTATCTCTCAGGTAAGACCAGCCGGAGATCAGGGTAAGAATAGTCGCTACCAGCATCACCCACCACCCGAGACTCGTCATTATCCCCTGCCAGTTGGCCTTGGTTGGGTCGCCGATCAGGAGTATGAGCACGGCGAGGCTCTGGGCGTTCATCTTGGCCTTGCCCCAACTGTTGGCGGCGATGACCTCTCCGCCTTCGAGCGCGACCATCCTCAGCCCCGTAACGGCGAACTCCCGGATCACCATGATGGCCGCCATCCAGGAGGCCATCGAGCCCTCGCCGACCAGCGCGAAGAACAACGAGACTATTAGCGCCTTGTCGGCGATGGAGTCCATCAACTTTCCGAAGCCCGTAACTTTGTTGCTGCGGCGGGCGGCGATGCCGTCGAAGTAATCGGTCAGGAGTGCAAGGACGTATAGGATCACGGCCACGGTTCGAGCATAAGGGAACGACAGGTACATAGCCGCCATAATAGGGGCCACGGCCACGATACGGATCAGGGTTAGCTGGTTTGCCAGGGTCATGCGCGCCCTTCTACACTCTCTATCCCTACAGCCCGGCTAAGTTAGCACTCTTCACGTTGAGGCTCAAGGCGAACCGCTGGATCATTCTTCCTTGGTACCGCTGATCTGGGCCACCGTCGGACGAGTAAAGAACTCCAGTCCCCAGTCGAACGCCTGGCGCACCTTACCCTGGGGGCTCTGGAGCCGCACCAGATACGCCATCCGCCAGAACATGGAAGCGATCCAACCGCTGAACTTCACACCAAAAACGTCGTTTACGGCAAAATGGCTCCCCAGGTCAATAAGTTGCCCCTGGGACTTGAACTTGAACGGCTTTATGCCATCACCGTCTATAGTGGAAAGGACATTCTCGGCCAGGCATACGCCCTCTTTGACCGCGGCCTGGGCGTTGGGCGGCACGAACTTGCCGTCCCGGTCCGGGACTGTCGCGTTGTCTCCAATCGCCCAGACGTTCTCATAGCCTTCTACCCTGAGATACTCGTCTGTCTTTGCCCCCTTGGTCTTCTCCATCAACGGGATACCGATATCTTCGAGCAGCGAACTCGGACGGGCTCCGGCCGTCCAGATCACGTTCTCCGTGCGAACCGTTCGCCCATCCTTCAGCTTCACGCAGTTTTCGGTAATCTCCTCGGCCATGGCATCGGTCATAACCTCGATATCTCTCGCCGCGAGCTGGCCGCGGGCCACCCTCCTGAGGCCGGGATCCAACTCCGGTAGGATGTGGGGCAGCGCGTCCATAAGGAATACTCGGAAGCGGTTGGGGTTTATGCTCGGATACTCTGGCGCCAATATCTCGTGAATGAGGACGTGGAGCTGGGCCGCCGTCTCGGTTCCCGTGGCCCCGGCCCCGATCACCACGAACGTTAGCTTCGACTCGTCGATGTCGCCCCGTTCGATGGTGGCCTCTTCGAAACGCTCTAACACCCGGTTTCGGACATCCACCGCATCCGGGATACTCCTCATGGATATGGCGTACTTCTCGACTCCGGGAATGCCGAAGAAGGAGGGCTGGGCGCCGAGTGATAGCACCAGTTGATCGTAGGGGAACTCGTGACCGTCGGCGATGACTACCTGATTCTCCAGATCTACACTTTCCACTTCCGCCCGACGGAAGCTGGCGCCCATGTGTATGAGGCTGCGCCTTAGAGGCTGGGCTATGTTCCTTATCCCAACGTCACTGGCTACCACGCTCGGCACCATAGGCCAGAAAGTCAGGTAGTTGTCCCTGGAGATAACCATGACGCCCACGTCTTCCCGGCCCTCAGTGAGCTCGCAGAGATGCTTGGCCGTATTAAAACCGCCAAACCCTCCACCCAAGATCAAGACTCGGTGCTCGAACTCTTCGAACCTGGGCTTCTCCCACGCCGCGTAGCGCGGCTCGGAGGCCATGGCCCAGCGGACTCCGCCCACCGCCAGAGCCGTCCCGCCCAACACCGCTCCTGCCTTGAGTAGTTTGCCCATGTCTCGTCCTCCAGAGGTTAATTAGGGTTCGGCACGCCCGCTCGGAGACATTCTACCGGAGAATGTCTCCGAGCTAAACGTTGCAGAGATTTCAGCCCGAAATCACCTGGCGAGCAGCGCCCTAGCGCACCCGAGCTTCAGAAGAACTTCCACCATTGAAGTAAGCCCGCGTCTCGCGCAATACGACACCCGACAGGAGCAGGAGGCCGATCAAGTTCGGCAACGCCATGAGGCCGTTCATCACGTCGGCGAAGACCCATACTATGTCGAGCGCCAGGAAACCGCCGAGGAATATGACGGCTATAAAAGCGAGCCTGTAAGGGAAAACGGCCCGCCTTCCGAACAGATAGACCATGTTCCGTTCACCGTAGTAAGCCCACCCGAGTAGCGTGGAGAAAGCGAAGAAGGCGAGCCCGACGGCTACCACCTGCGGACCGAATGAGTCACCGAGCCCCGTCGCAAAAGCCGCCTGAGTGAGGGCGGCTCCACTCTCCCCAAAAGACTCGTAGCCTTGCTCCCAAACGCCGGAGGACACGATCGCCAGTCCCGTAAAGGAGCAAACGATGATCGTATCTATAAACGTCTGGGTCATCGAGACTATTCCCTGCCGGGCCGGCACGTTGGTCTGGGCAGCCGCAGCGGCGATTCCCCCGGTCCCGAGGCCCGACTCGTTGGAGAAAATGCCGCGGGCTACGCCGAATTGGATCGCCAGCAGGACGCTGACTCCCGCGAACCCGCCGGTGGCCGCCGTGCCGGTAAAGGCGTTGGAGACGACCAGCCCGATCGCGCCGGGAATGTTGACGAAGTTAACCAGGAGCACGACCGTCGCTCCCAGCATGTAGATGATGCCCATGAAAGGCACGAAGAACGCAGCAAACCGACCGATGGACCGGATGCCCCCGAGGATCACGACGGCGGCCAACCCCGCCAGCACCAATGCAGTTATGAAGACCGGAACTCCGAACGCTCCCTTGATCGCCTGGGAAGTCTCGTAGGACTGTACGGCATTACCGATTCCGAAGGCCGCGATGGAGGCGAATATGGCGAACAACAGGCCGAGCACCCGCCCGGTCGCCCCGCCGAGGCCACGCGTCAGGTAGTACATCGGGCCGCCGGCCATCTCGCCCTCTTCGTCCTGGACGCGATACCTGACGCCCAAAACCGCCTCGGAGTATTTCGTAGCCATGCCGAAGAGAGCCGTGACCCACATCCAGAACAACGCCCCCGGACCGCCGAGCGCTATCGCCGTCGCAACACCCGCGATGTTGCCCGTGCCGACCGTGGCGGCGAGCGCGGTCATCAGCGCCTGATAATGGGAAACGTCTCCTTCAGCCCCTTCATCTTTTCGGATGATCAAGGCCAGATACAACGCGGGACCAAGTTGCTTGAATTGCAGTCCCTTTAGCACTATCGTGAGGTATATACCGGTTAGCAACAGCAACGGTATCAGTAAGTACGGACCCCAGACGAAACCGCTGACACTACCCAAGAAGTCTTGCAAAACGTCCTCCCATCTACTCCCCGGCAAACTCTCCGTGTCCCACAACGTAGAACCGAACAGCGTCGCCTACGTCACCGATAATGCAACAAGATAGAGATCAGCGGCGGGTTTGTCTATAGCCGGAAGTCCAAAATGTAAGGACTGCGGCGCGAACTCCCGCCGCAGTCCTACACGGATATAAACTTGCCGAATTTTTCTACGGGACTAGGCTTCCCCGACCGACACCCGCACGGTCCGGGTGCGAGGCCCGTCGAACTCGGCCAGGAAGATCCCCTGCCAACGTCCGAGGTCTAGCTCGCCGTCTCTCACCAGCAGATGCTGGGACTGGCCGAAGAGGCTGGTCAACAGGTGCGAGTCGCTGTTCCCCTCGGCGTGATGGAACTCTACGTCCAAAGAGCCGATGAGCGTCTCACAGGCGGCGGCGAGGTCTCGCGGCACATCCCTATCGTAGTCTTCGTTGACGGTTATAGCGGCGGTGGTGTGGGTGGAAGATATTACGCAGAATCCATCCTCGACTCCCATCTCCTTGACGGCTTCTTTGACGTCGCCGGTGATGGTAACGAACTCGTACCGGCTATTGGTGTTTAGCCGTATGTCGCTGGTCTTCATAGCTCTCCCTCCGATCCAGGTCTGGTCATCCTGTCAGCATCTCAGCCTTTAGCTTCCGACGCCAACGTTCTGGTGCGTTACGTGTGCCCGCAAAGCCAGCCTTTCATCCTGATACATGAGCCGGTTGTCTTCAAAGCCCGAGCGCTTCCGGCAGATCGGCGAAGCTTTCCAGTACGAGGTCTGCTTCTCTTTGTTCATCGGGACTGTATTTACCTGTTTTTACCTGGAAACCAAGCAGACCGGCGGACCGCGCCCCGGCCACGTCTGACTCCGGATCGTCCCCGACCATCGCCACCCTATTGGCATCGAGGCCCATATCCGCCAGTGCCAGCCGGAAGAAGCTCTTCTCCGGCTTACCGACAACGGTGGCGGTCTTGCCGCTCGCGTACTCCAGAGCCGCGACGAACGGGCCTGCGTCTAGAGAGATACCGTTTTCGGCGCGCCAGTAGCGGTTCTTCTGGAGCGCCAGCAACTCCGCGCCATCCACGAGAAACCTGAAAGCTTCGTTTAGCCGGGCGTAGCTAAAGTCCTCCCCAATGTCGCCGACGAGGACGAAGTCCGGGTTATCGCGGGTGAGATGGACGCCGCCGAGGTCCTCCCGGAGAGAGTCGGCGACCAGCGGAAAGCAACTTCTATCCCCGATCAGGCGCGCCGCCGCGCGGGCGGGGGTGAAGATTTCATCCTCTCGTACGTCGAAACCCAGGGAAAGTAACTGGGCGCACACAGCGCTCCGGGGCCTGCGGGTAGTGTTGGTGACGAAGCGGATCTCCATGCCCGCGGTCCTGAGCCGGTTCAGTGCTTCTTTGGCGCCCTCTACGGGCTCCTCCCCAACGTATAGGGTTCCGTCCAGGTCTACTAGCAGTCCTTCTATCTGCATTTTGAGAGCATAGAAAACGCCGGGTGGGTGCGTGGCATGGAGCCCAACGTCTCCAGGAAAGAAGTTGCTCCTACCGGCCGAAAAAGAGCTTGGCGGCGGGGCTCATCATTTCGGGGGACCACATGGGCTCGAACGTTAGCTGGGTATTTACAGTCTCGACGCCCTCGATGGAGAGCGTCTCCGTCTCTACCTGCTCCTGGATCAGGTCTCCCACCGGGCACATGGGGCTCGTGAGACTAAATACTACGTCCACATGCTGGCCTTCGTCGTGTACGCCCACATCGTAGATAAGGCCGAGTTCCACGAGGTCCATCCCGATCTCCGGGTCTATAACGTTCCTGAGTTGGTCTCTTACACGCTCTTCAGTAATCAAGGCGTTTCACCTCTCGCTTGTCATCTGGTTTCTACTTACCTTATTGTAAATGTACCACCAATGTTTTCCACTGCGGGCTCCTCGAAATACAGTTAGGGTACCGGAATGTAGTAAAGTAATTCTCCATATGGGGAAGCTGAAATTTCTTCTGAAAATACCAAGGAGATCATACAGGGGGTCTATCTTGCGGTTCGCAAGGCTCATGGCGTCGCTCGTCCTGCTTTCGTTCGTACTATCCGTGTGCGTGGGGCCAAGCATAGCCACCGGCGCCCGCGCACAGGAGACGACGGGCGGCGAAACGAACGCCGAACAGGATGCCCAGGCCCCATCCGGCCCGGCCCCGGAAGCCCCGAAGATCGAATCCGACGCCTGGGCGTTGATGGACGCCGAATCCGGGATCTTCCTGGACGGCAAAAAGCCCGACGAACAGCTCGCCATAGCATCCACGACCAAGATAATGGCCGCCCTGGTGGTGCTGGAAGAAGAAAACGATCTGCAACGAAAGATAACCGTTCCCGCGGAGGCAGAAGAGTTCGTGGGGTTCACCTATAGCAACGTCGGCCTTATAGCCGGCGAGCGCGTCACCGTCAAAGACCTGCTCGTGGCCGCGCTGGTTCCGTCCGGGACGGATGCGATCTACACCCTGGCCTACGACTTCGGCGGTGCCAACGTGGGGAACTTCGTGGACCGGATGAACGAGCAGGCAGACTCCATGAACCTCGAAAACACGAACTTCGACAGCCCGGCCGGGCTCGATTCGCCGGACAACTACTCCAGCGCCCGCGACCTGGCGAAGATAGCCCAAGCCGCGATGCAGTATCCAGTTTTCGCCGAGATCGTCGGCATGGCCGAACCAACCATCAACACCCAGACCCGCGAGATACAACTCGTCACGACCAACACCCTCCTCTACTCATACCCGGAGGCCACGGGCGTCAAGACCGGCACCTCCCCCGAAGCCGGTCCGAGCCTGGTAGCCTCCGCCAAAGACGGAGGAAAATCTTACATAACGGTCCTACTCGACGCCCGAGAAGACGAATACCGCTTCGAAGCCGCCCAGACGCTCCTCGACTACACCTTCGCAAGCTACGCAAGCCAACCTCTAGTCGAGCAGGACGAACCTTTCGAGAAACTAAAAGTCCCCTTTCGGCGGGGCGAAACTATACAACTCGCAGCCGCCGAGAAGGTCTCCGGTCTATCCGGACCCGGCGTAGAAATAGAACGAAAGGTCCAGACGCAGAAACCACCGGACAAAGCCGCGGCCGGCCAGAAACTCGGCGAGGTCGAGGTCCTGGCAAACGGTCAGAGCGTCGGCTCCACCCCGCTCGTCGCAAAGGATGGCTATGAAGAAGCCTCTCTCTGGGACAAAGCCTGGTTCTGGATCCGAGGACTCTTTGAGTAGTCTCCCACTCGACCCAGACGCTCATACTCCCTATAAGCAGAAGATGGACATATCTTCTTGCTTTGCTGATTCGCACTTCTTCACAGTAAACCGATACCATCCCTTTTCGGTTTTAAACTGTTCCAAAGCCAAGAACGGAATAGCAAAGTACTTGATGGTCCGCACGTCGCTTCTCTTAAAAAACCGGCTACGAAATACAGCGAATCATGAGGAATGCCGAGGTTTTCCGCTGCGCTTCCAATTCCGTCTATCTCCTTCTGTGGGAGCCCCTTACTACCATATTGATCCCCATCAGAGCCCCCACACTTAACTTGAACATAGAAGGGAGACTGTCCTCTCTTGAAGAGCTTGTGATCGGGATCAAAAGCAATCCCATCAAGACCTATAGTGTCAAATGAGACGGCAGCTACGCCCTTTTTGTTGACAAGACTCAAAAAGATATTCTCGGCTGTTTCACCGATCAATCTGTTGGTCAGCCGGTTGTCAACCACTGATTCCCACCTCCAGTTACCGTAGTGTCACTCTACATCTATTCATAGTAATCTAGTCCGGTGTGGTGGATGACATCCTCTCCCATTATGGTACGCAGGGTGTTTTTGAGCTTCATTTGCTGGATGAATAGGTCGTGCTCGGGGTAGAGTTCGGGTAGGGTCATCGGGCTCTTGAAGTAGAAGGAGAGCCATTCCTGGATGCCGCCCATGTCGGCCCGCTGGGCCAGGTCGAGGAAGAGTGCAAGGTCCAGGACGATCGGGGCGGCGAGGATGGAGTCGCGGGCTAAGAAGTTTATCTTGATCTGCATCGGATACCCTAACCACCCGAAGATGTCTATGCTGTCCCAGCCCTCCTTGGCGTCGCCACGCGGGGGATAGTAGTTGATCTTTACGACGTGCGAGATGTCACTGTAGAGCTCGGGATACAATTTCGGCTGCAGGATGTGCTCCAGCACGGAGAGTTTCGAGATTTCTTTGCTCTTGAGACTATCCGGGTCGTCGAGGACCTCCCCGTCCCGGTTGCCGAGGATGTTGGCCGAGAACCAGCCTTCCAGTCCTAGCATCCGGGCCTTTATACCCGGCGCGACCATCGTCTTCACAAAGGTCTGTCCCGTCTTGAAATCCTTGCCGGCGACCGGGATGCCCCGCTCATTTGCGAGCTGGGTCAGGGCCGGGATGTCGACCGCCAGAGAGGGCGCGCCGTTGGCATAGGGCACGTCCTCCATGATGGCGGCGTAGGCGTAGATCATGGCCGGGGAGATTGCCGGGTCCGAGCGGTCGAGCGCCGCCTCGAAGCCCTCGACGCTAAAGTGAGCTTCTTGCGGCTGCAAGTATGCCTCGGTCGAGGCGCAGGAGACCATTACGGCCCGATCGAGGTCGTGCTCCCGCTTGAAGTTCCGGATGTCCTCGCGCACTTGCTCTACCGCTTGTCGGAGGGATTTGTAGCTTTTTACGTGCTTGCCGTCCAGCTTGTGGACGTAACGCTGGTCGAAGACCCCCGGCCAGGGCTTCACCCGGCGCAATTCGCCCTCGACGGCGCTCAGATGTTCTTTATCGAGCACCCCGGCCACCGTCGCCGCGTCGTAGGCGTCATCCGGCATCACATCCCAGCCGCCGAATACTAGATCCCCCATCCCCTGAAGCGGCACGAAGTCTTTTATGCGAGGGCTCCGGTCCTCGGTACGTTTGCCGAGACGGACGGTCCCAAGCTCCGCCAGCGAGCCGATCGGCTCAGCCAGACCCTTTCTCACCAACTCTACACCGGCGATAAAAGTGGTCGCCACCGCCCCCATCCCCGGCATCAGCACGCCTAGCTTGCCGGCCGCAGCCCGAACTTCCCGTGCTTCGCTCATGATGTCTCCTAACGACTGATCTCTTCGTTCGCAGCATACCGGATAGTCCACCGACGATTTATCGTACGTCAGGGTTCCGTAAGAGTTTCGTTAAGTTCTTGTTACACACATTGCAGTTATCCACCGTTGCCGGGCGCTTGTCCACAATATGTTGTGGATAACTGCTGAACAAAGCTTCTTTTCCACCGTATGTTGTTAATCTCCGGTTAAAAGAACAGCCCGCCCGGTCGACACGATACTCTTTGGCGGACGCTATACAGACTTTGCAGGCATTGATATTCTCTTCGGCAGCGTCGGACGGAGGAAGCTTTTGGACCGGGTATGCGTCTTTTGTGGTTCCAGTGCGGGAGACAACGTCGCTTACGAAGAGGGGGCTCGTCTTCTAGGAAGAACGCTGGCCGGGTCCGGTATCACGGTAGTTTACGGTGGGGCGAGCGTGGGTTTGATGGGAGCGCTGGCGGACGCTGCGCTGGAAGCTGGAGGGGAGGTGATCGGGGTGATCCCGAAGGCTTTGCAGGAGCGGGAGATCTCACACTTGAGCCTCACGGACCTGCGTGTGGTCGGCTCGATGCACGAGCGGAAGGCGCTGATGTCGGGGCTCTCTGATGGCTTTATCGCCATGCCCGGCGGCGCCGGCACGCTGGAAGAGTTCTTCGAGGTTTGGACCTGGGCTCAACTCGGTGAGCACGGCAAACCCTGCGGCCTGCTAAACGTGGAAGGTTACTACGATCCGATGCTCGCCTTCCTCGACCACATGGTCACGCAAGGTTTCCTCTCCAAGGAGCACCGGTCAATGGTCCTCGTAGAGCGGGGGCCGGGGCCGCTACTCGAAAGACTTTCAGACTACCGCCCGCCGAACACGCCCAAGTGGCTGTCTCCCAGGGAGACCTGATCTACCCGGAGGCTCCCGGCGTGGCGCCGCCATTCATCCCTCCGCTGTTCTCGCCCGGCCTCCACAGGCTTTGCAGATAGTAACTAAGGAGTAGGAATAAGCCACCGAATCCGAGGAATAGAAGAATCCGCCACACGGCCCCGACCCACGCGAGGTCCACCAGAAACAACTTCCCAACTACCACGAAGAGCGTCACGAGGCCGAGCCGCGTAATCCCGGCGCGGTCCATCCGTAGGCCAACTACCAGGAGTCCCACCGCATAGACTCCCCAGGCGAGGCTTATGTAGGCGTCGCTATCGGGTAGCACCGCCAGCTCGCGCCATGCCCAACCGAGCAGCGCAGCGTGGGCGATGATACCGTACACCCAACGTGCCCGCTCCGGCGTCACGAAACCCAAGACACTCAAGACACCGAGGGCAAGGACTATGACCGCCAGATCCAACCACGTCCCAACGTCGAAGAAAACCGTATCTTCCGGAAAAAACTCGCTCTCGACGGCGCCGAGCACGAGCCGGTCCCACAACCATACACCGACGACGAGGAACAGTACGTGGCCCGCCACGGAGAGTATCCGATCCGAGACCCGGCGTGAGACGAGATGCAATAGCGTCGCTTCCAGTGCCAGGGCAAAGAAGAGCGCCTCACCTTCGAGTACGAGCACCAACGAGAGCGTGGCGAGGAGCAGGGCCACTAGCGCGTGGGTGTAGAAAAGACCTCCGTCACGCCCAACGCGCCGCAACGCCACCGAGGCGAGGGCGTAAACTAACGCCCCTCCGAGGGCGACCAACCCCAGGGATCTTTCCTGGAGATCCAGGGTCCATCCGATAAGAGTCAACGCGGGCAGCGGACTCGCAATAGAGAGCAGGTGCGCCGCCGCCCCGCTTCTAAAGACGTATTGGTCGCCGGCGAATAGCATCCGCATCACCTGTCCCGGCTCCGGGAAACGCCACCTGTCGGGGTCTCGGTGGCGGAGGATTTCCCACGTAACCGAGACGCCCCAGGTCACGAGCCAGGCGAACAACACGCCGAGCACAAGAGAAAGTCGCCCCTGGACTTCGCCGGGCTCCACGAAATAATTCACGAAGTAAATGTAGTTGTCGTATCCGATAAAGAATATCGTCCACACCGCTACCGAGGAGAAGAGCAGCAGAGTGCGCCATCCCTTGTACACGTAGACGCCGCAGACCCCGGCCAACACCAGGCACGTGTAGAGCACCAGCCCCGACAGCGAACCGGAGTCCGTATACAGAACGAACGGGGTCCCGAAACCGCCGGCGGCCCCGACAAGGGCCAGCGCCATTCCGTTTTGACGGATCGAAAACGTGAAGGCCAGCAGTGTAACCGAGACCATAAACGCGACCGCTACGGGATACGAAACGAGGCCGTAGAGTTGAAAGGCCGCGAAGCCTGTTATGTAGAACGTCCCGATACCGCCCCCGAGCAAGACCTGGCTGAAAGCCCGCCGCTCACCGTATACCCGGAGCCCGATCCCAACCAGTACGGCGCCGATAAGAAGCCCGATCCCGACCCGTACCCCAGGTGTCAGCCAACCCTGATCCACGGAGAACTTGAATAGGAACGCCACCCCGAACAACAACAGCCCCACGCCGACTTTGTTGAGCCACCATTCCCAGCTCCGCAACCCGAGCAACCCTTCCGGCAACCCGAAGCTCCGTCCGCTATCGGATGGTTTCTGATCCCGCACCGGGCTAGAACCGCTTCTCTTCGGCACCGCGGGCCCGCTCGCGGCTCGGGCGGTTTCTACCTCGTCGCTCTCTTGAGAGCGCCGGACATCCGGTGCGCTTTGCCGGAGGTTCTCCAGGCGCCGCAACGCGTGTCTATGGGCCTCCACTTCGGCTTCGAGCGTCTCGATCCGCCGCGTAAGCGCCTGTTCCGTCGCGCCGTTCATACCGTCCTCCTCCCGGTGAAGAGCCTCTCCGCCCTTTCGAGCTTTTGGATCGTCCCTTCCAAAAGCCCCGGCAGCCGTTTCAACTCTTCGAGGGCCTTCACCGGCTCCTCCTCGACCAACGCCGAAGCTACGACGAACCTGCCCCAGAAGTCGTCCGCCGCAGCCTCCACCAGCAGTTCCTCGGCGCCGGAGCGCGACTCCTCGTACCCATCTCCGAGATCCATACTCTGGGTTACGGTTCGTTCCAACTCAGCGAGCGCCATAACCCGTGAGGAGAGATCGGAGATCCTACCCTCAGCCTCTTCCCTTAGCCATTCCACCTCCACCGGACTAAACGACGGCGTATCCTCCACATAACGTAACCTCACAACGACGGCGCCCAGCAATATGACGATTACTACCGTCACCGAGATAAAAAGAACTTCAGCCATCCCGCCTCACTTTCCGCGCTACCCCGTAGTTTACTTACAACGTAAGTGTACAGCATAGGCACGAATGGCGCAAGGGTGATTTTCAGGTCTATGTATCAGCGGAGTATGAGGAGAACCATGACGAAGGCGATGACTGCGACCGCGGCCGCAGCTAGATAGGCGCCGGTCAGGCCCAGGGGTACGGCTATGGCCGCCATGAACAGGGGGCCTATGGTCTGGCCGAGTCGCAGTATCATTCCGTTTATCGAGAGAAAAGCGCCGCGGTTGTCCGCCGGGGCGACCTCGTTGAGCAGGGAGAAGATATTCGGGATGTTGATGCCGTTGGCTACACCGAGGATCACCGCGGGAATGAGCAACAGCCAAAGGCTCGGGATAAACGAGGCTACTGTCAGGGCGAGGGCGTAGAGGACGAAGGCTATTTTGAGCAAGGTCTTCTCGGTAAAGTGCCCGGTCAGGCGTCCGAGTTGGGATGAGGTGAGGGCGGTGGTAAGAGAGGCTCCGGAGAGGATCGTGCCGATAACTATGGGTGGCGCGCCGAAACGTTCGTTCATCAAGATCGGGAAGTACGCCAGTTGGGCCCCGAAGAGTATGATGAAGGTAATAAGAGACGCCCCGAGGAGGCCCAGTATCTTGACGTTCTGGAGTCGGGGCCAGATGTTGTCGAAAACTCCCTTAAAGAAATCCTTGAGGGTCTGGTCGTTCTCGGGCTCCGGGTTGTGTAGCGAGAAGAGGACGACGAAAGCTATAGGGATGGCGAGAAGCGGCAGCAAGAAAGGATAGAACCAGCCGAAAGTAGCCAGGAGCCCCCCGATCCCCGGATACATCGCCGTCCCGGTCGAGAGGACGCTGGAGTTGTAGCCGAGGGCCGCCGAGCGCTCGCGTCCCCAGTAGATGTCGCCGATCACCGTTACGTTCAAAGTGCCGAGCGCCGCCGCGCCCATCCCCTGGAAGAAACGTAGCGTCAAAAGCATCCCGAAACTGGTGGATAAAAAACAGAGTCCGCCCGCGAGTCCGAAGAGCAAGAGCGCCGGGACCAGTATTTTCTTGCGGCCGTAGCGGTCCGACATAACCCCGAGCACCGGCGTCAACACGATGCCGGGAAGGGTGAACATCGTGATAAGGAGACCGACCTGTCCGCGGCTGATGTCGAAAGCTTCGATGATCCTTGGGAACGCCGGGGTAACGCTCGTCACCCCGAGTACCGCCATCAGCGTGATCGCAAAGAGTACGTGGAGGTTGTGATCCTTGTAGACTTTGCGGACGGCTCCGGTATCGGTCCCGGTATCGGCTTCGGTAGACACGATGGATAACTGTACCAGCCCGGAAGCCAAATACACGAGATTTCTTATACAGTTGTTCGGGGCTGTCTACCGGGGTGGTTCCCAGCCGAGGCGGGCGAGTAGGACGCCGGTCATCGCGGCGGTGGCGCCCCAAATTCTGTGTCCCTCCACGGCGAAGATCGGCACCTCGTAGTAACGGCCTTCCCGACTCCAGAGGACTCTTTGAAAAGCAGCGGTAGAGAGTAGCTCCTCCAGAGATACGGTGAAGACCTCTTCCACTTCGTCTGGGTGAAGCGTCAGCTCAGCCCCGCGCGGCAGGAGGCCGACGAACGGGCTTACCCGGAAGTTGGACGGCGGGATGAACATCTCCTCCAGCTCCCCGATCACCTCCACCAGTTCCCGGCTGAGGTCTATCTCTTCCTCGGCCTCGCGCAGGGCCGTCTCAAGAAGCGAGTCGTCCGAAGGCTCAAGGCTGCCACCGGGAAAGGAGATCTGCCCGGCGTGGTCTTGCAGGTGATCCTTGCGAACCGTGTAGACGATGCTCGGCCCCTCCGGCTCTAGCAATATGGGGATTAGCACCGCCGCCCGGCGGGCGCTCCCGTCATCGGGCGGGACCCGCGCGAGACGTTCGCCCGTCACCACGTCCACCGGAGAGAACCCCTCGTAGACACCGCGCCAACCGTCTAACGGACGCGCCACCGCCTCCTTCAACAAGGAGGCGTAGCTCTCCGGGTTACGCGTCATGAGTATTCACCCTAAGCAGTGCTGCTCCCGTCGCCACTGCTAGACGAATCTCCGGCCCATGACCCGCGTCCGGAGCCGTTTGGGCCGTCTTTGCTGTGGATCGTCTGGATCGGGTACGGGATCTCGATTCCTTCTTCTCTGTACCGCTGGTGAAGGCGCTTGATGAACTCGTGCGTGATGATGTACTGATTGACGACCTCATTCGTTTGCATGATAACCGTAAAGTCTATGCTGAAGTCCCCGAAGTTGTTGTATCGGATAAACGGCTCCTCCTCCGGCACACCACCCTCGACCTCAATCATTACGTCGGTGGCGACCTTCACCGTGATCTCCTCGACGTGCTCCAGGTCGCTCTCGTAGCTAACGCCCAGGTTCACGAGCACCGACATCTGCTGCTCGGGCTGGTAGTAGTTGGTGACGATGGATGAAGCGAGCAGATAGTTGGGGACTATGACCATGTTGTTCGGCAGCGAGCGGATGGTCGTGTTGCGCCACGTAACGTCCTCGACGTAGCCTTGCTCCCCGGAGCTAAGTTGCACGAAGTCCCCCGGCCGGAGCTGCTTGGAGAGTATGATGACTATGCCGGCGAACAGGTTGGCGAGCGTCTCCTGGAGCGCCAGGGCGACGGCCAGACCGCCGATGCCGAGAGCCCCGAGTAGCGGCGTTATGGATACACCGAAACTCTGGAGGATGATCAGGCCGAACAACACCCCGATAATTATTCTTACGACGTTCATTATCAGGGAGGAAGACGGCAGCCCCTGAACGCTGTTGAAGTACAGCCGGATAAACCCGGTGGCGCCCCTTGAGAGCACCATGGCTACAGTTATGAGCAGCGCGATCAGGATGATGTTCTTCAGCAGGCCAGCGAGCGTCTGGTCTATGTTCCGGCGCAAAACCACGAAGTAGATGCTGGCGAGCGCGAACCAGATGGTGACGACGTGCCGGAGCGAATGGACCAGGATATCGTCCCCTTTCCAGCGAGTCCTGGACACCATGTGGTACATCCGCTTCATAGCCAGCCTCTCGAAGAGAAAGCCGATAAAGGTCCCCCCGGCGATGACGCCGAGAGAGATCAGAAACTGGGTCAATGGGATCGAGCTCGTCAGCTCTCCCCAGTAGCTCGTTAGAGATTCCATCTACTTACCTTCCTCAAATCCTATCCGGTTCGCTACGGCTCACGAGAAGGAAACCACCTTACTCTACTCAGCCAGAGACGTTTTTTCGGGCCACGATTCTGTCAGGCGTCACCCGCAATAGCAACTCGCCCTCGACGCTGTTTCGCGCCCCGTAGCTTTCGGCGAGGTCTTCTCCCATGTACCGGCCCGCAATCCGCTTCGTCCAGTATCGGAGGTCCGGGTCTCGTTCGCTGATCCTTGCTGTACCCTCGATCAAAACAAAAGCGAACGGCGACTCTTCGTCGTCCACACAGAGGCTGACCCGCGGCTCGTGGCGAATATTCTGCGCTTTTATCGAGGCGTGCCAGGTGGTAGAGATCACAGCGTCCCCATCGTAATCGAACCAGACCGGCGCGACGTGGGGCCGCCCGTCGGGACGAACCGTCGCCAGGCTCGCCGTCCGCGCCCGGCCGAGAAGGAACTCCCGAACCTCTCCTTCGCTCATCTCTTCCATCGCACCCGCACTCCCAAATTATTCCGCACCCGAGTTCTCAGGTCCTCCACCATCGCCCGACGTAGCCTGCCGGTGAATCTCAGCGTTTATCTCGGCCCCCAGCAGCAAGACCGCCGCCGTGATGTAGAGATACAAGAGCATCACGATAATAGCCCCGATGCTACCGTAGGTCGCGGTGTAGCTGCCCTCGCCCAGAGTAGACAGGTAGATCGAGAACCCAAACGAAGCGAGTATCCAGACGACCACCGACAACACCGATCCCGGCGTAATAAACCTGAAACGCTGGCTGACGTTCGGGAACAGGTAGTTGATCAGGGCAACCGCCACGACGAGCAACAGGGCCGCCACGGGCCACCGTAGATAAGTCCAGAGCGCGAGGAAAACCTCGCCGAGCCCCACGAAGTCGGCGAACCACTCGGCCACCCGCGGCCCGAGGACCATCAGCGAGATCGCCACTATAACCAACCCAGCGAATAATAAAGTGTAGAGAATAGAGAACGGATACTGCAACCAGAAAGGCCGCTCCCGCTCTACGTCGTAAGCGATATTGAAGGCGTGCATGGCGGATCGTACAGCGGCGGAGGCCAGGAAGACGGCGAACACGATACCGAAGGACAGAAGCCCGCCGGTGGCTCGCCCCTGTATCTCACCCACCACCCGCTCCAGGAGACCGATAGCCGGTTCCGGCAAGACCGTCGCCGCCTGATTCAGCAACGTGTCGAAGAACCCCGGTATCCGCAGGAAACTGAGCAGGGCGAGCAGGAAGATAACAAACGGAAAGAGTGAGAAGAAGACCTGGTAAGCGAGCGCCGCCGCATACGTCAACATATCGTCCGCGACAAAGTTCTTGACGGAGTTGACGATCACCGCGCCCGGCTTGACCCTCCGCAAACCCAAAGCAGCACACCTCCCCTATCCTAGCCGTAGCCGCCTCTCACGGAATAATATCCGCTAATAGACAGCCCCGCCGGGGAGGAGCGCCGGGCTTCAGCCTTCTTGCGAAGACTCTTGCTTCTCTTGCTCTACGCTCTGAATGGCATCTTCGCCTTCGACGACCCGGTAGGTCTCGGAGTTTATCTCGGCGCCGAACAACAGGATGATCGTCGAAATAAAGAAGTACAACAATAGTACGATGACCGAAGCCATGGCCCCGTAAGTCTTACTGTAGCTGGAGAAGTTGGAGACGTAGTAGGAAAAACCGAGTGAGGCCAGCACCCAGACGATCACCGCGATCACCGCCCCAGGCGTAACGAACCTGAACGGATGTCCGGCGACGTTCGGGAACAACCAGTAGATGAGCCCAACGGCCAGCATGAGCAGCAACAAGGCTACCGGAATCCTGAGAAACGCCCAGAGCGTCGTGAGCAGAGAGACGAGCGAGCCGAGGCCCACAAACTGGAATATGGGCTCCACCAGCGACGGACCCGCGAACAAGAGGCCGGCCGACACGATAAGCAGGGCCGCCAGGATCAGGGCGTACAGTACGGAGAGCGGCAACTTCTTCCAGACCGGGCGGTCTTCCACGTCGTAGGCTACGTTCAGGGCGTGCATCGCCATCCGTACCGCCGAGGAGGCGGACCAGAGCGCGAGGATGACGCCGAACGACATTACGCCGCCGCTAGCCTGGCCTTCGACCTGCTCCACGATATCGCTCACCATCGTCTGGGCGTCATCCGGCATCACCGCATTAGCTTGCTGGAGAATGAAGTCGAATACGGATTGCAGGTTCAGAAAGCCGAGTAGGGCCAGAAGGAAGATAATAAAAGGGAAGAGTGAGAAGAAGACCTGGTACGACACCGCGGCCGCATAGGTCGTCATGTCATCGTCGGAGAACTCTTTACCCGCCCGCTTTATGGTCTGGAACAACTTGGACATCTATCCCATCTCCCGGCTTCTAGATCACCGTCTCCTCGCCCCGAGGACATCAGACGCACTTGATTGATTTCTAGTACCCCCACCCCGAATCCATCAAACCGGGTGGCTACGCTAGGCGGGGCCTCGCTGCCTGGTTTTATCGAGGTTTTCGTACGTGTGGTTTGCGATTTCGCGTTCGAGCCGCAGATACTGTAGGTGTCTCAGTGCCTGACGCGCGGCCATGCGGCTTTGGAAGCCGGCGACGAAGCGGGACCACCCGGTGAGCGATGGGTTGCGCACGAAGAGACTGGCCCGGTAATCGCGCAGGTCTTCGATATCTTTCTCGATACGGGCTATGTCGCGCAGCAGCTCGTCAGACTTTTCCACGACGTTATTTTACCTGCGATCCCGTCCGCCCGGTAGTCTTCGGGAAGGCGCGCCTACCGATCCCGGTTGGTGATCCGGCGCACGATGAGTGAGGCGGCGAAGATCGAGGCCGCCCACACCAGCCCCTGGATAGCGGCTTCGAGCAGGTCGTCTTTCGTACCCCGGCGCTCGGGGAGCTGTTCCGCGATGTAGTCGGTGATCGGCTGACTCATTACGAGAGCCGTCGCCGTGGACATTAGCCTCATCACCTGCCGCCGCCGCTTTTCGGTCATCCCACACCTTTCTTAGTTGCCGGTGAATCCCAGGTACTCCCGCGCCTGTTCGAGTCCCTGGTACGTAAGGGTGTAGCCGGCGTCATCCGTGGCCTGGAGGTAGCCCTGGTCGACCAGGTACCTCAACGCGACATCTCGCTCGGTAGCGTCCCACTCGGAGCCTACCCGGTCTGCGGCACCGTCCTCTTCCGAATCCGGGCCGCCTACCGGCACGGGCACGTTTAGCTTGCCCCCGGACAAGTCGTGGAAAGCCGCGAGGAGCCGCATCCCATTCTCTTTCGTCCCGCTGTCCGGCACCCTACACCCCTTTTCGGTTCGTGTTCCGGTTTTTGTCATGGGAGGATGTTACCCCGATCCCACCCGGACAAACCAGGCGCCAAGTCTCCACGAGTCGGCCGTTGATTCAGTCTTTCATCCCGGCGTCTCCGGCTGCCGTATCGCCGCCGGAGGTCATTTCTTGCTTCACGATTTCATTCTGGACCAGGGCTTCTTCGATGTCCGTGTACTGGTCCTCGCTCGGGGAAGTCTCTTCGGGCTCTCGCCGATCTTCCTCATCCGCCGGCGGCCGGATGTTCGTTTCGGGCTCGCGGTCCCGCGGCTCGCGTATGGGTTCCCGCGTAGTCTCCGGATCGGTCTTATCCGAGCCCGGCTTCTTTGGGCCGGCCTTTTCCGTGTCTGTGTCTTGTGAGCCGGACCGCTGTGTCCGTCGGACTATGGATCTCTGTGTCTCAGATTTCTCGCGGTCTTTCGGCTCTTCGGCGGCTCTTGCGGTAGGCGGTTTGGGGGCCGGGCTCTCAACCGGCTCTCTCGTCTCTTTGAGCTTCGGAGGGGTCTTGTCTTTGGACCGGTCCACATCGCTATCGGAGCGCCGGAGTGCCGAGGTCTGGAGACCACCGCCGTTCGTAAGTAGAGAGGGTTCGCGCAGTTGTTCCGGCGACAGGTAGACCTGCGGCGGGGGTGTGCCGTCACCGTGCCAGTAGCCGATATGGAAGTGATCGTAGTGGAGGGCTACCTGGTCGGGGGCGAGAACCCAGCCCTGATCCGGCCCGTACCCCAGCGCCCGGTTCCAGGAGTCGGGTCCTATGACGACGTCCGGACCGTTCCTGGAGGGGAGGCCGGCCAGTATCCTGCCGACGGAGACCACGTCGGGGTCCGCACCGTTGCCCTCGACGGGCTTCCCGTCGACCTCCCAGATATCCGCCGCCCGGCCGAAGTAGTGGGTATTCGGATAGCCGCCCGCTTCGCCGTAGCCGGCGGGGATCGTGGGGCCTTCCTCTAGCCCCGCCCCGAAGGTGTGGCCCGTCTTGAAGACGTTGACGTAGATGCTGTGCTCGCGGCAGACGGCCTGGAGCGCGGAGATCAGGTACTCGTCCACGACCCCGTTCCTGAGGTCCGTGAGGGCGAAGATGGAGAATTGGCAGTCGGGGTCGTCTAGCAGGTCCTCGACTTTGCCCGACCCGGGTTTGACGGGCTGCACCGAGGGAACCTGCCCCGAACCCGCCGCGCCCGTCGGAATGTCCGCTGTTCCTCCTTCTAGGCTACGCGAGTCCCCGACCCCTCCCGAAGAACGGTTGGATGAGGCTTCACCCACGGACGCACCGGCGGACGCACCACGGTCTTCGAGATTCCGGTCTTCTGAGTCCCGGTCACCGGGAATCCGGTCACCGGAAGTTCGGCCGCCGAAGTTTCGGTCATCGAGGTTTACGTCCGGCGTTTCGGGGGCTTGCGGCCTTGGTGGTTCCGGCAGGTCCAGGAAGAGGCCGCGGGGGTCTGGTAGCTCGGATGAAAGATCCGGAGCCGGAGGCTCGATGTGGTCGGCAGTAGGGGAACTATCCGGGAGGACCGGAGGGTTGGAGGCGAGAACCTTGCCGGTAACCGCGGCGAGTATCGCCACCGTCAGAAGCGCCGCCGCCAAGACAATGGCGAGACGATACCCGCCACCCCTCCGAGTCGCCCCGGCGCCCCGCGTATCCCATCCGGCCCCGTTCACCGTCTCACCCGCTTTCGCCCAGGATCAATGCTCCACCGAAATTGCGTATCGCCTCTCCCCTACATCCTTACACGTCGAAATTCGCCGGGCCACCGTCAACTAAACCCCTCCACAACTCTCAACGGTCCGATGGTCGAGATTCCGCTCTCCCTCGACTCCTCTTGCGCGTGGGCCACCGAACACCCTGCGTGCCTACACACGTAATTCTAACCTCATACGTAATCTTCCTGCAGAATATCCTTCCTGTCCATCGTCAAAATGGGCTAGACGTCCCCCTGCTCCGTGGCCGCCCCGGCAAGTTCAGGCCATCTGATGTAGCCTAAAAATCGCTCGTTCACACCACGACGCACTATATCTCCGGGTCCGAAATTTTTTCAGCGCAACGTGAGAGTCCATCGTTACCGCCCGGTATCTCCGGTCTCAAGTTGTGGGAAGACGACCTTGGGGGATCCAGGAGCACATGGAATACGCGCGGCGATTCCGGTTCCACTGCTTCGAAGCACAGAAGGAGAGCTCGGCGGCCCACAGATGCCGCCGATTTTTCGAATCCCTGAGCCCTCTACAGGCGAGCTCTCGGGTCGAGCTCGCCGGAACTGAACGTTTGCTCCATGCTGTTTCGGGCGGCGTGTACCAGCCTTGGGTCTCGCACGATCTGGTCTATCTCTCCCTGGGTGCAGTTGCGTCGCACGTAAGGCTCTTCCACGACACTTTCGAGGTGTTCTCCATGCTCGATGCGGTGGATGACGTACTCCAGAGCCCGATCCTTCGGCTGGACGTGGTGGGAACCGCCAAAGAAATCTTCGAACAATCTCCTGGAGAGCGGCTCGCGGGCTGACTCGTCTTTCCTGTTCACTCGACTCTTCTCCTTCCGGTGTCTCTGCGCTAGTCCTTCTGCACTCCCCCCGTCATGAGGAGCGGGAAGCCCTATCAGAGGATGAACACCGAAAGAAGCGAGGGCGTGGTCTCTCGCGGAGGAGAGATGTTGACCGCAGGTAGGCGGCGCTCAGCCAGCAGGAGGCCCATACTCCTGCTCCACATCCGGCCACCGTACAGCAGCCCGAGGACGACTCCGAAGACCGTCAGGAGAAGCGCCGTCAGGTGCCCGGCGTTTACCGGAGACTTGTTACCGGCCTCTTTTTCCTCGATGGACACGGGCAGGTGGCCAACGGACAACGTATGCCCGCCAGCGGGCGCGCCACCATAGGATAGTTGCTCCTCCATAGCGGAACCCGAAGATCCCGCCAGTCCGATCATGGGCCGCGTAAGCTGATGCGGATAGAGAAAAACCCCGAGGCACAGGAGAAAGACCACCAGGGGCGATGCGATGCGAGCGATCCCTGTAGCGTCCGGGAATCTCATAGCAACTATCGTAACACTTTACCGCCCGGCGGTTAACGTAATATTCCGAACCCTCCCCAGAAATCGGAGGACAATTTCGTACCCTGTTCGCCGCCCCCGCCCTGGTACAAGCTTCGTCTTTCACCAGCGTAGAAGCGTTTCGCTCTACGGGGCCGCAGCCTCCGAACCGGAGATGTTCACGACCTTGGAGGCGGTGCTGAGTCGTTTGAGGCGTCTACTACCCGCCGCCCGCCGGACTGCGGCTCTCCTCGGTTTCGCGACGGCCCAACTCTCTGTCGAGCAGGAATAGCGCCTCGCTCTTATCGCCGACCATCTTGAGGTTCTCCACAACGTCTCCAGCGTTCTTCTCTTCCTCGATCTGCTCCGTCACGAACCACTGCAGAAAAGTCTGGCTCGCGTAGTCGTTCTCACTGGCCGCCAGCCCGTAGAGGTCGTTGATCATGCCCGTAACCTTCTGCTCGTGCCCGAGCGCCTGCTCGAACACCTCAAGAGGCGAGCCGAACTCCACTACCGGCTGGTCGATGGCCTGCAGAACGACGCTCCCGTTACGGTCCAGGATGAAGTCGTAGAACTTCATGGCGTGATCCGTCTCCTCCCGCGCCTGGGTCCGCATCCAATGGGCGAAGCCCGGTAGGTTCGCCGACTCACAGTACGCCGCCATCGAGAGATACTGGTAGGCGGAAAAGAGTTCGTTCTTGATCTGCTCGTTCATCGCGTCCTGGATCTTCTTTGCGAGCACGGGTCTCTACCTCCCTGATATCCGGTTCCCTGTCGCTAGATCCCCTACTATAGCGATTTCTTCCTCCGTCAGGCCGCACAGCTAGTAGATCAGGTGGTCTATCTGGCGGTCGGTGATGTAGAATGGGCGCCCGATCACTGTCCACTCACAGTTCTTGCCAGGTCTCGACGTGTATTCCTTCGACTTCACGAAAATGGGCGTCGCGAGAAGCTACGGATAAATTGTACTGTAGCGCCAACGCGCAGATCCAGATGTCATTTTCAGGGATCGGGCGTCCTGCGTCACGCAACTGGTTCTTGATCCGCCCGTAATACCTGGCAGTAGCGCCGTCGCAAGCGAGTACGGTGTTGCTCGCGGCGAGATCGGCCACCTGCTCAAGATTCTTCTCTACTCGTCCCGACCTGTAAGCCCCAAAGAACAACTCGCCGAGAACAATGCTTGGCAGAAATACTGTCACATCCGCTTGGAGCCGCTCCATAACCGCGCTGTCGCGAACAGTCAGTGCGATGACGATGTTGGTGTCGAGCAGGAACTCACCACTCATCCGGGTCGATCCGCTCGCAGCCTTTCTCTATTGCCTCGGACATCCTGTGGGCGTCGTCAGCACTGATCGTGCCGGCAAAACGTAGCAGACTGCTACCGCTGACCCCGTCGCCGGGCTTCTCCGACATGGACCGCGCGATCTCCAGTATGCGCCGCTGCTCATCTTCGGACATACTGGATAGATGCTCTATTATCTGATCTTTGACCCCATCGCTCATGAGGCTCTCCCGGCTAGGGTACGCTCATACGACTTGAGTCTATCATCGTACCGTCGCCTCCTCGACTATCTTTATCTCATGATCGGTAAGAGCTTGCGCGGATAGGCTCGCTACTTTTCATATATGTCAATTCTCCGAACGATCAAATTGGTTCTTCATCACCCATTGACACATTCGCTACCCGCCTATCCGCGCAGCCTCTAAGGCCGTAGAGTTCGTAGACGAGGTTGTCTATCTGGCGGTCGGTGGCGGAGATCGGGTGCCCGATCACCGTCCGCTCCCGCTCGATCTTCGCCTCCGCCATCCGGTTCATTTCAGGGCGAACAAACGGCGCAGCTTTTCGTCTACCTCTGTGTGCATCTCTAGAGACAGCACACCCAACTCGCGCCGGATCAAAGACGTTGCGACGGTCATCAAGCGGTGCAGACGTAGGACGGACGCCAGGCGTAGCCCTGTTTTCTCGTAACCAGGACGTTCGGAGGTTAGCAGCACGTCTGTCTCCAGTAGATCCTCTGGGGTACGGCTCGTTATGAACGCGAGGACCACGTGCTGGTAAGGGCCGACAGGCTCTGTCAGGCAAACTGCGGGACGGACCTTCGTGGCGGAGAGATCGTCAAACGGGAACGGTAAAAGTACGACCTTACCCCTGGTCGCCAAAGGGCCACCCGTCGTCGGAAGCATAGACATCTTCTTCTGAATCGTTCAGGAAGTCGAAGGCGGAGTTAGTGGCTGCGGCGCGCAACCACTCTTTTTCTTCCGCGTCTTCTTCGGAGATCAGGATAATAACCCGCACTTTGCCGGAAGCGGTAACCGGCAGCGGCTCATCGAGGCTCAACTGCCGCCGCTCATCTACCGTTCCTGTGGTCTCGATAGCTCTCAAGGTGCTCTCCACGACGCGCTCCTTCTACATTCCTTACATTCTAGTACAAGCTCCACCGCACCGACTACCGGACCGTCGCTTCCTCGACCATCTGTATCTCGTCATCGGTGAGGCCGTATAGTTCGTAGACGAGGCCAGCCAATGACCCGCGGATGGCAGGTTAGCCTACCGCCTTCTGGTCTTTTGGCTCGCTGGCAAGGTAAAGACTTTCCAGCGAGACGCCATCGAGTTCCAGGCGTGAGAGGTCCACTATTGTGCTGGCGTTGGCTTCTATATCTATTCCAACCGGCTTCCCATCCGCATCTACGTCCACGGCAAAGCCTTCGGAGACCTCGATTACATCCACGCCGGACTTCTCGCTGAGGTGTATGTACAGGGAGTCGGTGTCCGAGTGATAGCTTAACCTCATGCCTGTCTCCTTTGCTTTCGGGTAAAGTTCCTGTCCGGCATGGCATTGTGTACGGTCTCTCCGTCTTCGAGGGTAATGACGCGCAGATACTTCTCGATCTCTTCTATGTAGCCCCAATGACGGATGCGACCGTTCTCCTGAACCTCTGTGTGCGCCGGGTTACGCAAAACCCGCTCGCACCACTCGCGCTTTATATAGCTCCGCTTCTCCCCGAGTATATCTTTCTCGAAATACTGCGTAGTCTTCACGCCCTGATACTAGCGCAGCCTGCCCGCTAGCTCACCGGGCAGTCGCCTCCTCGACTATCTTTATCTCCTCGTCGGTAAGGCCGTAGAGTTCGTAGACGAGGTTGTCTATCTGACGGTCGGTGGCGTAGAACGGGTGCCCGATCACCGTCCGCTCACGCTCGATCTTCGCCTCCGCTAGTAAGACAGAAGTGTCGGAACATGATGTTTACAGTAGTATTAGATAGCCGGGGATGGTTCGATAGATTGAAGGCTACGAGATGACTGGTAGGAACATTCAGATCACTTTGCAGCCTGAGGTGTTGCGCTGGGCACGAGAGCGGAGCGGGTTGGAAATTGAGAGCGTAGCTCGCAAAGTTGGGGTAAAGCCTGAACGTGTCCAAGCGTGGGAAGAATCTGGACAGATTACGCTGCCGCAGGCGGATAAGCTAGCGCATCATACTCACACCGCCGTAGGCTTCCTTTATCTGCCTGAGCCAGTAGAAGATCGTCTGCCGATTTCCGATTTCCGCACTGCAGATGGTCGCCAGCTTCGTAGACCTAGCCCAGAGTTGCTGGACACCGTTCAATTGATGCAGCGCCGGCAATCCTGGATGCGCGACGAGCTGATTGAGAAGGGCAACGAGCCTTTGGAGTTTGTTGGCAGTGTTGGGTTGGATGCCCGTCCGAGGGAAGTTGCTGGCGACATGCGTACATGGCTTGGTCTGGAGCTACATTGGGCCAGTGCAGAGAGTACCTGGACCGATGCGCTGAGCCGTTTACGCGGCGACATCGAGGCAACCGGCGTGTTAGTAGTTGTCAACGGTGTAGTGGAGAACAATACACATCGAAAACTCGACCCGGACGAGTTTCGCGGTTTTGCACTGGTAGATAAATATGCGCCGCTGATCTTTATAAATAACGCAGATTTCAAGGCGGCGCAGATGTTTACGCTTGTACACGAGCTGGCTCATGTATGGACTGGGGCTGAGGGGGTCTCCAATTTCACTCAAAATTTCCTACCACTGCCTAGTGAGATAGAGCAGTTCTGCAATAAGGTAGCCGCAGAGTTTCTCGTGCCAGAGGATGAGTTGCGTGTCGTCTGGGAACGAGCCCAAAGCGAAGAGGAACCTTACGAGTTCCTGGCGCGATATTTCAAGGTGAGTACCCTCGTTGCCGCTCGCAGCGTGCTTGACCTGAAGTTGATAGATCAAGCTACTTATTTCGAGTTTTACCGCGCATGGCAGGAAGATGAGCGACGGGTACAACTAAGTGGCGAAGGCGGTGGAAATTTCTGGAACAATCAGAACTTCCGTATTGGCAAGCCATTCGGTAGTGCGGTGGTACGGGCTGTTAGAGAAGGGCGACTGCTCTATCGAGATGCATATTCGCTTACTGGGCTGAAAGGCGAAACGTTCAACGAACTCGTTCAGCGGTATGGAGATTGAACTTGAACGAGGGAACTTCGGACACTTTTCTTCTCGACACGAACGTCTTTATAGAGGCCTACCGACGTTACTATGCGATGGACCTATGTCCAGGCTTCTGGGAATGTCTAGAGCACTACTGTCAGGAAACCCGCTTACTGAGTATAGACCGAGTCCAAGATGAAATAATCGAAGGCGACACTTTAGACGAGTGGGTCAAGCAGGCACCCAAGAGTTGTTTGCATCCACGGCGGAACAGGATACTGTACAGGCCTTTAGAACGATGATGACGTGGGTGCAGAGTCATGACAGTTTTCGACAAGGTGCTAAGGAGGAATTTGCCCGCGTCGCTGATGGATGGCTTGTCGCCTACGCACAAGTGCATGGACTTATAGTTGTTACACATGAGGTCTTTGACCCAAACATCAAGAAAAAGGTGCCTATTCCGAACGTCTGCCGCCAATTCGACGTGCCGTGGCTGGACACTTTTTCCATGCTCCGTTCCCTGGAAGTTCGTTTCGATTGGAGGTAAATGAGGACTCGTCGCTAGCTTGCAGAAGCTTCACAATCGTACGTCAAGCCTACCATCGGGCCTTCGCCTTCTCGACTATTTAGATCTACCATTTAGATGAGCCATCTATTACAATAATTCGAAAAGAATACCTGTGGAGGTTCCAAATGACCGGGAAAAAGAAAATAGTTGATGCACGACAAGACAAAAATGGCACCATCAGCCATGTGCAGTTTGCAGGCAATCAAAATTTCACGCCAGTCGAGAAAGCTATAGGGATGGCTGAGCAAGGCAAGATAGAGAATGCCCATGCAGTTAACAGAAAAGATGGCTCCCAGTTCCTCCGTAGCAATCCCAACAATAAGCCAGGCGACAACTTAGATGAAATGGCACAAGACTAATAGCTTCTCGCGCTTCCCCCAAAACTCGCCTGCTCAACTATAGCTATCTCTTCCCCGGTGAGGCCGTAGAGTTCGTAGACGAGGTTGTCTATTTGTTTGTCGGTGGCGGAGATCTGGTGCCCGATCACCGTCCGCTCCCGCTCGATCTTCGCCTCCGCCAGCTTCTCGTGCAGCTCCAGCATCCGCCCCACCAGCCCCACCATCTTCTCGTGCCGTGCCGCGTCCTCCGCGTCGGAAAAGTCTATGGTGCGGATGGGGAGTTGTTCGATGTATTGACGATTCAACGCCAAATAACCTCCACTGTACGGTGTACTAACTATCTTCAGAAATGTGCTCAGTACCTTAGAATTGAGTACGCCTAAGAAATATAGATCCTGTTCATGCGAGTTATCCGAGATAGTGATTCCATAGCCACCGCCACCCCCGCCTCCACTACCAACAAAGTAGTATTTGCCCTCCAAATCAGCAGAGAAAGCACTGCCAGTTGCTATAGAGGGCACCAACAACTTCGTACTATCGAAGCGAGTATGGTTTTTCTTGTAAACATATCCATACCAATTCTCACCCATGCGCCCCTTGTTTCTAACAGCAAGTCGCTCATAATTTTCCTCAAGGTAAGCCCATGTCAACGGGAATCGTTGCTTATATTCATCTGCTTCGATAATGCTCGATTTTCCGTTTCTTGTTTCGTAGGGAAATATCAATCGTTTGGTTACATCCGTCAATTGGTAGCGGCGGATATTGAGTGAGCCTTTAAGAAACGGCTTGAGATGATCGTCTTCAAGCCAGTGCTGGAGTCCGGTGTTTTTAGACTGGCATAGAACAAGCCCGTTTTCGTGTTCTATTTCTTCCAAAATAAACACATCATCGGCATCAGTTTGTAGACCAACAAAGAGGTGAGCTATTTGTCCAAGATTTACCGGCATCTGCCGCAGACGTTCGAACAGATCCGCGCCAGGTCCGACGACAAAGTTCCACTGGTCGGCGTCCGCGTTGGCAGATGGAACAGCACCTTCTTCTGCTTCACCTTCCGTCCGCCACTCTATAAGGTCGTCGGCCTTCACGAAACGAAACTCGTCTCCACCAACTTTATCGAGGAAGAGCAGCGCGGTGTAAGTGGTTGCGCCAGTGAAGACCTGCTCGTCGCCGAAGTGGACGATCTCGGAGAGGTGTTTGCCGGAGGAGATCAGCTCGCGCACCGGCTGCCCGTACTTGGCGTTGAAGAACTTGTGCGGCAGGATGTAGCCGAGTCGCCCGCTCTCGTTCAGAAGCTCCAGGCCGCGCTCGACGAAGACCACGTAGATGTCGTAGTTGCCCTTGCCCGCCGAGCGGTACGCCGTCTTGTAGTGCTCGACCTCCACGGGCGCGAACTCCTTTAGCGCCTGGATGCGGATGTACGGCGGGTTGCCGATCACGGCGTCGAAGCCGGCATTTTCGCCCTCGAAGACCTGCGGGAACGCTTTCTGCCAGTCGAAGACGTTGATGCGATAGTGCTCCTCTTCGTCCAGCAGAACCATCTGCTCGTTCTCGTAGAAGTCCGGCCCGATCAGGGAGTTGCCGCACTGAATGTTCTCGCGCAGGTCGGGCAGCGCCCGCTCCTGGAACATGCGTAGCTGCGTCTGGAGGCTCTGCTCGGACTCGCCCTCAAGCACCTTGATAAGCAGCGAGAGCTTCGTCACCTCCACGGCCTGTGGGTCTATGTCCACGCCGTAGATGTTGTTTAGCAGGATGCGCTTCTTCTCGTCTATCGTCAGGTGCCAGTTGCCGCCCGGTCCCTCGTGCAGCCGGTTCTGGTGCTTGTCGGGACCGTCTTCCAGGTAGCGGTCGCGGTGCCAGTTCAGGAGGTACTCGTAGGCCCCGATCAGGAACGACCCCGATCCACACGCCGGGTCAACGATCTTTAGCCGGCTCGCCCCGCCGCGCGGGCCGGGTTTCTTGCCTTCCAACAGCTTGCCGATTGTGTTCTCGACTATGTAGTCCACGATGTAGGTCGGGGTGTAGTAGACGCCGCCCGCCTTGCGGACCTCGGGCTTCTGCTCGACGGTAGCGATGTGGCCGTCTTCCAGGTGGATCACACTGCCCAGGAACTGCTCGTAGACCTGCCCAAGCACGTCCACCGGCAGCACTGAGAACTCGTAGGGGCTTTCCGGGTAGTAGAGGCCGCGCACGATGCCGCCGAGCGCCGAGCATAGCGTCGTCTATCTCCAGGTTCGGCGTCAGGTCGTCGGGCTCGCCGCCGCGCCCGCGCTCGTTACGGAAATGGAAGAGGCCGGAGTTGTAGCGGTCGTCCGCGTCGCGGAACTGCTGTACGAGACGACCGTAGACGCCGGTCCCGTTCGTCAGGCCGAGGAGCTTGCCGTACTCCTCAATGCCCCGGTCCTCGGCCATGCGGAGGAAGATCAGGCGGTCTATAGTCATCTGGACCGCGTAATTTAGCTGGCGGGTGTTCAGGTCGTTGCGGGCGGCCAGGTCGCGGGCGAGGGCGTCGCGCCAGCCCTCGATCTCACGCAGGAAAGCCGCGTCCACCGTCTCCGTGCCGCGCTTCCTACGGTTGGCCTCAGCGTACTTCTCAAGCGACCCATTCAGAACCGCCTCGCGGGAGAAAAGCCCCTCTATGTCGTCCCAGCGTTCGGGGTACTGGTCGAAGGTAATGAAGTCCAGCCTGGCGGTCGTGGGCTTGTCCTCCTTGACCGGCTCGTAGCGGCAATCGTAGACGGCGAACTCCTCGAAGTCCGTCAGGATGGAGAGCGGCAGCTTGGCGGACCAGGCATAGCGCCTTAGCTGGACGGCGGGCGCGAGGTCTCCGGCTATGTCCACGGAGGGTTTCTTCGCTTCGAGGAAGAAGCGGAGCGGGCCGCCGCCGTAGAACCCGTAGTCCGGGGCTTTTGTGCCGCCCCCGACCTTCACGCGGTCCTCCTCGATCACATCCCGGTAAGCCGGAGGCTTGCCCTGCCGGTTATGTACGTCCCACCCGAGAAGGCCCATCAGCGGGTCTATAAAATCCCCGCGCGCCTGCGTCTCGTTGTAGTCGCCGGACTTGTAAGCATCCAGGTTCCTATCGAACCGCTCGACCAGATCGTGAAGTTCTCCCGGTGCGCCCATCCGCCCCTCTCCGTGAAGCCTACACTCTTATTGTACCGACCACGAACGAAGACCGTGTTCGAGTCAGGATTGCCCGATCAGGCCGTCAACCTTCGAGAGCGGACGCGTCAGACGACGCATAGTCCAAGGCATTGAACGGCTCGGGCAGGTAGAACTTCACGGCAACTCTGGTGTCCAGAACCAGTTCGCTAATATCGGGTCCGCTCAGATCCTGGAGTCACGGTCGGCCCGCACGATCTCGGTCGAATCGGCGAAACGATACCCTTCGCGTTCGAGTCGATCAGCCATCTCGCGGGCGCGGCGGGCGTACTCTTTGGGATCAGCCTTGCCTTTCCGTGAGGGCTTTAACCGGGTCTTTCTCTCGGCCATCTCCGACTCCTCGTCTCTTTGGCCCGATACGGAGACTTTATTGTACCGGGCGGTTAGCGGGCGCGGGCTACCGCGTCGGACATACTCCCGTGCCAGGGCTCGCCGTGGCCGGGGAGCAGCGTGTCGGCGTCTACCTTTTCGATGGCGCTCAGTGATTCTCGGGCCTGCGCGGTGTCGGTGTTGAGGGCGTCCGGTGGGACTAGTGGCCCCTCCTCACGGGTGAGTGGGTCGAGCGTCAGTAGGGCGTCACCGGAGATCAGGACGCCTTTCTCGGATAGAAGGAAGGAGACGTGTCCCTCGGTGTGTCCGGGGGTTCGTATCGGGCGCGGACGTCCTGGAACGTCCAGCTCCTCGTCGGCCTCGAAGGACTCCACCTCTTTTACCCAGGTAGGCGTGAGAAATCCCTCTACCGTGGCCCGCAGGACGAACCCGAGCGACGCTGGCCGCCACAGGTGCGGCAGCAGACTCGGGACGAGGGTAAGCGGGGAAGATCCCCGCGCCTCGCCTTTCACACGCGCGACCTCGCCCCGGTACGCCATGACGGGCGCGCCACATTCTTGACGGGCTTTCTCAGCGGCGCCGAGGTGGTCGGGGTGGCCGTGGGTCAGCACTATCGCCCGGACATCCCGCACGGAGCGTCCGAGACCGATGATCGCCTGCTCGATGCGGGGCCAGCTCCTGGGCCAGCCGGTGTCCACGAGCGTAAGCCCGTCGTCTTCCTCGATCAGGTACCAGTTCACTAGCCCATCGGCGAAGCGATGTACGCCTCCGGCTACTTCCTGGGTGGCATCGGTCATGCTACCTCACTTCTCGAAACGGTTGCGGTTGCAAGTTCTCGACTCTTACCGTAACACGCCCGCCCGATAGCCGGGTCTCTAGCCGATGCGTCCGCTAATTCCGCATTCCGTCCGGTGGCGGGCCGAGAAATTTCTCGTACATGCCATCGGGGCCGTCCGGGCTGAGAGCTTCGTCACGCCCGCCGGTGTGCGCCGCGAACTGGTCCGTCGCGCAGCGGTTCATCCGGGCCTGCTCCTGAATCTCGACCGTCGTTCTCTCGAAAAAGTCCCGCGCCAGACGCGAGTTGCTCTCGCGGGCGGCGAAGGCTCTACTTACGACTATCCGGTAAGACTCCCGCGTGGCGTCGGCGTGTTTACCGGCAGCCCCTCGGGCCTTCTCTGTGCTAGAAGAAACCATTCTCAGCTCCTTTCCCCTGAAGTGAATGATACCGCACTCTCGCGGCCTGTGGCATCCGGGCGTCTGTGACTTTTGTCCCGGATCGTCCCCGCCGTTGCACGAAGCGAGGGCCGCAGATAGTATTCATATACAGGGAAAACGATATAAACAAAACGAGCCACAAAAAGGGGAATGGAGTGATGTACGAGTGATCGAAAACCCATACTACACGCCGGAAATGCACGGGCCGTACGAGTTGTTCGATTTGGGAGACTTCGAGCTCGAAGAAGGCTACACGCTGCGGGACGCCAAGCTCGCGTACGCGACTTTCGGCGACCTGAACGAGGCTAAAGACAACGCCATCCTGGTAACTACCTGGTACTCGGGGACGCACCAGATCATGCGGGACGTCTACATCGGTCCGGAGCACGCCCTGAACCCCGAGAAATACTTCGTCATTATCATAAACCAGATCGGCAACGGCCTCTCTTCTTCTCCCCACAACACCGAAGGCCCGCACGCGATGGCCCGGTTCCCGCAAGTCAGGATAGGCGACGACGTACGGGCGCAGGAACAACTCTTAAGGGAGCAATTCGGCATCGAGGAGCTGGCGCTCGTCGTCGGCGGCTCGATGGGCGCGCAGCAGACCTACGAGTGGGCGGTCCGGTTCCCGGAGAAGGTAAAGCGGGCGGCCCCGATAGCCGGGACGGCGAGGAACACCCCGCACGACTTCATCTACACCGAAACCTTGAACGAAACACTCACCGCCGATCCCGCCTTCAAAGACGGCTGGTACGAGAACTCGGCGGACGTACGGGCGGGACTGGCGCGGCACGCCAGGATCTGGTCCGTCATGGGCTTCTCGACGGAGTTTTGGAAGCAGGAGCAGTGGCGTCCTTTGGGCTTCGCCTCGGCGGACGACTTTCAGGTCGGCTTCGTGGATGCGTACTTCGGCGTGATGGACCCGAACGACCTGCTCTGCATGGCGTGGAAGTGGCAGCGTGGAGACGTGAGCCGCCACGCGGACGGAGACCTATCCGAGGCGCTCGGCCGGGTACGGGCCAAGATGTTCGTCATGCCCATAAACGAGGACATGTTCTTCCCGCCCCGTGACTGCGAGGCAGAGCAGAAACTGGTCTCCGGCAGCGAGTTGCGCGTCGTCGAGAGCGACGGCGGGCACCTGGCGCTCTTCGGCTTCGACCCGGCCTTTATGGAACAGGTGGATCAACACCTCGGCGAGCTGCTCGACGCATCGGTCTAGGCAGAATCGGGGCGCGGTCATTGGCTAACAGCCGCCGGGGGTGATTCCGGCCCGCATGAGGTGCTCCGTCTCGTCCACTATCGCCAGGAGTTTGTCGAAGCCAGGGTTTTCCAACGCCTGCCGCCGGCCGGCGATGCAGACTTCGGACGGGTCGTCCGGTTCGGGGGCCAGCGTGATCCACGCCGCCCGGCGGCCCGTACTGCCGTTTTCGGGCCTGCTGCAAATAACGAGGTGGGGGTCCAGCCTCTCGATCTCATCCAGAAGAGCCCGCAGGTACACGGTCCGCACGTCGTTGTGCGGCCGGAGATTTTGGATCACATCCGCTATGACGTCCCTGTAGGCGAGGTGGCTCTCTTCGTAGGAAACCAGGATCCGGATTCCCCCGTTCTCTTGCTCCTCGCCCGTTAGTCTCCCTACGGCGGAGACTATCTTCTCGACGGTGATGTCTTTGGAGAGCACTTCGCTCGCCCCGGCCGCCAGAAACTCCTCGTGGACGTCGCGGTACTCCACGGTGGTCAGCACCAGGACGGGTATAGAGGGGTTAGCCTCGTACATCTCCCGCACGAGGTCCACCGCACCCTCGTCGGGCAACGGTATATTCACCAGGGCGACGTCGATGCCACCCTCGGCCATCTTCCGGCGTCCTTCGGCTACCGTACCGGCCTGTCCGACCACCTGAAGGTCAGGACTCTGGTCCAGCCTCAGGGAGGCCGCTTCACGGAACGTGCGGTGAAATTCCACGAACAGGATTCGCGCCATCTCTGCACCTCCGATCCTGATCTTCGCTCGCCGTCAAGCTAATACATACCCTGTCTCGGGGCCCGTAATCTGACCCGCGTACCATTCCCCGGCTCACTCTCGGTCTCCAGTTTTCCGCCCAGCGCCCGGGCCCTCTCGATCATGCTCTTGAACCCAACGCCATGCGGAATCTCCGGGTCGAACCCACTACCGTCGTCGGTCACTTCCATCACCAGCTCGCGCTCCCCGACCATCAAGCTCACGTCGATGCCGTCGGCGCCGGAGTGTCGCCGGGAGTTGGTTAGCGCCTCCTGCGCTATGCGTAGGACCTCCATCCCCTCCCTCTCGGAGAGGCTCTCGAAGAACTCCTCCTCTACCGACAAATCTATGGTCATCTCCGGCGTCCGGCGGCGATTTAGCTCCACCAGCGATTCGAGGAGTTGTCCGGGGCTCTGGTTCTTGTGCCTGTAGGAGCGCAGGTCGTAGATCGCCTCGCGCAGGTCTTTGACCGCCTGCCGGACTTCTCCCATCTCCCGCCCGAGTTCTTCCTCAAGGCCCGTTCCCTCGGCTTTCATTCGGGTTACCTCGATGGCCGCCGCGGCGTAAGAGAGGTCCTGTAGCACCCCGTCGTGGAGTTCTCGGGCCATGCGGTTGCGCTCGGCTTCCCGGATCTCGGACAGCGCATCCTCGGCCCGCTCGCGCCGGGCGATCTCCTCCTGAGCTTCGGCGTAGAGTCGGGCGTTGTCCACGGCCAGGGAGGCGCGGCGCGCCAGGTCTTCCGCCAGTTCGAGATCCGCATCGCCGTAACTACGGTTCGATTCGGCCATTACGAAGGTTATGACGCCCAGAGACTTCCCACGGGCCAAGAGCGGGACCATCATGTAAGACTTGAGTCCCAGTTCCTTCAGTATCGCCTTATGCCCTTCGTCTCTGGCGGCTTCGTCTATCAATTCCTCGGGTATATCCGACACCATCTCGGACGTGCGGGTTCTCAGCACGTTCGGCACCCCGCGCGGGTCTTCCGGGTCTGTCGGGTATCGTTCTTGCAACCTCCGGGCCAACTCCACTTTCACCGGATCCTCGTGCGCCACGGCGAGCCGCGAGATCGAGCCATCGTCTTCCAGGACGTCCACGGCGCTCCAGTCGGCCAGGGTCGGCACCGCCAGTTCCGCGACGTTCGCCAGCGTGGCGCGGTAGTCGAGGGAGGAGGCGAGGACCACGCTCGCTTCGGCCAGGAAGCGTTGCACCTCCTCGCTCTCGCGCAGGCTCTCCCGATCCTCCCGCGCCCGCAGGAAGTTCTCCTCGGCCCGCTGCCTCGCGGAGACCAGCCACGCGCCTATCGCGCTTATCCCCAGTCCTTGCGCCAGGAAGATGCCGGTAGTTAATCCATGCGCCATGTTGGGAGGCAAGACCGTTCCGACCGGCGAGAGTAGAAAGTAGTCCCCGACGAAGGCGGCGGTAAGGGTCGCGAACACCCCCGGGCCAAACCCTCCGAAGGCGGCGCCCACAAGCACGGCGACGGAAAAAAGGAGGAACGGGCTCCCCTCTTCGAGCAGGGGGTCGAGCAGGACTTTGATCAAGAACGCCAACGCCACGGCCATGGCGGCTACACCGTAGCGCGCCACCGGCGAAGGCAGGCCCTTCCACATTAACCGTCTTCCCACTATCCGGCTCCGCATCGGCGAAACTTCTCCCCTAACGTGACGCCCTGCCCGCGACCACTGCGGCCTCGAATCGGTGATTCGCCGGTCCGCTCACCCATCGGTCACCACGGGCAACTACCCTTGCCACCACATAATGCCGCCCGATAGAGCTATGAGCATCCTACAAATGGGTGAATTTTTGAGACTTCTCAATTAGGCGACCGTGCGCAGCGCGTCAGAAGCTATTTCGTAGGTGTGGAACTTGTGGATCGGAGAAACCGACGCCTCACTAGTCTTGTCGGGAGACGGTGAGTAAGATCGATTTCCCCTCCTATAGCGCCCCTTTATCCTTTAGCGCGCCGCGCAGATAGCCGAGGAACTCCTCCGCCTTCCGGTCGGGCGCGGTGGTCACGAGACTGACCCCGACGTAGAGCAGCACGGCGGCGAGCAGGCCCCACACCCCGGAAGCCTGGCCTAACAGCCTCGTCTGCGTAACCTCCAGATACGTGACGAAGAGGCCGCTGAGGATTATGCTCGACAATACCCCGGCCGCGGTGCCGCGCTTCCAGAAAAACGCCCCGATAATAGCCGGTACCGTTACCAGCAAGCCCGCCGAGGACGAGACGGCGAGAACGGCGATCAGGTCTAGCTGCAGCCCGGCGAACAAAAGCGCCAGCACGGCGATGACCGGGATGACGAGCTTGCCGACGAGTAGTTGACGGCCCTCGTCAGCCCCACCGGGCGAGTTACCGTACACGTCCCGCGCGACCATCGAGGAGAGCGTCAAGAGGATCGAGTCTATCGTCGAGATGGCGGCGGCCAGGATGCCGACTATAACGATCACGCCGACCACCGGCGGCACGAGGTCCGAGGACAGAAGACTCGGCGTCGCCAGGTCCCCCGACTCCAGGTTCGGGAAGCGTACCAGCGCCGCGAATCCCCACACCACAGCGACCATCGTATAAACGAACCCGATCACCAGAAAACCCAACAGCATCCGGCGCAGGTTCCGCATCGTGCCGACCATGAAGAGCCGCTGGCTGACCTGCGGGTTCGAGAGGCTGAAGAAGAACCACGGCAACGTTAGACCCAGAAACACGCTAAAGCTGAAGAACCCGCCGCCCGGCACGCTCAGGGCGCCGGGATGCTCCTCCGCGACCCGCCCGAAGAGTTCCCCGAAGCCGCCCAGCGAGCTTACGACCAGTAGCACGGCGATTGTCGCCGTAACCAGCATGATCAGGACCTGCAAAGCATCCGTCCACGCCACGGAGCGGATCCCCGCCACCAACGCGAACGCAACCGCCAGCGCCGTCGCAACGAGCGTACCGGCTGTAAAGGAGATCCCACCATCCGTAACCCCGGAGAGCAAATACCCGATCCCCGCAAGCTGCACAGCGCTATACGGAATAAGAAACACGCAACTAGCCAGCGCCGCAACAATGGCGACGCCCCGGCTCCCGTACCTGTCCCCCAGCATCTCCGACGGCGTAACGTACCCGAACTTCTTTCCCACCAGCAGAAACCGCGGCCCGAAGAACGCCACCAAAACGAGCCCCGAGAAGTACACCATCTCGAACCCCAGCGCCCCGACGCCGCCCGCATACGTTAGCCCAGCCAACCCGACGAGCATAAACGCGCTGTAGGTCGTCGCGCTGTAGCTGAGCGCCCCAATAAAACCACCCATCGAACGGTTCCACAAGAAATACTCGGCCATCCCACGTCCGGCGCCACCCCGCGCCAGAACCGCGACACCGGCTCCGACCAGCACGTAGAGGATCAACGCGAAGACAACCAACCCTACGCCCATCTCAGTCCCTCCAACTGCTCGTTATGGCCGCGTTGAGCAATATCGCCGCCAAACCAAATGCCGCCCAGAAAAGAAAGCTCCCGTACCACGCGTCCACCCCCGAGAGCACCGCATACGGAACCACGTAAGCGAGCAGCACCAGAAACAGCGCCGCCGCCACGAAAAACACCCCTCGCCTCTTCATCTTCGCTCCTGTCTCTTCCCGCCGAAGCTTGTAACTTTCGCCGGTCCGCTTGCCACACAATTTTGTTACAATGTAGGCTTCTTGTAACATATTGTCTCTTTAAGTATCACACAGCGTCCAGCGAGATACAAGGCGATTTTGCGGGCATTGCTGTAGGGACGCTACGCTAGTAATTCGTTTCACTCTCTGTTTGAATGGTGATTGTGGGTGGTGCGGTTTGGGACCGTTCCGGGTTTGTAGTCAAGGGAGGAGACTATGTCTGAGCAGCGTAACAATGACCGCGAGCTTGCCGATGTCCCGGAGATGGGTGAGGCTGTCGAGGAGGACCGGGTATCTACCCGTGCCTGGATAGGACGTTTTCTAGGTCCGGCACTCGCCATACTCATTTACTTCTTCCTGCCGCCGGGGGGGGATCTCACGCAGGCGGGAGTGGCGACTATCGCCGTTGGTGCACTCATAGCGACCTGGTGGGTCACGGAGGCTCTGCCGCTACCGGCGACTTCGCTCTTGCCGATCGCACTGTTCCCGCTGCTCGGGGTGGTGCCAATCGAAGACGCTACGGCCCCGTATGCCAACGACCTCATATTCCTGTTCATGGGCGGGTTCATGCTGGCGCTGGCGATGCAACGGTGGGGTTTGCATCGGCGGATCGCACTGCTCACGGTCCGGGCGGTGGGGACGAGTCCCGTGCGGATGATCGGGGGCTTCATGCTCGCCACGGGATTCATCAGCATGTGGGTCAGCAATACCGCGACCACGGTGGCGATGCTGCCTATCGGTCTGAGCGTGCTGGTGCTCGTGCTCGGTGACCAGGGCGCAGAGACTGGCGAAGAGTCAGGAGAAGAGTCGGCGGCGCAGCAGCCGGTCACCGGCCGGGGCGCCTCGAACTTCGCAACGTGCCTCATGCTGTCCATCGCTTACGCGGCGAGCATCGGTTCGCTAGCCACCCTTATCGGTACGCCGCCGAACCTGTTTATGGCGAGCTTTCTGGAAGAAGAGTACGATATTAGCATCGGGTTCGGGACGTGGATGCTGGTCGGCCTGCCGCTGGCCGTTGTGTTCCTCTTCATTGCCTGGGTGTTGCTCACCAGGTTCATCTACCCACCGGAGATGGATGAGATCTCCGGGAGCCGGGAGGTGATTCAGGAGCAGATCGACGAAATGGGGTCTATCAGCCGGGGCGAGAAAGTCGTACTGACGGTGTTCGTGGTCACGGCCCTCTCCTGGATCCTGAACTCGATACTCCCGAGCATCTTCCCGGCCCTGGAAGAGACGCTGTCGGGGGTGGATGACGCCGGTATCGCCATAATTGCGGCCATCGTGCTCTTCGCCATTCCGATCGACTGGCGCAACGGCGTATTCGCGTTGGATTGGGCGACCGCCCGCCAGCTACCGTGGGGAATACTCTTATTGTTCGGCGGTGGCCTGAGCCTGGCGAACGCCGTCAGCGAGACCGGAGTGGACCAGTGGATCGGCAGCCTCGTCTCCGGCCTCAGCTCGGTGCCGGTGTTCCTGCTGGTCGCCATCGTCATAGTGGTGGTCATTCTGCTCACCGAGTTGACCAGCAATACGGCGACGACTGCGGCGCTGTTGCCGATACTAGCCGGGGCGGCGGTCGGGCTGGACCTGGAACCGCTGGCGTTCGCCGTTCCGACGGCACTCGCGGCGACCTGCGCGTTCATGATCCCCGTAGCCACGCCGCCGAACGCGATCGTGTTCGGCTCGGGCCACATAACCATCGTCCAGATGGTGCGGGCCGGAGTGTGGCTCAACCTCGTCGGGGCCGTCCTGATCTTCGTCACGGCGTACACCCTGGCGAATTGGGTGCTGGGCATTACTTTCGGATGATGTTTCGAGGGCGGGAGCGCCGGAGTGCTCCCGCTGCTATCCTACTTTCTCCACCACGGAACTTACGGCCGCCGAGATCGGACCGGGGAAGTCCTCCGGGGTAAAGTGTTTGCCGTCTTCGATCCGGTCCAACGGCGCGCCAAGCTCATAGGCGAGCCGGTAGCCGTGCCCGATCTTCTGGAACTGGTCCGCCACGCCCCAGACGACGTGCGCCGGGATGTCCAACTCCGGTATCCGGCCGGAAATATCCAGCGTATCCTGCACGTCGAGCGACTGTACTTGCCGGACGAAAGCAGCCGCGCCATCCGCCGCCTCGTAGTACGGGAAGTGCTCCGAGACAGCCTCTTCCGCCTGCCGAGGATTGCTGTGCCCCTGAAACATGAAGCTCTTGTAGACGAAGCGGAACACCTCGTCAGGTAGACGCTCGACCACCGGGGCCGACGCCCGTAAGAGCTTAACCTGCGGGATAGGCCACGAGTCGTAGGAGATGGCGTTGGTCAGCACGAGGCCGCGCACCAGTTCGGGATGCCGGACGGCCAGTATCTGGGCGACACCACCGCCGAGGTCGTGTCCCACCAGCACCGCCCCGTTCGGGGTGAGTTCCCGCATCCACGAGGCCAGGTAGTCGGCTTGCTTGCCGACCGAGATGTCCCGGCCACGCCCTTCTTCGATAGAACCGCCGTAGCCGACCATCTCCCAGGCGAGTGAGCGGGCATTGTCTACCCGCGGGATCACGTGCCGCCACAGCCGCGGCGAGGTCGGGATGCCGTGGACGTAGACGACCGGCGTCCCCTCCCCCTGCTCCTCCCACCTCATGCGGATGCCGTCTACTGTCACGGATTCGGTTCTCATGCGACGCCTCCCATATCGGACGAATCGTAATTCTTAGCCTTACCCGCACATCCCGGCCGCCAACCATCCGTATGCCGGATTTCGGGCTGTTGTCCGTAGTATGCTTCGTCGGGATGGAGGGTGCCGTTGAGTGAGAAAAGCGGGGACGAAGCTACCGGAAGGGTGAGCCTCGCGGTCCGGGGTGTCGCCCCTTTCGTGGCTGCGGTCGGGGTGCTGTATCTGCTACCCGAGAGCCTGGCGTCACCGGCGCGGTGGGCACTGGCGATAACCGCCGGGACGCTTGTGGCCTGGATCCTGCGCCCCGTGCCGCTCGCTGCGACCTCGATACCCGTGATCTTCTTTCTAGGCGCCACCAGCGCGGCTTCAGCCCAGGGCGCCGTGGCGGGCTTCGGTTCCTCCGCAACGCTGCTGCTGGTGGCGGGCTTCATGATGGCCGCCGCCATCGAAAAGACCCCGCTCGCCCGGCGTCTCACCTACCTCTTCCTCCTGAGAGTTCCACCTAAGAGCGGCGGCGTGCTCGGCGGCCTACTCGTCGCACTCGCCGTTTCGGCAGTCTTCGTGCCTTCCACCGTAGTCCGAGCGGTGGCGCTCTTGCCGGTCGTGGTCGTGGTTGCCAGGGCATTTGTGGATCGCGGTTCCCCAAATGGGGCGAAGAGGGTCATGCTGGGCCTCGCCTTCGGGGCGACGCTCGGCGGCATAGCCATCCTCCCCGCCGCCATCGTCAACGTGCTCTCCGTGGACCTCGTAACCGGGTCCGGGGGAGAGAGGATCACCTACTTCCGCTGGTTCGCCCTTACCTGGCCGATAGAGATACTGGCTTTCCTGACCCTCTGGGCCGGTCTCGTCCTCCTCTTCCCCACCCGCGACGAAGCTCCGCTGGACCGTTCCGCCGTTGCAGACCGGCTCGAAGAGCTGGGACGGACGGAACCTGCGGAGTGGCGACTCGCCGGAATACTAACGCTGGCCGCCGTACTCTGGATGCTGGAGCCTCTAACGGGATGGCACCCGTCCGTGCCGGCGTTTCTGGCGGTCGCGCTGCTGGCCGTCTCGCCGCTCAGGGTCATATCCTGGGCCGAGGCGCTGGAGATATCCTGGAGTTCCGTCTTTATGTTCGGCGCGAGCCTCTCCCTGGCGCTGGCGCTCCGGGACACGGGCGCGGCCGAGTGGGTCGGGGAACAACTCTTCGGGGCCGGGATCACGGATCTGGCCCGTGTTGGTGCGGTGGCCGGGGTGCTCGCTGTAGCGAGCATGATGCTCGTTTTCCAACTCGCCTTCGCCGGCTCCACTCCAGCGGCGGCGACGCTGCTGCCGATACTCCTGGCGGCCTCGGGCGCGCTCCGGCTGCCGGAGGAAGTCGTCGGGATGACCGTGGCGCTCGCGGGCCTTGCGACCTTCGTTTTGCCTTCGCAGGCGATGGCGAACCTGGTTACTTACGAGACCGGCCTCTACACGGCACGCGACCTGCTGCGGGTTGGGCTCCTTCTGACGCTCGTCTTCCTCGTAATACTCGCAACGGTCGCCGCACTCTGGTGGGAGCGGATAGGTTTCTTAGGGTGATCTAAGCTAACATTCATCCAGATGAGAGAGAGGACGAGATGGCGGTAAAAGAGGGCTGGCAGGGCAGGTTCTTCGAGGACTTCGAGACCGGAGACATCTACGAACATCCCCTGGGTCGTACCGTCACCACGACGGACAACATCTGGTTCACGCTCCTGACCCAGAACACCGCCCCCATCCACTTCGATCACCACTACGCCGCGCAGACGGAGTTTGGGAAGCCGCTCGTAGACTCCACCTTCACCCTGGCGCTGGTCACGGGCCAGAGTGTCACCGATGTGTCGCAGAACGTGATGGCGAACCTCGGATGGGATGAGATCAAGCTGCCGGCGCCGGTGTTTGAGGGAGATACGATCTACTCTCGATCGGAGGTACTGGATAAGCGCGAATCGAAGTCCCGCCCGAACGTGGGAATCGTCAGCGTAAAGACGACCGGCTACAACCAGGACGGGGTGGTGGTCATAACCTTCGAGCGAACCATTATGGTCTACCGGCGCGGCCACTCCCCGAACGCCTCACGCCCGACACCCAAGGAGACCGAATAGATGAGAGAAGTAGCGGTAGACACCGTGACGGAGGCCGTGCGCGACCTCTGCATCCAGACGAACACCTGCCTCCGCGAGGATCAGGTATCCGCCCTGCGGCGGGGACTGGAAGAGGAAGAGTCCGAGCTTGGCCGCGAGGTACTCGAAAATTTACTGGAGAACGCGGAGGTCTCCTGCGGCGAGGGAGTCCCCTTCTGTCAGGACACCGGCTACGCGGTCTTCTACCTGGACGTGGGCCAGGAGGTGCGCTTCACGGGCGGTGAGATCGGCGAAGCCATAAATGAGGGCGTCCGCCGGGGCTACGGTGAGGGGTTTCTCCGTAAATCCATGGTCCAAAGCCCGATCCAGCGCACCAACACCGGCGACAACACCCCGGCGGTGATCTACTACGACATAGTACCCGGCGACGGCCTGAAGCTAACGATGCTCGTAAAGGGCGGCGGCTGCGATAACATGAGCCGGCTGACGATGCTCACACCGGCGGCGGGAGTCGCCGGGATGAAGGAGTTCGTGGTCGAAACGATAGAAAAAGCCGGCCCGAACGCGAGTCCGCCGCTGACGGTCGGCATCGGCATGGGTGGACCGTTCGACAAGGCGGCCCAACTCGCCAAAAGGGCGCTCACCCGTCCCTCCGGCCAGCCGAGCCCGGACCCGGAGGTGGCCGAGCTGGAGCGGGAGCTGGTAGAGGAGATCAACGCGACCGGCATAGGTCCCGCCGGCTACGGCGGCCGGGTGACGGCGCTCGCGGTCCACATCGAGAGCCACCCGACCCACATCGCCTCGTTCCCGGTGGCGGTCAACCTGGACTGCCATTCACACCGGGTCGGGGAGGTGGAACTGTGAGCGCGGAGATTGTCCAACTCGAAGCCCCCCTCTCCTTCGAGGACATAGAGCCGCTCAAGACCGGCGATATAGTCCGTCTCTCCGGCATCCTCTACACTGCCCGCGACGCGGCCCACGCCCGGATGAAAGAAGCCATCGAGAACGGCGACCCGCTCCCCTTCGCCCCGGAAGGACAGGTCGTCTACTTCACCGGCCCCGCGCCGGCGAAACCCGGCCAGGCCCTCGGCCCCGCCGGACCAACAACTGCCTCCCGCATGGACTCCTACTCTCCCCTCCTGATCGAACGGGGCCTGCGAGGCATGGTTGGCAAGGGTCTCCGCTCGGAAGTGGTGCGTGAGTCGATGCGGGAGCACGGCTGCGTCTACTTCGGGGCGGTCGAGGGCACGGCGGCCCTGCTAGCCCGCTGCGTGAAGTCCGCCGAGGTAGTTGCCTACGAAGACCTGGACGCCGAGGCGATCCGGCGTCTGGTAGTAGAGGACTTCCCCGTCGCGGTGGTGAACGACCTGTACGGCGGAGACCTCTACCTGGAAGGCCGCGAGAAGTGGCGGAGGGACGTTCGTGAATTATGATTCTTTCCGAACGAGCCATCAGCTTTTTATTTTTGCTGATGGCTGAAAAGCTGATGGCTATAACCTAAACCCCCTCTTCCTCGCGCAGCTTCTCTATGGCTCCGGCATCGTATCCGAGCGACTTCAGAATCGCCTCGGTTTGCTCCCCGACGTCGGGGATAGGGTCCATTCGCGGCTCCACGCCCTCCATCGTCACCGGGGGTATGAGCGCCTGGATCGGTCCCGTCGGTGAACCCACCTCCCGCCAGCGGCTGCGGGCCTCCAGTTGCGGGTGGTCCACGAATTCCTGCACGCTCCTCATGTGGGCGTTGGCTATGCCGGCGCTCTCCAGCCGCCCGATGACCTCTTCGCCGGAGAGGTCTCCGAACACTTCTGCTATCTCCGCCTCCAGCGCCTCGTTGTTCTCGATCCGCCGGGAGTTGGAGTCGAAGCGTTCATCCTCTGCCAACTCAGGCCGCCCCAGTATCTGTTCGCAGAACTTCACCCACTCCCGTTCATTCTGTAGCCCGAGGAAGACCGTCGTTCCATCGCCCGCCGGGAACGGGCCGTAGGGCGAGATAGCGGCGTGCCGCGCGCCGGTGCGTGGGGGCTGTTCTCCGCCGTAGGCGGCGTAATAGGCCGGGTAGCCCATCCACTCTCCCAGTGCTTCCAACATGGAGACCTCAAAGTAGGCGCCTTCTCCGGTGCGCTCCCGGTTGTAGAGAGCGGTCAGAATACCGGTAAAGGAGTACATACCGGCGGCTATGTCGGCCACGGAGATGCCTGTCTTCGAAGGCGTTTCGGGCGTGCCCGTCACGGAGACGAGCCCAGCCTCGCACTGAACCAGCAGGTCGTAAGCCTTCTTGTCCCGGTATGGTCCGCTCTCCCCGTAGCCCGAGACGCTACAGACGATAAGGCGCGGGTTCCGTTCCCGTAGCTTGCCCGCACCGAGACCCAGGCGTTCGGCCGCTCCCGGCGCCAGGTTCTGGATGAACACGTCGGCCTCCGCGAGAAGTTGCTCCAGCACCTCCAACGCTTCGGGGTTTTTGAGGTCCAGCGTAAGAGATTCTTTGGAGCGGTTGAGCCAGACGAAGTGGCTCGCCATCCCGTTCACGGTTGTGTCGTAGCCGCGGGCGAAGTCGCCCGTTCCAGGGCGTTCGATCTTTATAACCCTCGCCCCGAGGTCGGCGAGCTGGCGGCTGGCGAAGGGGGCGGCGACTGCTTGTTCCAGGGCGACGACGGTGATACCTTCCAGCGGCAAACCAGGCATCTTAGAAGGACCTCGGCAATCCGAGTTCGTGTTCGGCCAGGTAGGAGAGGATGAGGTTCGTGGAGATCGGGGCAACCTGGTAAAGCCGCGTCTCCCGGAACTTGCGTTCGATGCCGTACTCCGCGTCCACCCCGTAGCCGCCGAAGGTCTGCATCGCCACGTTCGCCGCCTCCCACGAGGCGTCGGCGGCGAGCAGCTTCGCCATGTTCGCCTCCGCCCCGCAGCTCTCCCCTGCGTCGAAGAGCGCGGAGGCCTTCCGGCGCATCAAGTCGGCGGCCTCTACGTGGGCGTGGGCCTGGGCTATCGGGAACTGGATGCCCTGATTCTGGCCGATCTGACGCCCGAAGACCACGCGTTCCCTGGCCCTATCGGATGCCCGCTCTATAAACCATCGTCCGTCGCCAATACACTCGGCGGCTATGAGTATGCGTTCGGCGTTGAGGCCGTCGAGGATATAGCGGAATCCCTCTCCCTCCTCTCCGATGAGGCTGCTGTACGGTATTCGAGCGTCCTCGAAGGTGAGTGCGTTCGTCTCGTTGTTCATCATCACGCGTCGGGGGTCCACCGTGAGACCGTTGCCGATTATCTCCCGCAGATCCAGCAGAAAGGCCGAGAGGCCATGCGAGCGTTTCTCTACCTCCTCTAACGGCGTGGTGCGGGCGAGGAGGATCATAAGATCCGAATGCTGGACGCGGGAGATATAGATCTTACGGCCGTTCACCACGTACCCGTCTCCGTCGCGTATGGCGGTAGTCTGCAGGGATGTAGTGTCGGTCCCAGCTTCGGGCTCGGTGACGCCGAAAGCCTGCAACCGCAACTCGCCGCTGGCTATTTTGGGCAAATACTCGCGCTTATGCTCTTCGGAGCCGTGTTTGAGGAGCGTACCCATCGTGTACATCTGGGCGTGGGAGGGTCCAGCGTTTGCCCCGCTGTGGTTGACCTCTTCCAGGATCACCGCCGCCTGCGAGAGGTCCATCCCGAGCCCCCCGTACTCCGACGGGATCAGGGCTCCCAGATACCCGGATTCGGTCATGGCCCGGACGAACTCCTCCGGGTAACGTCGCTCTCTGTCTAACTCTTGCCAGTACTCGTCCGTAAAGTCCGCACAGATCCGCCGGATCCTCTGGCGCAGATCCGCATGCGACTCAATCTTTGTCATATTTCGCTATTCCTTTCTTCGGCCCAAAGGCTGGCGCCAGTCCGTCTCACGAATAAACAACAGACAGGCAAGGGCGCCCGATCACCCGATGCTCCGGGAGAACGAATCTCGGAGGTCCGGTTCGTGCTCCAGGGCCCGGACGCGTATCCTACTCACCTCATTATCTGATGCCGCATTGACGGAAGATGCCAGACTTCGCATTTTCCCCTCTATCTCCTCCCCGCTAAGGATGTTTCCGGGATCGCCTTTCGGCACGTCTACCCGTGAGGTGATCCGCGTGCGACCGGTCGTCTCTACTTCTACCGGCCCGATCCAGCGTTTAGGATAGGCGTCCTCTACTTCCGGGTCGAAAATCATCTCCACCCGCTTCGAGAACCCTCGCAGCCGGGTGTCCTCAAGAGCCAACTCGGTAAATGTCTCTACCAGGGCGCTTCCTTTGACCGAAATCTGGGCCAGTATGAAGCCCATGGGTCAAGACGAGACATGTTCCAGGTGGAGCGGACGGGCCTCGGCTCCGAGTAGGTATCGGAAGGCCCGCAGAGAGGCCAGTATCTCCCTAGGCTCGATGTGTTTGGCGATCAGAATGATCCGCGAGTAGTGCTCTTCGTCGGGCCACTTTTCGAGATGCTCGGGGGGATGGATGATGTGCTGAACTCCGTTGAGCACCACGGGTCCGGCTTCCCCTACGTCCAGAATACCTTTCACGCGCAGTACGTTTTCGCCCCGCGCATACAACAACATGCTCAACCAAATACCGAAGGCCGTCCAGTCAACGGCTCCGTCGAAAGTGAGCGAGATAGAATGGGTCTCGGTAATGCTGTGGGGCTCTGAGTTCATAATCTCAGCGGTCTGCAGAGGTGTGCCCGGAAACTCCTCGACCGGCTCGAACAATTCTCCAGCATCCATCTTGCCGGAGACAGTCTCCATGATTCTGGCGGAGGGATTTATGGCGCCCAGCCGGGAGATCAAACCTTGTACGGTCCCGGTCTCGGCAAGGTCCGTTTTGGTAACGACGAGCTTGTCGGCCGCGACTACCTGCTTGATGGACTCCGGATTGTGATCCAGGTGAAGGTAGCCGTTTACCGCGTCTACCGTCGCTATTACCAGGTCCACGGTGAAGTGATGTTGCAAAACCGGATCAGAGAAGATCGTGTACGGTATGGGTGCGGGATCCGCCAACCCCGTGGTCTCGATAACCACCCGTTCGATACGCGGTATCTCGCCCCGGTCTTCCTGGTCCAGCAACTCCAGCAGGGCGCCAACGAGGTCTTCACGGGTACTGCAGCAAACACACCCATTGCCCAGCAGGATCGTGCGCTCCTCCGTGCGGCGCAACAGGTGATGGTCTATACCGACCTCGCCGAACTCGTTGACCAGCACGGCCGTATTGCGCATCGAAGGGTCCGCCAGGGCTCGGGCGAGAAGTGTAGTCTTGCCGCTCCCCAGAAATCCCGTCAATATCGTTATCGTACGCTTCATCTCTCCACCATCTACCTTGGCTCAGCCTCGCCGGCGGAACGAATGGCCTCTTGCAATACGGGATCCAGGGGGTCCGCCGTGCGCCCCGCCAGTTTCGAGGCCGCCGGCCACATGGCTCCCAGGTCGTGAATGAGCTCCGAGCGTCCCTTGCCGTCCTTGAGCAAGTACCTGCTTCTGTTCCAGTCTTCGAGCCGCAGCCCATAGTGGCGAAGGATTTCGTTGGCCAGCTTGGCCCGGTGCAAGCGGTCCCGTTGGCGAAACCGTTGGTAGTCTTCTACACCCGACTCGGACGAACGGGCCTTGTCTTCAATGTGACGGTCCGTCCAGTGGACCTGACCGATGAACTCTCCGCAAAGAACGCACATCGTTTATCTTTCTCCCGGTTGCCGTACTATCGCTTCGAAAACCGGGGACCCGGCCTGCCAGATCCCCGGTCAATAAGTTAGTTCTAACCTGCGTTAGCTTTTGGCGCCATCTCTCGGGGACCGTTGCGCGAAGTCGTCGGCGATCTCCTCGAAGGTAACCCACTTGACGCCGTCGTGGCCGTTTATGTACTCGATCAAGCGCTCCAGCATGAGAAGTACCTGCGGCCTACCAGACACGTCAGGATGGATGGTGAAGCAGAACGCCGCGTAATCCATCTCTCGGTACACCCAGTCAAACTGGTCCTTCCACATCTGCTCGATGTCCCGGGGGTTCACGAAACCATGCGTCGCCGGTGAGGTCTTGATGAACATCATCGGCGGGAGGTCGTCGAGATACCAGTTACCCGGTATCTTGATTAGGTCAATCTCTTCACCTCGCACGAGCGGCTTCATCCACTCTTCCGCACGCTTGGAGTAGTCGATCTTGGTCCAGGTGTCGCCCTTGCGGGCCCAGTAAGGCGTGAAGTCGTTGTGCTGAAGGCTGTGATCGTACTTGTAACCGAACTCCAGCAGCAAGTCGTTCGAGACGTTCGAGACTTCCCACCACGGAGCGACATTCCCGACCGGCGGGCGTCCCGTGAGGTTCTCGATCAGCCCGATGCACTTCTCCAGAACGTCCCGTTCCTGCTGTGGGGTCATGGCAACCGGGTTCTCGTGCGAATAGCCGTGGCTACCAACTTCATGCCCCTCATCTACGACCCTCTTTACCTGATCCGGGAAGGTCTCGATCGAGTGCCCCGGAATGAACCAGGTGGTCCTCATGTCGTACTTCTTGAAGAGGTCCAACAGACGCGGCGTACCAACCTCACCCGAGAACATACCCCGCGAGATATCGTCCGGCGAGTCCTCGCCCCCGTAAGAACCCAGCCATCCGGCTACCGCGTCGATGTCGATACCGAATGCACAATGGATCTGCTTGTCAGCCATATTCCTCCTTTTCCCTAATTGTCTGACAAAAAGATTATATATACGCCTTTTGTCGTAGTCAAATTCCCGGTTCTCCGTATAGATCGTAAAAATTTGAATCGGGGCGCCGCCATGTCTAGTATTATTTGTCAGACTAATTGTCGGTGGGATAAAGGTGGGAGGAAAGATGGCTCTTCCGAAGGTAACGGTCTTCTCTCTGGGTGGCACCATCTCTTCGACGGATGCTGGGGGTTCGGGGGTTGAGCCAACGCTGACGGGTGAGGCGCTGGTATCGGATGTACCTGAGATAGCGAAAGTGGCGGAGGTCTCCGCGACCTCTTTCCGGCAGGCGGCGTCGGGTGAGCTTACGATGGAGGATCTGTCCGAACTCGCGGTTGAGATCATGGCCTGCATTGACGAAGGCGCGGCCGGTATCGTAATCACCCAAGGGACCGACACGATCGAAGAGACGTCTTTCGTCCTGGATCTTCTCGTGGACCGCGACGCTCCCGTGGTGGTAACGGGGGCCATGCGCAACCCCACCCTTCCCGGGGCCGACGGTCCGGCCAACCTGCTGGCTGCGGTACAGGTAGCGGCTAGCGAGGATGCCAGAGGTATCGGTACGGTCGTAGTCCTGAACGACGAGATACACGCGGCCCGATTCGTAAAAAAGACCCACACCTCCAACCCCGCTACCTTCCATTCTCCGCTCGCGGGATCTGTCGGATGGATCTCTGAGGGAGATGTCAGGCTCGCGCTGCGGCCGATCGGCCGGCGGAAGATCTCCCTCGCCGAAGAAGATGGAGATCATCACGTGTGCCTGCTCACCATCGCGTTAGGCGACGACGGCAGGTTCCTCAAGGAGGTCAATAACCAGGGGTATTCGGGGCTCGTTATCGAGGCCATGGGCGGCGGCCACGTGCCATCGGTCATGGTCGACGCGCTTACGGAACTGGCCGGCAAGATGCCCGTCGTGCTGGCTTCGCGTACCGGAAGCGGCGAGGTACTACGCAAGACCTACGGTTTCTCCGGTTCCGAGACAGACTTACTCGAACGCGGTCTGATCTGCGCGGGACCGTTGGACGGACTAAAAGCCCGTCTATATCTCACCCTGCTTCTGAGATCGGGGGCGTCGAGAGAGAAAATAGAGGGCGCGTTCGGTTCCTGGATGTAGAAGATAGAAAAGGGAATTCCCATGACGAAAAAAGCACCGAACATCGACCGTGCGAAGAGCACCGAGAGGATCAACCGGGACATAGAGAACTTGGCCGGTCCCGACTTCACCCTTTCCAGCGAGGCGATCCGCCGCTACGCGTACACGGAGGTTTATCGCAACACCCTCGACTACTTCAAAGATACGCTAGAAGATCTCGGCTTCGAGGTCTACAAGGATCCCGTGGGCACCCTCGTTGCGCGCAACCGTCCGGCGGGAGAGAAGGTGTTCGGCGTCGGCTCGCATTGTGACTCGAACCGCAACGGCGGTAAGTACGACGGTACGATGGGCGTGGTGACCGCCCTCGAAGTCTGCCGCCTCAACGAAGAGCTGGGGTTGGATCTCCCCCTACAACTCATCTCGTTCCTGGAGGAAGAAGGCTCGGGCTTCGGCCAGATGCTGCTCGGAAGCCGCATCACGGCGCAGCGGGTTACCGAACAAGATCTGCGCGAGAAGTTCCGGGCCATCGACGATGGTCGCTCCTTCTGGGAGCATGCGGAGGCGGCCGGCTACGAACCCGAGAGGTGGCGAGACTCGATCCACATCCTCGACGATCTCGTGGGATGGATCGAGCTTCACATCGAGCAGGCCCGTGTCCTGCAAGACACGGGAAACCGTATCGGGATCGTAAACGCCATCGCAGGCTACGTTCACGCCGACGTCACAGTCTACGGGGTAGGAGATCACGCCGGCGCCACCCCTATGGACTTCCGCCGGGACGCAGGACTCGTCGCCGCGGAGTGCATGCTGGAGCTGGAGCGTCTGGCGAAAGAGGCCGGGCAGGGCACAGTAGGAACCGTAGGTGAGATCGAGCTGAGTCCTGGTCTTATCAACGCCGTGCCGGGAAAGGCTCGCTTCTCATTGGACATTCGCGGCGTGGACGAGGAGAGCTTCGTCGGGGTCGCGCGGGAGATAGCAGCCTACGCGGAGGGATCCGCGAAAGAACGCGGCATGAGCGCCGAGTACGAGCAGCGCCAGAACCTGCCGTCTACACCGCTGGATGAGGGTATCGTAGGCGCACTGGAGAAGGCCGCAGACGCCAGCGGCGAACCCTACATGATGATGCACTCTGGCGCGGCCCACGACACCATGAGCGTGGCAGATCACGTACCGAGCGCGATGATTTTCGTTCCTTGTAAAGAGGGGATCAGTCACTCCCCTCAAGAAGAAGCGAACCCGGCCGATGCAGCACTCGCGGCCGAAATAATGCTCAACGGCATACTTACGCTCGCCAGCGATACAAACCCTGTCGCCCCATCAGAAGATAGGAAGGGATGATAATTCGACGACGATAAACGGGGCTATTCGACAAATACTTTACATGACCATCCCGCAAAGGAGACAAAAGAAATGTCTGTGCTCATCAAGAACGGCAGGATCATCACCGCCGCCGACGATTACGTGGGCGATATCTTTATCGAGGACGAGACGGTTACGCTAATAGGGCAGTCTCTGGACGTACAGGCTGACAAGGTCATCGACGCGAGCGGCAAGTACGTCATGCCCGGCTGTATAGACCCGCACACCCACATCGAGTTCCCGTTCGGTGGCACGGTCACGTGTGACACGTGGACCTCAGGGACTACCGCAGCGGCTTTCGGGGGGACTACCTCGCTGGTGGACTTCTGCGTACAGACCCCTGGAGACACTATTGCAAACGCACTCGCCGACTGGCACCGGAAGATGGACGAGCGCAAGCCCGTGGTAGACGTGGGTTTCCACATGGCGATCACCGACCTCTCCGACCCCTCGCAGATGGACGAGCTCAAACGCGTCGTCGAGGAGGAAGGCGTGACGAGCTACAAGCTCTTCATGGCGTACAAGGGCGCGGTAATGGTTGATGACGAGACGCTCTTCAGAGTGATGCAGCAGGCTCATGATACCGGCGCGTTAGTAATGGTCCACGCTGAGAATGGCGACGCTATAGACGTGCTCGTCAAGCAGGCGCTCGACGAGGGCAAAACCGAGCCCAAGTGGCATGCGGCAACCCGGCCACCGGTCACCGAAGGCGAGGCAACCAACCGCGCGATCCAGCTCGCGCATCTCGCCGACGCACCGCTCTACGTGGTTCACGTCTCCTGCAAGGAGGCTTTGGACCCGGTCGCCCGCGCTCGCAAGGACGATTGGAGGGCGTGGGGCGAGACCTGCACGCACTACCTCTTCATCGACGAGACGCACCTCGACCAGCCCGACTTCGAGGGCGCAAAGTACATCTACACTCCGCCGCCGCGGCCCAAGGAGAACCAGGAGTACCTCTGGCATGCGCTCGCCACCGGAGATCTTTCGGTAGTTTCCACGGACCATTGCCCATTCAACTGGGATGGCCAGAAGACGCTCGGCAAAGACGACTTTTCCAAGATCCCCAACGGCGGCCCCGGCATCGAGGACCGGCTGATGATGATCCACAACTTCGGCGTCCGCGAGGGCCGTTTCTCGCTCAATCGGATGGTCGAGTTGCTCTCCACCGCCCCGGCTCGTTTCTTCGGCCTCTATCCGCGCAAGGGCACGATAGCCGCCGGATCGGATGCGGACATCGTCGTCTTCGACCCGGAAAAGAAGAAGACCATATCCGCGCTCACCAACCACTCCCTCGTAGACTACAACCTCTTCGAGGGGACTGAAGTGACCGGGGCGCCAGAGGTAGTATTGGTGCGCGGCCAGGTCATCGTGGAAGGTGACAAGCTGGTCGCGGAGCCCGGAGCCGGCAAGTTCATCAAGCGCGCCCGTTTCGGTGAAGAGCTACCCGGAGCCTCGGGGCAACGTCCGATCACGGTGGGGTGATGTAGGTGAGCGAGCGGACGACACGGGAGATCTACGAGGGCGCCCGATTAGGCCAGGCGTTCTCGCTGGGGGGAAACCCAGCGGTGCTGGTCGTGGACTTCAGTTGTGGTTTTACCGATCCCGAATGCGCTCTCGGCGCGGACATGACCAACGAGATTGAGGCGACTAAGCGCGTGCTCGACTCGGCCCGCAGGCAGGGATTACCCGTGATCTTCACGACCATCGGCTTCGAGCCCAGTCTCAAGGACGGGGCGCTCTGGACCCAGAAAATCCCTACCCTGGGCGACCTCCAGCTCGGAGGCAAGTGGGTGGATATCGACCCGCGACTCGAAAGGCGCGAGGAGGAAACGGTTATTCTCAAGAAGGGGGCGTCGGCCTTTTTCGGCACCAATCTCTCGGCGATATTCGCCACCCAGAAGGTAGACACCGTGGTGCTCTGCGGCGCGACGACCAGCGGGTGCATCCGGGCTACGGCGATAGACTTGCTGCAGTATGGTTACCCGGCCCTAGTGCCGCGCGAGTGCGTGGGAGACCGGGCTCCCGAACCGCACGAGGCAAACCTAATCGACATACAAGCCAAGTACGGTGACGTTGTTCCCGTTGACGAAGCGATCGCCTATCTGGAGCGCGTGGGCGAGGAAGCCACTATCGGGTAATCCTGCCCAAGAACCTTACTGTCTAACTCTACCGACGGTCCAGAAAGCATTTATCGCCTCTCTCAGGAAGAACGCGGCGATCCACGAGCAGCACGACAAGCGCGACCGTGAGCAGGCCCACCCCCTCCTGGAACGGCAGGTATCGCCTGGAGTAGCGCGGTCATACCCACATTCCCCATCTCCCCCGAACTCAGTAGCGGCCCACGAGCAACCCACCATCAACGACGAGCACCTGACCCGTGAGGTAGCGGGCCGCCTCGGAGGCCAGGAAGACGATCACGTCGGCGATCTCCTCCGGCTCCCCGACCCTGCCCAGAGGGATAAATTCCGCAGCTTTCGCCAGCCCCTCGGGACCGAGAGAGTGCTTTTCGGAGAGCGCCTGTGCAGTCCGTATATAACCAGGTGCGACGCCGTTGACGCGTATCCCGTCGCGTGCCAGTTCCACGGCGAGACCGCGCACGAGCCCGACCACACCGGCCTTGGCGGCCGAGTACTGGACGTGCTCGTCCCAGCCGTAAGCGGCGCCCATGATCGAGGAAACGGCGATCATGCTTCCTCTCCCCGCCTCTCTCATGGCCGGCGCCGCAGCCCGGCAGACCCGCATGACGCCCTTGAGGTCCACCTCGTGCGTGTGGTCCCATTTATCGTCGGTTAACTCTTCGAGCGACACCCGGTAGGCTATCCCGGCGTTGGCGACGACCGCGTTCAACGGCCCGTACCGGTCCTGCACGTCCGATACAACGCCCTCGACTTTCCCGGTGTCCGTGACGTCCAGGCGCCGGTACTCCGCCGCTCCCCCTCCGGACTCGATATCAGCGGCGACCGCCTCTCCTTCTTTGTCCAGGATGTCCGTCACGATCACGCGGTGCCCAGCCCTCGCGAACGCGTGCGCCGTGCCCGCGCCGATACCTATCCCGGCGCCGGTGATCAGTACGGTCGAGTTCTCCATCTGCATTTCTCCTCCCCCTTTCGCGGCGCTGAAGGTGCGCCCTTTCTACAGCATAACGTCACCGGAGTTCGGTCCCAGGGTCTGGCCGACGTAGAGCGCCGCCCCGTCGGAGGTCAGAAACGCTACGGTCTCGGCCACTTCCCAAGTCTCGCCGAAACGGCCCAGGGGAAGCTCGGCGGCCTTCACGTCGCGCCAATCATCGGAGAGCCCGAGCACCAACTCCGTGTTAATCGGCCCCGGCGCCACGGCGTTCACCCGGACGCCCTGGCCCGACACCTCACGGGCGAGAGACTTAGTAAGGCCGATAATTCCGGCCTTCGCCGAACTGTAGTGGCATAGCTCGGCGCTCCCGATCTGGCCCAGCTGAGAAGCCATGTTGACTATAATGCCCCGGCCCTGCGAGAGCATGTCCGGCAACACAGCCTGGGTACAGAGAAACGTCCCGCGCAGATGCACCGAGATCATGCGGTCGAAGTCTTCGACCGAGAGGTCGACAAAGCGCTTCTGCTGCAAGAATCCGGCGTTGTTGACCAGTATTTCGGGAGGCCCATAGGCTTCGTGGGCCGCCGACATAATCCGCCGCACCGCTTCCGGCGTCGACACGTCACCCGGAGCGGCCGCAGCCTCGCCCCCGGATTTCCGTATGCTCTCGGCAGTCTCTTCAGAAAAAGTTGCGTCCAGGTCGTTTACAACTACGTACTCACCGTTTTCGGCCAACTTCTCGGCGACGGCCCGCCCTATTCCTCTTCCCGCTCCCGTTACCAGTGCGATGCGCGAACCCGTAGGCATTTTTCCTCCTTATAGAAGTGTTCAACCCACTGTTACTCTCGAAAAGGCGCAGATTCCCCCACCTGCCGACTGAAAGGTTTACGAGTAGCCTTGAATTCCGGCGCCAACTACAAAGCAGGGAGCGGCCCGATGATCCGGTTTGCTCCCTGCGCCTTTCATCACCACAGCGCTTCACATGCTTGCGGTCCCGTGCGACTCGACTTCAGGCTTTTCTCAGACGCCTTCTCCCACGACTTCGGCGTCATGCACGTCCGTCACCTTCCGTGTCCCGAACATCAACAAGCCGGAGATTACTATAGCGATAGCACCGGCAAAGAACGCAGAGGTTGTCATCTCGAAACCCGCACTGAGAAAAATGGTTAGCAGAGCAGATCCCACGATTGCTCCCAACGGTCCCATAGCGTTGACAAAGGCCGCCCCTGTTCCGCGCATACGGGTTGGGAAAGACTCCCCCATGTAGAACAAGAGCGCCGCGTAAGGACCGATAACGAAGAATAGGCCAATAGTGTACATGGTGAGAACGAAAGCTCCTGCGTCGGGACCGAAAAGCATTATGGTGTAGGCGGTACCCGATATGATCCACCCACCGGCGATGGTCCAGCGCCGGCCGATCAAGTCACCGAAATATCCGTGCGTGAGGTAGCCGACAAAAGCAGCCGCGTTGGAGATAATCAGCACCAAAAGTGCGCTACTGAAGGAAAACCCTTTGCCCTCCGTAAGCACGGTAGTTCCGAGAACGGCGAACACCTGGATGCCAACCCAGTTAGCCAGGAAAGCCAGCGACAGGAAGATAGTGTGCTTCCTGATATCCGGACCGAAGATCTGGCGGAAGGTGTTCTGAGTGGACCGGGAAGTATCTATATCATGCTCCCGGCCAAACTCGACGGCTTCGTCGTGCCGACCCTCTCCCTCAAGCTTCTTGACATACTGCATGGCTTTGAAGGTCGGCGATTCTTTGAGCCAGAAGCCCATGATGACGATGATGACGGCCGGTCCCGTAGCCACCAGGAACGTGCCGCGCCATCCAACGAGCGGCACCAGCACCGCCGCCATAGCCGCTCCTACCAACACACCTACAGGCCATCCGCCCTGCACAAGGCTGTATATGAGACCTCTACGCTTGTACACGAATCCTTCTCGACGCTGCCTGCCGTATATCTCATTGAGATAGGCGGAGTTGACTACCTGCTCCGAATAGCCAAGACCCGAGAAAGCTCTTATTACGACCACGTAGAGTGCTGAGAAACTTAGCGCGGTGAGACCCGAGCTTAGTGCGGCGCCAGCCGTGGTCATAATTAGCGAGGCTTTCCTGCCGAAGTAGTCAAGCATTGGCCCAACCCCGACCGACACTATAAAAACACCAACACCTACCCAGGTTGCTACTGCGGTGCTGGTTGCCGTCGACCATCCCAAGCCGTCCGCCATGACCGGAAGGAGAGTACCGAATAGCGTGTAGTCATAAACAGAGAATACCCAGGCAAGAAAGGCGACGATCGATGAGTAAAAGACGACTCTATTGGAGAGTTCGGTCTCGATGTGCGGCGCGTCAGCAAGGCCCTTATTGTTGGGGTCTCCTGTCTTGCCCTGTCCCATCATGTCTTCTCGATGCGATGAATCGTCCATTGCTCTCCTCACTATCAAACAAACGACGCCTTTTGTAGTTCAAGAAGTTGCATTCTCTATAACATGCTCACCCTTTCCTTGACCCCATGAAAGCTCCCGACACACTTGGCCTGCACACCAAATTCCGTAAACGTCCCATATTTCGATCCATGCGAGGCAGCGCGGTTGCATACTTTTGTCCTCTTCAGTCTGACGGCAGCAACCCCCTCCAGCGCAGACGCAAAGGCCGTAAATAGCGTATCGACATCCCATTTATCAAAGCCCCTATCATTCATACGATTGGCACGATATAGAAGTCCATGGCTTTTGTCAAACAAATAGAGATTCCTGATCACCACACTGCTGGTAAACTTGACAATTAGGGCAGCGAATAGCTTTTGGAAGGCGTTGCACCTGTCCATTTGGATGAGCAGCAACTGGTGGAAGGGTGGGAATCATAGATTTGCGTGATTCAAAGAAAGATCATAAGAGCAAAACTTACGAACAGATAGTGGGACGTATCCGGGGCGCTATCTCCACGGGAGAATTGACCCCGGGAGACCGGCTACTACCCGAGACAGAGCTTGCGAAACACCTGGGAGTCAGCAGGCCGACCGTGCGAGAGGCTCTCAAGGTACTGGAAGCGTTAAACATCTTGAGGAGTTCTACGGGCCCCAAGGGAGGCACGTTTGTCAAAAGCATCAACGGTTTTGAGGTAGCCGATTATCTAAAGGACTCCATCACCCTACTACTCGATGTCGATGAGCTTTCACTAAAAGAGCTGTGGGCCGCCCGCGAGACTATAGATATACCCGCAGTGGGGATGGCCGCTGTACGGCGCACTGAGCAAGATCTCTTCGTTATCGAGAAAACTATCGAAGCCGACGAACTAAAGGACGGCGATAGCATCGTATCGGACATCTCATTTCACCGGGCCATCGCCGAGGCCTCCAAAAACAGAATGTTGAGCTTGTTCATGAGCTCTATCTATATGACGCTGAGATCGTTGTCTGAACATTACATCTTGCCCAAAGATATGTTTCCGGGGGTCAAGGGAGCTTCTCAGGAAGCGCACCGGCTTATCTACGAGGCTATCGTCGCCCAAGATGAACTCCTGGCCAGGGAACGTATGCAAGAGCACCTGCGTCTATCTTACGGTGTTTATGAGCAGGCCATACCCAGGAGGCTCGTAAAATAGACTACAGGTCGAAAGACCGATAGAAAATTCGGGCCCCATCCAGACAGCTTGAGACTCTTTGGACATCTCGTCACGTAATATTGGCGGTGTAGGTAGAAGTGGGCTTTACAGAAAATCCCGTTGTTTCGTCCGCATCCTGGCCTCTGGTTACTGTTATGGTGGTAGCGCTCTGGATCCTGGCTTTGCTAGAGATCAAGAATCGGCGGGGTGATGTATCGTTCACGAATATGGTACGAACGTCAATGACGGTGGCCGTTTCCGTAGCCGCCGTGACTACCATAATGCTGGTTTCCGTGGTGTTACCTCCACCATGGGACAAAGCCGCGCAGTTTGGCACAACATCTACTACTACGATTTGCGAAGACCCGATACAGAGCTATGTTTTTAGCTTCGGCCTCGAATATGCGGTGTGCAGTTGTGATTCAACTTGTGAAAACAACGAAGGTGGAGTAAAGAACCGTTGACGAGGCCGTTCAGATCTTTTTCTAGGGTGCGCGCAGTTCGCGCCAGATGGCAGGCAGCACTTTCGCCGGGTAGCTCCACCGGATAAACGACTCACCGTGCTCCCGCAGGCGGTACCGGATCGGGACTTCCTCCATCCGGAAACCTTTCCGGAGCAGGTCCA
>JBGTJJ010000045.1:0-56904 GCA_041745215.1 Rubrobacteraceae bacterium | reverse complement strand
GTCGTGCAGCCGTTACGTTACTGGGCGATCTCTTCTCTCGGAGAGAACTGGAACGTGCGGGTGCTCGTCGTGCCGGGGGGAAAGCTCGTCCGGAGCGGTCCTTACCGTTACGTTCCGCACCCCAACTACGTCGTCGTGGCGGTCGAAGTCTTTACGCTGCCCCTGATCTTTGGCGCCTGGACGACCGCGCTCGTCTTCTCGGCCCTCAACGCCCTCTTCCTCTATGTCCGCATCAGGACGGAAAACCGCGCACTCAAAGAGCTCTCAGGCTAAGATAGCCCTGGCCACCGAAGGGAGCCCCGATGCTCGATCTCAAATTCATCCGCGAGAACGCACGAGCCGTCCAGGAGAACTGCCGCAACCGGGGCGTCGAGGCTGACGTCGGGCTGGTCGTCGAGTTGGCCGACCGGCGCTCGGCGCTGATCCAGGAACTAAATGAGCTCAAACAGGAGCAGAACAGGATGGCCAAGAGCATCGGCCAGGAGCGCGACGCGGAGGCGCGCGACAAGTTGATAGCCGGCTCGCGCGAAATGAAGACCCGGATACCGGAGAGAGAGGCGGAACTTCACGAGGTCGAGGGGCGGCTGCGGGACGAGCAGCTCAAGATCCCGAACATGACCCACCCCGACTCGCCCATCGGCAAGGACGACTCCGAGAACGTCGAGATCCGTCGCTCCGGCGACATCCCGAACTTCCCCTTCGGGCCGAAGGACCACGTCGAACTGGGCGAATCGCTCGGGATCATAGATTTCGAGGCTGGCGCCAAGACCACGGGCAGCAAGTTCTACTTTCTGAGGGGAGACGCCGTCCTGCTGGAGCTCGGCCTGATCCGGTACGCGCTTGACCTCCTCGCCGGCTACGGTTACGAGCCAACCATCACGCCTGACCTCGCCCGCGACGAGGCGCTGGTCGGGACGGGCTTTATCCCCCGCGGCCCTGAGACCCAGATCTACTCCGTCGAGGGCGACGACCTCTCCCTGGTCGCCACGGCCGAGATACCGCTCGCCGGCCAACTGACGGACGAGATAGTCGAGGAAGACCGCCTCCCCCTGCGCTACGCCGGCCTCTCCCACTGCTTCCGCACGGAGGCCGGCTCCCACGGTCGGGCGAGCCGGGGCCTCTACCGGGTCCACCAGTTCACCAAGGTCGAGATGTTCGCCTTCACCACGCCGGAAAGCTCGGAGGCCATCCACGAGGAGATGGTGGAGATCGAGGAGAAGATCTTCCAGGGCCTCGGCCTCCCGTACCGCGTGGTGGACATCTGCACCGGCGACCTCGGCGGCGCCGCCTACCGCAAGTACGACCTGGAGGCCTGGATGCCTGGCCGCGACGACTTCGGCGAGGTCACAAGCACCTCCAACACCACCGACTACCAGGCCCGCCGACTCGCCATCCGTTACCGTAAAGATGGAGGCCGACCGCAGCTACTTCACACGCTAAACGGGACGGCGCTCGCCATAAGCCGGATTCTGATCGCCTTGCTGGAGATCTATCAGCAGGAGGACGGCACCGTTCGGCTCCCTGAGGCGCTTGCGTCTTACGTAGGCCGTGAGGTCTTGCGGCCCGCCGGTAATCGAACGTCTTGAGCGAAGCGGTTTCAGTGACCGGGCCTTCACGCATCTGGTACCAGAGCTTCGTGGACCTTGACGAGCAGCGCCCATATATCGGGCGCTTGAGAGAGCACCTCGGCTCGGTCGCGGACGCAGGGTTCTCCTACGAGGTGGTGGGCATCTCGCCGCCGGACAGGCACTTCCATCCTATAACGGAGTTTCGGATCGCCGGACAGGTCATCCGCAATGCCCTGGAAGCCGGAAGGCAGGGCTACGAGGCTTTCATCGTCGGGCACTTCCAGGAACCGGGCCTCAACGAGTGTAAGGGAACGGTCGACATACCTATGGTGGGGCTCGGCGAAGCCGCGATGCTCTACGCTCTGACCCTGGGACGTAAGATCGGCCTTATTACCATCAACCCTATCTTCATCCCCTGGCATGAGGACCAGATCACCCGCTACGGCCTCGGACAGCGTGTCGTCGGGGTCCGCGCCATGAATACGGACGTGGATGACTACATGCGCGCCTTCGAGGACCCGCAGGCTTACGATGGGGTACGCGAGCAGTTCCGCGAACAAGCCGAACCGCTCCTGGAGATGGGAGTCGAGGTCCTCATCCCCGCCGGCGGCCTACCGATGCTTCTCTTCTCTAAAGAGAAGGACTTCACACTTGGGGGCGCGCCCGTCCTGAACGGCATAACCGTGGCCGCGAAAGCCGCCGAGATGGCGGTGAAGTTGGCCCGTCTCGACGGCACGTCCGTCAGCCGGCGCTCTTGGTTCTCAAAAGCCTCTTCCGAAGCCATACAGGAGTTCGAACAAAGCCACTGAGAGCCGCGCCAACAACGGGAGGTCGATCGGTGCGCCTGCCGGAGTCTCTACTCCCCTACATGGGCAGAGAGAGTATAGATAGCCAGGTTCCGGACCGCCGGGTCAACTCGCGGGTCTCTCGCGCCACACCTTTAGCTGGTCGAGGTAATCTAGGTGTTCCTCCATCGCCCTGGCCGCCGCCGCTTCGTCGCCGTTGATGATCCCCCTGGCGATAGCGATGTGTTGCTGGACCGAAGCCTCGCCTACCTCGGGAGAAATATCCAGGTAGAGGACCTGTCGAATGACGCTGTGCAGCGCGAAGACGAACGAGGCCAGCACCCGGTCTCCGGAAGCCTCCGCAATCCTCGTATGAAAGCTGGAATCCAGGCTCGCCAGTTCGGGGTCGTCTAGCGTGGTGTTCTTCTGTCGGTCGATGATCTCCCTCAACGCCTTTACATCCGCTTCGCTCCGTCGCAGCGCGGCCGAGTGCGCCGAAGGGATCTCGAGTAACCTGCGAACGTGGTTGATCTCCTCGAAGTTGATGTTCCCGAATTTCAGGGTGTTTCCTATGGACTCCCCGAGGGATAGCCCCAGGGACTCGTGATCCACGACCCTGACGAAGCTCCCCCCGGCCGCACCGGACGTTTTGGAGATTAGACCCGCGCTAGCGAGACTCCCTAGAGCCTCACGGATCGTCGTTCGGCTTACCCCGAAACTCTTCGCCAACTCCAACTCACTGGGCAACTTGTCGCCACTTTGAAAGGTGCCCGATAGGATAGCGTCTTGAAGCTGGGCCTCCACCTGCTCGCGAGCCCGTCGGACCTGGGCTGGTTTAAAAGCCATGCCTATTCTCCTTCACGACAAATAGCCCACTGTATTACTGTCTAACATAATACATTACTCCAGAGATTCTAAAGGCGCTGGGGACGATTACGCTACATTTAACGATCTTACGCCTCTGCGGAGCGACGTTCTCCTGGAAAGTTGCTTCTTTACTTGACAGTCTTATATTTAAATGTCATACTTTTAAAAACGGCAAGAGAATTTGGTCGTCGCTGACGGTATGAGGCGAGCGGGTTCTTACAAGAAGTTCGGATCCACAATGTGTTTCGCTGGCCGGGTACATGCTGTAAGCTGCGGTCACGGGTCGTGGGGATCTGAAGGGAAAGGAGAAAGAGATGGCTAACGCGGGAGCGAGCGCATCGGAAGTGCGCAAGGTGGCATTTGCCAGTTTCATTGGCACCACCATCGAATGGTACGATTTCTTCATCTACGGGACGGCGGCGGCGCTGGTCTTGAACCAGCTCTTTTTCCCCACCTTCGACCCGCTGGTCGGTACGCTGGCGGCTTTTGCCACCTTCGCGGTAGGTTTTCTCGCGCGTCCTTTGGGCGGGGTGGTCTTCGCGCACTTCGGCGACAGGATAGGGCGAAAGCCTATGCTCATCTGGTCTTTGATGATCATGGGCGTTGCGACGCTCCTGATGGGGTTCCTTCCATCCTACGCGACAATAGGAGTGTGGGCGCCGATCATCCTGGTCACACTGAGGTTTATGCAGGGTATCGGTGTCGGCGGCGAGTGGGGTGGAGCGGTGCTGATGAGCGTGGAGCATGCGCCGGACAACCGCCGGGGGTTCTACGGCAGCTGGCCGCAGGTTGGGGTACCGGCAGGTCTTCTGCTAGGGACCGGCATTTTTGCTATTGTCTCGGCGAGCGTTACGGACGCGCAGTTCACGTCCTGGGGATGGCGGATTCCGTTCCTGATCAGCGCCGCGCTGATCGTTGTGGGGCTCTTTATCCGGCTGAGGATCAGCGAGAGCCCGGTGTTCGAGCGGGCGATGCGGGAGCAAGAGGAGCGGCAGGAGGAAGCCCAACTTCCCGTTATCGAGGCTATAAAGACCTACCCGAAGATCATGGGGCTCGCCACGGGCTCTTTTATCGGGACGCATGCGACATTCTACATAGCGTCCGTATGGATGATCGCCTACGCCACGGATCAGGTCGGGTACGAGCGTACGACGGTCTTGAGCGCGAACGCGCTCCTGAGCGCCTCGGACCTGGTGATGATCGTGGGCTTCGGGGCACTCTCGGACTACCTGGGACGGCGGCCCCTATTCCTGGGAGGTATGGCCGTCCTGGCGCTCTTCGCCTTCCCGTACTTCTGGCTGGTCAATACCGGCACTATCGCACTGTTTATCGCGGGGGGCCTCGTGGTACAGGCCTGCCGCAGCGCCGTGTACGGACCGCTGGCGGCATACTTCTCCGAGCTGTTTAGCACGCGTATGCGCTACAGTGGGGCATCGGTGAGCTACCAGGTCGCCTCCATACTCGGCGGAGGCTTCGCCCCGCTGATCGCAACCGCGCTGGTTGCCTGGACCGGGTCTTACGTGGGAGTGGCCGTTTACATCATTGCGGTGGCACTTATCTCCTTCGGGTCGACGTACTTCCTTACCGAGACTTTCCGTAGCGATTTGACCGGAGAAGGGGCGTCGAATCGAGTCCCCACGGGCGCGGCGGCCGAACAGAGCAGTTAAGAAGTCGAATCACCCCGGCGGTCCGCCACGGGTCGCCGGGGCCCCTTGCAGAGATCCGAAAGGAAGCCCATGATCGGCGAAAGCGTTAAAGAAGCCTGGATCGTAGGCGCAGTCCGTACCCCGATCGGCAGGCACGGCGGTGTCTTGAGTACCGTGAGGCCCGACGATCTGGGCGCCCTGGTCCTGGAGGAGTTGATGGAGCGCACCGGCGTCCCACCCTCCGAAGTCGAAGACGTCTATATGGGCTGCGCCAACGGGGCTGGAGAAGACAACCGAAACGTAGCGAGGATGTCGCTCCTTTTGGCGGGCTTCCCGGAGCAGGTGGCGGGCGCTACGGTCAACCGCCTCTGCGGCTCGGGACTGGAAGCAGTGTCGAACGCCGCAAGGAGCGTGATGCTCGGAGAAGCCGAGGTGTATGTAGGAGGCGGAGTAGAGTCCATGAGCCGGGCTCCATACGCCATGCCAAAGCCCTCCCGCGCCTTTCAGCCCGGACACCAGACCGTCTACGACACCACTTTAGGCTGGCGCTTCGTCAACCCCAAGATGGAGGAGATGGGACACACGGACTCGCTGGGAGTAACCGCCGAGAACCTGGCTGAGGAACGCTTCAAGCTCACTGCGGAAGAGCAGAAACCCGAAGAACTCGCCAGCGAATACGACATCTCAAGAGAGCGGCAGGACAAGTTTGCCCTGCACAGCCACAAAAAGGCGGCAGCCGCCCAGGACGAGAAGAAGTTCCGGGAGGAGATCGTCCCCGTAACGGTAAAGACGCGCAAGTCTGAAGACACCGTAGAGGCCGACGAAGGCCCCAGGCGCGACGGCACCCTGGAGACGCTCGGTAAGCTCAAGTCCGCCTTTACGAAGGATGGCACGGTGACGGCTGGCAACTCGAGCCCCTTGAATGACGGGGCGGCCGCCGTGCTGGTCGTCTCCAGGGAGTATGCTCGGGCGCACGGACTCAAGCCACTGGCAAAGATAAAGAGCGTGGCGACTGCGGGAGTTCCGCCGCGAGTGATGGGAATAGGTCCCGTGCCAGCCACGAACAAGGCGCTACACAGGGCCGGGCTATCTATGGACGACATCGGGCTCGTCGAGCTAAACGAGGCGTTCGCCGCCCAGTCGCTCGCGGTCCTGTACGAGTGGGGGATGGACTATGAGGACGAGAGGCTAAACCCAAACGGTGGAGCTATAGCATTGGGACATCCTTTGGGATGCTCCGGCGCCCGCATTCTGACGACACTCTTGCACGAGATGGGACGATGCGAAGGCGTGAGTCATGGCCTCACCACTATGTGCATCGGGGTGGGACAGGGCATCGCCATGGTCGTTGAGAAAGTCGAGTGAGGAGGCCGGTGTGAGCACAGTAGATACGGAAAGAGCTACTGCGAACGGGGTTTCGGCGAGGGATCCCGGCAACTTCCTTGACCTCGACGCCCTGTTCAGCGAGGAGGAGCGCTCGGTGCGCGCCGAGACCCGCGCCTTCGTAAACGAGAAGATCAAACCGAACATAGCGGAGTGGTACGAAAAGGCGATTTTCCCGCGTGAGATCGTCCCCGAAATGGGAGGACTCGGGCTGCTTGGGATGCATCTCGAAGGTTACGGCTGCGCCGGGAAGAGCGCGGTGGCCTACGGCCTCGCCTGCGCGGAACTGGAAGCTGGTGACTCCGGCCTTCGGACCTTCGTCTCCGTTCAAGGATCGCTCGCTATGTCAGCGATTCACAAGTTCGGCTCCGAGGAGCAGAAACAGGAATGGCTCCCTCGGATGGCGAAGGGTGAAGCGATAGGTTGCTTCGGTCTAACCGAGCCCGAAGCTGGCTCCGATCCCGCGAGCATGAAGACCTTCGCCCGGAGAGACGGGGCGGACTGGGTGTTGAACGGCTCGAAGCGCTGGATCGGGATGGGTTCAATAGCGGATGTGGCCGTGATCTGGGCCCAGACCGATGACGGCGTCCGCGGTTTTCTAGTACCGACCGACACACCAGGTTTTCACGCCAGGGATATCGAGAGCAAGATGTCCATGCGCGCCTCCGTCCAGTGCGACATTGCGCTCCAGGACGTGCGACTACCCGAAAGAGCTATGCTTCCTGAGGCCAGGGGCTTCAGAGGTCCATTCTCGTGCCTCAACGAGGCGCGTTACGGCATTGTCTGGGGCGTCATGGGCGCGGCCCGGGACTGCTACGAGACCGCTCTAACCTACGCGAAGGAGCGCGAGCAGTTCGGCAGGGCGGTGGCCTCCTTTCAGCTAACCCAGCAGAAGCTCGTGGACATGATGCTGGAGATCCAGAAAGGGACGATGGCCGCGCTGCACATAGGCAGGATGAAAGACAACGATACCCTTCGTCCCGAGCACATCTCCTTCGGCAAGCTAAACAACGTGCGGGAGGCCATAAAGATAGCCCGCGAGGCGCGCACGATCCTCGGCGGCAACGGCATAACACTCGACTACCCGGTCATGCGTCACGCCAACAACCTGGAGAGCGTGCTGACCTACGAGGGCACCAGCGAGGTCCACACTCTCGTCCTCGGACAGAAGATAACCGGCATTCCGGCTTTTCGTTAGGAGTATCCTTGGCTTACGAGACCTTATTTACCGAAGCAAGGGACGGCATCGGCGTAATAACTGTGAACCGGCCCGACTTCCGCAACGCCATCAACCGGCGGGTCATGGAGGATCTGCGCGCCGCCCTAGAAGAGTTCCGGGAGGACGAGGGTGTGGGCGTTATCGTATTTACGGGCGCGGGAGAGAAGGCTTTCGCGGCCGGGGCGGACATCGGGGAACTCAGGGAGAGGACGATGCTCGACGGGCTCGCCGCGAAACTGCAGCGTCTCTATGACGACATAGAAGACTTCGAGAAGCCGACCATCGCCGCGGTAAACGGCTACGCCCTCGGTGGCGGCTGCGAGCTGGCGATGTCCTGCGACATACGCATCGCCTCCGAGAACGCCCGGTTCGGGCTGCCGGAGACCGGCCTGTCCATCATCCCCGGCGCCGGCGGCACCCAACGCCTCGCCCGGCTCGTCGGCAAGGGGCGGGCAATCGAGATGATCCTCACCGGACGCATGATCAAGTCCGGAGAAGCCCAGGGTATGGGCCTCGTCTCACGGGTAGTTCCTCAGACCGGACTCATGGAGACCGTCCGGGAGACCGCCGGACAGATCCTCTCCAAAGGCCCGCTCGCCGTGCGCCTCGCCAAACTCGCCGTGCAGACCGGCTTCGAGACCGACCAGCGGACGGGACAGGTCGTGGAGCGCCTCGCCCAAGCGGTCCTGTTCACCAGCGAGGACAAGCGAGAGGGCACGAGCGCCTTCGTCGAGAAACGCAAACCGGACTTCAAGGGGAGGTAAGAGGTGTCCGAGCCGCATGCGGAGCCCAACATAAACGGGATAAACAAACTCCTCGTCGTGGGGAGTGGGGCGATGGGGTCCCAGATCGGGATGGTCTGCGCCATCTCCGGCTACGATGTAACCGTGCAGGACATAGACGAAGGGATGCTCGAAAAAGCCCGTAAGCAACTCGAAAGCCGCATGGTCCGCAACGTCGAGAAAGGCCGGATGGAACAGGGGGAAGTGGAAGAAGCCTTCGGCCGGATGAGTTTCACCACCGACCTCGAAGGCGCGGCCGCTGAGGCGGACTTCGTCATCGAGGCCGCTGTAGAGAAGCTAGACATAAAGCGCGGGATCTTCGCCACGCTCGATGAGGCGACGCCGGAGCACGCCATCCTCGCCACCAACTCCTCGACCATCGTCTCCTCACAGGTAGCCGATGCGACCGGACGCCCCGACCGGGTGTGCAACATGCACTTCTTCAATCCCGCCCTGGTTATGAAGTGCGTGGAAGTCGTCAGGGGTCCCGATACATCTGATGCAACGGTCGAGACCACGGTGGAATTGACGCGCCGGATCGGCAAGGCACCGGTGATCCTCGAAAAAGAGATCTCCGGCTTCGTCGCCAACCGCATCCTGGGCGCTTTAAGGGACGAGGCGATCTACCTCTACGAGAACGGCATAGCCTCCTTCGAGGACATAGATACCGCCTGCAAGACTGCCCTCGGATATCCGATGGGTCCCTTTGAGCTGATGGATCTCACGGGCATAGACATCGGCTACTATGTCAAACAGGCTCGTTACGAGGAGAGCGGCGATCCGAGCGATGCGCCGAGTCAGAGCGTCACCGAGAAGTTCGAGAAGGGTGACCTCGGGCGCAAGACCGGCAAGGGCTGGTACGAGTACGACGAAGAGGGCCGGAAGGTCTCTCCGTGATCGTACAAAGCGGGCAATCGGGAGTCGAAGCGTGACGTTGAACCTGGCGGTGCTCCTTGAGGAGAGCGCCACGAAGAGACCAGATAAGCCTGCCCTGATCCTGGGCGATCGCGTCCTCGACTACGCTGGGTTGCGCGCCGAGGCCAAGAAGTTCGCCAACGCCCTAACCGCTATGGGTGTGAAGTTCGGCGAAAAGGTGGCGATCATGGTTCCTAACGTCCCGCAGTTCGTCATCGCCTACTACGGAATCCTCAACGCGGGCGCCGTTGTCGTCCCCCTGAACGTGTTATTGTAGGGACCCGAGATCTCCTACCATCTCGACGACTCCGACGCGGTGGCTTTCGTCGCCTGGGAGGGTTTACTGGACGCGGCGCGGAAAGGCTACGCGGAAGCGGAAGGTTGCAAAGACCTCGTCGTAGTGGAGAGCCCGGACGGTGAGGGAGAGTTGGATGGTGCGGTTGGATTTGATGGGTTGCTCTCCGAACAGCCATCGGAGTTCGATACGGCGCCGACCATGCCGGACGATACGGCGGTTATCATCTACACCAGCGGGACTACGGGACGCCCGAAGGGCGCGGAACTCTCACATTTCAACCTGTTCTTCAACGCCGTCTACAAGGCGGACAAGCTCCTCAAGCTGCGCGAGGACGACGTCGGGATGGCCGTGCTCCCGCTCTTCCACATTTTCGGACAGACCACAGTGATGAACGCCAGTATCTATGTGGGCAACACGGTCGCGATGGTCCCGCGCTTCGAGCCCGAGGCTGCACTGGAGACGATACAAAGCGCTGGGGTAACTGTCTTCGTCGGCGTGCCTACGATGTACCAGTATCTGTTGCGCTATCCGGAGAGTGGCGAATATGACACATCGTCTCTGCGCCTCGGTGTCTCCGGCGGGGCCTCGATGCCCGTGGAGGTATTGAAGGACTTCGAGGATAAGTTCGGCGTGGTCATCCTCGAAGGCTACGGACTCTCGGAGACGAGTCCTGGAGCCTGCTTCAACCGGTCTGCCGAGCAGCGGAAAGTCGGCTCGATAGGCGTACCGTTCTGGGGAGTGGAGATCAAAGTCGTGGACGAGAACGACGAGGATTTGCCGGTCGGCGAACGCGGTGAGCTGGTCTTGCGGGGCCACAACGTGATGAAGGGCTACTACAAGCGGCCCGAGGCGACCGCAGAGGCGATCAAGAACGGTTGGTTCCACACCGGAGACGTGGCGACCATGGACGAAGACGGCTTCTTCTTTATAGTGGACCGGGTGAAGGATGTGGTCGTGCGGGGCGGCTACAACGTCTACCCGCGCGAGGTGGAAGAGGCGATCTACGAGCATCCGGGCGTCGCCGAGGTCGCCGTCATAGGAATCCCGCATGAGGAGCTGGGCGAAGAGGTTGTAGCCGTTATCGTCATGAAAGATGGGGCGTCGGCGGACGAGGAGGAGATCACGGCCTTCGTCCGTGAGCGGGTCGCCCGCTACAAGTACCCTCGCCAGATCGTCTTCATGGATGACCTGCCAAAGACTGCGACCGGCAAGATCCTCAAACGCGAGCTTCAAGCCGGAGAGACCGCTGACCATTAAAGGAGAAGACTTGATAGCCGACGTTACCCGATCCCTGGGCACGGACTACTACCTGATGGAGGAGATGCTCTTAGACGAGGAGCGCGAAGTTCGGGACAAAGTCCGCGACTTTGCCGACCGGGAGATCATTCCGGTGATCAACGACTATTGGGAGAAGGCCGAGTTCCCGTTCGAGCTTATTCCAAAGCTCGCCGGGCTCGACATCGCCGGAACTATTATCGAAGGTTACGGGTGTCCAGGAATGAGCCGTTTGGCGGCCGGGATGGTGGCCGTCGAGATGTCGAGAGGCGACGGTAGCATAAACACCTTTCTCGGGGTGCATTCGGGGCTCGCGATGGGGACTATCGCCATGCTCGGTAGCGAGAAGCAAAAAGAACGCTGGCTCCCGGCGATGGCGCGGCTGGAGAAGATCGGGGCCTTCGCGCTCACCGAGCCAAAACACGGCTCCGACTCAGTGGCGCTCGAAGCCAGCGCCCGCAAGCAAGGCGACGGGTGGGTACTGAACGGTGAGAAGCGTTGGATCGGCAACGCCACCTTCGCCGACCTCGTTATCGTATGGGCCCGCGACGTAGAAGACGGACAGGTAAAGGGCTTCATGATCGAGAAAGGTGAGGACGGCAACCACCCGGAAGGTTACTCCACGGAGCTAATCACCGGCAAGATGGGTAAGCGCGCCGTGTGGCAGCCCGACGTAAAGCTCGAAGGCGTATTCGTGCCGGCCGAGAACAAGCTCGAAGGCGCGAATTCCTTCAAAGACGTGGGCAGGGTTCTAACCGCCACCCGCGGTGGCGCGGCTTGGGAGTGTATCGGACATGCCGTCGCCTGCTACGAAGCGGCCTTGCAGTATGCCAAAGAGCGTGTGCAGTTTGGCAAGCCGATAGCCGGGTTCCAGATCGTGCAGAATAGGCTCTCCAACATGCTCGCGGAGATTACCGCGATGCAACTCATCTGCTTCCGTATGGCGCAACTTCAGGAACGAGGCACGTCGACCGGACCAATGGCCTCCCTCGCCAAGATGTACAACTCGAAAAAGGCCAAACAGGTCTGCTCGGAGGCGCGGGACATCATGGGCGGCAACGGCGTGTTACTCGAATACCACGTCGCGCGGCACATGACGGATATGGAGATCGTACACACCTACGAGGGCACGGACAGCATACAGTCGCTCATCATAGGTCGTGACATCACCGGAATATCGGCGTTCGCCTAGCTGGAGAGCGCGAGCCGCCCTCAAGAGCTGAAGGGAACCTCGACTGTACGCTCGCGGATCTCCTCTTCTAGCTCCGAGATCCTCTCCCGGACCGTATCCACCACTTCCTCCACCGGCACGGCGGAGCTCTCCCCGGTTTGGCGGTCTTTTATCTCGACGCCGCCGTTATCCAATGAGCGGGTGGTGAGGGTGAGGCGCACGGGCATGCCCGTCAGATCCGCGTCCTTGAACTTGCCGCCCAAACTCTCCTGACGGTCATCGTAGATTCCGGCCGCTATACTCTTCTCTAACTTGAGTTGCCTTAGAGAGGAGCTTCGTATGGTCGAGGCGGTCGAGAAGTTGACAAAAAAGAGCGAGGATCCGAGCCGATGGTACCTGGACCTGGTCCGCATGGCGAAGCTGGCTGACTATGGGCCGGTACGCGGGACGTTCGCCATTCGTCCCTACGGGTTCGCCATCTGGGAGCGCATCCAACGCGACCTCGATGACCGTTTCAAGGCCACCGGCCACGTCAACGCCTACTTCCCACTGCTTATACCCGAGAGCTTCTTGAACAAGGAGGCGGACCATGTCGAGGGCTTCGCCCCGGAGTGCGCCTGGGTGACGATGGGGGGCGACAACGAGCTGGAGGAGCGGCTGGCGATTCGTCCGACTTCCGAGAGCATCATCTGCGACTTCTACAAAAACTGGATCCAGAGCTACCGCGACCTCCCGCTCCTGATAAACCAGTGGTCGAACGTCCTGCGCTGGGAGATGGTTACCCGCCCCTTCCTCCGCACCTCGGAGTTCCTATGGCAGGAAGGACACACCGTTCACGCCACCGCCGAAGAGGCTCGCGAAGAGACCTTGAGGATGCTCGGCGTCTACCGGGACGTCTTCTACGAGATAATGGCGATCCCCGTACTCACCGGCGTAAAGAGCGCCTCGGAACGTTTTAGCGGGGCCGTCGAGACTTTTACCTGCGAAGCCCTGATGGGCGATGGGCGGGCGCTGCAGGCCGGGACTAGCCACGACCTGGGCCAGAACTTCGCTAAAGCCTTCGACATCACCTTCCTGGATGAGCAGCAGGACCGAGTTTATCCGTATCAGACTTCTTGGGGGTTCTCGACCCGGACCATCGGCGCGCTAATCCTGGTTCACGGTGACGACCGGGGGTTGAAGCTGCCCCCGAAGCTCGCGCCCACCGAGGCGGTTATAGTGCCGATCTGGCGGGGCAAGAACAAGGGTGATGTCCGCAAAGAGGCCGAGAAACTCTACGCTGGTCTCCAGACCGAAGGTTTCCGCATGGAGGTGGACCTGGACGAGGAGCACTCGCCGGGCTGGAAGTTCAACGAGCACGAGTTGCGGGGCGTGCCGGTGCGCGTGGAGATCGGCCCGAAAGACATCGAAAAGGAACAGGTAGTCTTCGTGCGGCGGGATACGGGGGAGAAGGAGTTCGTGGCTCGCAGCGGCGCGGCGGAGCGTTTGCGGGAGCTACTCGAAGAGATTCAGGTAAACATGCTCATCCAGGCTACGGAGTTCCGGGACGCGAACACCCGGCACGCCGCTTCCTATGAGGAGTTCAAAGAGATAATCGCGGAGCAGCGGGGTTTCGTCATGGCTCCCTGGGACGGCACGGAAGAGACTGAGCAGAAGATCAAAAATGACACCAAAGCCACTATCCGGCTGTTGCCATCGGAACGTGCGGAGGGGGTAGATCTCGTCTCCGGCAAACCGGGCGCGACTGCGGTCTTCGCGCGCGCTTACTAATCCGTCCTTGACGCGGCGGCTATGGTGCATTAGCATCCCATCCTAGCGCGGACTCGCATCGAGAGCGGCGGAGGGAACTGGCCCCTAGAAACCGCGGCAACCGGCGAAAAGGTGAGAGCCTGATCGCGAGGTGCCAATTCCAGCAGTACGTGGCGAGGGCTACGGACTGGAAGATGTGGGAGAGCCTGAAGCCATGGCCTCCACCCGAGCGGGTTGCGCGTAAGGCGTAAAACGTGATCGGAGAAGGAGGCTGCATTACTACTGAGTATGACACTAGACCCAGGGGCCGGCGCTAGCCACGCTCCGGCCCGTCCGGGCAAACACCATCACCTTATAGGCTCTTTCGAGCCCGAACTCGGCGGCGTGCTGCCCGAGGTCACGCTTGCTTACGAGACGTGGGGCGAACTAAACGCCGCCGGGGACAACGCAGTCTTGATCGTCCATGCCCTGACCGGCGATTCTCACGCCGCCGGTGGCCCGTGTGACGAGTACAGAAAAGGCGGATGGTGGGAACCCATGATCGGGCCGGGCCGCGCCATAGATACCGACCAATATTTTGTCGTTTGCTCTAACGTCCTAGGCGGCTGCTCTGGTAGCACCGGCCCGGCCTCCGTCGAACCTGAGTCCGGGCGACCATACGGCACGCGTTTCCCGCTCATAACCATCCGGGACATCGTGCGGACCCAGAGACGTCTGCTCGACCGACTCGGCGTGCGGCGGTTGGCGCTGGTGACCGGCGGCTCTATCGGAGGCCAGCAGGCGCTTGAGTGGGCCGTGGAGTTCCCGGACTTCGTCGACAAGGCTGTCCCGATAGCCGCGAACAACGCCCTGGGTCCGCAGGGGCTCGGGATGAGCGAGCTGGGGCGTCGCGCGATTATGTCCGATCCGGATTGGCAGGGCGGCGACTACTACGGCACGGGCCGCAGCCCGGACAAAGGCCTCTCCATAGCCCGGATGGCCGGAATGTTGACGTATCAGAGCGCCGACGGGCAGTGGGATCGGTTCGGACGCCGAAAGGCGAGCCGTCCCGCGCGGTACGAGGAGTTTGGCGGGCGGTTCGAGGTGGAGAGTTACCTCCACTATCAGGGGGACGCACTCGCCGGCCGCTTCGACGCCAACTCCTACCTCTATCTGCTGCGGGCGATGGACCTCTACGAGGTGGCAGCCGGCTACGGGTCCACTGAGGAAGCTTACGGCAGAGTAAAGGCGGATTTGCTCTTCGTAGGGATCACAAGCGACTGGCTCTTCCCGGCGCGGGAGGTACAGGCTACGGCTGAGGCGGCGCGAAAAGCCGGCGTGAACGCTGACTATACGGAGATCGACACGCTAAGCGGACACGATGCTTTTCTGAAAGATTGGGACGAACTACGGGCGGCGATCTCGCCGTTCATCAAAGACTAGGAGGATGGATATGTCAGAAGCAACCGAAAACCAGCAGCAGGAGCACGACTACGGGTTCGATACCCTCGCCCTGCACGGGGGACAGCAGCCCGACCCGACCACGACGGCGCGGGCGGTCCCTATCTACCAGTCAACGTCCTACGTCTTTAACGACACGGACCACGCGGCCAACCTGTTCGCGCTCTCCGAGATGGGAAACATATACACGCGGATAATGAACCCGACAACCGACGTCTTCGAGCAGCGGGTCGCGCTCCTGGAGAAGGGCGTTGGGGCGCTGGCGACGGCCTCCGGACAGGCGGCCGAGACGCTCGCCATTCTGAACATCGCGGGTGCGGGGGATGAGATCGTCTCGTCCGCCGGGCTCTACGGCGGTACCTACAACCTCTTCCACTACACGCTGCCCAAGATCGGCATAAACGTAAAGTTCGTGGACGGAAACGACCCGGAGGCTTTCCGCGAGGCAATAACCGACAAGACAAAGGCGATCTATTCCGAGACCGTCGGTAACCCGGCCCTGGACACGCTGGACATCGAGGCTATCGCCGGGGTTGCCCACGAAGCCGGCCTTCCGCTCATCGTGGACAATACACTTCCCTCGCCGTACCTGGTGCAGCCGCTGGCGCACGGCGCGGACATCGTGGTCGAGTCGGCGACGAAGTTCATCGGCGGTCATGGGACGACTATCGGCGGCGTCATAGTGGACGGCGGAACCTTCCCCTGGAATAACGGCAAGTTCCCCGAGTTCACCGAGCCGGATCCCTCCTACCACGGCCTGGAATTCTACCCGGCGCTGGGCGAGATGGCCTACATTCTCAAGGCGCGGGTGCAGATGCTCCGGGACTACGGTCCGGCCCAGAGCCCGTTCAACAGCTTCCTGCTGATTCAGGGTCTCGAAACCCTACCGCTGCGGATGGAGCGCCACTCGCAGAACGCTATGGCCGTCGCCGAGTTCCTCTCGAACCACGAGAAGGTCAACTGGGTAAACTACCCGGGCCTCTCCGATCACCCGACGCACGATCTGGCGAAGAAGTACCACCGGGAAGGGATGTTCGGCGCCATTCTGGGCTTCGGCATCGAAGGCGGCCTGGAGGCCGGCAAGAAGTTTATAGACCGGCTGGAGCTTCACAGCCTGCTGGCGAACGTCGGGGACGCTAAGAGCCTGGTTATCCATCCGGCCTCGACTACCCACTCGCAGCTCTCCGTGGACGAGCAGAAGTCCACCGGCGTCACCGACGACTACATACGGCTCTCCGTCGGGTTGGAGTCCATAGACGACATCCTCGCTGACCTGGATCAGGCGCTAAATGCTTCGTGAGGAGAGAACCGAACCCCTGATAATAAAGTTCGGGGGGACCTCGGTCGGCGATGGCGCGGCGTTCGTCCGCGCCGCCAGGATAGCCGCCGGGGCCGCCAAAGACCGCCCCGTGGCCGTCGTCGTATCGGCGATGGGCGGCACCACGGATACCCTGCTCGGGTACGCGGAGAGCGTGGCGCGTGGCTCTGACCGGACCACTACCGGCGCGACACGCGAGGGCTCCATCGCGGAGCTTCACCGCACGTTATCGGAGCGGCACCTGCAGGCCGCCCGCGAAGCCGTCTCTGAGGAGCATCTACCGGAGGTCGAGCGCCGGATCTCTGACCTGCTAAAGCAGCTTGTAGAGGCAATCGACGTCCCGGCTCGCAAAGCGTCGGCCCGACGCGCGAGGATCGCAGTCTTCGGCGAGCGGCTCTCGGCTGCGATACTGGCCGGGGCCGTAAGTAGTATTGGCACGCCTGCTGAGGTGGTATCCGCCGACCCGATAGCTACCGACTCGAACTACGCCGAGGCGGAAGTGGACGCTGAAGGAACCCGCGAGCGATGTACGTGGTACGTGCGGCCACTGTTGGATGCCGGTAAGGTCGCTGTGGTGCCGGGCTTCGGGGGACGCTCACCGGAAGGTGAGCAGACCACGCTGGGCCGGGGGGGCTCGGACCTCTCGGCGACGACCATCGGGCGGGCATTGGATTCTGGAGAAGTCTGGATCATGTCGGACGTGGATGGCGTTCTGGACGCCGATCCGCGCCTCGTCCCTGACGCCACCCTGTTGCCCCAACTCTCCTATCGTGAGGCGAGCGCGTTCGCCTCGCTGGGGGCGAAGGTGCTCCACCACAAGACGATGGAGCCTGCCGCAGCCTCGGAGATGGAAGTCTTCGTCCGCAACACCTTCAACCCGGACTCGCCGGGAACCCGCGTTACTTCTTACGAGGATGGCTCCGGCATCCGGTGCGTAGCCCTCCGCCGGAATTTGAAAATGGAGGGACCGTGCATCGGCGGCCATCGGAGCGAGGCCGCTACCGTGGTGTGTATCGGTTCTCCCGAAAAGGCGGACACGGCACGGGGACTGACCGCTCTGCGTGAGGCTGGAGTAAGGCCGTTGCACTATGGACTAGCAACGGTCGGGCTCGTGTTCGTGGTCCGGGAGCGAGAGGCGGAGGAAGCGCTCCGCGCCCTGCACGGAACGCTGGTCCGCAGCGAGTTGGTAGGGGCCGGGGAGGCCGTATGAAGCGGCTTGAGATAGTACAGCTCGGTTTCGGCAACGTCGGCCGGGCGGTCGCCCAGATCGTGCTGGAGGAACGCAAGTACTGGCGCGAGCGGTGGAACCTGGACGTTCACTATCGGGCTATCGCCGACACCTCGGGGGCGCTGGTTGAGGGCGAGGACTTGCTACCGCAGGCGATCCGGGTAAAGGAAGAAGGCGGCAGTCTTTCAGAGTTGGGGGTCGAGCCGCTGGAGGATGTGCTCCGCACGGAGCCCGCGCCGGGCTACACGCGGGCCGTGGTTGACCTCGCGGTTCACGGCGGGACCTACGACCTGGACCTTCTCGGGGTGGAGAACGGAGCTTTCCTGGTCCTCTCGAACAAGGGGCCGCTCTCCGGGAGCATGGCCCAGTACGACCAGTTCACCACGCTGCTTAGGGACCGGCTCTGGCGCGAGGCCACCGTAGGGGCGGGGATGCCGATCATCTCCACCCTGGAGAGCCTCAAGGAGAGCGGAGATGAGATCCTGGAGATCCAGGCCAGCCCCAGCGGCACCCTCGGTTTCATAATGAGCGCCGTCGAGGCGGGACGTTCATTCTCCGAGGCGGTCAAAGAGGCGGTGGAGCTTCACTACGCCGAACCCGACCCCCGAGACGACCTCTCCGGCCTCGACGTGGCCCGAAAGGCGATCATCCTGGCCCGTACGATGGGACGCAGGATCGAACCGGACGAGATCCCCTACCAGTCGCTCGTCCCCGAGGGCCTGGAAGACGTTCCTCTGGATGAGTTCATGGAGCGTCTGCCGGAGGCCGATGAGTGGTTCGCCGGGCGGCTTCTGGAGGTAGAGGAGAACCACATGCTCCGCTACCTCACCCGCATCCCGAAGGAAGGACCGATCGAGGTAGGCCTCAAAGACACTCCCGTGGAGAGTCCGTTCGGTCCGATAAAGGGCCCGGAGAACGTCTTCGACTTCCGCACCCGGCGCTACTCGGATGTTACGCTCACCGTCCGGGGACCCGGCGCCGGACCGGACCGTACCGCGAGCGGCGTGGTCTTCGACCTGCTGGACATAGCCCACAAGGCGATAACGGACGACGGAAAGGACCAATAATATGAGCGAGGGGTACACGGTAGCTGTAGTAGGAGCCGGGCTCGTCGGCGAACGCCTCGTCGCCGAGCTTCGCCGCAGGAACTTTCCGCTAAAAGAACTGCGCGTCCTCGCCCGCACGGAGCGTCGGTCTGTCCTTGCGGGCGAGACCTTCGAGGTCGGGGTGGCCGAACCCGAGGCGTTCGAGGGCGTTGACTTCGCCTTCTTCGCCGGCACGGAAGGGGAGAAAGGCGCCGCCGTGCAGCTCGCCCAAGAAGCAATCTCGCGTGGCGCGGTCGTTATAGACAACGGCAGCGATTTCCGGCTCGATCCCGAAGTGCCGCTCGTCGTCCCCGAGGTCAACGCCGGCGCCTTGGAGGGACACAACGGCCTCATCGCCAACGCAAACTGCTCGACTACCCAGATGGTCGTTACGCTCGCGCCGCTCGCCCGCGAGTTCGGTTTGAAGAAGGTAGTCGTTTCCACTTACCAGGCCGTATCTGGCTCCGGGCGCAGCGGGGTCGAGGCTTTAGAGAATGGCCGTGAGGATGCTTACCCGAAGCCCATAATCGGGAACGCGCTGCCCCTGATCGGGGGCGTCGGAGAGGACGGCTACACGACGGAGGAAACGAAGATGCGCGAGGAGTCGCGCAAGATCCTCGGTCTCCCGGACCTTGAGGTCCACGCTACCGCCGTCCGCATCCCGGTCCACACCGGACACGCCGAGAGTGTCTACGTCGAAACTGAGAAGGACGTGACGCTCACCGAAGTCCTGGAAGTGCTGCAGGATGCTCCGGGTGTGGTCTTCTCCGGTGACGCTGGGGATTTCCCAACGCCGCTGGAGGTAGCGGGCGAGCCCGGCACGTACGTCGGGCGCGTGCGGGTCGAGGATCACTCCATCAGCTACTGGTGCGTGGCGGACAACCTGCTCAAGGGCGCGGCGACCAACGCGGTACAGATAGCGGAAGCCCTGATCGGGGTCCGGGTCTAGCCGGGTCCAGAAGTGCCCGAACCGCAGATACGTCCCGCCACCGAAGAGGACGTGCCCCTGATCCTACGCTTCATAAAGGAGCTCGCGGAGTACGAACACCTCTCGCACGAAGTCTCCGCAACCGAGGAGGCCCTCCGGGAGTCGCTCTTCGGGGAGCGGCGCGGCGCGGAGGCCCTGATGGCTTATCTCGGAGACAAGCCTGCCGGGTTCGCCCTCTTTTTTCATAACTTCTCCACTTTTCTGGGGAAACCCGGCATCTACCTGGAGGACCTGTACGTGCGGCCAGAGTTCCGCGGCTCTGGGATCGGCCGGGCGTTGCTGGTCCGTCTGGCGAAGCTGGCTAGAGAACGCGGCTGCGGTCGGCTGGAGTGGTGGGTGCTGGACTGGAACGAGCCTTCCATCGGCTTCTACAAGAGTATCGGGGCCGTTGCGATGGACGACTGGACCGTCTACCGGGTTGCAGGGGAGGCCTTGGAGAACCTTTCCGGGCAAGCGTAATCACTTCTTGCCCTGTACGCAGAGTTGGCGAACCGATAAACTCACGCTAGGGAACACCACCAGGAAAGGAGCGGGATGTCCGAGGAGAAGAAGGGTTTTTGGGCCAGGCTTTTTGGAAGTCAGGGACCTTCAGCCAGGGAGCGTAGGCTCCTAGAATACATCGTACACCGCATGAATGAAGGGGCCAACCTGCACGACGTGGTCGACGAAGAGTACGTTCGTCGCAACGCCTCCCAGTCCCAGATCGACGAGATCCTCAGCAATCCGAAGGTCGTGGAGGCCGCCCGTGAGAGGATGCAAGAGGACTTTAGCTCAGGAGACCTGGACCCGAACCGGCGTCCGGAGTAGCATAAGAAGAACGTTCAGCCTCCGCTAAGGTTGTATAATCTACGGGTTGCAAGCCTTATATTGGAGGAAGTTGGATGCCGATCTACGAGTACAAGTGTGAAAACGGGCACGTCTTCGACATCATGCAGAAGATCTCCGAAGATTCGCTGCAGGAATGCGTCGAGTGCGGCGCTCCCGTTAGAAAGGTACTCCATCCGGTGGGCATATCCTTCAAGGGCTCGGGCTTCTATTCGACCGACTACAGCAAGGGCGGCAAGAAAACCGAACCCGCCTCTAAAAACGGCGGCTCGGAGACGAAAACCGACAAGACCGAGAAGAGCGCCGACAAAAAGACCGAGAGTTCTTCCAAGGAGCCGGCCAAGAAACAAGACTGAGATATGACGCGCGGAACGGCAGAAACATCGAGGGACACCCGGAGCGGCCACCAACGAGAAAGTCTGCTCCCGCGCGCCTTCCGTGCCATGGTCTTTACCACGACTTTCCTGCTCGTTCTCGCGGCGCTCTCCGTCTCGATCGCGTTAGTCGTATACACAGCCTGGTACCATGACCTCACCCGTGGCGTTTTCGCCCTGATCTTCGCCGTACTTAGCACCCAGATGGCCCTTAATTGGCTCCTCTGGAAAGACGACGAAGATAACCCTCACTGACGAAATGTCGCCTGAAAAGTCCTGCAAATAGTATCTCAAGTTCAGGTTTAACCTGGGCTGGACAAAGGCATGCGCTTTCTTTATAGTCCCTTTCGTCGAGGATGGGAGAACAGGCAGAGGCGGCGCCCGAACATCGGAGCGTCGCCGGCCTCCCGGCATTTAGAGGGAGAACGGTTTGACGGTAACGCCTTTCGCGCATTTGCACTGCCATTCGGAGTATTCGATGCTCGATGGGGCGAGCCGCATCCGGGACCTCGTATCTTTCGCCAAGGACCAGAATATGCCCGCTATAGGGCTGACGGACCACGGCGTGATGTACGGCTCGGTCAAGTTCTACAAGGAGGCCAATGCCGCCGGGATAAAACCCTTGATGGGCTGCGAGGTCTACGTCGCGGCCGACCGGCGCGACCGGAGCAAAGCTCCCTACTACCATCTCACCCTGCTCGCCCGTAACCCAGAGGGCTACAAGAACCTCATGAAGCTCTCCACGGCGGGCTACCTCGAAGGCTTCTACCGCAAGCCACGGGTCGATATGGAGCTTCTCAGAAAGCACGGTAAAGGTATCGTGTGCCTCTCGGGATGTCTCTCGGCCGAGGTTCCTACGCGCATACTCGAAGGCCGGATGGACGAGGCCCGGCGGCTTTTGATGGAGTATGGAGAGGTCTTCGACGCTGTCTTTCTGGAGATGCAGGACCACGGCATCCCGGAGCAGAAACGGGTTAATGAAGGTCTGATCCAACTCAACAAAGACACGCGGATACCGCTCGTGGCTACGAACGACAGTCACTACACGGCGCGCAGCGACGCCCGGATGCACGACGCGCTTCTGTGCATCGGGACCGGCAAGTTCCACAACGACCCGAACCGGATGAAGTTCCACGGCGAGGAGTTCTACGTCAAGCCGGTCGAGGAGATGGAGAGGATCTTCCCGGACCATCCCGAGGCGCTTGAGAACACGCTGAAGGTAGTTGACCTCATAGGGGACGTCGGCATCGAACTCGGCAAGACCCGGCTGCCGAACTTCCCGAAGCCGAACGGCTACACGGCGGCCCAATACCTGCGGGAGCTGTGCGAGAAGGGGCTCGTAAAGCGCTACGGCGGGCGGGCCAAAGACTCCGAGGTACTGCAACGACTCGATTTCGAGCTTGAGACCATCGGCAAGATGGGCTTCGAGGACTACTTCCTCATCGTGTGGGACTTCGTGAAATACGCGAAAGATATGAAGATCGCCGTCGGGCCGGGGCGGGGTTCTGCGGCTGGTTCCATAGTGGCTTACGCGCTGGAGATCACCGACCTGGACCCGCTCGGGTACTCGCTGCTCTTCGAGCGCTTTTTGAACCCGGACCGCATCAACATGCCGGACGTGGACATAGACTTCTCGGTCGCCGGTCGCTCGGAGGTCATGAAGTATGTCACGGACAAGTACGGCGGCCACGAGCATGTAGCCCAGATCATCACCTTCGGGACTATCGGCGCGAAGGCCGCCATCCGGGACTCGGGCCGTATCTTCCAGTTCCCGTACGGTGACACCGACAAGCTCGCCAAGCTCATCCCGGACAAGCCCGTCGGGACCACACTGCGCGACGTGCTGACGGCTGAGAAGGGCGGCTACGTCGCAGGGGAGAAGCACCCCGGACAGGCGCGCGAGATCATCGAACTGGTCCAGAGGGACGAAGACGCCAAGCGGGTCCTGGATAACGCATTCGAGATAGAGGGTTTCGCCCGCCACGCCGGAACCCACGCCGCCGGGGTCGTCATCTCCGAGGAGCCGCTCACGGACATCGTGCCGCTCCAGCGTGTCAAGGACGAGAGTTCCGTCATGGTCCAGCACCCGATGTCCGACGTCGAGGCGCTCGGGCTGCTCAAGGTGGACTTCCTGGGGCTACGGAACCTGGACGTGATCGAGGAGACCCTGGAGAACATCCGGCAGTCTCGCGACGAGGAAGTTGACATAACCAACATCTCCCTCGAAGACGAAAAGACCCTGAAACTATTCTCCAGGGGCGACACGTTCGGCGTCTTCCAGTTTGAGTCGGGCGGGATGCAGCGGATGCTGCAGGAGGTCCAGCCGGACCGCTTCGACGACCTCGTGGCCCTCAACGCCCTCTACCGGCCCGGCCCTATGGACTACATCCCGATCTTCAAACGCGGCAAGCACGACCCCGAGAGCGTGGACTACATGGACCCGCGCCTCAAGCCGATCCTGGAGCCAACCTACGGCGTCGCCGCCTACCAGGAGCAGCTCATGGAGATCTCCAAACTCCTCGGCGGCTTCACTCCCGGCGAGGCCGACACCCTCCGTAAGGCCATCGGCAAGAAGAACGCCGAACTGCTCGCCACGCTCAAGGATAAGTTCACCAGCGGATGCACCGAGAACGAGGTGGCCCCACACGTCGCCGAAGAGCTATGGAACTGGATGGAGAAGGCCGGCGGCTACTCGTTCAACAAGAGCCACTCCGCTTGCTACTCTTTCCTCGCCTTCCAGACCGGCTACCTCAAGGCCCACTATCCCGAGGAGTACATGGCCGCCCTCATGAGCAGTGTCATGAATACCAAGGACCGGGTCCCGCAGTACGTAGCCGAAGCCCGTGCCATGAAGATAGAAGTGATGCCCCCGGACGTGAACGAGAGCGGACGCCGCTTTACCGTGGTGGGGGAGACTATCCGGTTCGGCCTCTCGGCGGTAAAGAACGTCGGCGAGAGTTGCGTCGAGGCGATCATCGAGGCCCGGGAAGAAGACGGCCCGTTTGAGGACATCTTCGACTTCTGTGAGCGGGTTGACTCAACGACGTATAACAAACGTACGCTAGAGTCGCTCGTCAAGTGCGGCGCCTTCGATTTCACGGGTCACTCGCGGGCTGCGATGTTCGAGGTCCACGCCCTGGCGGTGGATAACGCGGCCCGTAGCGCGAAGAACGACGGCGAAGATCAGTTCTGCATGTTCGACTCGGCGGAGCTCGCGGACCTGGCTCCGGCGCGCCCGGACCTGCCGGAGATAGAAGACGACCAGCGGCAGAGTCTGGAGTGGGAGAAAGAGGCTTTGGGTCTCTACGTATCCGACCATCCTCTGCGGCCTGTGCTGCACAAGCTAAAGAAGAAGATAGACACGACGGTTGGAGACCTCGAAAATTGCCGCGATGGGGCGATGGTATGGGTGGGGGGGCTTGCAACTTCCGTACGGATAAACACCACCCGCAAGGGTGACATGATGGCGATGCTCCAGCTAGATGACATGCGCGGTCTCGCCGAGGTGATGGTCTTCCCGAGGGTCTACGCCAACTGCTCGGCGTGTGTCCGGGAGGACGCGGTGATCAAAGTGAAAGGCCGCGTCGAGCGCAAAGAGGGTGTGCCGCGCATAGTGGCGCTGGAGATGGAAGAGTTGCATTTGGAGCCTGGACTGGACCCTCTTTACCTTTACGCTGACGCGTTCGTCGGGCTCCCGCGCGAGGCCGTTGATGAGGCGTTCGCGGTGATAGGAGAGAACCCTGGAGGCAGCGGGATCCTGCTCGTATCCAGGGACGGCGGCCTGGAAGAGCGCATAAGCGGCGTCGAGGACTCCTCCGACCTTCACGCCCGGCTCAAACAGATACTCGGCACGGACTGTATAAGCTATACGCGTCCGGTAGCGGCTCCGACGGAACCTGATATGGAGCGAGTTTCCTAGACCGGAGCCGGGTCTTCGTTCAGGCCGGAGTGGGACTCTCTCCGGCGACCTCCCGCACCACCTGCACGAAGTTCTCGACGAGAGGAGCATCGTCCCTCTCCAGCCACGCCAACCCGAGCCAACTCGTGGCGTTGGGAACGTCCAGAGGACGGTAGACGATACCTTCACGATGCAACCTGCGGGCGGATTCCGCCAGTATCGCTACTCCGATGTCGCTTGCGACCAGCCCGATCACCGTCTGAAGATGCACCGCGTACTGGGCTACCTTAGGGAGGGCGCCGACACGGCTTAACAGTTCGATGATCTGCTCGTGGGAGCCGGGCTCGAGCCGGCGCTGAAAGAAGATGAGCGGCAACTCGGCTACTTCTTCGAGCGAGATGGTCTCGTGGGATTCCAGTGGATGTCCCACGGGCAGGGCGACCACGAGCGGCTCCGCCAGAACAGGCTCCAACTGTATTCCCGGCGCCTGCAACGGCAACCTCACCAGCCCGACCCGTATCTCTCCTTCATAGAGGGCCTCCAACTGCTCCACGCTGGCGAGCTCCCGCAGGTCCAGCTCGACACCCCCGTAGCGCTCCCGGAACAGTCGCAACGCGGGCGGCAACAGGCTCAGAGTAGCCGAGCTGACGAAGCCGATCTCCAACTGGCCCCGCTCGCCGAGCTCCGCCCCCCGTGCCTCCGCACCGGCCTCCTCGACGGCGCCCAATATCTCCCGAGCCCGCACGAGCAAGGTCCGCCCCGAGTCGGTCAACTCTACCCTCCGGGTGCTCCGGTCGAAGAGCTTTACGCCAAGCTCCTCCTCCAAACCTTTGATCTGGGTGCTCAAAGGTGGCTGGCTCATGTGCAGCCTCTTCGCCGCCCGCCCGAAGTTACGTTCCTCCGCGACCGCCACGAAATACTTTAACTGTCTAAGCTCCATTATTTATTTGTAATTCATATCAATAGCGGTGTCAAAAATATATTGGACTTATAAAGACGCCGGATCTACGCTGACGATAGCTAAAGGCGCGTACTCAAGAGAGTGGTGAGCGGCACTATGAAACATTACGAAGCTATCGTCGTTGGGTGCGGGGGCCTCGGTTCCGCCGCCCTCTACTGGCTCTCCCGCGAGTTGGGACCGTCGGTGCTCGGTATCGAGCAGTTCAAACTCGGTCACGTGCGCGGTGCGTCCCAGGACCATTCGCGCATCATCCGGCTCGCCCAGCACCAATCAGAGTACGCCGCCCTCGCCCGGGACGCCTATAAAGCCTACTATCACATCGAAGAAGAATCCGGGGTAAAGGTCCTTCACAAGACCGGCGGGCTCGTTATAGAGGCGGTTGACGAGCGGGACCCTGAGAAGGTTGGGACCCGCAACGTAGACGGGTACGTTGCAGCCTTCGAGCAGTTCGGCTTCGACTACGAGATACTCGACCCCGACGAATTGATGTACCGCTGGCCGCAATTTCACCTTGCGGGCACCGAAAAGGCCATCTACCAGGAGGATACGGGAATTGTGGATGCTGGCCGGACGAACGCGGTACACGTCGCCCTGGCGCGATCCCGCGGCGCGAAGATTCTGGAAGAGACCCCCGTCCGGGCCGTACGTCCGAGCGGTGACGGAGTAGAGGTCGTTACGGACGATGAGGTCTTCCACGCCGACCGGGTGGTGGTCGCCAGCGACGCCTGGACGAACCAGGTGCTGGCGGAGACCGATACGCAGGTGCCGTTGACCGTTACGCAGGAGCAGGTCACTTACTACGCGACCCCAAACCTGATAGAGTTCGCGCCGGAGAACTTCCCGGTCTTCATGTGGCACGGGGCATTCAACTTCTACGGGTTCCCCATCTACGGTGAGGTGGCGACGAAGCTCGGCCAACATATGGGCGGCCACGAGGTGACGGCCGACACCCGTACTTTCGAGCCCGACCCGGTCCGCAAGGCCCGCTATCACGACTTCCTGAGCAGGCGTATCCCAGGCTTTCTGGGGCCGGAGCTGTACACCAAGACCTGCCTGTACACGATCCCGCCGGATCAGAACTTCGTCATAGATACGCTGCCAGAGCATCCGCAGATTTCCGTGGCGATAGGAGCCGGGCACGCGTACAAGTTCGCCGGTCTGATCGGACGAATACTCTCCGAGCTGGCGCTCGACGGCGCGTCCACCTATCCAATCGGACCGTTCAGCATAGAACGTTCAGCCATCACAGATCTCTCGTTCCAGAGGGCGTTCCACGTCTGATGGGCTCGGAGGATTCCGCCGCAGAGCGCGCTCGCGGCGAGGCTTTCACAGCTTCGGTCAACAGCGAGGCTGTCGCTATATCCCTACGATGAGAAGTTGCTCTCATAAGATATAAGTTCGCGCACGGTAATATTTAGCCACACTTTTTGAGGAAGGGGGCATCAACATGACCCTGGACCGGCCGGCCCGGGCCCGCCACTACAAAGACCACCACTCCCCGAAGGAGTATACCGAAGAGGAGACCTACACCCCCACGCGGGCCCCGGTGGATTTGGCCGTCACCCTGCTCCCCGACGCCTACACTTCCCAGGAGTTCTTCGACATAGAGCGCGAGAGAGTCGTCGCCAAGAGCTGGATCTCCGTCGGCTGCACCTCCCAGGTCGAGAAACCAGGCCAGACCCTCGTGGCCGAGGTCGCCGGACGCTCGGTGGTCGTTACCCGCAACAAAGAAGGCGAGTTGCGCGCCTTCCACAACGTCTGCCGCCACCGGGCCGCCAAGCTACTGGACGAAGGCTCGCATAACCTGCGATCGAACAGGATACGCTGCCCGTATCACTCTTGGACTTACGACCTGAATGGAAACTGCCTCGGAACTCCCCTTTTCGAAGGCTCGGACATCCCCAAAGATATGCAGGCCGTCTTCGACACAGACTCCGTAAAAGGCTTCGACAGGACGGATTACGGACTCTTGACTGCTAACGTGGATAGCTGGGGCTTTCTCGTGTTCGTCAACCTGGATGCGGACGCAGCCCCGCTCACGGATCAACTCGGAGACCTGCCGGAGCGTTTCTCCGGCTACCGGCTCGACGAGTGGACGGTGATGCGGACAAAAGGCTACGAGGTCGCCGCCAACTACAAGCTGATCGGCGAGAACTTCATGGAGTACTATCATCTGCCGTGGGTCCATCCCGAGCTAGTGAAAGTCTCGAAGATGGAGGACCACTACCGCTGGCAAGGACCTGGGATGTACACTGGGATGTGTACGACACCCGTCTCCCAGAACACCGAGGATGGTGGATGGGACGGGCTGCCGCCGATAAGCGCGCTGGATGAGAAGGACGCCGAGAGCGGACGCTTCGTGTGGCTCTTCCCGAACACGGCGCTAGTAATTCTGCCGAACCACGCCTTCATTATCATCGCCCATCCGCAGACGCCGGGATTCACCGTCGAAGAGACGATACTCCTAGCCCATCCGGAATCCGTGGATGCGGCCGGCTCCGAGGAAGCGCTCGATCAGCTCGCCCACTTCTGGGATCTGGTGAACCTGCAGGACATCGAGATCGTGGGCCGCGTTCAGGAGGGACTCTCGAACCCGGCGTACCGGGGTGGGCGCATGTGCTACCGTTTCGAGGAGCCGCTGCACCGCTTCCAGAACATGGTCATAGACAAGATGGTCGGCCTGGAGAGGACGCCACCCGGCGATGAGGAGGAGATGACCCAGATGTTCGTGGATCCCGTAGAGACCCCCGACTGGACCAGTACGAGTTAGAGAGAGCCAGCCATGCCGAAGTTCCGTAACCAACTATTTATCGCCAACGAATGGATCCCTGCCCGCAGCGGCGAGACCTTCGATACCATAGATCCCTCTACGGAGGAAGTCCTCACCTCCGTTTCACGTGGCGGCGTGGAGGACATAGACGAAGCGGTGGCCGCTGCCCGCGAAGCCTTCGAAGGGCCGTGGCGACGGGGCGCGCCGGACGAGCGCGGCAGGTTGCTCTACCGGGTCGCCCGGCTTCTGGAGGAACGGCTGGACGAGTTCGCCGAGTTGGAGACGCTTGATACGGGCAAGCCGCTCAGTCACGCCAAAGGCGAGGTGATGGGGTGCGCCCGCTACTTCGAGTACTACGCTGGGCTCGCCGACAAGATCCACGGCGAGACCATCCCGCTTGGGCCGGACTACCTCAACTACACGGTCAACGAACCGCTAGGAGTGACGGCCCACATCGTGCCGTGGAACATGCCGCTCAGCATGATCTGCCGGAGCCTCGCCCCGGCACTCGCCGCTGGCAACACCGCCGTCATAAAGCCCGCCGAGCAGACACCTTTGACCGCGCTCAAGTTCGCTGAAGTGTTCCTGGACCTCGGCTTCCCGCCCGGTGTCTACAACGTAGTCACCGGCTTCGGCCACGACGCCGGTCGTGCTCTAAGCGAGCACCCTGGAATAGACTCGATCACCTTCACCGGGTCCGTCGAAACCGGCCGCGCCGTCGCCCGAGCAGCCGCAGACAACGTCAAGCCGGTAGTCCTGGAGCTCGGCGGCAAGTCGCCCCACGTAATCTTCGCCGACAGCGACCTGGAACTCGCCGCAAATGAAGTCGCCAAAGGCATCTATTCCAACACCGGACAGTACTGCGACGCCGGCTCCCGGCTCCTGGTGGAAGAAAAGATCCGTGAGCCATTGCTGGAGAGGATGATCGAACGTTCTCAAAACATAAGACTCGGCCCGGGCCTCGACAACCCCGACATGGGTCCTCTCGTTTCAGCCGAGCACTTCGAACGCGTTCTGGGATACATCGAAACGGGACGGCAAGAAGGCGCCAACATGCTCATCGGAGGCTGGGCCGAGGGTTTCGAGAGAGGCTACTTCGTCTCGCCGACGGTGTTCGATGGAGTAGAGAGCAAGATGCGGATAGCGCAGGAGGAGATCTTCGGTCCCGTCCTCTCGGTCTTGCCTTTCTCCGACGAAGACGAAGCCGTCACCATCGCCAACGACTCCGACTACGGCCTCGCCGCTGGCATCTTCACGAAGGACATAGACCGGGCGCTGCGCTTCGCCGGTGAGATCAAGGCCGGCTACGTCATGGTCAACGAGTATCATACGGGCGGTGTCGGCTCACCCTTCGGCGGCTACAAGCAGAGCGGCATCGGACGCGAGAAAGGCATCGCCGCGCCAATGAACTACACCCAGATCAAAAACGTCGTGGTGAGAGTTCGCTAAGTCGCTATTAACTCTCAAGGCCGTACAGCTCGCCGAACTTTGACCTCAGATACTGGAGGTAAGGACCGGCGTCTAGCGGGTTCCCGGTGACGCGCTGTACGAGGTCTTCCGGCTCGTATTTGCTGCCGTGCTGGTGGATGTTTTCGCGCAGCCAGTGGCGCAGGGTGTCGAAATCTCCGTTGCCGATCTGGCTTTTGATCTCCGGGTGTTGCTCCGTGGCGGTGTCGAAGAGTTGTACAGAGAGGACGTTGCCGATGGTGTAGGTCGGGAAGTAGCCGAAGAGGCCGGCAGCCCAGTGGATGTCCTGCAAAACGCCCTGCGCGTCGTTCTCCGGCGTGACGCCCAGGTACTCTTCCATCTTGGCGTTCCAGGCTTCGGGCAGGTCCGCGACGGAGAGTTTTCCTTCCATTATGGCTACCTCCAACTCGAAGCGGAGCAGGATGTGCAGGTTGTAGGTCAACTCATCTGCTTCTACCCGGATCTCCGAGGGCGCCACCGCGTTGATGGCCCGGTAGAAAGTATCCAGGTTCGTTTCGCCGAGTTGCTCCGGGAAGGTCTTTTGGAGACCCGGATAGTAATGTGTCCAGAACGGGCGCGAGCGTCCGACGAGGTTCTCCCAGAGGCGCGACTGGGACTCGTGGACGCCCAGCGAGGTGCCGCCGGCCAGGGGAGTGCGATTGTAGTCCGGGTTTACTCCCTGTTCGTACATCGCGTGTCCGGACTCGTGGAACGTGGCGAAGAGGGCGGGGGAGAGCCAGGTGGGGTCGAACCTCGTGGTGATCCGCACGTCGTTGGCGTTTATGCCCGCGCAGAACGGATGGACGGTCCGGTCCTGGCGGCCCCGGCTCCAGTCGTAGCCGAAGGCGGAGATCACCGCCTGCCCGAACTCTTCTTGCTTGCGCTCGTCGAACTCGCCGTGAAGCGGGGCCGAGCGGTCCAGTCCGTCGTCCAGCGATTCGTAAACCTCGCCGAGCAGCGGCACTATGCCGGACTTCAAGCCTTCGAACATCTCCGTCACCCGTGCCTTCGTCTGTCCGGGTTCGTAGGCGTCGATCATCGCGTCGTAGGGATGGTTGTCGTAGCCCAGGTGTTCGGCCGACTCGCGCTGGAGTGAGATCAAGGTCTCCAGATGTGGCGCGAATGAGGACCAGTCGGATTCCGCCCGCGCTTTTACCCAGGCTGGTTCGGCGATTGACTGGGCGCGGGAGATGTCTTCGACGAGCCGCGAGGGCAACTTGGTAGCTTTATCGTAACTACGGCAGGCTACCTTCACAAGGGCGCCGTCGTCGGTCTCCGGGTCGAGGTCTTCGAGTGCTTCGAGAAGCTCTCCTGTCTCGGGTTCGGTCAGTATCTCGTGGGAGATTCGGCTGATCGTCGCCAATTGCTCGGCGCGACCCTCGACCGCTCCTCCCGGCATGTAGACTTGCCGGTCCCAGAACAGCGTCATGCTAGCACCGCCGAGGTCACTCAGGCTCGCCATCCGGTCTTTCAGTAACTGCAGCTTGTCTTTCTGTATATCAGTCATCCGCAGATATTAGCATCGGCCCGTTACCGCGTACGGTATACGTCTCCACGGGAAACGTGTGGCGAGAGGGATTCAAACATTGCCTATGGCACCTCTATGCCTTAAGGTTAGTTCTGGCGTTCGAATCACAGGCTGGCGACGGCGGATGTGGAGAAAATCATGAATAAGCTGCTCAAGGGAGGTCTGGCGTTGGGAGGTGGGGTGTTTGCCCTGGAGACATTGAGGCGCCTCCTAAAAGATACGCCGAACCCGCGCTACGAGCCCTGGGAGAGAAAACCCTACCGCGAGTTCGAGAACAAGGTGCTCATTTTGGGGGGAGGTTTCGGGGGTTACTCGGCGGCCAAGACGTTGTGCAAGATGATCAAGGACCGCGACGACGTAGGGGTAATGGTCGTCTCCAAGGAGAACTTCTTTACCTTCTGGCCCATGCTCGCCGGAGTCATAAGCAGCGACATCGAGACAAAGAACGTGGCCCAACCCCTTAGACGGTCCCTGATAGGGTACGGCGCCAGCTTCCGGCGGGCCTACGTTGAGGGTGTGGATCTGGAACGTCAGGTCGTCACGGCCACGGGCCAGGGTGTGGAGAATATAGAGGTTCCCTACGATCACCTGATCATGAGCCTCGGCGGTGAACCGGCGTACTTCGGCATACCCGGCGTCGAGGAACACGCGATCAGCATGACCGGTATCCACACTGCGGAGGACATCCGCAACCGGGTCATCGAACGCTACGAGCAGGTCACCCTGAGCCGGGGAGAGTTTCCGCCGTCGAAGCTTACCTTCGTCATTATCGGGGGTGGGGCGACGGGCGTGGAGACCGCCTCAGAGTTGCACAACCTGGTGTACGATGTGCTCTCGCCCGATTATCCGAACATCAACCCTCGGCGGGTGAGGATCGTGCTGGTGGACCGCAACAAGCAGGTGCTCAAGGAGCTCGACCCGGCGCTCCGGCGGACGGCGCGCAAGAAACTGGCGGACTTCCAGATCGAGGTAATAAGCGACGTCAAGGCAAAGGAGATCACCGCCGACAAGGTGATACTGGACGATGGAAACGAGATAGAGGCTGAGAACGTGATCTGGACCGCCGGAGCCCGCGCCAGCGTCAAGCTAGAAGATATAGACTTGCCTTCGGACGAACGCAAAGGCCTGACGGTGGACGCCTATTGTCGCGTTGAGGGACACGATAACATCTGGGGCATCGGCGACTGCGCGGCGAACGTGGATGGTGAAGGCAACCCGATACCCCCGAACGCCCAGGCGGCGGTTCAGGGCGGTCATGCGGCCGCAAAGAACGTCCTCGCCAGGATAGATGGCGAAGAACTCGAGCCCTTCGAGTATAAATCTCTCGGACAACTTGTAGAACTCGGCAGCACCTTCGCCGTGAACGAGGTCATGGGCGTGAAGTTCAGCGGCTTGATCGCGGCGCTGTTCTGGCGGGCTACTTACTTGTTCAAAACCGAGAGCCCCCAGAACCGGGCCAGAATCGCCGTGGACTGGGCTATGGACCTGTTCTTCCACCCGACGGTCACCCAGATCCGGGGCCGGGAGTAGCGTTCAGATATCCTCTCCATCGGTGAGCCAAACGACCTCGTAGGGTCGTAGGCTAAGGTGATTGCCGTTTATAGAGAGCTTCTCTTGTTTGATGTTGTCGAAGGGGTTCTCTATTCCCTGGGAACGCGGAAGGTCCGCGCTGAAGATCTGTTCGTGTTCGGTGAAGTTGTGGACCGCGACCAGTGGTCCGAGAGGGTGGGGTCTTAGAAAGGCGAACACACTCGTATGGTACAGGTCAAGCACGTGGGTAGGGGTTGCCGCGTTCAGGTGAGGCGTGCGCTTGCGGGCTTCGACGAGCGCGCGGAGGCCGGTGAAAATGCGGTGCTCCACCGTGCCTGGTTCATTTCTTCCGGCCGCCTTCTCCCAGTCCATAGCCGGGCGGTGCATCCAGCGGTTGTCGGTGGCTTTGTCTTCTTCCTCCAGGTACGAGAAGTCGTTTAGCAGGCCGATCTCGTCTCCCATGTAGATCAGGGGTACCCCGCCGTGGCCCAGGATGAGGGCGTGCCCGAGCAGGATGCGCCGGATGCTGAGGTCCACGAGTTTTTCGTCGTCGCTCTCCAGCGCCGTTTCCAGCCCCGCGAGGCTCGCCGTGGTCCCGCTGATGCGCCGGTCGCCGGTAAGTGGGTTCAGCTCGTAGACTTCTCCTTGGGCGTGACTGCCGGGAAACTCGCCGGAGTAGTATTCGCTTAGAAAGGCTCGATGGGCCGCGCCGTCTATGCCGACCTCGGCGGCGTCTTCCTCGGTTATGGCCCAGCCGATATCATCGTGGCCCCGGATGTACGTCCCCCAGGCGGTGTTGGCCGGTTTTTCGGGGAACTTTCGCAGCACGCTCGTTATCAATGTCGTCTCTCGGCTGGCGAGGGAAGACCAGTAGTGGACCATGAGGCTGTTGTGGTAAGCGAGGTCGGATTCCTTGCCGTAGCGGCTGTGGGTTCCGAGGTAGTGGATCAGGTCGTGCGGCGCCACTATAGCTTCGGCTTTGTGTACCACGGCCGGGGCGGCGATGCGGGTGCAGGCCCGGAGCGCCTGCAGGATGTCGTGAACCTCCGGCAGGTTCTGGCAGTTTGTTCCGGGACGTTTCCACATAAAAGCCACGGCGTCGAGGCGGAAGACTTCCACACCCCGGTTCGCCAGGTAGAGCAGCACGTCCGTCATCTCTATAAAGACCTTCGGCTCTCCCCAGTTGAGATCCCACTGATAGGTGTTGAACGAGGTCCACACCCAGCGTCCCAACTCCTCGTCCCAGGTGAAGTTGCCGGGCGCGGTCTCGGGAAGCACCTCGGGCAGTGTATTTTCGTACTCGTCCGGCACGGTACGGTCGGGGAAGGTGTGGAACATCCGCAGGTATTCGTCCTCGCCATTCCGGGCCCGCGCCGCCCACTCGTGTTCGCGGGCGCAGTGGTTGAGCACCAGGTCCAGGCAGACGCTGATATCCTCGTCCCGGAAGGCGGAGCATAGCTCCTCCAGGTCATCCATCGTGCCGAGATTCGGGTTTACCTTTCTGTAGTCTCGCACCGCATAGCCACCGTCGTTCGGGCCGGGACGGGGTTCCAGCAAGGGCATCAGGTGTATGTAGTTGGCGCCCAACTCCCGCAGATAATCCCCACGCCCGGTGACGCCCCGGAGATTACCGGCGAACCGGTCCACATAGAGGACGTAGCCGATGCGGCGCTCGTTCTGGAACCAGCCCGGACCGAGGCTGCGCTCTATATCCAGGCGCTTGAGGTCTTCCGGGCGCAGGATGTAGGCGGCGGCGAGGCGGCGTATCAACTGTTCCACCACGACATCGAAGTCCTCGCGGCCGCCGTAGATCGGCTCGAGCCCGCTGTAGAGGTCGCTCCAGTAGTGTCTTAGCCGCGCCAGGAAAATGTCTTGGTCTCTTACCGGTAGTGATACGAGCTCCTCGCGCGTGGCATTGGCGGCGAGATCGAACAGACGGCGTTCCTCCTTTTCCATGTACAGCAAGTTTCGAATAGTCGTCTCCGTTTGATCTTGGTTCCCGGATATAGAATCAAATCTTCAGCCGCTTCGCTTGCCGGGCGCCCGATGGTGTAGTTCAATGCGGCCTACTTTGGGCTACGACGTGCGACTACTCATATCCTGTCCCGACAAAAAGGGTCTTATCTCGGCGATCTCGTCGTTCATATCCATGCACGATGGGAACATCCTCTCCGCCGACCAGTACGTAAGCGCTTCCGGCCGCTTCTTTATGCGCCTGGATATAGAGGGGGAGGGCTTTGGCCTGGAACGCGAGGAGTTCGGCGCGGCTTTCGCGCCCCTGGCCCGCCGGCACGGGATGGAGTGGAGTGTCTCCCACACCGACGCCCCGAAGAAGATGGCGATACTCGTCTCCCGCTACGACCACTGCCTCATAGACCTGCTCTGGCGCTGGGATGCGGGGGAGCTGGAGGCTGAGATGCCGCTCGTCGTATCGAACCACCCGGACCTGGTTTCACGGGCGGAGATCTACGGCATCCCATTCCACCATCTCCCGGTCACGAGAGAGACGAAAGCCGAACAGGAATCGGCGATGCTGGACCTCTTGGCGGAGCATGGAATAAACGTGGTGGTGCTCGCCCGATACATGCAGATACTATCCCCGAAACTCGTAAACGCTTTCCCGGACCGCCTCATAAATATCCACCATTCCTTCCTTCCGGCCTTCGTCGGGGCGGACCCGTACAGGAGGGCGCACGAGCGGGGCGTCAAGACCATCGGCGCGACGGCCCACTACGTTACTGAAGACCTCGACGCCGGACCGATAATTCACCAGGACGTTTCGCACGTAACCCACCGGGATACCGTGGAAGATCTGGTCCGCCAGGGCCGGGAGATAGAGCGCCGTGTCCTCGCCCGGGCCGTCCGCTGGCACCTCGAAGACCGAATCCTGGTGGACGGCAACCGGACGGTAGTCTTCGAGTAGATTAGAAGCTTCGTGGGGAGTAGACTGCTTCGGCTGTCTCGGTTCTTTACGTTACACGCGGGCGACGCTCGGCCGATTCGGTTTTTCCCGACCACAGGCTCAAGCCCATCCAGGCCACCGCCACACCGAAAATGATATAGGTGAAGGGTAGCGGGAAGAACGCGAGTATCGATCCCACTATCAGCAGCACGGCGGCGGCGCGTGGATAAGAACGGGTACGGAGCGCCGCTACTCCGAACAGGAGCCAGCCCAGGCAGAATATGATGAACGATAGCGTGAAGCCGACGGTCAGCAACGCTGGCTCTCCGGCCTCGATCAGCTCGGGTACGTCTCTAGCGAGGACCGGCAATAAGAAGGTTTCTTCCCAAGACGAGCCCGCCGCCAGCACCGTGCCAACGAGGGCTACTAGGAATCCAGCCGACCCTAGGGCGCCCAGTTCTTCCGAGCGGCCGGCGTAGAGGCCGATCAAGGCTCCAACCAACAGCACCCCGCCAAGCAGGAATAGCACGGATTGGAAAAGGTAAGAGCCGGTAGTGTAGCTCTCGGCGGACCGATCAAAGCCCACGATAAAGTACAGGAATTCCGCGATTATCCACAACGCTCCGGACAGTACCGCGGCTAGTCCAGCCAGGCGGATGAAGTTGGAAGGCGCCACGAATTCTCCTTTTACGTTTATGCCCCGGCCGTTGCATAGGGTTCCGGATCAGTGTACTTGAGTCTCCTTGCTTCATGCAACATGTGGCATCTGTCGTTAATGGCGCTGCTGAGGGCGGCGGGTCAAACCTGTGGCTAACTCGGGTGAGAATGTTCGGTAAAGATGCGCTTATCGGTTAAGATAGCGGTTCTTATGAAGCGAGAAGTTCCTAGAAAATTCACTACCACGCCAGGTACGCGGGATGTCCTGCCGCCGGAGTCAACGCGGCTCTGGGACGTGCAGGCGCGTGTGCTGCGGAGGTTCCGGGCGTTTGGGTTCCGGGAGGTGGTGACGCCAGCCCTGGAGTACTCGGAGGTCATCGAGGAGCCGCGGCTGCGGGATGCTTCGTTCAAGCTCTTCGACCCGGACAACCAGATGGTGATCCTACGTCCCGAAGTAACTACCCCCATAGCCAGACTCGTCGCCCAGCGGCTCCGCAACAGCCCGCCGCCGCACAAGCTCTCTTACAGCCTGCCGGTGTACCGGCGGGCAGGTGTGGGACATGGTCAGGCGGCGGAGTTCCATCAGGCGGGGGTCGAGGTCGTGGGTTCGACGAGCCCGGCGGAGGACGCCGGAGCCATAGCTTTGCTGGTGGACGTTCTGGAGAGCCTGGGGCTCCGGGCTCCCGATGACTTCGCTATCGTGCTGGGTCAGACGGCGTTTTACGAAGGGTATCTACAAGCGAGGGCGCCGGAGGTTGCGTCGGATCTCCTGGCGGCGCTGGCGGCGAAGGACCTGGTTCGGGTTGACGAGCTGGCGGCCGGACTATCCAACGAGATCGCGGACGCCGTTAGGGAGATACCCCGAATCGTTGGTCCGGCTACTGACGGAGCTGTGATCTCGCGGGCGGAGCAATACGCGGTAGGAGAGGCGGCCTCGGCGCTGGAGAACCTGCGCGGAATCCTGGCGCATCTTGAGGCTTACGGCTGTCTCGACGCCGTGATCCTGGACCTCGGTCTCATCGGGCGCTACAACTACTACACCGGAGCGGTCTATGAAGCGTACTCCCCGGACCTCGGATTCACTATCGCCAACGGCGGACGCTACGATAACCTGCTCGACCGCTTCGGCGAGTCCATGCCGGCGACGGGTTTCGCTATCTCCCTCGAACGTCTCCTCTCCGTGTTGCCTGCCGGGGACGAAGAACCGCTCCTCGTGATGGTCGGCGAGAGCGTCGAGAGCACCCGGAACGCGGAGATGCTTCGTGAGTCGGGCGTGCGGGTGTTGCATCTCGCGGAGGACATTTCGCCGGATGAGGCCGCCGTGTACGCCAAAAGTGTTGGGGCCGGTTGGGTCTGCTACCCGGCTTCGGAGGGTCTAAAGCTCGCCCGCTCGGGAGGAGAGTTCGAGCTTGTTCCGTCTGGGGAAGTTTCTGCGAGGGTTCTCTCGTGAGGGGGCTCAGGATCGCGGTTCCGAAAGGCGCTATCTTCGAGGACGCCGTGCGGGCGCTCGGGGCCGCCGGGCTGCCGGTGGAGATACTGCGGGATAATGGACGGCGGCTGGTGTATCGGGCCGACGGTGTGGAGTTCATTATCAGCCGGCCTACGGACGTTCCGGTCTTCGTGGAGCACGGTGCGGCGGATCTTGGGATCGTCGGGAAGGACGTCCTGGAAGAAAAGGGACCGAACGTCATAGAACTCAAAGACCTCGGGACCGGGGCGTGCCGCATGATCCTGGCTGCCCCGGAGGACCGGGCGGATAAGGTGCGTGAGTCCATCTCCCATGCCGAGGTGGTTCGGGTCGCCACGAAGTTCCCGAACATCGCCCGAGGCTACTTCGAGGGTATCGGCCGGCAGGCGGAGATCATCGCGCTCCACGGCTCCATAGAACTCGCCCCGCTAGTCGGTCTCGCCGAGTGCATCGTGGACCTTACCGCCACCGGGACTACCCTGCGCGAGAACAACCTGGAGATACTGGACGATATCTCCTCTTCGACGGCGCGGGTAATCGCAAATCGCGGCTCCTACCGCCTGCGCCACGGTGAGATCTCCGCCCTGGTAAACGGTATGCAAGCGTCGGGAGTCCGGAGTGGTTAAGCGACTCGACGCCCGGAAGCTGGATCCGAAAGAGGCCATTGTGGGATTGCGGCGGCCCGGCGGGTTCCGATCCCCAAAGGTTCGTGACGCCGCGCGGAGCATAGTCGAGGATGTGCGCCAGCGAGGCGATGTGGCCCTGCTAGAGTACACTGAGCGTTTCGACGGGGTCCGGCCGGATCCTATCCGGGTCCCGAAGGAAGAGATATCGCGTGCCCGGCAGAGCCTCTCACCGGAGGTTGAGGAGTCTTTCGGGGTGGCAATAGAGAACGTCCGGGCGTTTCACAAGCGGGAGATGGATCGCTCGTGGGAGACTTCCCGAAATGGGGCGACTACCGGCCAACGGGTTCGGCCGCTTCGGCGGGCCGGTGTCTATGTGCCGGGAGGTCACGGAGCCTACCCGAGTACGCTGGTGATGGCGGCGGTTCCGGCTCAGGTAGCCGGGGTGGAGGAGGTCTGTGTCTGCGCGCCGCCGGGACGCGATGGCCGGGTGAGCGGGAAAGTTCTGGCCGTGGCCGGTCTGCTCGGTCTTGACGAAGTGTATGCCGTGGGCGGCGCCCAGGCGATAGCGGCTATGGCGTTTGGTACGGAAAGCATCCCGGCGGTCAATAAGGTCGTCGGTCCCGGAAACGACTATGTGACGGCGGCCAAACTGGAGGTATACGGCACGGTCGGGATCGACGCTCCTCAGGGACCGAGCGAGGTAGTCGTGATCGCCGACGCCGGGGCTTTCCCGGAGCGGGTCGCCCGCGATCTGATGGCCCAGGCTGAGCATCTCTCCGGCGCGTCCGCAGTCCTCCTGTCTCCAAGCGAGAACCTGATCGAAGAGATCGAACCCCTACTCTCCGGTGAGCCAGCGGACCTCATAACCCTGGTCCGGGTGCGGGACCTGGCGCACGCCGCTGAACTCTCGAACCTCTACGCCCCCGAGCACGCGCACATCATTTCCGAAGATCACGAAGCGGTCCTGAACGACCTCCGGGAGGTTGGCATGATCGCCATCGGAGACTGGAGCCCCGTAGCCCTAGGTGATTACGCCGCCGGTCCCTCTCACGCCTTGCCGACCGGTGGGGCGGCCTCCTGGGCCTCCGCACTCGGCACTCATGACTTCACCGCCCGTACCAACTACATCCACTTCACCCGCGAAGCTCTGGGCGAGATAGGGCCGCACGTCGAGCGGTTGGCCCGTCTCGAAGGGTTCGAGAACCATGCCGAGAGCGTCCGGGTAAGGACCGGACACGGTAGGGGTAGAGATGGAGATTAGGCAACTCTCCACGGACGAAGAGATCAAGGCTACCTACCCCGTGATGAGCCAGCTCCGTCACCACCTGAAAAAAGAAAGCTATCTCACTACTATCCGGCGCATGGAGACCTCTGACGGTTACCGGATGGCCGCCGCTTTTGAAGGAGAACGGGTATGCTGCGTGGCCGGGTACAGGATTTCAGAGTTCCTGGCCTACGGGAAAGTCCTCTACGTGGACGACCTTGTTACCGACGAGGCTGCCAGGTCCAGGGATTTCGGCGGGCATATGATCGGCTGGCTCGCTGATGAAGCGCGGAGAAACCAATGTGGGCAGTTGCATCTGGACTCCGGTGTCCAGCGGCACGGCGCCCACCGCTTCTACTTCCGGGAAGGTATGAAGATTTCCAGCTACCATTTCGCAAAAGACCTGTGATCTACCTGGAGAAGACACCATGACACGTACTGGTAACGTAGAGCGAAAGACCGGCGAGACGTTCGTCCGGGTCAACCTGGACCTAGATGGCGCCGGGAAAGCCGAGGTCGCAACGGGCGTCGGCTTCCTGGACCACCTCCTGCACCTGCTCGCCCACCATTCCGGCATCGATCTGGACGTAAAGGCCGAGGGTGACACGTGGGTTGACGACCACCACACCGTCGAAGATACGGGGCTGGTGCTGGGCCGCGCTTTCGACGAAGCTCTCGGAGACCGCGCGGACCTGGTCCGTTTCGCCGACGCCGGCGCGCCGCTCATAGAGGCTCTCTCGACCGTGGTGGTGGACCTCGGTGGCCGCTCTCACCTCACCTGCAACCTCGGAGAGATGCCGGAGAAGATCGGTGCCTTCGACACCGAGCTGTTCGAGGAGTTCCTCCGGGCTTTTACCCAGTACGGGCGCTTTACCCTCCATCTTAACTGCCACTACGGCACGAACGCCCATCACAAGGTCGAGTCCGGCGTTAAGGCGCTGGCGGTAGCTTTGAGGGCGGGAATAGCGACCCGCGTCTCGGGTAGCGCTTCCACGAAAGGCGTTGTGGATTGAACGTCACAGTAGTCGATTACGACGCGGGAAATACGCTCTCCGTCACCCGTGCGCTGGAGAAAGTTGGGGCGGCGGTGGACCTCACATCCGACCCGGAGAGGGTGGCGGCGGCGGACGCCGTCGTGTTGCCGGGCGTCGGGGCGTTTGGCGACTGTATGAAGAAACTTCGGGAGGAGGGGATGGATGAAGCCTGCCGGGAGACTTACTATAGCGGCAAGCCGTTTCTAGGGGTGTGCGTCGCCTTGCAGGTGTTCTTCGAAGGTTCGGAAGAGTCGCCGGATTCAGAGGGACTGTGTTTCTTCCCCGGCACTGTCGTACGCTTCAAGACAGACAAACTCAAGGTGCCGCACATGGGATGGAACCAGCTCTCGGTGACGCGTGATCACCCGGTTCTGAAAGGACTCGACGGCGAGGCTTTCTACTTCGTCCACTCTTACTATCCGGAGACTGTGGAGCCGTCGGACGTGATCGGCACTTCGGAGTACGGCGTGGAGTTCTGCGCGGCGGCGGGCCGGGAGAACCTGGTGGCGGTGCAATTCCACCCCGAGAAGAGCAGCCGGGCGGGGCTCAAGCTCTACGATAACTTCCTCTCCTGGGCGCGGAAGCTTTGACCGGTTTTACGGTATTCCCGGCCATCGACTTGCGTGGCGGACGGTGCGTGCGACTCAAACAGGGAGACTTCGACCGTTCCAAAGAATACGACGCCGACCCCGTCGAACGTGCGCGGGAGTGGGAGCGATGCGGGGCGCGGGCGATACACGTCGTTGACCTCGATGGGGCGAAATCCGGCCGTCCGGCGCAGCTTACCCTGATACGCGAGATCTCCCGCGCCGTGAGCGTGCCGGTTCAGGTGGGTGGTGGAGTACGCACCTTCGAAGACCTGCGGTCCGTAAGAGACGCCGGGGCGTCGTGGATCGTTATGGGGACGGCCATGGTTAGCGATAGAGAATTACGGCTCCGGGCCGTCGAAGAGGTAGGCGCTTCGCTAGTGGTTGCGGTTGACGCTAGGGAGGGAGTAGTCGCCACCCACGGCTGGCAAGAATCGAGTGGTATGGGGGTTTTGGATCTCGCGGAGGAACTCTCCGGCGACGGTGTTGCCTCAGTCCTATACACGGATGTCGCCCGCGACGGGATGGACACGGGGGCCGCGCTGGAAGACACTGCCGCTGTGGCCCGGATAGTGTCAACCATCGCCAGTGGCGGAGTTCGAGACGCCGCGGACATCGCTGCGCTATCGAAGGTCACAGGCGTCGTCGGGGCGGTCGTTGGTACCGCTCTCTACGAAGGACAGGTGACGCTCGAAGAGCTTATTCAGGCTGCGGAAGCCTAAAGTCTTTCATGCTTGTTCGCGTCGTAAGCCAAGTGATATCGAGAAATCGTCTTCGGGCTAGAGGCCAAGTCGGGAGGTCTTCTCCGCGCCTTCATCGTACTTGACGGATTGGACAGCCCGCCATGCGAATTGGGAGAGCGTGCCGTCGTTGGGCTGGGTTTCTAGGCCAGGGGCGGCCTCCGATATGGACTCACGGGCGGTCTCGACCGCTGAGTCTAACGCGGCGTTGATCTCATAAGCCCGAGCGGCCTGGTACTTCACCTGGATCGTTCGCAGCCCGGCTCCATCGACCGCGAAGGATAGCTCGTACTCCTCCGTGCGGCTCTCGTAGTCTCCGATGCGGTGCGCCGTGCAACTCAGTTCCCTCATCGGGGTATCGTAGCATCGTCTGGTAGTTAGCGGGCGTATTGGACTAGGCACTGTTTGCGAGGATGCTACTAAGATAAACTTGTATAGATACTCGTGAACAGTTTTTTCGACACAAGCAAGAAGGCAAAAAAGCGTTGGACACGGATATTCGTCTGGATGCTGCGGACGGCTTTCAACCTCGCGCTCATCCTGACCCTGGTTCTCGTGGTCGGTGCGGCGGGCCTGTACGTGTACCTATCTCAAGAGTATGGAGACCGTTTCGACCGGCAGTATCCGATGCTCGTACAGAACTCACACGTATATGACGTCAACGGAGACGAGGTAGCTACTTTTCGCGCGGAAGAGGAGCGAGAGACCGTAGGCCCAGAAGCCTTGGGTGAGTATCTGCCGGAGGCGACCATCGCCATAGAAGACCGGCGGTTCGGCGAGCACTTCGGGATGGACTTCGAAGGCATCGGCCGGGCGGCGTGGACGGATCTGAGGAGCTGGAGGGTGCGCGAGGGCGGCTCGACCATCACCGAGCAACTCATGAAGAACCTTTACATCCGGCAGGATCAGCGGATGGAGGTGTCTTTCTGGCGCCGCCTCAAACAGTCCACCCTGGCCTTCGCCTACGAACGAAGCCACACCAAAGAGGAGATCCTGACAGCGTATCTCAACACCGTGTACTTCGGGGATGGGGCGTACGGGGCGGAGCTGGCCGCCGAACGGTACTTCGGCAAGAGCGCCCGTGATCTAACCCTCTCCGAGGCGGCGGCGCTGGCCGGGTTTCTTCACGCCCCCTCCACGTACTTGCCGGAAGACCTGCAGAGTGTGGAACGTGCCGAGGATCGTCGAGATGGCGTCCTCGCCATCATGAGGGCGGAGAGGATGGTCTCCAAGGACGAGTTCAGGGAAGCTATAAACGCGCCGCTCGTGTTCGCCCCTGACCAACCGCCGGACGACCCGCTCTTCGAGACTTTTGTTGAGAAGGTGCGCCGCGAGGTCGAGGCGCAGTTGGGTCCGGAAGCCCTGGCGCAGGGCGGGCTGGAGATACAGACCACGCTAAACCCGAAGCTTCAGCGCGCGGCGGCTGAATCCGGTGGCGAGGTGCTCGACAATCCGGATGACCCCTCTTCCGCTGTGGCGACCGTAGAGCCCCAGACCGGTGCCATAAAGGTGCTTTACGGCCAGGAGGAAGAGTTTAACCTGGCGTTGGACGCCAGACGCCAGCCGGGAAGCTCCTTCAAGCCCATGGTCTTGGCGGCGGCACTGAAGCAAAACATCTCCCCGGATACTGTCTACGTATCGAAGGACCTGAACGTCGACTTCCAGGGTGTTGATTATCCGGTCACGAACTACGAGTACGTCGAGCGCGGCCCGATCACGGTCGGCGACGCCATGGTCGAGTCGGACAACACGGTCTTCGTCCAGTTCGCTTTGGACGTCGGACTGCAGAACGTGGCCGATACCGCCGAAGCTCTCGGCGTCACCACCCCGGTCGAGCCCTATCCCTCGACGGCGATCGGCGGGCTCGGCGTTGGTGTGAGCGTACTGGACATGGCCTCTGCCTACGCTACCTTCGCCGGAGCCGGTGTTTACCGGGAACCCTACTCGCTGGAGACGGTGGAACGCAGGTACTTCGGTGAGAAAGAGCAAGTCTACGACCATCGCGTCTCGGGTAGCCGGGTTATGTCCGGAAATCAGGCCGCCGTCGTCAACGACGTCCTGCGCCGGGTCGTCGAAGACTCGGATGCCGAGGATGAGGATGCTACGTTGGAGCACGATCTGGACGAGGAGCTCGACCGCCCGTCGGCTGGGAAGACCGGCACGACCGACGACTTCGCGGACGCCTGGTACGTCGGCTATACGCCGCGACTCTCGACGGCCGTGTGGGTCGGCTACCCGGACGGACGCCGCTCGATGGTCGACATTCACGATCTGGAAGAGGTGAACGGCGCGACTCTGCCGTTGGACCTCTGGGCAGACTACATGGAGCAGGCGACCGAGGGCAAGGCTCCGCTTGGCTTCTCGGACGCCGACTACAGCGAGTTCGGGACCCTGAACGCGGGATACGCCGCAAACCCACCGGCGACCTCGTACGTCGAAGTACCCGGCGCCTCCTAGACTGGATGGTATAAAAGCTCCATGGATCTCCAGGGAATATACGGCGGGTCTTTCGTCAACTGGGAGGCTGTCTCTAGCTCCTGGACCAAGCGCTCGGTTTCTTCCCGGCTGTTGCTGCTGGACGCGCGGCGATACCTCGATGTCTCGAATGCTCCACAGGACGCGGAGCGCGCGGCGTTGGTGTCATCCTCCGCCCTCCCCGACGAAGTGAAGAAAGCCTTCGCCGCGATCCCGGAGCCCGACGACCCCGCCTCAACTTCATGGGGCAAATTCCTCGACGCGGCGCTCGCCGCCGAGTTGGAGATGATCTCCTACGGCGAGCGTCCGCCGCTGCTGCACGAACTACGAAACGGCCTCGAAGCCGCCGCCGCCGAAGCGGGGACCGACACGGTTCTCGGAGGCTGGTTCCTCGCCCGCCGGGCCGCCCTTCCCGGCGAAGACTTGCCTGAAGGCGGCGATTACCTCCCCGTATAGCGTGTTTCGCCCTGTTTACCGGAAGCTTCGGCTGCAATAGAATAATCGGGACGAGTTCGTGGGGAGAGCTCCCGAGATGAAAGAGGAAATTGTGGAATCCATACCGAGCGCTAGTTACAGCATGACGTTGAGGGTCGAGTTCCCGCACACGGCGGGGTCTCTCGGAAAGATACTCACGACCGTCGGGGACGCCGGCGGCATGGTAGGCGCGGTAGACATCGTACGGATGCAGCAAGAGACGACCATCCGCGACATCACCGTCAATGCCCGCGACTCCGAGCACGGCCAGGAGATAGTCCAGACTGTGGACGACCTGCCGAACGTCCAGGTCGTGAACGTCTCCGACCGGACGTTTTTGATGCATCTGGGGGGCAAGATCGAGGTCAACTCCAAGATGGCGCTCCGGACCCGCGACGACCTCTCGATGGCGTATACGCCGGGTGTGGCGCGTGTCTGCCGGGCGATACACCAGGACCCGGAGCGGGCCTTCAACCTTACCATCAAGCGCAACACGGTTGCGGTGGTGAGCGACGGGACGGCGGTGCTCGGGCTCGGCGACATCGGGCCTCGGGCGGCGATGCCGGTGATGGAGGGGAAGGCGATGCTCTTCAAGGAGTTCGCCAACGTGGACGCTTTCCCGATCTGCCTGGATACCAAAGACACCGACGAGATCGTGCAAGCCGTAAAGAACATAGCGCCGGGCTTTGGCGGCATAAACCTCGAAGACATCTCCGCGCCGCGGTGCTTCGAGATCGAAGAGCGTCTCAAGGAGGAGCTTGACATACCCGTCTTCCACGATGACCAGCACGGCACGGCGGTGGTAGTTCTGGCCGCGCTCATCAACTCGCTCAAGATCACCGGCAAGAAGATCGAAGACCTCAAAGTCGTCGTAAACGGGGTGGGAGCCTCGGGTGTCGCGTGCGCCAAGATCATGCTCTCCGCCGGGGCTACCAACGTCATAGGTTGCGACTCGAAGGGTATAGTTCACAAGGATCGAGAGGGCCTCAACGCTTCGAAGCAGTGGTTCGCCGAGCACACCAACCCGGAAGGCCGCACAGGGGATTTGTCCGCCGCTCTGGAAGGAGCGGACCTCTTTCTGGGACTCTCCGTGCCGGATGTGCTGACGGTCGAAGACCTGGAAACGATGAACGAGGACCCGATCATCTTCGCAATGGCGAACCCGGACCCTGAGATAAGGCCCGAGGTGGCGTTCGGCCACGCCCGGATCATCGCTACCGGGCGGAGTGACTACCCGAACCAGATCAACAACGTCCTCTGCTTCCCTGGGATGTTCCGGGGCGCCCTCGACGTCCGCGCCCACGGCATAGACGAGAGCATGAAGATCGCCGCAGCAGATGCTATAGCCAACGTTATCCCTGACGAGAACGTGTCGGAGGACTACATTATCCCGTCGGTATTCGACGAGCGGGTCGCCCCGGCGGTAGCCGAAGCCGTCGCCGAAGCCGCCCGTGAGAGCGGCATGGCCCGCAAGTCGCGCCCGGAGCGCGAGGAGATAGGGCTCTCGGCGACCAGCTTCTGATCCGATTTCCCCCGGTCCTCAGTCGCCGCCGCTGGAATTATCTCCGGCCGGACATAAAATGTAGGCATGACGACGTGCCAAATCTTTGTCTGCGCCACCCCCGGAGAGGGCCGCTGCGGCGAGAAGGGCGGTGGCGCGCTTCTCGCCAGGTTTCGGGAAGAAGTCGAGCGCCTCGGGCTTTCTCAGTCGGTAGTTTTGCGTAACGCTTGCGCCCGACGCCACCACGAAGGCCCGGTCGTTTTTATATACCCCGACGATGTCTGGTATACGGAGGTCTCCCCGGATGAAGTGCCGGAGATAGTGGGGCGTTATCTTGCACGTGAGCGGGTAGAGACTTAAGCTGACTCGCGGCGTCCGGGATTTCCGAAGCCAACCCTTCCTACGGTTCGTTCCATCGCCCAGTCGGCGCCGGTGAGAATCCGGTCCCTGCTACGCTTCAAGTAGTACAGAAAGATACTCCGGTATAGTGCCTGGGCCGCTGGCCCGCGAAGCTTTACGCCGACGGCCTCGCCCACAGCGTTCTCGGGGCCCAGACTCACGACGTAGCCCCGGTTGAAGAAGTCGAAGGCCGGACGCCTCCGGCCTGAGAGCCTGCGCCCGATGTCCCTGGCGGCCCAAGGACCCTGTTGAACGGCGACCGAGGCGGTCGGCGGCAGGGGACCATAGCTCGGGTCTTCGTAGGTCCCCGCGTCGCCGAGCACGTACACTTCCGGGTGTCCGGGGAGTGTCAGGTGGGAGTCTACTATCATCCTTCCCGTAGGGTCTGTTTCGGCGGATAGGTCTTGGATCAGGGAGGGAACCTCGATGCCCGTAGTCCAGACCCGGATTCCCGACGGTAGCCATTCGCCCCCGGCGTCCACGCCTTCTTCGTTCGCTTTTTCCACTGGACTATTCAGCCGTACCTCGACGCTCAGCTTCTCCAGCTCTTGCAGGGCTACGTCGTGGAAGTATGGGTCCAGCCATCCCAGAAGCCGGTCCGTGGCCTCCAATAAAACGACCCTAGGTTCCGTCGCGGGAGTGCGCGGGCTACGTTTGCCCAGATACTGAAAAAGGGTGGCGATCTCAGCGGCCAGCTCCACCCCGGTGGCGCCGCCTCCTACAATGGCAACCGTCAAAGCTCCGGGGCTGGGTTTTGCGCCGGGGCTTACCGAAGCGCGCCATGCTCCGGCCAGCGATTCCCGTAGTTGCAGGGCGTCATTCAGGGTCCAGAAGAGTTGAAAATGTTCCGAGAGTCCTTCCGGAGGCCGCGCCGCTCCGCTCCCCAGGGCCAGGACCAGATATTCGTAGCCTACCGTTCCGGTGGACGTTTCGAGTTTCTTGTTGTCGAGGTCTACGCTAGTAACCTCGCTGTTGAGAAACTCACAACCAGCCTCGCACAGATCGGCGATAGGGAATTGAACGCTGCCGGGGTGGATGCGGCCGACGGCGACCTCGTGGATCAGGGGTATGAATGAGTATTCTAAAGCCTGGTCGATCAATAGTGTCTCGCCGGGGCTTCGCAGGAAGGGCGGCAAACTCCGCAACAGCGAGGATCCGGCGAACCCGGCTCCTACTACCACCAGGCGGCTCTTGCGGTCGGCCATCTTGGATCTCCCTCTCCTGTCGGCAACGGGACTGTAAAAAGTATACCCACCGGATGAAGGCTATTTGGGTGGGGCTTTACAAAGCATCGGTATGTTCGTACACTCTATGTATGTCGGCCAGCGGCGACGCTGGTGTCAGGGGAACAGGACAAATTCAGGCTCGTTTTGAGCCGTTAGAAAGGGGTCGATGTGTCGAAAGAGGAGGCTGTCGCCTCGGACATCGCGCCGGGGATCATCGTGCGGCACACCAACCGTCGGCTGGGAAAATTGACTACTTACGAAGCATGTGAGTGGTTGATCTCCGGCCGCATATCTTTTTCGGAGTTCGTGGATCAGGTCGGAGAAGAGTACCGGGAGTTGCTAGACTTCATGATGGAGCACGACCTGCATCCCGGTCGTCCCGAGGACGTACTCTACTGCATAGACTTCCACGCGGACAACCACGACCGCACCGCGCTGCAGTCCCAGTTGAGCGCGCTCTACAACCAGCAGAGCCAGGTAGCTGGCTAACCGGCTCTCACCGGCCCCGCAGCCAGGACTTTCAAAGTGTAGAATCTCTCTGGTCGGATACCACGGATCGTTCGTGGATTAGAGAGGGAGTTTTCGTGGACGAAGATACTCAGAAGTGGATGATAACCGTCGTAGCGGCGCTGATCGCCCACCTTGTGGCGGACAAGATTGCCGACAGGTACCTTGACGAGCCCGAAGCGCGCGGGGTCAGCGACGATATAAAGGAAGCCTTGATAAAAGGCGCCTTCCGGGCCGGCTCCACCGTGCTGGCTTCGGTCATCGTGCGAAAGCTGATCAGCGGGCACTGGGGCCGGTAGACCAACCTCGAAAGTAAAGCAATAGATACGCTTTTCTAGGTGTGTATTGGGGCCTTTGGTGAGTTATCATTGGGCCCATGAGCACAATAATCATCCTCGTGATCGCGGTGTTGTTCGTGGTCGTCGTCGCCTCCGTGATGGTTGGACGTACGACCTACGAAGTCGAGAGCGTCCGCGACACGGAATACATAGAGTTGGAAGGGCATTGGATCCGCTACAACGTTATCGGTGGCGGGCCCCCGATAATACTCGTTCACGGCTGGCTTCTCTCGTCTCGTATATGGGAGCAACTCGCCCGTAGACTCGCACAGCGGTTCACCGTCTACACGCTGGACCTCACGGGGTTCGGTGAGTCGGACAAGCCCGCTAACGGCTACGGAGTTCGTTACGGTAGCCGGCTACTATACTCATTCTGCGCCCACTTCGGCATCGCCCGCGCCAGCGTAGTCGCCCACGACCTCGGTGGCGACATGGCGGTCAAGCTCGCGGCGGACCACCCGGACATCGTCGGCCGGCTCGTGTTGGTGGCGACCCCGGCCGACGATAGCCAGATAGACCTCCCGACCGCACTTTGGCTCACTACTCTTCCGGTTATAGGGCCGCTCTTCTTTATGCTGGGGCGTCTCTTGCGGCCGGTCCGAAAGCTCTGGATGAAGCCCTTTGTCCTGGATCCCAAAGACCTGCCCGAAGAGGCGATCGAAGACCCGGCGCAGGCCACTCCGGCGTCGGCCGGCAAGACCCTGACCGTTACGCGGGATGAAATCTCCGGCTCGCGGCTCCTCCGGCAGGCGGGGATAATCAAGGTCCCCGTGCTGCTCGTCGCCGGGGAGCAGGACCGGATCGTGGATCCCCAATCCGTCAGCGACTGGGGACAGAGCATCGGCCACGCCGAGATAGCCTTGCTGAATGACTGCGGACACCTTCCCATGGTCGAGAAGACCGGCGAACTCGGCGCCCGAATCCTCGCCTTCCTGACCGGGGACGAACGCTACATGAATTACGCCCGTGAAGCGCCGGCAGTGGTTCCCGAGCCTCCGGTGGATCAAGAACCGGGCGAGCCACGGGAGAAGGGGCCTTTGTCCGAGGAGCCCGTCGAACCCGCGGAATCCACAGTGGAGCCGGAGAAGAAGAGGGCAGTATCACCCGGCGACCTGAGTTGGGAGTTCGACGTCGGAGACAAATCCAGACCCAAGAAAGTGATCCGACCCAAGCTCCACGAAAGCCTGTACCAGGATACCGGAGCCGCCGCACCCGAAGGACCCGCCGATACTGGCCGTGTCCCCGACGAAAGCGACACGGAACCGCCCGAACAACCTGGCTACTATAAAGGCGGAGCTCGTGAAGATGAAATCCGCCAGCAGGGGAGCGAGCCGGAGTCAGAGAAACGCCCACCCCTGCCGGAAGATGCGGCTCGCGCCGAGGGGCGACCACGGCCGCGCCGGGAGTCGTCGGGATCGGGGCGCATTCCAGAGTTTCCCGGAGACCTGTTCCAGTGGTCTGAAAAGCCTCGTGAATCGCGTAATCGGCCGAGAAGACGTTCTGATTCTGAGGAGTCCGAGGACCTCCCGAATGGGAAAGAGGACTCTAAGTGAAGCTGACCGAAACCCGCAGGGTCAGTGTACGTACTTCATGGCTGATGGCATTGGTGTTAACCACGACGCTGCTCGTCTGTCACATGGCATTCGGTCAAGTACATCAGATGGGTGCGGGGCACGATTCTATTGCCTCCGCAACTCATACTGTATCTACCGAGGGTATGTCTCACGAGAACGCCGAGATTCTTACTTCACTTACTTCACCGACAATGGCTGACTCTTTCATCGTGTTGCTCGTCGCCGTGCTGGCGATGTTCGTGTCGTCGAGGGCTAGATTGTTCCAGACTCGAAATTTTGCAGCGAGCCTGTTGAGACATACTCATACCATTACACTTTACTTGGTCCCTCGGCCAAGTCGTCAGAGAGCTAGGCCAGTCTTCTCTGGGGTGTTCCGACTGTAAACCCTCCTCGAAGCCAAAGGAAATCTTTAGTTTCGAGGAAGGAAATAGAATGAAAGCAAGTTCGAAAGCGATACTGCTCGTGGTCTTGGCCCTCGGCGTATTGTCCGTCGCAGCCTGCGGCGGGGCGGAGTCTGCCGGGAATCAAGGCAAGAGCGCCCAGGAGCATGAAAAAACGGAAGCAGAAGGCGGCGGCATGGCTTCAGAGATGCTTATGGAAGATGGTGAGTATTCCGACGTGAAGTTTATCGACGCCATGATTCCACACCACCAGGGCGCCGTCGAGATGGCCCAGGTTGCACTAGAGAACGCCCGGCACGAAGAGCTCCGGAAGCTCTCGCGTCAGATCATCGCCGCCCAAGAGGAGGAGATCGAGACTCTGCAAGTTATAAGAGAGCGGGAGACTGGGAATCCGAGCATGCCTATGGACATGGGTGACGGCAGTGGTGAGATGATGGGCATGGTCGATTCCGAAAAACTAGCAAACGAAAGGCCTTTCGACCGCGCTTTTATCGACGCCATGATCCCACACCATGAGTCAGCCATCGAGATGGCGCAGGTCGCTTCAGAGGAGAGCGATATTCCAGAGATTCAGGGCCTCGCCGAGGATATTATCGAGGCGCAGACTCTGGAGATAGACCGGCTAAGCGACTGGCGTGAGGAGTGGTATCCGGAAGGCTGAGGCCAGGTACGGCGGATGCCAGTTATTGAGAAAGGAGATCCAGCCGATGCGTCGGCTAGAGCTCCTTTCTCATGTATAGCCAGTCTCTGATGCCCAAAAAATAGCTGGTGATAAAAGACCGCTGTCGGGAGATTTCACCGTAGGTTTCGTCTTTGTACAGGTTTATCGCCGCCTCGTTATTGCCGCTTACGTGCAGGCCGACCGTCTTCTTCTCGGCGTCACGGGCCATGGACTCGGCGGAGTGAAGGAGGCTCCGGGCCATGCCCTGGTTCCGGTGCTCCGGCGTGACCACGAGGCGTTCGACGTAAGCTTCGGAGGGACGGGATGAGTAACGGGGATAAGAGAGCAAGGTGGTCGCCCAGAGGGTCCGCAAGAGGCCCAAAGCTCGCCGCAAGGTTCGCCAAAGACCGCGCGCGACCAGCTCATCCTGTGACTCTTCCATCCGGACGCCGACGCTCGCCACGACCTCTCCTCCGGCCTCTATAACCAAAGAGCGCACGCCGCCGGCGGAGTGCTCCAGCTCGATCCACTTCTCCATGATCCCGACCGAAAGCTCCTTCCGGTCGCCAAAAACGGGGCGAAACTTGTCCACAAACCCCTCGACTACCAGGCCGGCGATCTTCGGGTTGTCCTCGGGGCGCGCAGGACGTACGGTAAAAGGCTGAACATAACTCATCGGTAAATAGAGATACTAACAGAGCCGACAGTGTTGCCGCACAATTGACTTATGCACTATAGAGGCGCTACGCGAGGCGAGACTTTCACTTGAAAAACCTGACCTGATTGTAGATATATGCTACTATCTGGTGCGTTTGAAGAGCAGTTGGTCCTTCTTATTAGCTTCGGAGGAAGATGAAAAGTTACATGGCTCGGCCTCAGCAGGTCGAACGAAAATGGTACGTCATTGATGCGGAGGGGCAGACGCTGGGCCGCCTAGCGTCGGAGATCGCACGCCTCCTCCGGGGGAAGACAAAGCCCCAGTACACCCCCCACGTGGATACCGGCGATTTCGTGATCGTTACCAACGCCGAGAAAATCGCCCTGACCGGCTCCAAGGCCGAGCAGATGGTGAAGTACCGCTACTCGCGCTATCCGGGCGGCATTAAGTCGCGGACCTTCGGCGAACTGCGCGAAAAGAAACCCGAGCTGCTCATCGAGGACGCCGTGAAGCGCATGCTTCCCAAGGGAATCCTCGGCCGGCAGATGCTCAAAAAGCTGCGCGTCTTCCGCGGTCCGGAGCATCCGCACCAGGCCCAGCAGCCGGTTCCCATGGAAGTCTGAACTGTTTTTCTATCTTGTTGTTGTTTCCAGTAGCCTCAACTTCGACCCGTCCACGCCCACTTCTCTGAAGCAGGATCAATCATGAGCGAACCGACCCAGTCCGGCCTGAACATCGGCTCTGCCGCGACCACACCGAAGATTCAGAATCATCCTCCGGCCAAGGCCGACGCCCACGGCTGGTGGTGGGGCACGGGCCGACGCAAGACGGCCGTGGCTCGCGTTCGCATGAAGCCAGGGACGGGGAAGATCACCATCCAGATCACCCACAAGAAGTTCAAATCGGTGGAAGAATACTTCACCGAGATCCGAGACCGCACCGACGTGGTCGCGCCGCTCAAGGCGACGGGAATTCTCGGGAAAGTGGATATCGTCGCTCGCTGTAACGGCTGCGGCTACATGGGTCAGGCTCAGGCGGTTCGCCTTGCGATTTCCCGCGCCCTCAAGGGGTACGATCCCAACACAGAGCAGACGCTTCGCGACAACGGCTTCCTGACGCGCGACCCGCGCGAGGTCGAGCGGAAGAAGTACGGCCAGGCCGGCGCCCGTCGTCGCTTCCAGTTCTCGAAGCGCTAAGTTGTCTTCGATATTTCGGCAGCACTCAGCGGCCCGGCGACCAGTCGGGTCGCTTTCTTTTTGGGATTCTGTGGGCGCCGGCCATCACTATTTCCCCGTGAGTAACAAAACTCCGGCAAGAATTGCAGTTACTCCGGCCGCCTTACGGAGAGACATGGCTTCGCCAAGCACCAGCCATCCGATGAGCACGGCAACTGCGGGCGCAAGCGAGAAGGCGATAGGTTTCATGCGCGAAACTTCGCCGAGGCTGATCGACCAGTAAAAGAAGATCACGGCGATCGAGCCGGCCAGAAGCCCGGGGCCGACGATCAGTTTGAGAATGGTTGAACCATCAGCGGTGCGCCACCAGCCGGGGGTTTCTGCGGGTGAATAGCGAATGGCAAGGAAGTAGGCGATGGCGACGACCGGGAGCGCCACAATGGCGCGAACCATGATCGCTGTGATGGGGCCGACCTGTTTGGTATGCAGGGCGCTCTTGGTGATCACTTCTCCAACACCCCAGCAGACGCCCGCCAGTACGGCCAGAATGATTGCCTTCATGGGCGAACAGCCTACACACACTCTGGCGCCCGGACTTTAAAACGCGTCGGACATGGAGGGCAGGCCACCGCCGAACAGCCCCGCGAGGCTTTCCAGTCCACGCTCGTCCCCCTGTACGCGCCCAGTCGTTGCGGCGAGGGCAAACGGAGACATGAACCCGCAGTACATCGACGCCAAATCGCGGACATCCATGCGTACGCGTGCGTCACGGGTTGATGTGGGGCTCGAAGAGGCGCGTTCCACGCGCCCGGCGCCCTCATCGACGCTCAGCCGGTAGACGCCGCTGTTTTCCGGCAACAGGTCATCCTGAATGTCAAGTGTCACTGCCGAGCGGGTATCGGGTGGGTAGCCGCGGCACTCAAGGGCATGAATCACATCAACGATGCGCAACATCCAGAAGTCCTTCACGCGCACTGATGCGACCTGCTCCTGCAACGCCATGAGCAAAGGGTGCGGATTCGGACCGTGAAACACGACTTCGCGAACAACCGATGCATGGTCGGCCAGAAACGCAAGGGCTCTGCGCGCAGCGCGGGGTGTATTTGTCCACACGTCTGAAAGAGGAAGCACACGTTTGGTGAAGGATTCGGCGGGCTGGCGCACCGTAAAGATGCACCCCTCAATCTGATCTTCGTCAGCGATAGCCCAACCCTGAGCCGTCTGGCCGCGGGGCGAAAAGACCCGGTCCCAGATGTAATCGGCGCGATCGAGAAACCCTTCATGCGAGCGCGCGAAGGTCTTGTATCCCGCTTCAAGCCGGGGCCGATCATTTGTCGAGAGTGCCTGGATCTGCAACTGCGGCTCGCGGGCGCCGCGCAATCTGGAGGGATCCACAGAAAAAGTCCACAAAGCCCCGGCTTGCTCGTATCCGACTTTGCGATACACCGGCTGTGTCGCCGGGAACAGCGTGCTGATCGCGGCGCCGTTGGCACGCATCTCGCGTAAAGACTCAGCCATCATGTGCGTCGCGATACCAGACCCCCGCGATTCTGGGGCCACGGCGACACCGGCGACACCTGTCATTGGCACTGAGCGCCCGCCGAAGAACTGACCCATCGGAATCAGAATGAGGCAGGCGTCCGGCGACGAAGCGCCTGTGCACTCAACGACGCGCACCTGGCGTCCGCGCGTTTCACCGATCCACTTTCGGCAACCTTCTTCATCAACACCGAACGCCTGCGAAACAAGAAAACCGATGCGATCCAAATCTCGCGATGGATCGAACTCGCGATACGTGTGACTGCTAGCCACGAAATGGCCTCCACCAAGACAACGATTACGGAACTCAAAACGGCTCCGATAATGTACTCATAAGGAGAATAGCTGGCGTCTCTCTCCCAATGCGCCGACTCCAAAGGGGCTTTGAGCTGCTTGTGAGCAGAGCGATTTCGGTCGACGCGGGTGTCCAGACAGGCCCCAATTATGGGTCTTTTTCCATTTCTCAAGTCGTGCCATAGGCCGTGGGCGTCGTCGTGGGTACCATCGCGAATGTGATGCCATGACGTCGTGGTCTATGCAGGGTCCAGCCCATAAGAGAAAGCAGTGTGAGATGGAGATACTGAATCGACTGCTGATTTGTGCAACAGCATGGTTCGTTACGGGCTGCGCCGCTGTTGGTGTGAGCGCAGAGCCCAGGCTCGATGGAATTTTTGATGAGTGGACAATCGCCGATCGTATAGCGACAGATCCACTCGGCGATGCGACAGGCGCCTTTGAAGTGCAGAATCTGTACGCGCTCAGTCGCGGCTCGCGATTGTTCTTGAGATTCGACACGACTCACGTTCGCAACCTGCAGTCCGGCAGCTCTGCGGACGGAACGCTTCGTGTTGAAATATCGATGCCACAGAACCGTCGGTTGACGATTGACACGCGGAATCGTCGCCTCTGGCGTGACAACAACAGCAATCTTACGCTCAGCTGGAGCGCGATGGGCTACTCCACGGCTCCGACGTATGCCGCGCCAGAATTTGAGCTCGTCGTTGATCTGGCATACTTCAACGTCGGACCCGGAAGCGAGATTTCCCTCAACTTTTCGGGATCAGATTCCCTCGCGGCGTGGGCGCCGTTCACCATGACAGGAGACGCGCTGGAGCCGGAGCGTCGATCGGCCGGCCGCGCTGACGGCACGGCATTTCGTATTGCAAGTCTGAATACGCTCCAGAGCGGCATCATTGATGGCTCACAGGCGCCGCAGCTTTCCAGGCTTGTTGACGCGGCCAACGCAGATATCTATTGCTTTCAGGAAGAGTACAACTCTTCAGCAGGGCAGATCCTTTCCTTTGTGACTGCGGCCGACCCGCTCGAGAACGGGGCCACGTGGTTTGTTCACAAAAACTTTGACAATGCCATCGCGACGCACGGCGCTCTCTTGCCGATCACCGCCGCAAACAACTCTTATGCGTGCGCAGTCGTAGATTTCGGTGGCGGGGATGCTGTTGTGGTTTTCGCGATTCATCCCAAATGTTGCGGCTACATCGGCAGCAGCGAAGATGCGACGCGAATCAGCCAAATGACGGCGTTGCTGGGAACACTTTCGAATCTCAGGTCGGGCTCACTTGGCCCGACGTTTGCGCCGTATGTCGATGTTCCAGCGATTGTCATCGGTG
>JBGTJJ010000044.1:0-30231 GCA_041745215.1 Rubrobacteraceae bacterium | reverse complement strand
AGATAGCTTCAACCGCTCTTCACAGTGCTCGGCTATGCGTTTGCGAATCTCCATAAGGTAGCGGTTCACGCCATTGCGGTTGAGATTGGTCAGATGGGCTATCTTGGTGGCTTCGAGATCCAGGGCGAAGAGCCTTATGAGTTGGCGGAGTTTAGCCTCAGAAATTCGAGAACGCCTGGCGTACTTGTTTTTGCCCTTCATTAGCTAACCCGATGTGCGGGTTTTCAGGCAAGTAGTTTCGCCAGTTGTAGCGGTTGGTTACCCGCCAAATGATTGAGCAAGAAAGCCACAGTATGAGAGAGGATCTTCCTCAGCAGTCTGCTTCTCAGATGCCAGAGGTCTCTAGCCCACACCCGCTTTATACAGTAGCGCTCGGTGAGCTGAGAAAAGATGGTGTCTATGCGGTATCGAAACCGACTGAGAAAGGCGCTCCTTTTCGGGGCGGGATCTCTTTTCTTGGAGGAATATGGAGCCAGAAGCTCCACACCCATGCCCGCCAACTGTTGTCTGGTCTTCGGAGAGTGGTAGTTGCGGTCTCCGACGATGAGACCCGAGGTCCCTTCGACGATCTCCGGCAGCACGGAAAGCTCGTGGGCATTGGCCGGGGCTAGGGAGATGTGGGTGATCACTCCTGGATAGCAAACCCTCGCATGCACCCTGAAGCCGTAGAAGGTTTGCTTGAGGAGAGTATCTTTTCCGAAGGCGGCTTCTCCCTTGAACCTCTTGCAGCGGTGAGCTCGGGCAAAAAGGCACGCTGGCAAAGGCATCGAGTCGCAGATAGCGAATGTGGGGTCGTGAGGAGCGAGGGTGAGAAGCTCCTGCCAGAGATACTCCTTGATCTTCCAGAGGTTCGCTGCCTGCCGGGCGAATGTGGTGCGATGAATCTCGCTGAGTGCGGGGAACCATTCTTCGTAGTGCCTCTTGAAGAACAGATGGATCGCCTTGTCAGTGTCGAGCCCCAAGAACTCTCCTACTATCTCGATGGTGAGAACCTCCGCGTCGGAAAGTTTGGGAGCGGGTCCGCGCTCTCGCAAGGGTCTGAGGTCTTTAAGATAGTCGTCTACAAGGCAGAAGACAGAGATGATGAAGGTGCTAAGATCCAAGAGAAGACCTCCTTTACGTCGGTTGGTTTAGTCGCTACCGAGCGTAGGGAGGTCTTCTCTTTCGTTCAAGTCCTCAACGAAACTTGCACACGGGGTTAGCTAGCTTTTAGCACCTCCCATGGTGCTGTGCTAGTCATGAGCCTATTACGTTTGCGCGCACGGATCAGGATCAGCGCCGCCAATACGAACGACGTTGCTGCGGAGATCGCCAACCCTATCCGCAGGGGCCACGATTCGTAGCGAAGCTCGACGGTGTGTTGCCCGGCGGGTATCGGGACCGCCCGGAACAGGTGATCGGCGCGATACAGTGATACCGGCTCGCCGTCCACGTATGCTTTCCAGGCCGGATAGTACACGTCGCCCAAGACGAGCAGGGCATCCGCGTCGGTCCCTACCTCCAACCGCATTTCGTTCGCCTCGTAGCTCTCTATGGAGACCCTGTCGCGGTCCGAAGTCGGAGATCTTTGTAGCAGTGGAGTTTGTTCTTCGACCAGTGCGGTCTTTCCGGGGTCCACCTCACCCGATGAGAGCAGATCCAGGGCTTCTTTTTTCGACGTTTGCCGCGCGGAGTGGACAAGCCAGGCGTGGGGCAACGCCTCCCGATTTTCGAGCACCTTTACTGTATCGTCCTCGTAAACGGTCGGCAGCTTCTGTTCCAGCTCCCGGAGGCTCTGTTGGTCTTCAGGGCCAACGTTCGAGGGGACGACGATGTAGCGGGTGCCGAGGAGGTCGAGCAGGGGAGAGTCTAGGCCGCCGGGGAATACATCGGCGTCGTGGTAGTCCTGAGAGCGGCCGTTCAGGGCGTCCATGTATTGTCCGTAGCGCTTCAGTTGGATCGCATTGTAGCCCTGGATACCGTACATGTCTCCGCCCCGCAGGGTGGCGCGGTTCGCCGCTTCGAGCGCCCGCGTGGCCGGGTCCGTAAAGCGGATCTGGTACGGAACGACCTTGCTGGCGGAGTTGAATCGTGGCTCGTAACCGACATAACGATAAACACCTTCTCTGGTCTGGAGGAAGCGGGTGGCGCCGGTAGTTTCGTAGAACTCATCCAGATCCACCTTCACTATCTTATCCCCGCCGTTTAGGTTCTTCGCCACCCCTAGTCGGGCCTGGTCGGCGGCATTGAGATCCACGAAGACTACGAGTGCCATGAGGATTGCGGCTACGCCGCGGAGGAAAGCGAGCCGTGGAGGCGTGATCGCGCAGATGACGGCGAGGGCCGTTACTAGCGCCAGCGCCCAGAACGCTCCAGGCGGCATCTGCACGCCGATTTTGAGGAGGTAGTTCGCCGGACCGGACCACAGCCCTACATCCGGCGGATTCTCGGGGATCTCGACCGGGGGCTTCAGCGTGCTGCGGGTAGCAAGGAAGATCGCGGCCAGTATGGGCAGCGCGACCGCAGCGAGACGCCGGCCTTCTCCCCTGACCAGGTGAGTTAGCGTAGCCCCGGCCAGCAGGGCGACGCCAAGATAGAAGATCACCATGACCCGGTGGGGGTTGTGCGGGTGCAGCCGGTCGAGGTAGGGGAGCAGATACAGTGCTGAGTGAAGCAGCGTCGTGCCCTTTCCGGCGAAGGTCAGGGCGAAGAGCGCGAGCCCCGCCGAATAGGGGACCGCGTAAAGGGTCCTGTTTCGGGATATGAACGGCGCCACGAGGGCCAGGGCCAGCACCCCGGCGCCCGCGTAGAAGAGGCTCGGAGAGATTAACAGCCGGTCCCAGTCGGCGATGTTCCAGCCCCCGGTGATGCCCTTGCCGGAGTAACCGCCCGCGAGGTTGGAGAGTGAGTTGTACTCCAGGCGAGGGAGCAGACCGGCGGCGGCGAGCCCGAAACCGAAGAGGAGTATCGCTGGGCCATGCAGCGCGGCGCCCGAAACGCGGCCCCAGAGGCCCCGGATATTCTCCGGCGGAACCAGGAGCGTGCGGTAGGCAACGTAGCCGCCGAGCGCCAGCAATGCGTAGTAGGAGCCCTGGCCGAGCCAGGAGGCCAGGATCTGGCTTACCGCCAACCCGGAGACGCCCCACCAAAGCCCTCGATTCAGCCACCGGGTGCTCCTTATGGCGAGCTCCGCGCCAAGGATCGTGAGCGGCAACCAGACGAACACGCTGGCGTAGGCGAAGCAGCACGTGTTTCGCACGTAGAAGTAGCTGGCGTACTCGTAGGCGACGCCCGCCAGGAGCGCCCCCGCAACGTTCATCCCGAGTACCCGCGCCAGGGCGTAGGCGTAGAGCCCGGCGAGGAGCAGGTGCAGGAGGATGTACGATTTGGCCGCCAAAGCAAGAGGTAGAAGAGCGAAGAGCAGCATGGCGGGAAGGTACGTCCAGCCGGAGAGCGGGTCGCCCGCGAACGGGACGCCGGAGAACTGATGCGGGTTCCAGGCCGGTATCTGACCGGCGCGCAGACTCTCGCCCAGGTAGGAGTACCAAGGATAGAATTGGGTGGCCGCGTCCATGCCGATGGCCGTGCCGCCGAGGACGAGGCTCCTGGCAGAGAAGAGGGTGAGCGCCAGGATCAGGGCTGCGGCGGCGAGGTCGGCGTAGCGCCGGGACCGGATGCTCGATACTGAATGCTTCGTTTCGGCCATTTACCGGGGGGTGGTATCGTCTCCGGTGGAGGCGACTTTCTGGACGATCTGCTTCTCTCGCAGGATCTTCTCGGCCTCCGCGAAGTAGTCTCGTATATCGCCCTGGCCCCGGATCCAGTCAAGGTAACGTCCTATGCCTTCGGTTAAATCTACCTCCGGCGTGTAACCGGCGGAGGCGGCGCGGGAGACGTCCGGGGTCAGGTGGCGCATCTCGCCGGGCCGGAACTCGCCTCGGGCGACCGGATCTATCGGGATGTCGAGGGCCGTGGAGATCATCTCCGCTACCTCCCGGATGCTCACACCTTTCCCGCTACCCACGTTGGCCGTCCGGCCGTCGAGCTTGTCGGTCGTCGCAGCGAGCAGGTTGGCGCGGGCGATGTCCCCAACGTAGGAGAAGTCGCGGGTCTGCTCTCCGTCCTCGTAGAGCACGGGAGGTTGGCCACTCAACAGCCGGGTGCAGAAGATCGCGATGACCCCCGTGTAAGGGTTGAAGATGGACTGGCGCGGGCCGTAAGTGCAGGAGTAGCGCAATGCGACCGCCGGTATCCCGGTCTGCCGGCCCCAGGTCAGCACCAGCTTCTCCTGGTCCACTTTGGTGATGGCATAGACTGTCTCGCCGCCGGTTGGCGCCTCCTCGGGTGTGGCGGTTGGTTCGGATGGCAGGCCGCACTCGGGGCATCGGATGGCGAAGTCTCCGGCCGCGAGTTGATCTCTGGGGCGGGTGTCGGGGAAGACGAGGCCGTGTGTCGGGCAGAGCGCCGCGCCCTCGCGGTAAACAGCCTGGGAGGAGGCGACGACGACCTTCTCAACGGGCAGGTTCTCGTCGCGGATAATCTCCAACATCTGGGCGGTGCCGAAGCTGTTGACGTGGACGTACTTGCCCATCTCGGGCATGTAGCCGCCGTACGCCGCCTGGTGGAATACGATGTCCACACCCTCCAGTGCCGAGGTTACGGCGGCCCGGTCCCGGATATCCGCCTCTATGAAGTCTGCTTCCGGTGGGACCCAGGGCGGCTTGCCGTTACGGTGGGTCTGGGGTTCGAGGTTGTCGAGGACGCGCACAGCGTAGCCTTCTCTAAGGAGCAAGTCCGTAAGGTGCGAGCCGATAAGGCCCGCACCTCCGGTCACCAGCGCGTGTTTTACGGCTTTCCCGTTCGTCAAACTACGAACTCTCCTCGTTATCCGTCGAGTCTCGCTGTTTTTGCTCTTTGTTCTCATTATTAAGCGAGCGGTCGACAAGGGTTATAAAGACGAATGTAAAGATAACCACTACGACTATAATTACGAGCAGGGCTATAAGGAAGATTATATTGTGGGGCAATCCGGCCACCTCCTCTCTCGCACGAAAGCTATCAGGTAAAGAGCAGTAGCAGGCGTCCCATCCGGCTACCTCGCTCGCTGAGCGCCTTCAGACGGGGGCGCAGGAGACGGTCGAGCCCGAAGTAGCGTCCTGGGGCGATCCCGAACATGGCGATCGCGAGGAAGACTATGAGCAGATAGCTCCATTCCCATTCGCCGGGGGTTCCGGCGAGACCGAGCGTCAGTTGGGTCCCCATGCCGATTGCCGCCAGCGCGCCCAGGCGACTGAAAAAACCCAGGACCATAGTGACGAAGATGAACGCTTCGGTACCCCAGATCAACCACCCGAACCAGCGCAGGTTGGGCTGCACGACGTTCTCGATGAAAGCGCCGTTCAGGCTGGTCGCCCAGCTTATAGGGATACTCAGTTCGGGGCCGGGAGACGTCCGCACGATGTTGGACTTCAGAAGATCCCGCTTGTCATCCGCGTGTGAGACTTCGCGCCCTACCCAGTCGCATAGGCCACCGGATTGGAAGTTTTCCCCACAACGGAAAGTGGGCGGAACTTTCCACCAGAGCTGGGTGAAGAAGAGATACCCGAGGCCGATGCTCGCTATGGCGATGGCCGCTACCATAATGAACCGCTCCGTCTTCGACGAGGTGTAGATGCCCTCCCGTAGCGGTTGTTGCGCTTGTTCCCCGGACCCCTGTTGCTCCATCTCTATTTTCCCTTTCTCTTCAGCCTTCTGTGACCGTGCTAGTGTACTGACGCTCTATGGGGCAATATCTTTACGTTTCAGCCCGAAGGCAGGATGTTTCCGGCCGTTCTCGAAGGACTCTTGGTCGAGCAGCCCGAGATTTTCCAAAGCCTCGCGGGTGGCTTCGAGGTCGTCGCGTCCGATAATTTCTTGTTTCAAATTATGGAGGTCTTCAACTTCGTCCACGTCGAAAGTAGGTTCGAGGAGTCTTACGGAGAGGCTGGAGAGCTTGGCTCGGCGGATTACGCCGTCGAACTCCGAACCCGTGCTCATCTTCACACCTTCCAAAACCCTATCGTGCGGCCCGCTCATCCCGATCAGGCAGTATCCGCCGTCGTGGGTCGGAAGAAAGACCAGGTCATGGTCGTCGAGAGCCCGGAAAGCTTCCTCGATAGTCTCCATTTTCAGGTGCGGGGCGTCGGAGCCGATCAGCACGGCTCGTTCCCCGCGCCGCGCCGCCTCACGGAAGAGGTCACGCTGGCGGTCGGTCAGGTCTCCTTCGCCCTGGTAGAGCAACCGCTCCGTATCGCCGGTTAGCCCGGAGATCTCCGGCCACGCGTCGGACGGTGTGACGTACCACCCGAAGCCGAAGGGAGCGTCTTTGAACCGCGCGCCCAAGTCCTTGAGAAACGCTTTGTAGAGCTCTATAGCCTCTCTGTTCCCGATAGATGCCCCGAGCCGCGTCTTGGCTAGCCCGACTCTGGGCGCCTTGGCGATGACGTAGAGTACGTCGGTCATCGACCAACCCGCGCCACGGGTCGTTCGGCGTGTTTCGGTGGCTTCCAGCGCGAGTAGCGGAGTACGGTCGAGATGATGTACCAGCCGACCTTCAGGCTACTCACTATAGTGTCGCCGACCTTGGAGACTCCCACCCGCCGCCGGTAGCTAACCGGGACTTCGCGGTAGCGGTAGCCGGCACGGGCGGCCTTGACGATCATCTCCGAAGGCCAGCCGTAGGTCATCTCTTGCATGTCGAGTGCCAGTAGATCACGCTGTCGGATCGTCCGAAACGGCCCCACGTCCGTCACCCGGACTCCGTAGATGGCGCGCATCAGAAAGGACGCCAGATGGTTGCCGAGCACTTGTTGCCAGGTCATCGAGCCGCGATCTCTACTTCCAAGTGCGCGGGAGCCCACTACCAGATCAGCCTCGCCCGAAAGCAGCGGCGCCAGTACCCGCGGCAGGTCGTCCGGGTCGTCGGCGGCGTCGCCGTCGAGCAGGACTATGACCTCGGCGTCCTCGGCCGCGAGTACACCGGCGAGGCAGGCGTAACCGTAGCCGCGCCGATCCTCGCGCACGACCCGCGCCCCGGCGCGAGACGCAATCTCCGCCGTACAGTCGGTAGAGCCGTTGTCTACCACGATCACCTCACCCGACGCCAGAAGCGGCTGCGCCCGCAAACCTTCCACCACGCGTTCTATCGAGAGGGCTTCGTCGAGGGCCGGGACGACCGCTGAGATCCTGGGTGTCGGCGTCTCGGCGGGGTTCAAGCTGTTGGGGCCTCTCCGGCTGTAATGACTGTCGTGCAAGCGTTGCCCGCTTTCGGCACGTCCTCCGGGTCGCTGAGGGTGTACCGGACCAACTCTTGTATCCGACGGACCTCGTCGTCTCCGCCGCGCACCACCGGACAGTACTCGTCCGGCTCATCAAGCTTGCCTCGCAGCGCCCGGCGGCTCGCGCAGCCCCCGGCGCAGCTCTCTACGAAATCGCAGGGCTCGCACGCTTTCGGCAGTTGCCGGGACTTCTTGAACTCGCGTTGTTGCCAGATGTCCCGTTCCGGGTCGGCGAGGTGGGGGATGCTCCCGGCCGCGGTGGGCCAGTAAGGGCACGGAGTGATCGTGCCGGCCGGCAACGCCCGGATGCTACGGTTTCCGCAGGGGTTTCCGCGGGTAGTTTCGAGGCCCATGATAGCGTTTACCAAAGGCTCGCTGCACACGACCACAGGACCGGCGGAGAAGAGGTAGGCGAAGCCCTGCCAAAACTGCTCGTAGGAGAGCGTGAACTCCTCGCCGGTGACGGGTTGGTAGACGTTGACCCGCAGGTCGCAGCCGAGCCCGAACGCGAAACGCGCTACCTCGCCCATCCGCTCGTAGTTGGTGCTCATCATCACCGCCGCCACGGAGGTTGGGATGCCCAGTTTCTGGCATCGCTCCAGAGAGTCCAGCGCCATCTCCCAGGCGCCTTCGCCCCGGAACTCATCCATCTCTTCTTTTGTGGGGAAGTCGAAGGAGAGTTCGACGGAGTGGAACCCGGCCATCTCCTCGTCGGTCAGCATGTCCAGGCTGTAGCCGTTGGAGGTGATCGCCGTCTTCACCTCCCGCTCCCTAAACAGCTCCAGCATCCCCCGGTATTCGGGATGCACCCCGTTTTCGCCGACCCCGAGGTTCACGGAGCCCACGTCAAGGTTGTCCAGGATCGTCTCAACTTCGGGCAGCGTGAGACGTTGCTTCGTCATCGTCGGCCTGTAGCAATGCGGACAGGCCAGGTTACACTCGTTTGTAAGGCCGATGCCTACTGCTACGGACATTTCACCCTCCCTGTTCTGTAATAGCTTCTGATTGACTCTTTATACGGTGGACGGCATACGTTTTGTATTTCTTACTTTCCCGGAGCGCTTTTGGATCACACTTCCCGAGTCAGCGGAGATGCGCGACAACCTCCAGATATTCGCTCGGTACGATCATCGTCTCATCCCCCGAGCGGTTGAAGCTCTCGACTAGCTTCTCCACGTCTCGCGCCAGGTGCTCTTGATCCTCCTGTCCGAGGGCTCGAAACGTCTCGCGGGTCGGCCCCAGGTATTCACGCAGGATCTCCAGATAGTGACCTACTGATGGATAGCGGAACGTGAACGTACGAGGGGTCGTCATTATGCTTTCGGCTTCCACACCGAGAAGTTCTTGAAGGCGCTCTTCACTGCCCCAGAGCGTTGGTGGCAACAGTCCGGGTACCTTGGGTGAGTAGCGTCCGAACAGTGAGCCCAACTCGCCGGCGAAGCTACCAGGACTCCAGTTCGCCATGCAGATCCTGCCTCCCGCCCGGCAAACTCTTGCCAACTCAGAAGCCACTTTCTCCTGATCCGGGGCGAACATCGCGCCGACGCTGGATAGCACCACGTCGAACGAGGAATCCGGGAATGGCAACTCCTCCGCATCGCCTTCCCGGAAGTCCACCGGGAGACCCTCCACGGCGGCCCGCTCGCGTCCTTTCTCCAGCAGGGCGGGAACGTAATCCGCGCCGGTCACGACGCAGTAGCGACGCGCGGCGGCTAGAGCCGCGTTGCCGCTGCCGGTCGCCACGTCTAGGACTCGCTCGCCGGGTCGCAGGTCCGCAGCCTCGCAGAGCAACTCACTGATGATGGTGAGCGCCGTACCGAACACGGCGTAGTCGCCCGAGGCCCAGGCTCTCCGCTGACGTGCCTTGACCAAAGACTTGTCCGGCGCGGGCGATCTACCGCTCACGGCTCTTGTTTCCCAGACTTCATAAACGGAGACTACACTAAAAGGAACGGAGAATTTATGTGGGTGGCGGCAGGTAGCGTGATGCCTGATCCGGGTCTGTGTCTGTCGCGTACACTGTTACCTCATTCCATTACGGTTTTGGACATGAAATACATGAAATTGATCGAGCATCGAAAAGGAGCATCCGCCTATAACGGCCTCACAGTCGAAGGGTTAGTCATGGATTTGCCCGGCATCCCGTATCCGGTTGTCCAACTCGACTTGGCGCTTGAGAGACGGCGGCTACCGGATGCGCCGGGTGTCGGTGGGACGGAGTGAAGAAGTCTTTGAACAAGCCGACGGCTTTAGTGGCCTCAGCGATATTCCTGATCTCGATTTCCCTGTACCTGAACACCGTCGCGCCTACTGTTCTTACGTTTGATTCGGCGACACTGCAGACGAGGGCTTACGTGCTCGGGATTGGCTACCCGACCGGCTACCCCACGTACATTATGCTCGGCAAACTGTTTACTTACCTGCCTTTCGGTGACGTCGCTTATCGCGTGAACCTGTCATCCGCGTTCTATGGGGCGCTGGCCGCAGCGGCGATCTACCTGACGGCCCTACGTACAGTGCCCGGCGAGAAGGACGTTTTTACTCATGGAGCCGCCAGCCTCGCCGCGTTGGTCTTCGCAACCGGCCTCACGTTCTGGGATCAGGCGATAAAGGCCGAAGTCTATACGCTCAACGTGCTGCTCGTTACGCTAACCGTATACGCCTTGTTGGTCTGGCGAGATACGAGGCGTGACGGATATCTTCTGGCCGCGGCATTCCTGGTGGGCTTCTCTATGACGAACCACATGACGAGCGGCTTACTTATTCCGGCCGGGATGTTGTTCGTGCTGCTGGTGGACCGTATGAAGTTAAAGAGTTTGGGGTTTACGGCAAAGGGTTTCGGGATGTTCGTATTGGGGCTTTCGCCCTACCTCTATCTCCCGATCCGGGCTTCGATGGACCCACCGGCCAATTACGCCGACCCCTCGGATCTGCAGGGGTTCTGGTTCATCCTGAGCGGGGGGCATTTCAAGGGTCAGATGTTCGCCTTCGGCCTGGATCGTCTACCGGAGAGGTTCGAGTTTTACTTTGGCGAGCTAGTTCGTCAGTTCCCGTCGGCCTTGCTGGTTGTAGTCGTACTCGGCGCTGGCGTACTCTTACGTAGGGACCTACCGCTGGCCGCGTTGCTCGGCGCGTTGATGGCCGGATACCTGATTTTCGCCCTGGGGTACGGTATAAGCGACATAGCCCCGTACTTCGTACCGACGTACCTTGTACTCGCCCTCCTTCTGGCTGTCGGGCTCGGCTCTCTCGTCAAATGGCTACGGACGATAGCCAGAGCGCGCTCTATACTGGGCGGCTTCGGCCCAGCTGCAATACTGCTTGCAGTCTCGGTTATCCTAGTCCTCGGGGCGCTCGACACCCGTGCGGAGATCGACCGGAGCGATAACTACGAAGCCCGCCGCGTGCTGGAGTCCGTAGCCCGCAACACGGCTTCGGGGGCCACTGTTCTGGGACATCGAGAGACAGCGACGCTACGCTACATGCAGTTGGTTGAGGGCCGCCGCCTGGACCTCGGGATCAAGACGGTAACCACGAGTGACGTTGCGCGCATTGCGGATATGGCAGTCAGTAAAGGACCGACTTACTTCGTACGGCCCGGCGCCACAGCCGTCGGTAATATTAGAGAGGCCGGGTACGACATATACCCGGTCGAGCGCGGGGTCTTGTACGAAGTTCGCCCGCGCCACGAGAAACGAGCGTAACCGTAGCCCACTTCGTAATCGGACGCGCCACGCCTACGAAGCGACCTAATATCCTCCGCCTCCACCACCTCCGTCATCCCCGCCGCAACCCGTTGCTGCCAGCACGGCAAGCAAGATCAAAAATAGTAGCCGGGCGCTTCTCGCATCTATCTTGTAAGGGAGTAGGTACAGATCCTCTAAGGGGTGAATGTTCTTCCCATTCGTCATCTTGGTCTCCTCTCGCGCCTACGGAAACTTGTTGTTTTTGCTACAAAAATCATACCCGGACACGCAGGCCTCGAAACCCACTCGGATTTAGCTAGCGCTGCGCTGGCCGGATAGATCAGGCGGACTCTAACTACCTTTCTACGGGAACGGTAACGGTGTTACCGCCGTAACCATTCTTTAGGTCTCGTCCTTCGATAGTTATCTCCTGGATGTCTTGCGGGATCTCTAGCCCACTCTGACTCCGGGTGAATGACTGCCCGCCGTGGGGATGTGTAAGCTCGCGCTTACCAAGAATCGTACCGTCGGGAGAAAGTACCCGCCAACCGTCGGCGTAGCGTTCCGGCGAATCATAGGGCGAAGAGATAGTGACCGAGAGCGACCACGTCTCGCCCTCTGATTGTTCCAGTTCCGCCTCCACAACGTCAGGATACTTCTGGCCGGACTGCCCGGCGTCGGTCGTCTCGCTCCCGGCCGTCGACTGCCCTGAATCTTCTTCGCCCGTGTCCTGTGAACTTTGTCCTCCGCCGCAACCGGCCAGCAGGATTAGAGCAATGGAAAAGAGGGCCAATGCCACAAGACGGACCGAAAGTGCCTTGCCATCTATCAAAATGCTCCTCCGTTAGTTTTGAAGGGTTATACGAGTTATCGGCAAGAGAAGATCAACCCGCGTACCGAGCCGGCAAGCTGTAGCGGCGTGAATCGGCTAGTAGACGAGCCGGCGGCGCACTGCTGCGGAGAAGCGGTCTACCAGGAGGACCACTATTATCGTCGCGCCGACGAGGGTGGCGACTTTAGGGTAGTCGAAGAGGTTCATGGAGATGAGGATCTGCTGCCCGATACCCCCGGCTCCCACGAATCCCAGGATGGTCGCCGAGCGGATGTTGCACTCCCACTGGTAGAGCGATAGCGAGGCGAAGGGGCTCGCGGCTTGCGGCAGCCGACCGAAGAGAAAAGCCCCGAGCCCGTCCGCGCCGGTCGCCCGCAACGCCTCGACGGGACGGCTCGGGACCGCCTCTAGAGTCTCGCTGTAGAGCTTGCCGAGGACGCCCGCCGAGTGTACGGCCAGGGCCAGGGTTCCGGGGAACGGGCCGAGGCCCAGGGCTACGACGAAGATCAGGGCCCACAAGATGTCGGGAACGGAGCGGAACACGTTGAGGATGAAACGGGCCACGTGGTAGGGGATCGCGCGCAGCAGACGCTCGCCCGTCGAGGCGCCGACAGTCGGTGCTGCTTCCGTGCCGATGGCGGCGAGTGGCAGGGCTACGAGGGCGCCGATGAAGGCCCCGAGAAAAGACATCTGGAAGGTTTCGAGGATGCCGGCGCCGGTCGTCTGGAGCGTGGCGAGAGAGAGGTCTGGCGGGAACATCTCGGAGACGAAACGTTCGGCGGGCGCGGCGCCGGTTAGCAGTTCGATCAGGTCGAACTCCGTACCCCAGACGCTCCAGCCGGTGAGGCCGAGTACGACCAGGATCGTCAGACTCATCTTCCAGTTATAGCGGGGCAGGGCGCCCCCGATGGTGGTCCTCTGCTCAGTGTGCGGCGACGCCATCTCTTCCTTCCGTTATTCGTGCCGGGTCCGGGTACGGAGACGGCTCGGGCTTGTCTTCCGCGCCTTGCGGGTCTCCACGGTATATCTCCGCCAGTTTCTCTTCCGTAAGCGCCTCGGATGAACCATCGTATGCGACGCGCCCATCTTTGAGGGCGACGATGCGCGGGAAGCGGCGCGCGATCTCCACGTCGTGCAGGTTGACCAAAAGCGTCGCTCCGGCTCCGTTCAATGAGGTCAGGGTTTCCAGAACTTTCTCCGTGGTAACGGGGTCCACGGCGGCGAACGGCTCGTCGGCCAGCACTACCGAAGGCCGCTGGACCAGGAGTCGGGCAACTGCCACCCGCTGCTGCTGCCCGCCGGAGAGGTTCGTCGTCCGCACCGCCGCGTACTCGCCGAGCCCGACCTGCTCCAGGGCGGCCCGAACTCGGTGGGTAAGGTTCGCGCCGGGGCCGGTGAGGAATGTGCGCAGGGCGTCCATCCGGCCCATGCCCCCGATCTCACCCAGCGCTACGTTTACGCCCGCCGGTAGCTGCGGAACCAGGTTGTAGGCTTGATAGATGGTCCCGATATTGCGGCGGACGCCTTTTAGCTCTCTTTTCGGCAGCTCGTAGAGATTCCGCCCCCCGATCTCGACGGAGCCTGAGGAGAGCGGCACGCTCCGGGTTAGCGCCCGGAAGAGGGTAGACTTGCCCGCCCCGGATGCACCGATGACCGCCACCATCTCCCCCGGCTCCGAACGGAGGGAGACGTCCCTTATCGCCTGCTCTTTACCGAAGGTAACGGAAATTTTCTCCAGGGAGACCTCCACGCTACTCTTCGGGCTCGGCGATCAGGTCGAGCGCCCGGGCCTGTTTCTCTGTGTAGTCGTAGTCGTCAGCGGTGACCTGCTCGTAGCTCTCGGCGCGCATGAGGTCGAGCAACTCGGGGTCCTCCATGTTGAGGTAGGCGTCCAGTAGGGCTTGCCTGTCCTCACCTGAAAGGGAGTCGCGCACCACCCACGGATAACCCTCGATCGGCTCGGACTCCGCCACGATCCTGACGGCGTTCTCGTCTATAGTGCCCTCTTCCCGCAGGTCGTAGAAGATACGGTCTTCGAGACCACCGGCGTCTACGTTGCCGTTGGCGACCGCCTGGGCCGTCGTGTCGTGGCCGCCGGTGTAGGTAAACTCGCCGAGGTCCGTCCGGTAGTCGATCCCGGCTTTCTTCAGCATGATCGAAGGATACAGCGACCCGGACGTGGAAGAGACGCTCCCGAAGGCGAAGTCACGGCCTTCGATGTCTTCCACTTCGGTGATGTCGCTATCGGTCGGCGTGATGATGAGCGAGTGGTACTTGGTCGTCCCGGTGCGTGGGTTGACCTCCGTGACGAGCGGGGTAACGTCGGCTCTCTGGCGCGCCTGAACGTAGGTCAGGCCGCCGAAGTAGGCCATGTCCAACTCGCCGGATACCAGCGCCTCTACTACGGCGTTGTAGGTGGCCGGCACGGAGACTTCTACCTCGCGTCCGATCTCATCGGCGAGGTAGTCTTCGAGCGGCTGGTACTGGGCCTCTACCTCTTCCGGGTTCTGGTTCGGAATAAGGCCGACGCGGAGGGTGTCCTCGGCGGCGGAGCCTCCACATCCGGCCACGATAAAGGCGAGCAGCGAAATAGAGACCACTGCAAATAGCTTGCGAATCATCAATCTTCCTTTCTGAGGCACAGGGCCATAAAAGCTTCGGCCGCCGGTGAGAGCGGTCGGCCACTTTCCACTAACATTACGAAAGGCCGCGAGAAGTTTACACTGCGGACCTGAATTCGCCTGACCCGACTCTGTGCGACCAGCGACCGTGCGGGCAGAACTCCTATCCCATTGCCCGCCGCCACTGCGCCGGCTACCGCCGCGTTCGACCCCAACTCCATGGCTATCCGGGGTTTGATTCCGGCCGTCGTCAATCGGGTTTCGACGACCTTTCTGGTAGCCGAGCCTCTTTCCCTCATGATAAAAGGGCGATCCGCCAGGTCCGCCGGCTCGACTTCGTTCGCGAATGTTTCCTCTGACGCGGCGACAACCGGGACCAATTCGTCCTGCTCGATTACCGTAGCTTCCACGCCGGGTTCGTCTACCTCGCGGCCTACGACGGCTACCTCGAACTTACGCTCCATCAGGGCTTGCAATGTCTCTTCGGTATCGGCGATGTGGACGTCGAGGGCGACGTCCGGGTACTCTGCCGAGAACCGTACGGCCAGGCTGGGCAGAAGGATCTCACCCGGCGTCGAAGACGCGCCGACCAAAAGCCGTCCGCACGGGGCCGAATGACGGGACATCTCTTCCTCCATCGCCGAGATTTCCTCCAGCACCCGCCGGGCGTGATCGGCCAGGCACTCTCCGGCCGGAGTCGCCCGTAAACCCCGGTCGCGAGACAACAGGGTCACCCCAAACTTTTCCTCCAGCACGTGCAGGTGGTTCGAGACGGCGGGTTGGGTCACGCCAAGCTCCCGGCCGGCCGCCGAAAGCGAACCGTGATCCAGAATGCTGAGAAAGACTCGCAGTCCCTGAATGCTCACACCCACAGGGGACAAAGTATCACGCGAAAGTTATATGAGCAATAAACAAAACTTTGGCTCTTGCGCCTCTACCATGCGGTTTAGGCGAGTCTCGCGCGTCTTCTTGACGCGGGTTTTTACCTTGGTTACCCTTCATAGAGTATATATACGGCTAGATAGTTTTATGTCAAACTGTCTCTGGGCAAAAGCCGTGTGCAAGGGGAAAGTTAGTGCATGAGAGACACTCGAGACCGGAGGTCGAGGCCGATGTAGACGTGCGCGTTCGTTCGGGAAGCAGACCGCTTTAAAAAGGAGGAGAAGGTATGGCAGGGGAATTTGTACTGGCGATAGATCAGGGGACTACGTCGAGTCGGGCTATAGTCTTCAATCATGATAGCGCCACCGTGGGTGAGGCGCAGGAAGAGTTCACCCAGCACTACCCGAAACCGGGATGGGTCGAGCACGACGCTAACGAGATCTGGGACGTTACCTTGAAGGTGATGCGCGCGGCGCTCCAGGACGCGGGGACATACCCGGATAACATCGCCGCCATCGGTATCACCAACCAGCGCGAGACGGTAGTCATGTGGGACCGTGAGACCGGCGAGCCGGTACATAACGCCATAGTCTGGCAGGATCGGCGTGGCGCGGCGTTCTGCGACAAGCTCAGCGAGCAGGGCTACGCGGACATGGTCCGGGACAAGTGCGGACTCACAATAGACGCTTACTTCTCCGGCTCGAAGGTAAACTGGCTCCTCGAAAACGTCGATGGCCTTAAGGAGCGGGCTCAGAACGGTGAGATCGCGCTAGGGACCATGGACACCTGGCTGATCTACAAGCTCACCGGAGGCCGCGAACACGTTACCGACTACACCAACGCCTCGCGTACCCTCATGTACAACATCTTCGACCTCAAATGGGATGACGAGCTATTAGAGATGCTAGGCGGCGTTCCCAGGGAGATACTCCCGGAGGTCAAACCCTCATCCTACGTCTATGGGAATACCGACTCCGAGGTCTTCGGGGCTGAGATCCCGGTAGCCGGAGTAGCAGGAGACCAGCAGGCCGCCCTCTTCGGGGAGATAGCCTTCGATAAAGGCCTTACCAAGAACACCTACGGCACCGGTTCTTTCGCCCTGATGAACACCGGTCCCGAGCCGATAAAGAGCAAGAACGACCTACTCACCACCATCTCCTGGGGCATCGGGGACGAGCCGGTCGAATACGCCCTAGAAGGCGCCATCTTCATCACCGGAGCCGCCGTGCAGTGGCTGCGAGACGGACTTGGCATCATACAGGACGCCTCGGAGACCGAAGAGCTAGCAAAGAGCGTAGACTCGAACGACGACGTGTACTTCGTCCCGGCACTCGTGGGACTGGGCGCGCCGCACTGGGACCCGTATGCAAGAGGCACTATAGTAGGGCTCACCCGAGGCACCACCAAGGCACACATAGCGCGGGCCACGCTAGAGAGCATGTGCTACCAGACAAGAGACGCGGTAGAGGCGATGGAAGCAGACGCTGGAGTAGACATCCCAACCTTCCGGGCCGACGGAGGGGCGGCGGCAAACCGGTGGATGATGCAGTTCCAATCCGACATACTCGGCGTGCCGGTCGAGGTTCCAGAGACCCTGGAGACCACCGCCCTGGGGGCTGCTTATCTTGCGGGTCTGGCGGTCGATTTTTGGTCGAGCAAGGATGAACTCAAGAGCAAATGGCGTCTGCGGCGCCGGTACGAGCCCCAGATGGGAGAAGAAGAGCGGGAGCGGCTCTACGCCCGGTGGAAAGAAGCCCTGGAGTGTGCGAAGGGATGGGCCAAGGACGTCGTCGATTCGCCGCTAGCATAGGCCGCCGGAAATCGTTGACGATGAAAGGAATGCGATGAAAAAAATACTCAACGCCCCCGAGCGGGCGGTTGAGGACATGCTGCGCGGAGTGGAGTTGGCGCACGGGGATCTTCTACGTTTAATCCCCGAACACAACGTCGTGGTCCGGGCCGACGCCCCGGTCGAGGGCAAGGTAGCCCTCGTCTCCGGCGGCGGCTCCGGCCACGAGCCGACCCACGGCGGCTACGTCGGCGCTGGCATGCTAGACGCCGCGTGCGCCGGTCCGGTATTCACCAGCCCGGTCCCCGACCAGATGCTGGAAGCGACCAAAGCCGTGAACGGCGGGGCCGGCGTCTTCTACGTCATAAAAAACTACACCGGCGACGTGATGAACTTCGAGATGGCCGGAGAGTTGGCCGAGGCCGAGGGTATAGAAACCGCTTACGTAGTTACCAACGAGGACGTATCCGTGGAAGACTCAGAGCACACCTCCGGGCGACGCGGCGTGGCTGGGACTATCTTTGTGCATAAGATCTGTGGGGCCGCAGCCGACGACGGGAAAGACCTCGCGAGCATCAAAGACCTGGCCGAGAGGGTAAATGGCAACATGCGCTCGATGGGCATGGCTCTCACGAGCTGCATACCGCCCGAGAGCGGGGAGCCCATCTTCGATATCGGAGAGAACGAGATGGAGCTCGGCATCGGTATCCACGGTGAGCGCGGCTCCGAGCGCAAGGAGATAGAGCCCGCCAGCCAGATCGTCGGCGACATGCTGGAGAAGATCCTGGGCGACACGGTGGACTACTCCGGCTCCGAAGTGGCTGTCATGGTCAACGGCATGGGCGGCACGCCATTGATGGAGCTCTATGTCGCCTACGCCAGCGTGCGAGACGTCCTCGAAAGTGAGGGGATCCAAGTCTATAGGATGCCCTACATAGGGGACTATATGACTTCGTTGGAGATGGCCGGCTTCAGCATCACGCTCCTCAAGCTTGATGACGAAATGAAGGGCTACATGGAAGCGCCGTGCAACGTGGCCGCCGGCCGACCGTTCTAGAAAGGGGTATCGAGTGCAATCTTACATTGCCGAGTTTATCGGCACCATGATCCTCGTGTTGCTCGGAGACGGAGTGGTGGCTGCGGTTTTGCTGCGGCAATCCAAAGCTGAGAACGCGGGCTGGGTCGTAATAACTCTCGGGTGGGGGATGGCCGTCGCAATCGCCGTCTACTCAGTGGGTCGTATCAGCGGCGCGCACATCAACCCTGCCGTTACCGTAGGGCTGGCTTCAACCGGAAATTTCCCGCTGGTGGATGTAATCCCCTACATAATCGCCCAGATGCTGGGCGCGTTCACCGGGGCCGTACTCGTCTTCCTGACATACAGCAACCACTGGGCCGCGACGGACAATGAGGCGCTAAAGCTGGGTGTGTTCTGTACGGCGCCGGAGATCCGCAATCCCGTGGCAAACTTCACGACCGAGGTGATCGGGACCGCCATGCTGCTCTTCGGAGTGCTCGCCATAGGTGGCAACGCCGCTGAGTTCGGAAGCTCCGGTCAGGTAGATTTGTCGGTGGTTTTCTCTACCGGTATCGCGCCGCTTCTCGTAGGTTTGCTGGTCCTCGCGATCGGTCTTTCCCTCGGTGGGCCAACGGGCTACGCCATAAACCCGGCCCGCGACCTCGGGCCCCGCATCGCGCACGCTGTACTGCCGATCCCCGGAAAGGGTGGCTCGGACTGGTCCTACTCCTGGATTCCGGTCGTTGCGCCACTCGTCGGTGGTGTTATCGGCTCGGTTTTGTACGCCATACTGGGTTTCTAGGAATTCGGGGCCGGGCAGGAACAAATTGCCCGGCCCTCGACTTTCGGTGACTCGATTACCTCATGACGGGGTAAGTACTACAGTTAGAGACGTTGTAGGCTCAGGGTAAACAGGAGGATACATGGGCGAACAGATGCCGGCCCCGGATCGCTATTCTGTACAGTACGTGGAGCTTTCCGCTGAAGAGGGAACGGAAACTTCAGTGAAGCTTCAGGAACTTCTCAATGAAGGCTCCAGGAAAAGCCAGAGGCTCATCGGCGTCGCCACGGACCCGATAGGAAAAGGCCTGCTCTTGTTCTGGGACCTGGAAGGTTTTGTCTCGGGCTAGAGTTCAGCCGGTCTTATAGACAGGAGGTCGGTCTTTGAGTTCCACCGAGAAGACCGTTTCGGTGATCCATGCGATGGCCGCGGCGATGGACGAAAACAAGAAGTACCTTACGAAGCTCGACTCGGATATCGGGGACGGCGACCACGGCAACAACATGAACCGGGGATTCCAGGCGGTCCTCGAAAAATTGGAGGACGCTGACGCCACAACTCCCGCCGATGTGCTCAAAGCCGTTTCTATGGCCCTCATAAGCAAAGTCGGCGGGGCCGCCGGACCTCTCTACGGCACGGCTTTCCTGCGCGCCTCGACGGCTCTGGGCGACAAGGAAGATGTCACCTCCGAGGATGCTGCGGAGGCGATCAAAGCCGCGCTCGGTGGCATAAAGCAGCGCGGCAAGGCGGAGCTTGGTGACAAGACCATAGTAGACGCTTTGGAACCGGCGGCCGAGGCGGCGAAATCAGCCGCCTCGGCCGGTAGCGTGGCGGAGGTCTTCCGGGCGGCGGCGGATGCGGCGAAACAGGGGGTGGAGGATACCGTGGACCTCGTGGCCCGGAAAGGACGGGCGAGCTACCTGGGCGAGCGGGCCGTCGGCCATCGAGATCCCGGCGCCACCTCGACGTACCTGCTGCTCGACGCGGCGGCCCGTGTCCTGGAGGGCTCGGAGTGACGGTCGCCCTGGTCCTCATCTCACACAGCCCGCAGGCGGCCGAGGGGACCGCCGACATCGTGCGGCAGATGGCGGGTGAGGTAGAGGTTCTTCCTGTCGGGGGCGACTCGGACGGTGGATTCGGCACTGACCCGGAACGTATACAGGCCGCTATAGAGAATGCGGAATCCGACGAGGTGCTGGTGTTCATGGACCTCGGTAGCGCGGTCCTCTCCGCCGAGACGGTCCTTGAGATGCTGTCTACTGAAGATAGGGGAAAAGTCTGGCTCGTAGACGCGCCGTTCGTCGAGGGGGCGTTCTCGGCCGGTGTGGCGGCATCGGCGGGAGACGGCGCCGAAGAATGTATCGAGTCGGCCATGGAGGCCAGGACCGAGTCGAAGCTACATTAGGAGGGGCAGACCGCGAGTTCTCAGGCGCCACCGGGCGCAGGAGAATATTCTTTTGACGTGATCTTGTTCGTCGCCCGCAAGCAACGCCGCCAAACATCTCGGCTGAGATAAGGAACGGAACAGGCGCGAGGTCGAGGAGTACCGGGCTTGGATCGAGCGCTACAAGCCGAAGCGGTTCCGGGAGGAAAAGGAGGCTGCCGGGGCGTGAAATCTTTTATATAGAGGGGGCATTGTCTCCAATTTCACGTTTAGAAGTCGGGGCACGATGGTAGATTCCTTGTGTAGACGCTAGCAAGACCTCAGGAGGCCAAGAAATGCAGACCGAACGCAGAGGCGAAGGTATTCTCTCCGAAGAGATGACCGGGAAACGCGAGGAGATCGTCGAGCTTCTAAAGCAGGCTTACTTCATGGAACTCGAAACGGTGATGAGCTACGTCACAAACTCCACGAACCCTGATGGCGTCAGGGCGCAGGAGATCAAGGAGTCGTTGGAAGAGGATGTGCAGGAAGAACTGGGACACGCGCAGCAGTTCGCCGCCCGGATCAAAGAACTCTACGGCGTTGTGCCGGGTTCCATGGACTTCAAGGCCAGCCAGTCAGCGCTGCAGCCGCCCGAGGAGCAGGTGGACGTGGTTCACGTCGTCAAGGGCGTCATAGAGGCTGAGACGGGTGCTATCGAGCACTACCAGAAGGTCATCGAAGCCACCGAGGACGCGGACCACGTCACGCAGGACATGGTAATCGCCATCCTGCGCGACGAGCAGGGTCACCGTCGGCTGTTCGAGGGCTTTCTCCGGGAGTACGAGGCCGAGGGTCTCGCCTGAAAAGGTCCAAATCGAAGCACGGAAGGCCCGGACACAGTTCCGGGCCTTTTTTATTGTCTCGTTACGCTGTGTTCGAGGATGCGCTGCTGTATAATCCTGCTCGTAACGAGATGAGCGAAACTTCCGTACCCTACATCCCAGGCACGACTCGATTATCCGGGACTGTAACGCTGTAGGCCATGCCGGAGCCTCTCTTTACTTCACTCGGCATCCTCGCGGCGCTGGCTCTGATAGCCTTGAACGGCTTTTTCGTGGCGGCCGAGTTCGCGTTGGTGCGGGTGCGGGACACTCGCATTCAACAACTCGAAGAAGAGGGAGATTCCCGCGCGCCGGGGGTGCGGGACGCGCTGCGGGACATGGACGCCTACCTATCGGTGTGCCAGGTTGGGATAACAATGGCGTCCCTCGCGCTCGGGTGGGTCGGGGAGCCGGTGGTGGCGGCTTTGATCCGGCCGGGCCTCGAAGCAGTCGGCGTGACGGGCGAACGGGCCATCGAGATCATAGCCGTCATCCTGGGGTTTGCGGTAATCACCTACGCGCACCTTGTATTTGGGGAGCAGGCCCCGAAATATTTCTCTATCCAAAGGGCTGAAAAAGTTTCGCTCAGGATCTTCCGCCCCTTAAAGCTTTCGATGCTTGCGCTGCGGCCCGTAGTCTGGATCGTAAACGCCTCGACCAACTTCGTGTTGCGGCCCTGGGGCATCCGGCTCGGCGAGGAACTGGATGCCCATTCCGAGGAAGAGTTGCGGCTTATGATCACCTCTTCCGCGGCCTCCGGGGAGCTGGATCCCGAAGAGCGTGACTACCTGAACAATGTCTTCGACTTCGGTGACACCGTGGCCCGTGAGATCATGGTCCCAAGACCGGACATCGAGGCCCTTTCACTAGACACACCTTTGGAAGAGCTGGCCGAGGCCGCCGCGTTCGGACGTTTCACACGCTACCCGGTCTATGAGGAAGACCTGGATCACGTACTCGGCTCGGTCCACGTCAAGGACCTCTTTCGGGCGGCGGGCGAACAACCGGCGGAGTTCGACATCCGGCCTCTGGTCCGGGAATGCCTCGTAGTCCCCGAAAACAAGCCCATAGAGCAGCTCCTCAAGGAGTTCCAGAGCCGCAAGCTCCAGATGGCGATAGTCATAGACGAGTGGGGCAGCGTGGAGGGGCTCGTTACCATAGAAGACGTCCTGGAAGAACTGGTCGGGGAGATACAAGATGAGTTCGACCGGGACGAGGCTACTATCGAACAGCTCGGTGAAGGAGTCTACGCCATAGACGGCCGTATTCCGATAGACGACGTCAACGAACGCTTCGGCCTCGAACTCCACCACGAAGACTTCGAGACCATCGGCGGCTACGTCCTGGGAGCGTTGGGCCGCCCCCCCGAGGCCGGCGATACCGTAGAGGCTGACCGGATCACCCTGACGGTAAAATCAGTGGACGGCTCCCGCGTCTCCATGCTAACCCTACAGCAGGGCACTGATGGCTCCGCGTGAGGACGAGCGCGCCGAGTACGAGCAAACGGTTCTACATGACCTCCGAAAAACGTTGCTAAACCCGAAGCGTCGGGATGATCGCATCGAATGCGGGAGGACCCGGATATAGATAGAGGATGTCCAGCTTGACACCTCCGAAGCTGAACATCGAATAGAGGTCCTGTTTCGTGACCTGGACCGTCCCGAGTGCCTTTCGGATACGCCAAGGATACTATGTGCGAGGAAGACGCGAAGATACATGTGACCATCATCTGGGCCAACTTCGACGAAACGCTATACGCTTCCGGTCTCGGCTTACCGGAAGAGTGCTCTACTGAAGGCGTGAACTGGATCTAAAGAGCCTCATTTAGCAACTCCACATCCTCCCTGCTAACATTGCATGATTATCGTTGCGAAATCCCGATTAGCAAGCAGGTGAAATTGGATACGGAAGCGGAGAACAAGAACGACCTGGAGTCGCTGACGAGCGGGGCGATGGCCGGCATCTGGGAGTGGGTGCGGGCCAAGATACCGGATGGCACGGAGGTTTTCGACGCCCACGCCCACATCGGGGCCGACGTGGACGGCCGGGCGATGACGGCTGAGGGGATGCGCGTCCGGATGGAGGCCGCCGGCGTCTCGAAGAGCATCGTCTTTCCCCTGAACGACCCTAACGCCCGCGACGACTTCTCCGGGCCGAACGACGTGCTCTGGGAGGCTTACGAACAGCACCCGGACCTCTTCGTGCCCTTCTTCCGGCTAAATCCGCACCGGGATTACGAGAAGGAGTTCGACCGTTGCCTCGGAATGGGCTTCAAAGGCTTGAAGCTGCATCCGGTGTCGCAGAAGTTCGAGTTGGACGAACCTCGGGCGGCGCGACTGCTCGGCATGGCGGCGGAAGCTGACATTCCTGTCCTGATCCACGCCGGTTTCGGGATGCAGCGGATAGTGGAGCCACTGCTTCCGACGGTAGAGAAGCATCCGGAGTTGCGACTGATCCTGGGCCACTCCGCAATGATCGAGGTGCTGGAAGCGGCCCGCGCGTTCGAGGACCATCCGAACGTGCTATTCGAGACCTCCGTGGTGCAGCTGAAAGACCTCTACGTGCTCTTCAGTACTCTGGACCCATCCCGAATCGCTTACGGCTCGGATATCCCGTACGGCGACCTACCCTCGACTCTCCATGCCGCACTCGCAGCGGCGGAGGCCGCGGGCGTTACGGATGAGGCGCTGAAAGGTGTGCTCTCCGGAAACATCCGGCGGTGGTTCCCGTGAGCGGCGCGAACAAAGAACAGGCGTCCACGGCGTTGCGGATCGGGCATCTGCTGCGGATACAGAGCTACCTGAACATGGCGATCCTCTCGATGTGGCAGGCGAGCCCGCGCGCCCCGGCGATCATCGGCATGGCCCGAGCGAGCCTGAAAGGCAAAGCACCCGGCGGCCACGAAGAGGAGGCTCTCGAAACTCTGCGGGCTTTGATCGGCGAGGCGACGGAATATTATGAAAAAAGTGACTTCCCGGCCGCGATGTCCCGGATGCGCGTCGCAAACGACCTGACTTCTCTGCAAATAATCCGGCTCGCCGGAGAGTAGCCTTGCGGGACGATGTTGTCCGGGGCTTGCCCGGCGACGAACCACTCGCCGCACTGCGGCGCGGGCCAATGACCGAAAGCGTCCACCGAGGCCGAGTGGTCTTCTGTGATACCTCTGGAGAGGTGCTGGAAGCATTCGGAGACCCGGAAGGCTACACGTATGTCCGCTCCTCCGCTAAGCCTTTCCAGGCTCTGCCTCTGGTCCTCTCGGGCGCAGCGGACGCCTTCGGACTCAGCGACGAAGAGATCGCCGTGGTCTGCGCCTCGCACAGTGGCGAGGATCATCACCTGGCGCTCGTCCGCTCCGTACTATCGAAGGCCGGTCTCTCGGAAAAATATCTCCGGAACGGCGCGCACCCGCCGTTCCACGCCCCGACAGCCGCCAGTCTCGCCCGTGACGGTGAAGTTCCGCAGCCAATCCACGGCAACTGCTCCGGTAAACACGCCGGTATGCTCGCCCTCTGCGCCTACGAAGGCTGGAGCCTCGACGACTACCACAGTCCGGATCACTCGCTGCAGCGCACAATTTTGAACGTGATGTCGGAGGTTTGCGCCCTGGAGCCTGAAGCGATGCTTCTCGGTGGCGATGGCTGCGGCGTCCCGGCTTTCGCCATGCCGCTCAAGAACCTCGCAACCGGCTTCGCCCGGTTATCTACCGGCGAACATCTCTCCGACAAGCTCGCGGAGGGCTGCCGAAGGGCGCGGGAGGCCATGCGCGCCAATCCGTATACGGTGGCCGGAACAGGACGATTCGATACCCAACTCATGCAGGATACGGCGCTACTCGCCAAGAGCGGCGCGGAGGGTGTTATTGCCTGCGGTAGTGCCCACGGATGGGGAATGGCGATAAAAATTTCCGACGGCTCGGGCCGGGCAGTGAAGCCGGTCGTCCTATCCATGCTCCGCCGCCGGGGTGTAACCCTCCCCGACCCTGAGCCCGACATCGTACGTGATCTTCACGGTGAAGTCGTGGGGAGCATGGAATCGATCCTGTAGAGGGTTTTGAGTCGTACAATACACCCGGTATGGCGAATGAGATCAAATACGACGAGCTAGGATGGCAGGAAATCATTCTGCTCGGTACGGCGATTCGCAAGGGGCTTCTGGAAGCTATCTCGGTGAGCCGGCGGCGTTCGGAAGCGGTCGCGAATGATCTTGGGTTGGACCCTCGCGCCGTGTATACGATCCTTTCAGCGCTATCCGAGTACGGGTTCGTCGAAGAGGATGAAGACGGGTTCGTTCTACCGGAGGCGAGAAGGGGGCTGCTACTGGACCCGGATAATCCGGAGTACGTCGGCGGCTTGTTGCTGAACCGCCTGGATATGGTGCGGAGCTGGAGTCGGCTTTCTGAGGTCCTCGAAACCGGTGTTCCGGTAGAGAATCGGGTCGAGCCGGACTTCGCCGGAGAGGCGGCTTTTATAAAGGCGCTGCGGTACAGCGTGCGGGGCAGCGCGGCCCCGATCTCCGAGGCCGTAATGGCCCGTTTGCCGGAAGGCGCGAGCATCCTCGACGTTGGCGGCGGTCCGGGGACCAACGCCGAGGCTTTTGTCCGGGATGGGGCAAGGGTCACGGTCTTCGACAGGCCCAAGGTGGTCTCTCTGATGGAATCCGTTCTATCTGAGGCGGGTATCTCAACGGTGGCCGGAGATATGAACGAGAGCCTGCCGGAGGGTCCGTTCGATGCGATCTACTTCGGAAACACCTCGCACATGTATGGCCCCGAAGAGAACAGAGAGCTTTTCTCCCGGATGTGGCGTTCGCTCGCGCCGGGCGGTCTTCTCGTGCTGAGAGAGTTCGTGCGGGATAAGAGCGAAGGCGCCGCCAGGTTCGCGGTAAACATGCTGGTCTTGACTCCGCATGGCGGGACCTACACGGTGGAAGACTACGAGAAGTGGCTACTTGAAACCGGGTTCGAGGCGGTGGAAGTCGAGCAAATCCGGGACCAGGGTACGCACCTGATCTTCGCCCGCAGATCGTGAAGAACCCGGCGCCAAGCTTCCTGACCCGCGCCCGTGCAGCCAGGTGGCTCCGGCCCGCACTGACCATATTATTGCTCGTCGCCTTCGGGCTCTTGTATCTGCTAGTGGGAACTGTTCGAGAAGAAACCAATCAAGCGGTACGGGTGCTCGCCAGCGGTGATGCCCGTGCCCTTCGAGACTACATATTATCTTACGGCGCCTGGGCTCCGGTGGTATCGGCGGGATTGATGGTCTTGCAGGCGTTGCTCGCTTTTCTGCCGTCCTTTATTCTGGCCTTCGCCAACGGCCTCGCCTTCGGAGTTTTCTGGGGCGGTATGCTGAGTCTGACGAGCGCCGCGCTGGCGGCGGCGATCTCCTTCGGCATCGCGCACGCGCTCGGCCGGACACCTATCGAAGCCATGATTGGTAAGCGGAGCCTCGGTTCGGCGGACAAATGGTTCGTACGGTACGGAGCTTACGCGGTGTTCATCGCCCGCCTGATCCCCGTAGTCTCCTTCGACGCCATCTCTTACGCCGCAGGGCTCACCCGGATGAGCTTCTTTAAATTTCTACTGGCTACGGTCGCCGGCATGACCCCGGCTACTTTCGTCTACTCTTACCTCGGAGAACGGGCGCCCCAGTACATGGACATCCTTTTGGTAGCCTTCGGTCTGGTGATCGCCGGCGGCGTGGTGGCTGCACTAGTACGACGGGCGCGGGACAGGAGAAAGTCTCGCTTAAAAATGCCCCGCTAGTTCAGCCTCTGGTCCAGAGCCTCGATCAAACGCCGGAGGTTCCTCGGGTTTTGTCCCATATCGCCTTTTCCTACTCGTGACGCGCTTTCGAAGACCGCTTCACATCCGGTAGCAAGGTTCGACACGCCCACATTTACGTCGTCTTTGAACTTGAAGATCCTGCTCTCCCGCACGGCGTGGAGCTTCGTACCGTCGTTACTCTCAAGAGTCCAGCCGGGCAGGCTCTCTACTGTTTCTTCCAGGATTTCCAATAGTTTGTCCGACTTCGCTAGGTAGGCTCGCACTGCGCGGGCGGAGGTTGGACTCGGACGTTCGATATCTTTCATAGCACTCTATTGTAGGACGTTCTAACATTGACGTTGTGAAGCTGACGCCAGAAGTGTTGGAGATATGCTACCGGAACGGGGCTTTCCCGATGGCCGACGACTACGGGCGCATAGAGTTCTACCACTCCGACCCTCGATCCGTCCTCGAGCTCGATTCCCTACACGTCTCGAAATCCCTGGCACGGGTCATCCGGAAAGAGACCTACGAAGTCTACGTCGACCGGGATTTCGAGGGCGTCATCCGGGCCTGCGCCGACCGGGAGCGGACCTGGATCAACGCGGAGATCATCGAATCCTACGTCCGACTCCACGAAGAAGGAAAAGCCCACAGCGTGGAAGCGTACCTCGAAGACGAGCTCGCCGGCGGCCTCTACGGCGTAACGCTCGGTGGCGCGTTCATGGGAGAATCCATGTTCAGCCTCCGTCCCGACGCCTCGAAAGTATGCCTCTACTATCTCGTCGAGCACCTAAAAAAGCGCGGGTTTACGCTGCTGGACTGCCAGATACAGAACGATCACCTGGCCCGGCTCGGGGCGGTAGAGATTCCGGAGAGCGAGTACCTTTGGCGTCTGAGAAAGGCCCTGGATATGGAACGGGAGTTCGCCTGAGTCTCGCTTCTGGTAGGGCGTGTTAAGCTAACTATATGGATAATAAATTTATAAAAATAGAATGGTGGCCGGATCTCGAACGGCCGGTTTTGATCGCTGGATTTTCGGGTTGGAACGACGCTGCGGAAGCGGCGAGCGTATCCATATCGACCCTTGAGGAGTCGTGGGGGGCGCAAAAATTCGGAAGCTTCGACGCTGACGAGTTCCTCGATTATCAGGCGACGCGACCCGAAGTAAAGCTGGTAGACGGCGTCACGCGGGTGATCGAATGGCCCGAGAACGCACTCAGCGCCGCAGCCCGTATCTCGGAGACGACCGGCGGTCAGGGCGCGGTCTTGCTCTCCGGCCCTGAGCCGAATTTTCGCTGGCGCTCGTTCTGTGATTCGGTGGTAGAGTTGGCGCGGGAGCTAGACGTTGCCATGGTCATAACGATGGGGGCGTTGCTGGCCGACGTGCCGCACTCGCGCCCTGTCGCGGTCTCAGCCAGCGCCCAGGACCCGGCGCTCGTCGAAAAGCTCGGACTCTCGGCCTCCCGCTACGAAGGGCCTACCGGAATCACCGGCGTACTGCACCGACTCTGCGCGGACGCGAACATCCCGTCGGTCAGCTTTTGGGCCTCCGTGCCGCATTACCTGCCGGCGGTTCCTTCGGCCCCAGCCGCCCTCGCATTGCTCGAAAACCTATCGGAATTGCTGGAAGTAGAGGTGGATACGACCCAGCTCGAACAGACCGCCGACGACTACCAGGAACAGGTGACGGCCGCCGTCTCTCAGGACTCAGACCTGGCTTCTTACGTCCACACCCTCGAAGAACGCTACGACGTTCATTCGCAGGGCGAGTCCGCAGACCTACCTTCGGGAGACGAGCTGGCCCAGGAGCTAGAGAGCTTCCTGCGTGACGAACGAGGCGAAGAAGAGTAGCAAGGAAGCTGACCGGCTTTAATAAAACAATGCCAGAATAAAGACGATCACACTAACCAGGCCCAGTATTCCCTGGGCTATGGCCGAGGCTATGTACCCGACGAAGACGCCGCCCGCCGCGCGAGAGGCGCGCTGCCAGTCCCCACGATCGGAAGCCGGGGCTCCTTGTTCCGGGTCCGGACGGGAGGAATCCCGCTGGCGTTTCAGGTATTCACCGAGGAATACGCCGCCGATGGTGCCGAGTATCAGGCCAAAGAACGCCCCGATGCCGAAAAACAGAATGCCGGCGAGCGTCCCGACGATGCCGCCGACTGCGCCGCCGATTGTTCCGGCCCAACTCGCCCCGAAGCGCCGGGCTCCGTAAGAGGTGGCTACGTAGTCGGCCACTAGCGCCAGCGCGGCGAAGAGGCCGAGCAGGGCGATCAGCCATCCTCCCACGAACTCGAAACCTGTCAGGTAGGCGTAGACCAGGGCGGAGAGAAAGATCAGGGGCACACCCGGCAGTCCGGGCACGATGGCCCCGATAAGCCCCACGAGCATCGCTGCCAGGGAGATCCAGAGCGCCAAACTGTTGAGCGTCTCCATGCGTTAGGAGAGCACCCGGAGCGTCTTTTTACCGGGCTTGCCCGGCTTTTTACCGAGCGTGGCGTTCAGGCTGCCGGATTTGTAGCCGGCAAGGTCGAGCGCCACGTAAAGAAATCCCGCGTCTTTGAGTTCGGCGGAGATCTCCTCCCGCTCGGCGAACGCCCGGTCCATCTCTCCCGGACCGACTTCCAGGCGGGCTATCTCACCATGATGCCTTACCCGCACCTGCCGGAAGCCGTGCTCTCGAAGAAATTCTTCGGCCTGCGCCACCTGCGAGAGTTTTTCCGGAGTGATCTCCTGTCCGTAGGGGAAACGACTCGAAAGACAGGCCAGAGCCGGCTTGTCCCAACTCGGTAGCCTCAGATAATGCGCCAATTCCCGCACCTCTTCTTTTCCGACGCCGGCGAGCGAGAGGGGGGAGACGACGCCCAGCTCTTTTGCGGCCTTGCGGCCGGGACGGTAATCGCCCTCATCGTCTGCGTTGGCCCCGTCCACGACGCAACCGTATCCACGCTCCCGCGCCATTGTGTCCAGGTCCGAGTAGAGCGTGCTCTTGCAGAAGTAACAGCGGTTTGTAGGGTTCGAGGCGTAGTTTGGGTCGTCGAGTTCCCGCGTATTAACGACCAGGTGCTCTACTCCGAGAGAATCAGCAAGGTCTTTGGCGAGGTCCAACTCCGAAGGCAGGTAGGTCTCGTTGTTGGAGGTAACGGCGAGGACCCTGCCATCCGGCAATGCCCTGGCGGCGACGGCGAGCGCGAGCGAGGAGTCCACGCCGCCCGAGAAGGCCACCAGCGCGCTTCCGTGCCCGGCGACGGTGTCTTCGAGTTCCCGAAGTTTCTGCTCCAGTGGATCGGCTGAGACGCTCTGCACTCGTAGCTCC
>JBGTJJ010000043.1:0-17389 GCA_041745215.1 Rubrobacteraceae bacterium | reverse complement strand
GTCGGGTAGATGATCGCGTTGCTCTTGTCCTCATTCAGCGTGCCAAAGGTCTTGTACGCCAGTTTGGCGTCCCGCAGGGTCGCGCCTTCTTGCAGCGCGATATCCCCTAACTCAAAGACTTCGTAGTCGTTCACGATTTCTCCTTTCTTTCGGTATTTTCATCGTCGTCTACAGGGCTGCCGGGCGCGAGAAAATGATCCGCGCCGGTTCGGTTGTTACCATTCCCTTGTCTACCATATCGTCGAGCCGGGGCAGGACGACTTCGATTTTCTCCGGCCAGTTTACCGCTATTATCTCCCCAGGGAGGTCCGCCGAGAGGTCCAGATTTTCTGGCCGTGTGTATCCGCCTGTCAGCGCCGCAACTCTTTTTCTGTGCACCACCGTAGCTCCGGCTGTACCTTCGTCGGCAAGCATCTCGACGATAGCCCGGTAAACTGCGTTGCGCCCGAAGTGGAAAGAGTCCCCCATACAAATGGTCAGCCGTGTGGCATCGACAGGCTCCACTACGCTCCCTCTATGAGGCGGCCAACAACACCGAAGTACACGAAGAGGAGGCCGAGAACGAGCTGGCCGAGGGTGTTGAGAAGCGTCAGGAGCAAGCCAGTATCTGTGAGCAGGCCTAGCGACTCGTAGCTGAATGACGAGAAGGTTGTGTACCCGCCCAGTATACCTACAGCAAGAAACGGCCGCGCACCCGCTGGCAGTACGCGACAGTTTATGCACTCAAAACTCCAGTGAGTAGTAGATAGCCTGGTATCCAGGCCGTGACAACTCCTATCACTATAGTAAGGGAATAGTGCTGCTGACGGTAGTGTGGGTGCTGGCTCTTCTCATCGTGCGAGACCGGCCCGGGTAGACGCGAAGTTGCGGGAGATGAACATCAAGACCGTATATAAGTCTATTTTGGGCGCTTTTGGCTATACGGATCGGATCTTCTGGCTTATCAGCGCGTCTTTCTTCCTGGGATTGGCATCATCAGCCTGCCAGGCCGGTTTCTCCCTCACGCGCTGGGGGATCGTGCTTCCCCCTTTGCAGATAGCCATCATCTTCAGCCTGCTTGCCCTCTCGGGGCTGCTTCTGATTGGAACGGAGCAGTGGTGGCGAGTCTATCTCTACATCGCGCTATTTGGAACGGTGTTCGGTGCAGTCCTGTCGATGCGGGCCGTGATAATGTCACGATATTTCAGCGGACCACTCTGTGGACGGCTGATGGGCCTTCAGCAGTCGATACTTGCGTTGGCGATAGCTGGAGGGCCATTCGTCGCGGGAGCTCTACGTGATGTAAGCGGGTCATATACGATCCCCTGGATTGCCTTTACCGCGATGTTCGCCACAGCGATACCCGTCATACTGGCGGTCCGATGGTAAAGCTTTCAAGATTGAAAATCGTAGCGTAGTATTTTTCTCGTTCTACGAGCAACGGAATTTGGCGGGCTCGTATTTCCGAGAACCGAAGTTTGCGGATATCCAATATCCTGCATGGGAATAGGATGACTACGTAGAGCTAGGGGCTTTTAAGACTTCCCGGAAGCCGCAGAGATCTCACCGTAAGTTCTACGCGAGGGTCACAAACCATATTCGTTACATGGCCTTGTGACCGCTCGTAATGCGGGTCGTATAGTTATTCGCCTTGGCTGCATGTTTCGACTTTGAAGTGGGGGCGTGGAATTACTGTGTTGGTTTCTGCCAATTCTGATTCCGCTTATACTTTGCACATGATTGTGGGCTAGGCTTCGAGGAGGTTTGTGTGGAGGTCATGGACGTGAGGTCTGAGGGTGGCTTCGAGCTGTTGGCGAGGACGGGGCTCGGGCAGGCGGCGACGATGGTTTTGGGATCGGGGCGTTCCACTGGAGGGCCGAATAACCGGCACGCGGGTAGTGACCAGTGGCTGTACGTGATCTCCGGTACCGGGAACGCGGTGGTAGAGGGTGAGGCACACGGGCTAGAGGAAGGTTCGCTGCTTTTGATTGAGGCCGGAGAGGCGCACGAGATATCCAATGACGGGGAGGAGCCTCTGCAGACCTTCAGCATATACTCACCCCCGGCTTACTAAGCGTGCGTGTAATGTAAGACGCATCCGAAAGGTCTCCCGGTGCGTAGTATCTTCTGACAGCACGGCAAAGAAAGGCGGATGTTCTGAGCGTAGAAAATTTAATGGGCAGGTTCGGATACGCGGCCCGCGGGGTCTTTGCGCTGTCCCTGATCTTGCTTTTACTCGGGGTGGCGGCCTGCAGCGGAGAAAGCTCTTCGGGAGTTACGGAAGGCGCTGGTTCCGGGACTACCGATTCGGGCGGCGCCGACGCTTCCGGCGGAACGAGCGGCGGAATGACCGCCGCAACTAGCGCGGCGACGAACTCAGCAACGACCGGAACCACTGCCCAGGAGAATGCGTACAACCCTAATGCGGAGGTTGGTCCGAAAGAGATCAGTAACATGACGCCGGCCGACGGCAAGAAGCCGGATGAGCCACAGCCGTTGCCGGAAAACCCGCCCGAGGGTGTAAAGACGTACCCGGCGACCACCAACGACCTCGTGAACGGTGAGATCGAGTACGATCGCAATCCGCCAACCAACGGAAATCATTCTCCAATGTGGCAGAACTGCGGATTCTACTCGGAGCCTATAGACAAGAAGACCGCTGTTCACAGCCTGGATCATGGGGTAGTCTGGATCACCTATCGCCCGGACCTTCCGGCGGATCAGATAGAGGCTTTGCGCCCATACGGCGACGAGAAGTACGTGATAGTGAGCCCTTATCCCGATTTGCCCGCCCCCGTAGTGGCGACCGCCTGGAGAAACCAGATCTACCTCGACGGCGCCAACGACCCGCGCCTCCGGGAGTTCGTGAACGAGTTCAGGATCAGCGAGGTTTCCCCGCTTTCAGGGAACCGCTGCGTCGGCGGCGTCGGTAATCCCGATGCCTAGAGGCCAATTCCCGTGGCGACGGATGCCTGTACAATAATCTCTACACCGACGGGATTTACAGGAGGTTTAGAGCATGATGGGCAAGCGGGACAGAGAAGGAATCCTCTCTGAGGAGATGGCCGAGAAACGTCAGGGGATCGTGGATCTCTTGAAGACCGCCTACTTCATGGAGTTGGAGACGGTTATGAACTACGTAGCCAGCTCCACAAACCCGGACGGGGTTCGCGCCCAGCAAGTCAAGGAAGCCCTCGTGCCGGACATCCAGGAAGAGCTAATGCACGCCCAGCAGTTCGCCGCGAGGATCAAAGAACTCTACGGCGTCGTGCCCGGCTCCATGGAGTTCGAGGCAGTCCAGTCGTCCCTGATGCCCCCGAAAGACCAGGTAGACGTGGTAGGCGTAATAAAAGGCGTCATAGAAGCCGAGAGAGGCGCCATCGAGCACTACACCCGGCTCGTGGAAGAGACCGAAGGTGTGGACCACGTTACGCAAGACATGGTGATTGAGATTCTCCACGACGAACAGGGCCACATGCGCCTGTTCGAGGGCTTCCTCAAAGAGTATGAGGCTGAGGGGAAAGCCTAAACGGAGAACCAAAAGAGTAGGGCCGGAATAAAACGCCGACCCTACTCTTTACTTTTCCTCTGACTGGTTTTACCCGGCGGAACGCCTGTCGCCGTGTTCGGGCCCTCCCAGGCTATTATCGGGGCGGCTGCGAGGAGCAACATCACTAGCATTGCTCCCAAAACCATCATCTTCCTCAACGTAGCTGACTCCTTTCCTCGTTTTGGAGCGTCTTGAAGAGCCTTAACCCTTTCGGATAGCATTGTGGTTACAAGCAAGAAAGCTTTTGGCAACGGTTGTATTAAGGTGAGGTTGTCGGGAGGTTGAGGAGATGTAACGCCGGAAGCTAGAAACCTGGGATCGGGACTTCGTCGAACTCTTCCTTATCAGCGCCGCAATCCGGGCATTGGTTAGGAGGTTCTCCTTCTACACGGTATCCGCAGTTCGTACAGGCCCAGTTCAGGGGTATGGAGTCGCCCTGTTCCTCGGGATCTTTGTTCTGATCAGACATTTCGGATCCTCTCCGGTTCGTGTGGGGAGTTTATTCGTTCGCTTTGTTTGTGGTGTGTTTGTAAGCCTGGTGCGTGAAATCCGATATAGCGAGGACCGAGAACATGCCGGCGACGAAGCGGGTCGTGCGGGGCAAAAGCACGAGACCGTAGCTAAAGAACGCCGTCACCCACATTCCGAGGCAGAACTGGCAGGTCAGCAGGTTGCCGAGAGCTTTCTGCAAGCCATCGCCGCGGGGCTCCTCGTCCAGGTTGGTCGGGCTCTTGACTTCCTGTAACTCGGTTACGGGGGCGCGGATAAAGCTGGTCACGGAGGCGTTGCTGATTATGTAGCTTAGTTTGTGGGCCGCCGTACCGAGCAGCGCCAGGTCGGCGAGCCCGATCCTCTCGGGCAACCTGCGGCCCGTTAGCCGGGTGAGTAACAGAAAGAGCGCGAAGATAGAGCTGAAGACTCCCACCAGGGTCGCGTAAGCTCCGATAGGGACTTCATCGCCCGCGTCGTAACCTTCGAATAGCTCTTGAGGGTTATTGCTATCTGTAACCTTCGATACCGGATTGTCCGCCATGGAGTCAGCCTTCTCTTTGCTCTACCGTGAAGGCATTCTACCCTTTCGGATTCTTTATATGCCTGTGACGTTTGTGGCACGGGGGAGATAGACCCCTTCCCGGAGTCGGGACGTATTGCGAACCAGTAGATGATACGGTTATTCTAGTCGCCTGAGTTGTAGAGAATGAGACGGGCTGGATGCCGGGAGACGGATGATCAAAAAGTACGAGAGCGTAATAATAGAAGGCGTATATCCGGAGATCGACTGCGGACGCTATCCGGTAAAGCGGGAGGTCGGCGACCGCTTCGAGGTCGGGGCCGACATCTTCAAGGACGGCCACGACGTCATAGCCGCAGTCGTCAAGCACCGTGAGAAGGGCAAGCGGAAGTGGGCCGAGACTTCGATGGAGGTCGTAAACCCCGGTCTCGACCGCTGGACCGCGTCTTTCGACCTGCCGTCGAACACCCGCTACGAATACACCATCGAAGCCTGGATGGACGAGTATGGTTCCTGGCTCCGTGAAGTGGACAAGAAAGTTGACGCCGGACAGAAAGTGGAGCTGGAGCTTATAGAAGGGCGCGGGCTGGTCGAGGAGGCTGCGGAACGCGCCGCCGCGAACGAGCTTAGCGAACTACTGAAACGCCTCGATAAAGCCTCCTACGAAGAGCGGCTCTCACTGCTGCGCTCCGATGAGACGCGGGAGTTAATGTATCGGCACGCGGACCGCACAGCCTCGACCGTCTACAAGACGCTGGAAGTTACGGTGGACCGGGTCACCGCCCGCTACGGTGCCTGGTACGAGATGTTCCACCGCTCCCAGGGCACGGAGCCGGGCCGGGGCGCGACCTTCCGGGAGGCCGAGGGACGGCTGCCGGAGATAGCGAGCCTGGGGTTCGATGTGATCTACCTGCTCCCCATCCACCCAATCGGCACGACCCACCGCAAGGGAGAGAATAACGCCCTCACCGCCGGCCCCGAAGACCCCGGCAGTCCCTACGCCATCGGTAGCGAGGAAGGCGGACACAAGGCCGTCCATCCGGAACTCGGGACGCTGGAGGACTTCCGTCATTTCGTACAGGCGTGCGGCGAACACGGCATGGAGGTGGCGCTGGACTTCGCCATCCAGTGCTCGCCGGACCATCCGTACATAAAAGAGCATCCCGAGTGGTTCAGGTTCCGGCCCGACGGGACGATAAAGTACGCCGAGAACCCGCCAAAGAAGTACCAGGACATCGTGAACGTGGACTGGGAGACGGAGGACTGGGAGAACCTCTGGCGGGAGTGGCTGGACGTGGTGCTCTTCTGGGTCGAGCAGGGGGTAAAGGTTTTCCGGGTGGACAACCCGCACACCAAGCCGTTCGCGTTCTGGGAGTGGTTGATCTCCGAGGTCCGGGACGAGCACCCGGATGTGATCTTCCTTGCCGAAGCCTTCTCCCGACCGAGGATCATGCAAGGTCTGGGCAAGATAGGGTTCAACCAGTCCTACACGTATTTCACCTGGCGCAACGAGAAGAGGGAGATCATCGAGTACCTCACCGAGCTTACGCAAGAAGAGCCGAGCGAGTACATGCGCCCCAACTTCTTCGCCAACACCCACGACATCCTGCCGCACATCCTCCAGTTCGGCGGCCGGCCCGCGTTCCAGATGCGCTTCGTGCTCGCCGCTACGCTCTCGCCGACCTATGGTATCTACAACGGCTACGAGCTGATCGAGAACACCCCCCGTGGCGAACCTGGAACCACCGTCTACTACGCGGACTCCGAGGTCTACGAGTACAAGGTCCGGGACTGGAACAAGCCCGGCAACATAAAGGACTACATAGGCCGCATAAACAGTATCCGGCGCGAGAACCTAGCTCTGCAAGAGCTTACGAACCTCACCTTCCACAACGCCTCGAACGACAACGTCCTCTTCTACTCCAAGACGAGCGGCGACAACACCGTGCTCGTCGCGGTGAACCTGGACCCGTTCGCGGCCCACGACGCCCACCTGGAACTGCCGCTGGAGACACTGGGCATCGGGGAGGACGAGGAGTACGTGGTGGAGGAGTTGATCTCCGGTCGCGTCCTGCCGGGGCGCTACGGACGGTACTTCTGGGTGCAGCTCACGCCGAACGACAACATCGCCGAAATATTTCGGATTGGAAAGGCGGGCGCCTGATGACCGAATCCCTCCGCGAAGACCCGCTCTGGTACAAAGACGCCATCATCTACCATTTGCACGTAAAGGCGTTCTTCGACTCGGACAACAACGGCATCGGAGACTTCAAAGGTCTCACTCAGCGTCTGGAATACATCCGGGACCTGGGCGTAACGGCGATCTGGGTGATGCCCTTCTACCCTTCGCCCCAACGCGACGACGGCTACGACATCTCCGAGTACAAGAACGTCCACCCCGACTACGGTACCAAGCGTGATTTCCGGGCCTTCGTCCGAAAAGCGCACGACCTGGGCCTGAAGGTCATAACGGAGCTGGTCATAAACCACACCTCCGACCAGCATGCCTGGTTCCAGCGCGCCCGCAAGGCCCCGAAGGGCTCCGCCCGCCGCAACTATTACGTCTGGAGCGACACGGCGGACAGGTACGAGGACACCCGCATCATCTTTACCGACACCGAGCGTTCCAACTGGTCCTGGGACGAGGAGGCGCAGCAATATTACTGGCACCGCTTCTTCTCCCATCAGCCGGACCTCAACATCGAGAACCCGCAAGTCTTCAAATCCATTATGGGCGTGATGAAATTCTGGCTCGACGCCGGGGTGGACGGGCTGCGCCTCGATGCGATTCCCTATCTCGTAGAGCGCGAGGGCACCGACAACGAGAACCTCCCCGAGACCCACGACGTCTTGAAGAGGATGCGGGCCGAGTTGGACGAGAGCTACGATGACCGCATGTTCCTGGCCGAGGCGAACCAGTGGCCGGAGGATGTGCTGCCGTATTTCGGGGACGGCGATGAGTGCCACATGGCGTTTCACTTCCCGCTCATGCCCCGCATCTACATGGCCGTCGCGCAGGAGGATCGGCACCCCATTGTGGAGATCATGCAACAGACCCCCGACATCCCGGAGAACTGCCAGTGGGGCGTATTCCTCCGCAACCACGACGAACTCACCCTGGAGATGGTGACTGACCGGGAGCGGGACTACATGTACCAGGTCTACGCAAACGACCCACGAGCGCGTATCAATCTGGGAATCCGCCGCCGCCTCGCACCCTTGATGGAGAACGACCGCCCGCGCATAGAGCTACTGAACAGCCTGCTGATGAGCATGCCGGGAACCCCCATCATCTACTATGGCGACGAACTTGGCATGGGGGACAACATCTTCCTCGGTGACCGGGATGCCGTACGCACCCCGATGCAGTGGACCAGCGACCGGAACGCGGGATTCTCACGCGCAGATCCCGCCCGACTCTACCTGCCGCCCATAATGGACCCGGTCTACGGCTACGAAGCCCTGAACGCCGAGTCCCACAGCCGGAGCCCCGGCTCTCTGCTGAACTGGATGAAGCGTCTCATTGCCGTGCGAAAAGCACACAAAGCATTCGGGCGTGGGGGACTGGAGTTTTTGCATCCGGGGAATCGGAAGGTGCTGGCGTATCTGCGGGAGTTTGAGGACGATTCTATCCTTTGCGTGGCGAACCTTTCGCGGTCGGCGCAGCCGGTCGAGTTGGATCTCTCGCGCTACTCCGGTCGGGTGCCGGTCGAGATGATCGGCGGTACGAGCTTCCCGCCGCTGGGCGAGTTGCCGTACTTCCTCACGTTGCCGCCGCACGGCTTCTACTGGTTCCGTTTGGCTAAAGAGGCAACACCACCTAGCTGGCACGAGGATAGCCCTCGCTACCCCGAGCCGCCGGTGCTGGTACTGCCCGCCGGGCGCGAGCCGTCCCGCAGAACGCGCCAGACACCGCTGCGTATCCCGGACCGTCAGGTCGCGCAGCTAGAGAAAGAGGCGCTTCCTAATTACCTGGGCGTACGGCGCTGGTTCGCGGGTAAGGGCGGGGAGATCGAACGCGTCGAAGTCATCTCCCAGGTGGAGGTCGGTACGGATTGGCTGCTCGTCCTGCTCCGGGTGTATGGGAGTGAAGAGGGTGAACCCCAGACCTACTTCCTGCCGCTCGCGGCGGCGTGGGGGGAAAGCGAGGAGGACGGTATCTCCGCGCTCATTCCCTACACGGTGGCCCGGCTCCGTCGCCGGTCCAGGGTCGGTGTGCTCTACGACGCGCTGTCCGACGAAGAGTTCTGCCGCAGCCTGGTGACGGCGATGGGCGAAGGGCGCGAGGTCAGCGCCGGGGACGGCGTCATCCGCTTTACGAGCACCGGGGCTTTCGAGGAGTTGATCGGCGACGAGTCCTTGAGCGTGCGCCGCGCCGGGGTCGAACAGACGAACACCTCGATAATACTCGGGGAGCGGCTCATCATGAAGGCTTACCGGCAACTCCAGGCGGGGGTCAACCCGGACCTGGAGATCGGACGCTACCTCACGGAGGAATCCAGCTTCGGAAACACCCCGCCGCTCGCCGGCGCCATCGAATACGAGGACTCCGAAGGGAAGCTGACCACTCTGGCCCTCTTGCAGGGCTTCGTCGGCAACCAGGGCGATGGCTGGTCCTTCACGTTGGACTACCTTACCCGCTACCTGGAAGAACGGCTCGTGACTACCTGGAGCCTAGAAGAGGACGGAACGGAGCCGGAACACGAGGAGGATGACACCTTCTTCATGGGCCTCATGCACACCCTGGGACTCCGCACCGGCGAGTTGCACGAGGCGTTCGCCGCGCCCACCGACAACCCGGACTTCGGCCCCGAGCAGGCTTCTAGCAAGGAAGTCGAGGGTTGGAAGAAAAGCATCGTGAAGGAGTTGGACCGGACGCTCAAACTGCTGGGGCGTCGCCGCGACCGGCTATCGGAAGAAATGCAGCCTGCGGTGGACCGGCTTCTGGAGTTGCGGGACGCTACCGAGGAGCGGATAAAGTCCGCGGCGGGCGACGGTGTCGAGGTGGTAAAGACCCGGCATCACGGGGACTACCATCTCGGGCAGGTGCTCGTAGTCAGCAACGACTTCCAGATCATAGACTTCGAGGGAGAGCCGGCCCGGCCCCTGCAAGAGCGTCGCGGCAAGCATTCGCCTCTGCGGGACGTGGCCGGGATGTTGCGTTCGTTCAACTACGCCGCCGAATCGGCGGTCATGGACCTGGGCGCCGGGCGTGAAGATCGGATCGAGACCCTCCAGGAGTGGGTTAGGGATTGGGAGAGTAACGTTCGGGAGGCCTTCCTCGAAGGCTATGCTGAAGGCGCCCGCGAGGCGGCATCCTATCCCGAAGACGAGGATCACGCCCGTCAACTCATAGAACTGTTCACCCTTGAGAAGGCCCTGTACGAGATCCGCTACGAACTGGACAACCGCCCGGACTGGGTCGGCATCCCGGTAAAGGGCGTGCTCGACCTCGTAGAAGACCCGGCAATGAAGGAGAACCAGTGACAAACGAAGAAACGTACCAGGCCATAGTAGCTGGCGACCACGGCGACCCGTTCTCCGTTCTCGGCATGCGCGAGGAAGACGGTGACGGGCTCGTGGTCCGCACCTTCCAGCCCGGTGCCCGATCCGTGGAAGTCGTCTCCGCTGATGGGGACTCTCTCGGTGAGCTGGAGTCCGTACATTCGGAGGGCCTCTTCGCCGGTCCCGTCTCCGTGAAGCAGCGGACGCCTTACAGACTCCGGATCGACTGGGACGGTAACAAAGTCGAGTTGGAAGACCCCTACCGTTTCCCGCCTGCTCTGGGAGAGCAAGACCTGTATCTCTTCGGAGAGGGTAACCACCACAACGTCTACGACAAACTCGGCGCGCATCCGATGACGCTCGAAGGCGTCGGGGGCGTGAGCTTCGCCGTCTGGGCCCCGAGCGCCAGCCGCGTCTCGGTAGTTGGCGGCTTCAACAACTGGGACGGCCGGCGGTACGTGATGAGGAAGCATCCCGGCATCGGAGTGTGGGAGATCTTCATCCCAAACATCGGCGAGGGCGAGGTCTATAAGTACGAGCTAAAAGGCCCGAACGGCGACCTTCTGCCACTCAAGGCCGACCCGTTTGGTTTCCTGGCCGAGAAGCTGCCCGGCACCGGCTCCGTAGTCCACACCCTACACAATTACGAGTGGCGGGACGAAGAGTGGATGCAAAACCGGGAGGCCAAAAACGCCCTCGACGCCCCGATGGCGACCTACGAAGTCCACCTAGGTTCCTGGCGGCGTCGTGAGGACGGAACCTACCTCTCCTACGAGGAACTGGCCGACCAGCTCGTATCGTACGTCTCCGAGATGGGCTACACCCACGTCGAGTTCCTGCCGCCGACGGAGTATCCTTTCGACGGCTCTTGGGGCTACCAGCCGCTCGGGCTCTACGCCCCGAGCAGCCGTTTCGGGACCCCCGACGACTTCAAGCGGCTCGTGGACGCCTTTCACGCGGCGGGGATAGGCGTCATTATCGACTGGGTCCCGGCCCACTTCCCCGAAGACCCGCACGGCCTCGGCTACTTCGACGGCACCCACCTCTACGATCACGCCGACCCCCGACAAGGCCGCCACCCGGATTGGGGTACGCTCGTCTTCAACTACGGCCGTAACGAGGTCCGCAACTACCTGACGGCCAACGCCCTCTTCTGGCTGCGGGAGTACCACGTCGATGGTTTGCGGGTGGACGCCGTCGCCTCGATGCTCTACCTGGACTACTCGCGCGAGGAGGGCGAGTGGCTCCCCAACGAACAGGACGGCAACGAGAACCTTGAGGCTATAGCTTTCCTGCAGAAGATGAACGAGCTCGTCTACGAACACGCGCCCGGCGCCGTGACGATAGCCGAGGAATCCACCGCCTGGCCGATGGTCAGCCGTCCTACGTACATGGGCGGCTTGGGCTTCGGTTACAAGTGGAACATGGGTTGGATGCACGACTCCCTGGAGTACATGCAGGAAGACCCGATCCACCGCACCTACCACCACGACAAGCTAACCTTCAGCCTCGTCTACGCCTTCAACGAGAACTTCGTCCTACCCCTGAGCCACGACGAGGTAGTTCACGGCAAGGGGACTCTCATCGGCCGGATGCCGGGCGATGAGTGGCAGCGGTTCGCAAACCTCCGGGCCTACTACGGTTTTATGTACGCCCATCCCGGCAAGCAGCTACTCTTTATGGGCGGTGAGATCGCCCAGAACCGTGAGTGGAACCACGACATAGGTCTAGACTGGAACCTGCTGGACCAGCCGCTTCACTCCGGTGTTCAGAGCGTTGTGCGCGACCTGAACGCCCTCTACAAAGAGACGCCCGCCCTCTACGAAGTAGATTACGAGCCTTCTGGTTTCGAGTGGATCGACGGTGGGGACAAGCAGAATAGTGTGGTGTCTTTCATGCGTCGCCCTGCGAGAGGCAATGAAGAAGATTACGCGGTCATCGTGTGCAATTTCACGCCGGTCGTCCACGAAGGTTATCGGGTAGGCGTACCCGGCGAAGCAGTCTTTACCGAGGCCCTAAACACAGACGACAGCGCCTACGGAGGGGGCGGCGTGAGCAATGGCGGACGTATAGAAGCCGAAGAGGTCTCCGCCCACGGGCGTCCATACTCGATCCCGCTGACCCTGCCGCCGCTGGCGACGGTGATCCTGAAGCGGGCCGGATAGCGCTCTTTCGACGATGGTCCACTCCTCCCCTCTGGGGAAGACGTACTCGTTAGCCGTCCTCCTGTCGCGGGCGCTGTGCCCCCTCCGTGAGCCGACGATGGGCAGCCATTTAGCTGCACGTACCGTCTCAGAACTCATGGTCTTATAAGTAGGATGCACTCTGGCAGACAAGGACGCTGCTGGAGGAGGCGCTGCGAGTGCGCGAGCCTGGACGAGTGTGCGCGGCTGCTGTACCAGGCGTAATCCTTACAAAGACTCCATCCTGTTCCGGATACGGATTCGGTCTGTAACGAAAGCCAGAAAGTTGCCCATATTCTCACGATGAGTCTAGCCCATTCCGGTTAGGAAAAGATCGCCTGTTTGTGCGATGCGGAGAGCCGGATGCCACGGCACCCTTCTTACAAAGGTTCTATTTTGTCAGCAGGTGAGAGGAAGAGGCGATGGCAACCGACCACGAAGGACTCATCGGCGAGGGAGCAGGCAAGATAACGAAGCTTCTGGCGGTATCCGCCGCCACCCTCGTCGTGAGCGTGGCATTGGCTGCCTCTTCATCGGCGCTACCCACCGGTCCCGGAGTCAGGGCCGGCAAGAACATAAGCATCGCCCACAACATCGACTTCGTCGCGGCTTTTGGCTATACGGTAGGAGATACGATGACGGTCGAGGTCTTCCGCAACGGGGTGAAGATCGGCGCCGCCAGCGGCCCAGCCCAGAGCACGCCCGAGGGTGGGGGCCTGGAGGTCAATCACGGTCCTGCAGGTGCTCCGCGGCCGGGCGACTGCTGGGAGAATCTTACACCCGACATAATCCCTGGCGACCGGGTCGTGGTGACGGGTGATGGCGGGACCGACGAGGTGCTCGTCGACAACATCACCATCAACGAGGAAGGCCCCATCGACACCGATCCGACCTCCACGACCGCCCCCGTGATCCTCGAAGGCCATGCTTCGTTCGCCGACGGTACACCTATCCCCGTCGAGCGGCTCGACAGTGGCGAGCTCAGGCACGATGGCCCCAGGTTCCGGGCGGCGCCCGACAACGTCGAGAGGATATCCGGCACGGTGAATGGCTGGAGGGCCACCTACCAGTACCCGTATACCATTGTGCAGATAAGGGAGTCCCTCACTCCCCAGGAAAAGAAAGACGCCATCCTCAACGGGGATCACGCGATGGGCTACGGGCACGTTGTTCCATTGCCGCCCGAGAGCCAGTTCGTGGAGGGCGTCGGCAATGCTAACGGCCCCGCTCTCGGTTGCGAGGGCTCCCCACAGGAGGCCAACGCCGTTGCCACATCAGATGACGAGGCCGTCAACCTGACCAGCGGCGATCTGGTGCTGGGTGGCATCGCCATGGCCGACACTACAGCCGTGATCGGAACCATGAGCGATGAAACAGGGGGATCCATCCCGTTCGACGCCACCGCGTCGCTGTCCACGAACCCCGGACAGAAGTCCTGGTCGGCCACCATTGACCTCGCCGACCTCCGGCGTTTGGCAGACGGCACTCTGACCGTCGCCGGCCGGTACACGGGCACCGGTGAAACCACAGGGGGCAGGGATCTCGAGATCCTGAAGGACACGGTGGCTCCCAAAAACCCGACGGCCACGCCCGGGCCGGGGAGCTACGACTCCCGGCAGGCAGTGTCGCTGAATTCGGGACCCGGAGTGGAGATTCACTATACTACGGACGGGACCAGGCCCACGGTAGACAGCCGCCTCTTCAGCCGGCAGCTCCAGGTCACGGCTTCACAGACGATCAAAGCCCTTGCCGTCGATAGAGCGGGCAACCAGAGTGGCGTGAGCTCTTTGAAGTACGCTATCCGGGCGGCCAGTTACACTTCCCTGCGCATGGGCATCGTAGACCTGAAGCTGGGCAAGAGCCGGACCATATCCGGAAGGGTCTCCCCGGCGCATCCGAACAAAGCGGTCAGGCTGACCATAAAGCGCGGCAAACAGGTGGTGCTCAGGAAGAACCTGAGTCTGAACGAATCTTCGGCCTATCGCTACCGCTACAAGCCCAACCGTCCCGGACGTTACTCAGTGAACGTCAGATTTCCTGGTGACGCCGACAGCAAGCCGAGTGGCAAGACCAGATGGGTTTGGGTGATAAGGTAGGTATTCAGTGGACATCGAGTGGCCGCAACCTTACTCCCGGTTCGTGTTCTTTCAATAGTTTGCCCGAGCGTTGCCCGTAGGGCCGACCAGAGACGGCTACCGTGACACAAGACCCAGACGCTTACGATGGATCCGGCCCTACCCGGCGACCTCCCGTATCCGGCCGGAGGCGTGTAGAATCGAGTCGCCCTTTGGAAAAAGAGGCGCGACCATGAGGAGAGCATGAACAAAGTTCACGATATGGGCGGCAGGCGTGAGGACTTCGGCCCGATAGACCGCAGCGAGCACCAGATGGAGGACTGGGAACGCTTCGCCGACGCGGTCAACTACCTCCTCAACCAGAAAGGCCACAAAACTACCGACGAGATGCGCCGGGCCATCGAGAGCCTGGACGGATACAGGGAGATGGGCTACTACGAGCGGTGGGCCGCGGCGGCGGAGCTGCTCGTGATGGAGAAAGGGCTGCTCACTGGGGAAGAGATAGACGCGCGGGCCGCCGAGATAGAGCGGCGGTGGTCGGGGGCGTGATCCGCCCGGCGACGGACACGAGGTTCGTCCCCGGCGACGCCGTGCGCGTACGGGACGTGGAGGAAGAAGGTCATGTCCGCACCCCGGACTACGCGAAAGGTAAGCCCGGCTGGATCTCCACGGTCCTCGGTTCGTTTCCGAACCCGGAGTCGCTGGCCTATGGCGGCGATGGCTTGCCGAAGAGACCACTCTACAAAGTCGGCTTTCTGCAGACCGACCTCTGGGAGGACTACGATGGATCGCCGGAGGACGTTCTGTTTATAGACCTCTACGAGCACTGGCTGGAGCCGATAGAATCCGCCGGAGAGGAGCGCCTTTGAGCAATAGCGGTCACGATCATCCGCACGAAGAGCCCCGGTACGAAAGGAGCCCGTGGGCGGCCCGCATCCGGGCCGTCGAGGAACTGCTGGTGGAGCAAGGCGTCTTCACCGACGAAGAGCTGAAGTCCCAGATAGCGTACATGGAGGCCCGTTCCTACGAGAACGGCGCGCGGCTCGTCGCCCGTGCGTGGGTAGACCCCGCCTTCAAAGAACGCCTACTCTCCGACACGAAAGCCGCCGCTGCGGAGCTCGGCGTGGACGCGTCTGGGCCGGTCGAGTTCGTGACGGTCGAGAATACCGATGAGCTGCACAACGTGATCGTCTGTACTCTCTGCTCTTGCTACCCGCGGGCCATCCTCGGCCGCCCTCCGGACTGGTACAAGAGCTTTGCCTACCGCTCCCGCGTCGTCGCGGAGCCGCGCGAGGTACTGCTAGAGTTCGGGCTGGATATACCGGCGGACAAACTCATAGCCGTCCACGATAGCTCGGCGGATCTCCGTTACCTGGTCCTACCGGAGCGACCGGGAGGTACGGAGGCGATGGACGAAGGCGAACTCGCCACGCTAGTCACACGGGACAGCCTCATCGGAACGGACGTTCCCCGCGCTGGGCAGGGGGTCGGCCAGGCTTGAGAGCCGCCATGCCCCGCTAGTAAAGCGCGACTATTACTTTGAGAAGTTCTTTAGAGGATCCTTCTGTTTCTTCTTCGCCTGCTGGAACTCCTCTTTTACTTCCTTGCGTTTGCCACGGTCTTCGACCTTTATCTTGCCAAAAGGTTGGGCCGCTATGGTGTGCCAACCCTCGTTATCCTCGTAGCGGGTGACGAACAGGTACTCTCCGCCAGGCTCCAGTAGTGGATCGCCTTCGATGAGCACTTTCTTTTTGTTACCGTTCAGTTTGAGGTCGCCGCCTTGCTGGTTCACCGTCACCGTTCCGGTGAGGTCTCCTTTGATGTTCTCCAGCGTCTCGACGGCGAACTGCGTCTGCGGTATGCCGGGACCTTCGGCGGCGGAGTCGGGATCTGCCATCTCTTCGCTGCCGACCTGCTCGATCACCCGCCCCGTAAAGACGTTCTCGGCGAATCCCACGAGCTTCTCCTTTTCCGAGGCCTCGAAACCGTAGGAGACTTCCATGTGGATCACTTCGGTGGCCGGGCCTTCGGCGGACCCTGTCTCAGACGGCTTGCCCACTCCGACGTAGCCGGCGATCAGGATCGCCGCGATGGCGAGCGCCAGCAGGACGGACAACTTCCCGCTGTTGAGGTATTTCATGACGACCCCTTTCCAGATATCGTGCGACGAAGATCCATCGGTCATCCGGCCCTCCAGAAGCGTCCGTAATCACGTCTATCGTGCTTCTGAGGAGTGCCAAGCTTCGTGCAGGCCGGACAATAGTACATGATCGAACGGTTCTTCCAGTAGTTGGTACTGCGAGGATGGTCGAGACGCAGAGCATGTCCCAGCTCGTGGGCTATGACCACACGTTTTTGACGGGAGCTATAGCGGTTGAACCAATATCTATTCAGCCTGATCTTGTGCGGAAACGGCACGTTCGGCCCGCCGTACCAGTAACCGGCGTAGCCGTTCTCCCGATAGAGGTCGTAGATGCTGATCTCCAGGTTTGCGTTGCGTTTGCCGCGCGGTCTTATGTCGACCTTGCTTCTAAAGTTAAAGTTGTTCCAGGACCTGACGGCTTGCTGGCGCGCTCCATCGTACGGTTGCCTATCCCGGTAATCTATTTTCCTTTTTCTCACGGAATCGCCGTAATCATTGAGATGAGCGCCGGCGGAGCCCGTGGCGAGAAGCACGAACACGAGCGCGAATAGAACGGCGATCAGCATGAGGTTGATGATCCCGTACAGACGGTGCTCGCCTGCCGGAAGGTCTTCTATAGGCTTGTACACGGCATAACCCCCAATTAGTGGATGGCCTAACCGGGGTCCCCCCTCCACAGGTTTCCCCTACTTATGCTACAAGCAACTTAACACAAAAACCATATGGTGCAAGTACGATGCCCAACGTGATACATGCCGTGGTTCCGGGATGCCTCGTCCCATAAAGGCAACTTCGAGTTTTCTAGCTAACCCCGTGTGCAAGTTTCTTTGAAGACTTGACCGAAAGAGAAGATCTCCCTACGCTCGGTAGCGACCAAACCAACCGACGCAAAGGAGGTCTTCTCTCATGGATCTTAACACCTTCATCATCTCCGTCTTCTGT
>JBGTJJ010000042.1:0-129707 GCA_041745215.1 Rubrobacteraceae bacterium | reverse complement strand
CCGTCCAGCAGCACACCGCGCCCTCCCGGTTCGAGCGAGCGGCGCGGCAACGGGTCCATGGTGTGGGTGGGGGAGTCGGTCACCTTGGGCAGTCCTCTGGAGCCAGCCGAGCCTGTCCAGGTGCTTTCGAGTCCTGTCGAGCCTGTCTAGCTTGTCGGGGCCTCGAGGCTTGCGGGCGGCGAGTATAGTGGCCGCTGGCTCGGATTCTCGTCGCGTTGCCCCTCCGGGCTGCGGGGTATCGGGCGTGGCTGTCCTTGACAGCATTCGCTCCCTCTCCCTAGAATCAAGGTTCGCTTGTTTGCGCGGCCTCAGCCGCGCCCAGCGGCGGAGCGTGCGGGCGATCCCGAGTTGATTCCCTTCTTCTGAGACGCCAGCTCCTTCCTGATCCGTTCGTTCCGTTTCACAAAGTCGAAGATTCCGAGGCTCCAGGTCGTCTGGAGTCCGCGACTTCCGAGCACGCCTCGCCGGCCGCGCCCTCGCTGCCAGGCGAGCATGCGTGCGGGCGGGCCAAAACCTCATGAGCACCAAGTCCTACACTCCCAAGGCCAGCGAGATCGAGCGTCGGTGGTACGTGATCGATGCCGATGGCAAGACCCTCGGCCGGCTCTGCTCGGCCGTGGCCAGGGTGTTGATGGGCAAGCACAAGCCGACCTACGCCGCGCACCTCGACTCCGGCGATTTCGTGATCGTGGTGAACGCGAACAAGGTTGTCGTATCGGGCCGAAAGGCGGAGCAGAAGCTCTACAGGCGACACACGGGATATCCGGGTGGTCTTAAAGAGGTCACTTACGAGCAGATGATGGACCGCAAGCCGGCGGAGATACTCCGTAAGGCGGTCTACGGGATGATGCCGAAGACCCGGCTCGCCCGCCAGCAGTTCAGGAAGTTGAAGATCTATGCGGGGCCCGAGCATCCACACGAGGCTCAGACTCCCGAGCCCTACGAGGTGAGGTAGAAGATGGCACAGGCACTCTATACGGCAACGGGGCGCCGCAAGACCTCGGTGGCGCGGGTTCGGCTCTTGCCGGGCGACGGTAACATAACCGTCAACGGCCGCGACTATGCGGAGTTTTTCCCCCGCAGGGCGTACCAGATCGCGGTACGGTCGCCGCTGGAGCTTCTCGGCTCCGCCGGTAGCTACGACGTGGTCGTCCGGGTCCAGGGGGGAGGCCAGACCGGACAGGCCGAGGCCGTCCGGCACGGCATCGCGCGGGCGCTTGCTGAGGAATCTCAGGAATCGCGCGCGGAGCTGAAAGACGCCGGGCTTCTGACTCGTGACTCTCGCGCCGTGGAGCGCAAGAAGTACGGACTCAAGAAAGCCCGCAAGCGCCCGCAGTTCTCCAAGCGCTAGAGATACGAGCTATATATCTTTGCCGGGCTCTTCTCATTAGGGAAGAGCCCGGCTCGCTTTAAGGAGGGCGTTGGAAGAGATGACTTTCGGAACCGACGGAATGCGCGGCGTCGCCAACAAGGATCTCACACCCGAGATCGTTTTTAGACTCGGCCTGGCTGCAGCCCACGCATTCGGCGGGCCGGTCCCGATAGGCCGTGATACACGTCTTTCAGGCGGCATGCTCTCGGCTTCTCTGGTCGCCGGACTGACGAGCGGCGGCGCGAATGTGGTGGACCTCGGCGTCCTACCCACGCCGGGAGTGGCCTCACTGGCCCCGGAACTCGGCGCCACGGCCGCCGGAGTAGTCAGCGCCTCACACAATCCTTATCCGGACAACGGCGTGAAGTTTCTCTCCGGCGCGGGTCGCAAACTGCCCGCCGATAAAGAACGCGAGTTGGAGCGCTTGCTGAGTTCGCCAAAAAAGAACTCTCCGCGGCCTACCGGAGCCGATATCGGCTCCGTAACCTCGATGGACGATGCTGTGGAGCGTTACGTGGATCTCGTCATGAAGCGGGTTGATCCGCGGGGCGGCGCGAAGGTTTTGCTCGACTGCGCGAACGGCGCTGCCTACGAAACGGCTCCGAAAGCGTTTGGCGGCCTCGACCTGGACCTCACGGTGGTCGGGAAAGACCCGACCGGCACGAATATTAACGAAGGCTGCGGCTCGACGCGCGTCGCGGATCTGGATGCTACCGGCTACGACGTGGCGTTCGCGTTCGACGGGGATGCGGATAGGGTTCTGGCCGTCGACGAAAAGGGCCGCGTGGTAGATGGTGACAGGATAATCGCCATTCTGGCGCGGGATCTGAAAGAGCGTGGTGCGTTGGCCGGCGGCGCCGTAGTTACGGTTATGAGCAACCTGGGCTTCTTCAAGGCTATGGAATCTATGGAAATTCCTTACGAAGTTACTCCGGTCGGGGACCGGCACGTCGCGGAGGCCATGACACGGCGTGGAGCCTCGGTGGGAGGAGAGCAGTCCGGCCATGTTATCCTTCCGGAGTACGTGACGACCGGCGATGGCATGGTTACCGCGTTGGCGCTGCTGGACGTGATGGCGCGCAGCGGTAAGCCGCTCTCGGAGCTTGCGGAAGTAATGGACGTGTATCCGCAGGCTCTTATAAACGTTACGGTTTCGGGCGCAGGTACGGCCAAGTCCATTGCGGGTGTGGAGCCGGTCGAAAGAGCCGTTGCGGAGGCCGAGTCGCGGCTCGGCGAGGAGGGTAGGATCCTCTTGAGGCCTAGCGGCACCGAGCCCATCGTGAGGGTGATGGTCGAGCATGCGGATGAGAAAACCTGCCGGGAGGTCTGCGAGGAAGTCGCGGACGTCGTGTCGGGTATCGGAGCGGAGGTAGAGGTTTGAGGTTTATAGGCTGCGCTTTGGCGTGGAGGCCGGGTGAGGCGCGCGACAAGCTGTCCTGCCTGGTGGTCATAGACGAGCGAGGCAGCATCGTTGCCAATGCGTTCGCGGGGAGCATCGAGGAAGTGACCGGGGCTATAGAGGGTTATTCTTCCGAGCGACGTGGGGTTCTGGTCGGGGTCGATGCCCCGCTCGCAATTCCAAACGACCGCGGTACCCGGAAGATCGAACGCATACTCTCAAAGGTCTCCCTGCCGGCTTACTCGGCGAACCGAAACATGTTTGGCGGCGAGCCTTACGCGGAGAAGTTGCTCGAAGCTCTTCAGGAGAACGAGGTCGAGTACACGGACTACCCGTTCCGGAACAAGCGCGATCAGCATACTGTGGTCGAGGTAGACTCGGCTGCGACGCTCAAGATCCTCGCCCTCGAACGTTCGCGCGACGCTTCGGATAACGGAGATCTCGCCCAGAAACTCAGGAGCCTCGAAGACCCAAAGCTCCGCAAAGGCAACAAAGAGGCACGGGCGGCGGCGCTAAAGAATGCCATCGATGTCCTCTGGAATGCGCCGGGACTCCGGATGCGGACCGGCAACCTCTCGGCGGATCTCAGCTCACCGGAGAACGTGGACGTTTCGAAGATAGAGGTCAAAGCGAGCCTCTCGCACGCGGATCTGGACCGGCTCTCCAGCCTGGTCGAAGGCACGCTCGCCGCCTATACAGTTCATCGCCACTGGAAGGGCCGGGGGGGCTCCATAGTCGTCGGCGCCGGGTATGAAGGCTCCGTTCTCTTGCCCGCCACCGACGCCCTTCACGATCGGATCGCCGAGGAATGCCGGAACTCGCGGGTTCCGTACGTCTAACATGGGTCTGTGCGTTCGCATAATCCCTTGTTTGGATGTTAATGCGGGTCGGGTCGTAAAGGGAACACAATTCGAGAACCTCCGGGACGCCGGAGACCCGGTGGAACTCGCCGCTTTCTACGACCGCGAAGGGGCCGACGAGATCGTCTTCTACGACATTACCGCCTCCCACGAGCAGCGTGACACGGCGGCCGCCCTCGCCCGCCGCACCGCCGAAGAGGTCTTTATCCCCTACACTATTGGCGGCGGTGTGCGGACCGGCGACGACATGCGGAGCATGCTCCGGGCGGGCGCGGATAAAGTCTCGATCAACAGCGCCGCTGTCCGTAACCCGGACCTTATAAAAGAAGGCGCCGAGCGTTTCGGGAGCCAGTGCGTCGTCCTTAGCGTGGACGTAAAACGCCGCCGGTTCGCGCCCGGTTGGGAAGTCTACCTAAACGGTGGACGCCTGAACACGGAGATCGACGCCATAGACTGGATGGTCGAGGGCGAGCGACGCGGGGCAGGGGAGTTCGTATTGAACAGCATGGACTCGGACGGAATGGAGAGCGGTTACGATTTGGAGTTAATTTCGACGGTGGCTGAGAAGACTACCCTCCCAATAGTCGCTTCCGGCGGCGCGGGTAGCCCGGAACATATGATCGCCGCCGTCAACGCCGGCGCCGGGGCCGTACTGGCGGCGAGCATTTTCCACTTCGGCGAATGGAGCATTGCGTCAGTGAAAGAACACATGCGCCAGGCGGGGGTTCCGGTACGATGAGCGCCGTCGAGAATATCCGGTTCGACGATAATGGACTGGTTCCGGTAGTTGCCCAGGACGTAAACAGCGGCGAGGTTCTGACGCTGGCTTACGCCAACCGGGAGGCCGTAGAGACGACGCTGAAGAGTGGCGAGGCCCACTACTACTCGCGGTCACGGGCGGAGCTGTGGCGCAAGGGAGAGACCAGCGGCAACACCCAGCGGGTGGCCGAGGTTCGCCTGGACTGCGACGCCGATGCCCTGCTTTACAAGGTCGAACCTCACGGTCCGGCCTGTCATACCGGCGAGCGGAGTTGCTTCTTTACGGCGCTTGCGGGTGACGGGATCGGCGTCTCTGTCGGCGCTGACGGTAAGCACGAAAGTTTCGGTGAGATCGTCGAACATCTCGCCGCTACGATAAATCAGCGCCACGGGGAGATGCCGGAAGACTCCTATACCGCCGGTTTGTTGCGGCGTGGGACGGGACGTATATCCCAGAAAGTGGGGGAGGAAGCAGTCGAGGTAGTCGTCGCCGCGCTGGAGAATGACCGGCTCGCCGAGGAGACTGCGGACCTCGTGTACCATTTGCTCGTCCTGCTGGAAGAGCGGGGAGTTGGGATCGAAGAGGTGGCGCGGGTGCTGCGTGAGCGGCACCGTTAAAGAACTAACGCCTTCGCTCGACGAAGCCCGGCGGCTTGCGAGATCCTACGATGTGGTGCCGCTCTACGCGGAGTTCATAGGCGACCTCGAAACGCCCATCTCCGCCGTGCTCAAGTTCGCCGATGAGCAGAACGTGTTCCTACTTGAGAGCGCCGAGGCTGCCGAACGCTTCGGACGTTATTCGTTTCTTGGCTTTGATCCCAAAAGGACACTCTCTTACCAGAACGGGATCTACACTGTCGTGGATGCTGACGGGGTGCGTGAAGTGCCGGCCAAAGACCCTTTCCGGGGGCTGGCGGAGATCCTGGGTAAGAAAAGCGTCGCCCCGCTGCCGAACCTGCCCGCCTTCGTGGGTGGGGCCGTCGGGTATTTTTCCTATGACGCGGTGCGATATCTGGAACGGCTGCCGGAGGCGCCGCCCGATGACCTGGAAGTCCCTGAGGCGTACTTCGCTGTCACTGATACTCTGGTCGTCTTCGATCATCTGCGTCACAAGGTGCTCGTGATCTCTCTGGTAGACGCGGCCTACCTGCGGGATGTCGAAGGTAAAGGTTTCTCCGCTGCATATCGGCGGGCGGCGGACGACATCCGGCGGGTCACGGAGCGTCTGTCGGCGCCGCTCGCGTACCAGGGCTCGTTTCACGGAGGATCCAAAGGTATCGAAGTCTCGTCGAACTTCACCCGGACGGGCTACGAGGAGGCGGTCGAGGCGGCGAAGGAGTACATCCGGGCGGGCGACGCTTTTCAGGTCGTGCCGTCGCAGAGGTTCCAGTCAGAGGTTGGCGACCTCGACCCGCTGCTTCTTTACCGGGGACTTCGCACCGTCAACCCTTCCCCGTACATGACCTACCTCAAGCTGGGGGACCTCACGCTCGTCGGCGCCTCGCCGGAGCCGCTGGTGCGGGTGGAGGGCCGTCGGGTTATGACCCGGCCCGTCGCCGGGACCCGGAAGCGCGGCGCGGACGCCGAGGAAGACGCGCTGCTGGCCGAAGACCTTCTTGCGGACGCCAAAGAACGCGCCGAGCACGTAATGCTCGTGGATCTCGGACGGAACGATTTAGGGCGCGTCAGCGAAGTCGGCAGCGTAGAGCTGGCGAACTTCATGGAGATCGAACGCTACTCCCACGTCATGCACATCGTCTCCACTGTAGAGGGCGACCTGCGAGGTGAACTCACGGCCCTCGACGCCCTGGCGGCGGCCTTTCCCGCCGGGACGGTCTCCGGGGCGCCGAAGGTGCGGGCGATGGAGATCATAGACGAGCTGGAGCCCACCCGTCGCGGCCCCTACGCCGGAGCCACCGGCTACTATGGGGTAGATGGGCGCCTGGACACCTGCATAACGCTCCGCACCGCGCTGCTGAAGGACGGCATGGCTTATTTTCAGGCCGGCGGCGGCGTCGTGGCCGATTCGGTGCCTTCGTTGGAGTACGAAGAGAGCCGCAACAAGGCGGGTGCGATCCTGCGCGCCCTGGAGGTCGCCCGGAGCCGGGGAATGTGGCTCTAGCGCCCGTACCGAGGTGCTCCCATAGATGGACGAGCCTGTTTCCACCGTGGTCCAGGACGTAAAGAAAGTGGGTGCGGAGGATCTAGTCCGGGAACTGGCGGAAAGAGTAGGGTGGGCCGACGCCCAGGCTATGGAGTCTGCGCAGGCGCGGCACCTGACACTGACAAAACCACCCGGTAGCCTGGGACGTCTGGAGGATCTCGGGGTACGCCTGGCCGGAATGACCGGATCGGCGCCGCCTCCGATTTCGGAGAACCCTGCGGTCCTGGTCGCGGCGGGTGACCATGGGGTGCTCGACAGGGGCGTATCTCCCTGGCCGAGGGAGGTCACTTCGGCGATGGTAACGAACTTCTGCAATGGTGGGGCGGCGGTCAACGCCATCGCGCGAAGTGTGGGAGCGCGGGTGAGCGTATTGGACGTCGGGGTGGCGGAGGATCTACACGACCATCCAATCTTGCGCCGGGCTCGGGTGAGGCCGGGAACGGATGACCTCAGCCAGGGACCGGCGATGGGTCGGGAAGACGCTGCCCGCGCCGTAATGGCCGGCGCTGGCCTTGCGGAAGAGTTGATCGGGAGCGGCGGGGTGGACCTGCTCGTCACGGGGGACATGGGAATCGGAAACACTACCCCGGCTGCCTGCCTGATATCCGCTTTTACCGGGCGTTCGGCGCGGGAGGTTACAGGGCGGGGCACCGGCATTGACGACGAGACCTTGAAGCTGAAAGCCGGGATCGTGTCCGAGGCCCTCGACTTGCACCGTCCGGACCCTAGAGATCCTCTAGGCGTGCTGGCGTCGCTCGGCGGGCTCGAACACGCGGCGCTCGTTGGAGTCGCACTCATGGGGGCCGTCAACAGCGTACCGGTGGTTCTGGACGGCGTGGTCTCCAACTCGGCCGCGCTGGTCGCGGTCGCCCTCGCGCCTGACGTTTCGGATTACCTGATCGCCGGCCACCTTTCCGTGGAGCCTGGAGCGCGAATAGCCTTGGAGAAGCTGGGACTCGAACCTCTGCTCGACCTGGAGATGCGTCTCGGGGAAGGAACCGGCGGACTCCTCGCCGTGCCGATAATACAGGCCGCCGCCCGGACGCTCGGAGAGATGGCGACTTTCGAGGAAGCGGGGCTTGTCGGCGAGCCGGTCTCTGATGAAGAGTAGTTTTGGGTTGAGGCAGTCGATCCTGTGACAGCGTTTTTCGTACCGCCCGCGGGTTTTTGAAGGTCCATCTTTGAAGTACACTTCTCAGGATGCCGATACGTAGGAACAGCAAAGAAAGATCCCGACAGGGACACCTCGGGGTGTGGGACCCGACCGGCGGCCAGACGCGCGAGGGAAGCGGCCTGCCGGTCGAATACGGGGAAGAGGAGATACAAATTCTCGCCTCCCTCGGGGACGGCCAGGTCGGCAGGCTTTCGCCCGGCGAGCTACAAGTCGTACTTGAAGAACCCGGCACGGCGGTCTGGATAGATCTCCTGCGCCCCGGCGCCGGCTCGCGCGAGATATTGGAGAACGTCCTCGGTCTCAATCCCTTAACGGTCGAGGATTGCCTCTCACCGCTGAGGATGCCGAAGATGGACGTATTCCCCGAGAATGCTTTCGTGGCGGCTTTCGCCGCGCGGCTCGCCGGTGATTCCTGGAGGCAACTCCGGGCGATAGAGGTGGACCTCGTGGTGGGCGAGAATTATCTGGTTACCGTTAGGGATAGCCCGGTGTCGGAGGTCTCAAGACGCCTTGATCGCAGGATACGCTCCGGGTCGGTCGCGGAAGACGTGAGCACCGGCGGCATGCTCGCCTACGATGCGATGGACGCGCTCGTGGATGGGCATCTGCCCGCACTCGTGAACGTCGCCGCCGTTTCGGAGGACCTCGAAGAATCTTTGGACCCGAGTAACGAACGGGCCTCCGTGAATGCCCTGGAGAACCTGATCTCGCTTCGGCGCGACCTTCAGGCTTTCCGGCGGTTGGCGATGGCGCAGCAGGAGTCGCTCCGGCGGCTGGGCCGGGTCTCCCAAGACCTTCGCGCCTATCTCTCCGACGCATCGGACAATCAGCGGGAGGCCGTGGACATGACGGAGGCTATCCGCGACTATGTCGAGGGCGCGATAGAGGCCTATCGCATGCGCCGGGACGAGCGCTCGGAGCTCGGCATCCGCAGGCTCACCGTGCTGGCCGCCGTGCTCGGCCCGCTTACCGTTCTCGCCGGTTGGTACGGGATGAACTTTAGCTATCTACCCGGCGCGGAATCGGTTTTGGCCTTCTGGCTGTTCATCCTGGTTCAGGTCGCATTCGTGGTCGGCGCGGTGTGGTATCTGCGACGCCGCGGCCTCCTCTAAAGCTGGGATACGTACACCCCTTTAAGCTATAATTCCGGGCATGTTAGGGGTTCTTTTAGTTCTCGCCGGTTATGTGCTCGGCTCCATCCCGGTCGGGCTTCTGGTCGGTTTGATGGCCGGTGTGGACGTGCGCAAGGTCGGCAGCGGAAACATCGGCACGGCCAACGTCCTCCGGGGTGTCGGCAAGTGGGCCGCCGTAGCCACCCTGATCGGGGATATGTTGAAGGGCGTGATCCCCGTGGTCCTGGCGAGGCTCCTGGTGGACAACGAGTGGGTCGTGGCGGCCGTGGCGTTGGCGGCGGTCGCGGGCCATTGCTGGCCGGTCTTTCTGGGTTTCAAAGGCGGAAAGGGCGTGGCTACCGGGTCCGGGACGGCCGTGGGTCTCGCCCCGGTGGTAGGTCTCGGGCTCTTCGCCTTCTGGTGGGCGGTGGTGCTTCTCAGCCGTTACACTTCGCTGGGCGCGATAGCGGTCATGGCCGTTAGCCCGTTCGTCTTTCTGCTTACCGGGCAGCCGCTACCCTACGTTCTCTACACGGTAGTCGGGGGTGGGCTCGTTTTGTGGCGTCACCGGGAGAACGCGCGGGCACTAATAAAAGGTACCGAACGGAAGGTGGGGCAGAGAAGTTGAGGAACAATGTCTGACGGCCTCCGCGAAGCCTACCGGAATAAGAATGTCCTGCTGACCGGAGGTACCGGATTTCTCGGGATGGCGCTGGTCGAGAAAATACTCCGCAGCCTCCCCGAGTTGGGCCGACTCTACCTCGTGGTGCGGGCATCCCGCGACAAGAGCGCCGCCGAACGATTCGAGAAAGACGTGCTCGCCTCTGCCGCCTTTAAGAACCTCCGGGAGAGCCTCGGTGAAGGTTTCGAGAAACACGTCTCGGAGAAGGTGCGGATCCTCGAAGGGGACGTTCACGCCCCGGCGCTCGGGCTCACGGACGAGGAGCTTTCGGAGCTCTCGCGCGAGGTGGATATCGTTATTCACTCCGCCGCCTCGGTGGTCTTCGACGCGCCGTTGGATGCGGCCGTTGACTCGAACGTTCGTGGAACCCTGGGATTGCTGAAATTGGCCCGCGAATGGGACAAGAAGCCGCTTTTTATGCACATCTCAACGGCATACGTCTCCGGCGTGCAGGAGGGGATGGTGCGCGAGCGACCGCCGGGTTCCAGGACGCCGGACGGGACTGAATTGAACCCTGTAGAAGAGGTTCGTAACCTGGACGGGATCGTCGCCGAGGTGGGGCGAGACTCGCGGGAGCGGACTTTGATGTCTCACTTCAAGACAGAAGCCCGGCAAGAACTAGGGATGGTCGGCGAGGAAGAAGAGGTCGCCGAGCGGACCGAGCAACTGAGACGCGCCTGGGTCCGGGAGCGGCTCGTAGAGCGCGGGACCGAGCGGGCGAAAGAACTCGGGTGGCACGACGTCTACACCTTTACCAAGTCGCTCGCCGAGCGGATGGTATTGCGGGAGCGGGGCGAGACGCCGCTCGTGATCCTGCGTCCGGCGATTATCGAGAGCAGCAACGCCGAGCCTTATCCTGGTTGGATCCAGGGCTCCCGGATGGCCGATCCCATAATCATGGCCTTCGCCAAAGGCGTACTGCGCGAGTTCCCCGGAGACCCGGAGAGCCTCATAGATATAGTCCCCGTGGATCACGTGGTAAACGCTATCCTCGCAGCGGGAATCCTCCGTCCCGTTAAGCCGGAGGCGTTCCATGTCGCGTCCGGAGAGCGCAACCCGCTGCGCTATCGGGACCTCTATGATCACGTGCGGAGCTACTTCCTGGAGAAACCACTTCGGGACTCCGGCGGCCGTCCAGTGCGTCCCGCCGAATGGAGCTTCCCCGGCCGCCGCCGGGTAGAAGGCGGACTAAAGGCCGAGCTGTTCGGGCTCAAGATCGCCAGCAAGGTGATCACACACCTCCCCGAAGGCCACGTGGTGGCGGACCTCCGCCAGAAGGCCGGACGCGCGGAGAAGCGCGCCCGGATGAGCCTCTACTATAGCCGTATCTACGGCGCCTACGCGAACATGGCCTCGACTTTCTCCACCGACCGGACGGTGAAGCTCTACAAAGGGCTCACACCCGAAGACCGGAGGGAGTTCCCCTTCGACATCGGGCAGTTCGATTGGAAGACGTATCTGCACGAGGTCCATCTACCGGCGCTCACCACCAAGCCCGGTCGTAAAAAGCGAAAGAAGGTACAGGAAGAGCCGGGGGAGGTGGCGGCGATCTTCGATGTGGACGGCACGCTAGTCGGCTCGAACGTCGTCTCGTACTACGCCTGGCTTCGGATGCAGGAGTTGTCTCCCGCCACGCGGCCTCTCTGGCTCGCGGCGTTCCTCACCAAGATCCCCTACTACTGGGCCCTGGATAAGGTCAGCCGGACTCATTTCAACCGGGCCTTCTACAAGAACTACAAGGGATGGAAGCCGGCGCGCGCCCGGCAGCTAGGTTACGAGAGCTTCTCCGGGTTTACCCTGGACCGTATCTACCCCGGCGCCCTGGATCGGCTGCGGGCGCACAAAGAAGCCGGTCATAGGGTAGTCCTGCTCTCCGGGGCGCTGGACTTTCTCCTGGAGCCCTTCAAAGACCTGGCCGACGACGTGCTCAGTGCATCGTTGGAGGAAGAGGACGGCGTCTACACCGGCGAGCTTACAGGGGCGCCGGTCGCGGGAGACGCGCGGGCCAGGATGCTCGCCTCGTTCGCGCGGCGGAGGAAAGTAGATCTCTCGAAGTCTTACGCTTACGCTGACTCTATCTCCGATTTGCCGATGATGGAGGCCGTCGGTAATCCAGTCGCCGTGAACCCGGACCGGCGTCTGGAGGCGGAGGCCGAGGAGCGTGGGTGGCAGATCCGGCGCTGGGGAAAGAACGGCGTGGCTCCCGAGAAGATCTGAGAGTGCGATCTCTCGTATATCGTAAGTCCATACCGCGCTACCTTCTCATGCGCGCCGGGGCCAAGCGTCTAAAGAACCTGGATACGGGCCGCTTCTCGCCGCTACAGATCGAAGAAGCCCCGGAACCGGAGTCGCCGACACCGGATTGGGTGCGGATAAAGCCTTTGCTCTCCGGCATCTGCGGCTCCGACCTGGGTACGTTGTCGTCTGAGAACTCGCCATACTTCTCCCCGATCACCTCTCCACCCTTCGTCCTCGGCCACGAGGTCGTCGGCGTCGTTACCGAAACCAACTCCGGTTTCGAGACCGGAGAACGTGTCGTCGTGGAGCCCGTGCTGGGCTGCGAGGTCCGTGGCATCGAAACGCTTTGCCCCTACTGTGCCACGGGTCGCTACGCCCTGTGCCTGAACGTCACTAAAGGAGATATCGCACCCGGCATCCAGACGGGCTTCTGCCACGACACGGGCGGTGGTTGGTCACAGGGCACGCTCGTCGCCCATCCATCGCAGCTCCACCGAGTTCCGGACGCGCTCCCGGACGAGGCAGCCGTAGCCGTTGAGCCGCTCGCCTGCGCCATCCACGCCGCGCTAAAGGCCAACCCCGGCCCGGAAGACACGGCGCTCGTCATTGGTGCGGGCAGCGTCGGCCTCTTTACCGTGGCCGCCTTGCGAAAGCTGACGGGAGTCGACCGTATAATCTGTGTCGCCAAACACGCCCGGCAGCGCGAAGAAGCTCTGAGACTCGGGGCGAGCGAGGTGGTGCATCCGAAAGAAACGTACGCTGCGCTACCCGCAATGCTCGGCACGGAGACACACGAGCCGGAGATCGGCAAGCCGGTTGTGATGGGCGGGGCGGAGAAAGTCTTCGAGTGCGTCGGGTCGCAATCCACGATGGAGGATGCGGTGAGGCTGACGAAGCCCGGCGGTGAGGTGTCACTTGTCGGGATGCCCGGCGCGAAAAGCAGCCTTGACCTGACCGCGCTCTGGTACAAAGAGATCAGCCTCTCCGGGACCTACGCCTACGGTGTCGAAAACTACCGGGGTGAGCGTGTAAAAAGCTTCGAGTTGGCGATGCGACTCGCGCCCGAGATATCCCTGGATAAACTCGTCGGGCCGCGATTCCGGCTGGAGGAGTACCGGGCGGCAATCTCTGCGGCCCGCAGCGCCGGACGAGAGGGACACGTGAAAGTAGTGTTTGATCTTAGAGCCGTCAGCGATTAGCCATCAGCCGGAACCGAGATACTCTACTATAGGCCAAGCTAGGTAGAGCTTTCCAAAGAGAGGCCAAGTCGGTAAACCAGATAATCTAAGCACTAAAAAGCTGAACGCTGAAAGCCGCCGGAGGCGGTGTGCTGACTGGCTGACCAGCTTCGACCAAAGGGAGAACCAATGAGCCGTCCCGCGCAAATAGTAACCCTCGATAAGAACAGCCCGCCGATGATGTTCAACGCGGGCGTAGAGTTTCATTACGAGAAGCTGCCGGAGGGGACGCGGGTGATCTACCCTCCCGGCCCCGTAGAGCCGCTGGAAGACCCAGGAGTAGCCATAGAGCGTGCCCTGCTGGAGCCGATGGGCATGGAGCCGCTGCACGAGCTTCTAAAACCCGGTATGAAGCTGACCATCGTCTTCGACGACGTATCGTGTCCTCTGCCCCCGATGAAGCCGCCGGACAACCGGCAACTCGTGATCGAGAAAGTGTTGGAGAAGGCCGCCGCCAAAGGCGTCGAGGACATCCATCTTATCGCCGCTCTCGGGCTCCACCGCCGGATGACAGAGAAAGAACTCCGGTGGGCTCTGGGCAAGAAAACCATGTCCCAGTATTATCCCGACCGTCTCTACAACTATGACGCCGAAGACGAAGAGGGAAATACGGTTATCGGGGAGACGGAGCACGGCGAGCAGGTCCGGATCAGCAAACGGGCCGCCGACAGCGACCTGATCGTCTACGTGAACATCAACCTCGTCTCGATGAACGGCGGCCACAAGTCCGTCCACACCGGCATTTCACCCTACAGCTCTATCCGCCATCACCACAACGCCCACACCCTCAAGAATTCTCGCTCTTTGATGGATCCCAAGAACTCGGCCCTGCACGGCTCCGTAGGACGGATGGGGGAGATCCTGGACAAAGAACTCAAGGTCTTCCACATCGAGACGACCCTCAACAACGCGACTTTTCCTGGGGTCTTCAACTTCATGGCCCACCCCGAACACGAGTGGACCGCCATCACAAAAGCCAACTTCCTCGCCAACCATAAGGCAACCCGGGCGATGCCGCGAAAGGCCGCGCGCAGGATCTTCCAGTCCATCGTCGCCCCGCACAAGATGACCAGCGTGCAGGCCGGCGCAACGGACCCGGTCCACGAAGAGACCATCAAGCAACTCCATCGCCAGCAGCTCGTCCAGGTAGAGGGACAGTCGGATGTTTTGATGCTAGGCGTCCCTTACATTGGCCCGTACAACGTCGACTCCATAATGAACCCGATACTGGTCCACAACATGGTCCTCGGCTACCTCTTTAACCTCTATAAAGGCAAGCCGCTCGTCCGAAAAGGCGGAGTAATAATAGCGACCCACCCCGTACCCTACGAGTTCGACGACGTACATCATCCGAGCTACAAGCCGTTCTTCGACGAAGTCCTCTCGGAGACCACCGACCCCCACGAAGCCGAACAGCGCTTCGAGCAGAAGTACATCCACGACCCCTGGTACAAGACCCTCTACCGCAACTCCCACGCCTACCATGGCTGGCACCCGTTCACCACCTGGCAGTGGGGCGCCCACGCCCTCGACCACCTTGGAGACGTCATCTTCGTCGGTGGAGATCCGAGGACCACCAAACGCATGGGCTACAAGCGCGCCGACACCGTCGCCGAAGCCCTGGAGATGGCGAAAGACACCGTCGGCCCGAACCCAAGCAGCACCTACATGCACATCCCACCGCTCTTTATGTGCGAGGTGAGCTAAGAATAATTCGTATCGAACATTCGGGAGGCAGATGGATATTCGACGTAGACTTGAGAATCACTATAGACGCTGGAATATAAGCTTTGATGAGGAAGAACAGTTTAGGCAACTTAAGAACAGAGTACGTTCTGTTCTAGCCAGTACCATAGGGCAGTCTATAGCTGAAAATACACGCATTGATAAAGAATTCGCTGAAGTTCTTGGCGAAGACGTTGGGGTGCCAGAATATATTACGGTCCCCTCCCCAACAATGCGTTCTCTAGAAGTTGTACAAGGCCGTCAGCAGAGAGCTTTTGGTGCTACTCGTGTATGCGAGGCCATCGACGATGCTGACAATTTGGGGCAGCTAGTCACCGCTTTACAAGTCGTATTCTTTGTTCTCGAAAAGTACGACTACAAAACATCCTTGATCGCTGCCTTAGTTGAGCGGTTGAGACGAACTACCGGACTAACTCCGCACTTCGAATTCAGTATCGCACGCCGGGGCAAGTCTGTGACTATTTATCCCGCCGGAGTGAAAACGTTGGACGACGGTATTGTAAATGATGTTCTCGGTTGGTTGTCAGAATACCCAAAGGTTGCAGAACCCTTTGAGCGAGCCCTGGAAATGTACATGAAGAGTGACAAGAATAACTACCGCAGTCTTTTCGATAACCTGCGTTTTGCACTTGAACAGCTTCTAAAACGAATACTCGGTAACGAGAAATCATTTGAGAACCAGGAGCAACCGCTTCTCAGTTGGATCAAAGCTCATGGCGCGCATCAGCAAGTAGCAAATATGTACAGACACCTCCTATTCGGTCCATACCGTATATACCAAAACAAGGCTGTAAAACATGGAGAGGAGTATTCCGAAAACGAAGCAGAATTTATGATCTATCTTACTGGTACGTTCATGAGGCTGCTTCTTCAATTAGATAAAAATAGGAGCAACTAGGCTGAGTACAGTATGCAGGCCTCAAACACCTTGCCAGCAAATACTCGCTCGACGTTCATAAGACTTTGCTCCCTATGAATCAACGGCACACTAACGACTCGTTCTTATGCAAGTCTCTATCCCACCCAACCTTCCGCTAGAATGAGAGGCATGGGAAAGCCGCATACGGATAGGTCCGGACTCTTCCTCTACGAAGGGAAGACAATCGAAGAGTGGTTGCCGGTGGTAGTAGAGAGAGTGGTAGAGCGGTTTGACCCACTGAAAGTGATCCTCTTCGGATCACTGGCGCGCGGAGAGCCGAACTACGATTCGGACGTAGATTTGCTGGTCGTCTTTGATCGTGTGGAGCGGGAGAACAAGCGAGGACTTACGGTGGAGATACGCCGTGCCCTCGCAGAGATCCCCGTACCGGTGGATGTCGTCGTCACGGACGTGGACGAGATCCAGCGCAGAGGACACCTTGTCGGACCGATTCTGCGTCCGGCCCTCGAAGAGGGAAAGGTCTTGTATGAGCGACCCTGAGCTGCTGCGAGAGCTGGCACGCTGGGTCCGCTATGCTAGGGATGACTTGAAAATTGCTGAGTTGATCCTGGAACACGACCAAGTTCCAAGGGCCGCATGCTTTAACGCTCAGCAATGCGCCGAGAAATCGATCAAAGCAACGCTGGTGTTCTTACAGATACCTTTCCCTAAGACGCACGATCTAAATCGTCTGCGGGACTTGCTTCCGGAAGGATGGACTGTCAAGGAGATGCCCGACCTTTCTGAACTCTCGGTCTGGGCCGTCGAGCCTCGTTATCCTGGTGATCTGATAGAAGCTACCCGTCAAGATGCTGAGGCTGCAGTAGTCCAAGCACGAAGCATTTACGAAACAACCGTCAAAGACTTGAAACGCCAAGGGTACGATCCAGAGGATGCTTGATCTGCCGCAAGAAGCTGGTGTTAGGTGGCGTTGGTGCTGAACTAGAGAATCTACATGCACATCCCACCGCTATTTATGAATCCAGTTATGTTGTGGTCAATCTAGTTGCGCGGGGTGGGGGCTCTGTTATCCTTCTCCGAGATAGGTACTTGGAGAAAGGAGAAGGATGTCGAGTCAGCCGCAGGCTGTTACGGAGGATCGGCAGAATATGCCGGTAGGCACTATAAATGTGTACGACCCGCACCCGCTGAATTGGTTGTACATCACCTGGAACACGATGGAGGAGCCGGTTCGTACCGACTCAGAGGGGCATCTCGTCGGGGCGGCGATGGAGGATTCCCGGTGGGTGGACGATACTACGTTCGAGGTAAAGATGCGCCGGGGCGTGAAGTTTCAGGACGGGGAGGAGTGCAACGCCCACTCTTTCGCGCGCGCTTTCGATGAGGTGCAGCGGTGGAAGGCGCCGCATCCGCCGGGGACTTCGCTCAACTTCCACCCGGATACCCGGCTGGAGATGATGGACGACTACACGTTGAGGATGCACTTTCCGGAGCCGGATGGTTTGATCCTCGGCAAGTTCCGTGGATTTCACATACCGAGTACCCGCTTCTGGGACGAGGAAGGGTTCGGCTACCGGAAACGGGGAACTGGCGAAGGCCACTGGTGAATAATAGATGCGCCGGGCCCGTGGGGCACCGGACCATTTACCCTCGCCGAGGGCTACTCTACGCTGGAGAACGAGATCGCCATTATCAACGCCGATCCACTCAACGCCATCTGGCTCGACACCAGGGAAGACCGCAGCGACCGCGTCGTACTCGAAGCCTTCCCGGATCACTGGAACAAAGAACGCGGGCCGCGTCTGGAGAAGGTGATCTTCCGCAACGATATCTCGCCCGCCGAGGCTCTGGACCTAGTGTGCAATACCGAGGGCGAGATGGATATCGTCACTGAGGTAGCGCCCGCCGACGCCGAGAAGGTCGAGAACTCCGAGCACGCCCGCCTGGTAACCACCGATTCAATGCGTATCCTGGCCTGTGTCATCAACCGGGACGCCGAGCCCTTCGATGATACGCGCGTCCGCAAGGCGCTCAACATGGCGGTGGATCGGGACAAGCTGATCCGGGAAGGCTTCAAAGGCTACGCCTACCCGCTGGCCGGGCTCATCCCACACTACGCCGCCGGATATTCCGCAGAGAAGCAACCGTATCCACACGACCCGGACGAGGCGAAAAAGCTTCTCTCAGAGGCTAGTTATCCCGAAGACCGAGCGCTGCGGCTCGCGACCCCGGCGAACCTCGAAGGACTGGCGACACTGCTGGCCGACGACTTTCGCTCGGCGCTGGGGATCGAGGTGGAGGTGATCTCCATCCCGATGGAAGATATCTTGAGCGCGCAGCACGGCTTCGTCGAGAAGTCCATGGAGCTTCCCTTCGACTTGCTGGTACACGCCTGGTTCGACCTGACCGCCGATGCGCCCGCTGCTTTTATGCACAGTTGGTTCTACCATTCCGGTGGCGCATTCCGGGCCGGGCCGCCCATACCGGAGTTCGAGGGGCTCATGGAACAGTACATCCGGGAGATAAACCCAGAGAAACTAAACCAACTCGACGCCGACATGGACCAACTCGCCTACGACGAGGCGCTCTCCGTCTTTCTGTGCGCCCCGCGGGCTATCTACGCGGTCAACGAGCATGTAAACTTCGTCGGACACGCCACGACCTTCGAGGTCGCCGAAACCGAGGTGACTGAGGAGCACTGGTCTCGTAGAAACGATCTGTGAGAGAAAGGATAGGTATGGAAGCACTGGAATCCGTAACGATTGAAGAGGCTCAGAGCATCGTCTCCGCCGCGCAAGAGAAAGCACGGGAGATCGGCCAGCCGATGAACATAGCGGTCGCCGAGATCGGGGGCAACCTCAAGGCTTTCGCCCGCATGGAGCAGGCCTGGCTTGCCAGCATAGACATAGCCGTGAACAAGGCTTTCACCGCGGCTTCACTGGGTATCTCCACCCAGGAGCTCGCCGAGATGGCCCAACCCGGACAGCCGCTTTTCGGTATACATGCCACCAACGGCGGCCGGATAGTTATATTCGCGGGCGGTATCCCGCTACTGCGAGACGGAGACGTCGTCGGGGCCGTGGGTGTCAGCGGCGGCACCGTAGATCAGGACCAGGAGGTTGCCGAGGCTGGGGTGGCGGCCTTCCAATAGCAGTCTCTAGCGCGAAAAGCCCCCGTCGTAAGCTGGCGGGGGCTCTTTTAGGTTCTACGAACGTCGTAGGCGCTTAGCTCTCCAGGCTGGCGTTCAGCTTGATCTCTACGTTGTTCCGGAGCGCGTTGGAGACCGGGCAGATCTGCTCCGCCTGCCGGGCGTTATCCTCGAACTCGTCGTCGCTGAGACCGGGAACCTGTCCCCGTACGTTGAGGTCGACGGTGGTGATCTTGAGTTGCGCGTCGTCCAGGGTGCAGACGGCGTCTACCGTGAGCTTCTCGGGCGCGTTGCCGTTCTCTGCCAGGGTGTTCGAGAGCGCCATCGCGTAGCAGGTGGCGTGAGCCGAGGCGATCAACTCCTCCGGGCTGGTCTTGCCGTCCGGACGCTCGACCCTGGATGCGAAGGTCACCGGGAAATCGTCCAAAGCACCGCTGCCGCCGGAGAAGGTCCCGTTCCCTTTCATGAGGTCGCCCTCCCAAACCACGTGCGCGTTTCGCTCTACATTCGCCATGAATTCTCCTCTCACTGAACATTTAGTTGCGTACAACTGAAAGTAAGTGTACCCGACAGGTTGGCCGAGGAAACATTATTAGATTGCGCGTCGCAGTAGACCAAGGGTCAGCAGGCACACGACCGCGAGTGAGATATAAGAGAAAGTGTCGCCCCGCGCGTCGGCCAGGGAACCTCCCAGGGTAGAGCCGAGGGCGTAACCCGAAGCCCAGACGAAGTTGGTGGCGGCGAAAGCCACGGCGGGGTCGATCCCGAATTTCTCGGTTCTGTCCGTAAAGAGGGCGGTGCCGGGCGCAAGCGGAAAGTTGAAGAATACCGCCCCTAGCACGACGAGCAGCGCGAGCAGGTAAGGGCTTCCGGCCAGGGGCAGGGTCGCCAGGATCACTATCGAGGCCAGCAGCGCGGTCGAGATAGGGGTTCCGTAGCCGGAGCGGTCGGACCACCGGCCGGCCAGGGGATGAATAGTAGCCTCGGCCGCCGCGCCTAGAAGGAAGACGACGCCGATCGCCGCGGCTCCCCAGCCGAGTCTGGAGAGTTCCAGGGGAGAAAGAACCGCCAGGGCGCTGAAAAGAATTGGAGAGAGCGCTATGAGCCAGAGACCGGCGTAGAGTTGGGGGCGGAACAAGCTCCCCATGGAGCTGAGGGTGGGCAGGTTGCCGTTCGGAGGTGGGGCGGGGGTCAGTGAGGTCCAGAGCGCCACGGCCAGACCTAAAAGAGAGGCGGCGACGAAGATCGGGGCGATGCCGATGGCTCCCGCCGCGCCCCCCAGGGCAGGGCCGATCAAGGCCCCCACGACGGCGGCGCTGATTAGCGTGCCGAGCATCTGTCCGCGACGCTCCTCGGGAGCACGGGCGAAGAGCCAGGTGAACGCAGAGATCCAGGAGAGGGCGCTCGCAAAGCCTTCCCCGAGCCGCAAGGCGACCAGTATCCAGTACTCGCCCGCGAAGCCGAACGGCAGGCTGGTGGCAGCCAGCAGGAGGAGTCCGACGATCGCCGTTCCTTTGACCCCGACTCGTGAGGTGAGATAGGCTCCGGGGATACTCCCCAGGACGATCCCGATCCCTATCGCGCCGGTCAGCAACCCGACCTGGCTTTTCGTGAGATCAAACTCGGCGGAGAAGTACGGCACGAGCGGCGCCAGAACTCCATAAAAAACGGTGTCCGCCAGGACTATGGCACAGGTGAGAAAGAGTAACCGTCGCACGGCGGTTATTCTAACCTCTGGTTTTCCTCCTGTAAGATACACGAGATAGTTCTTACCGGGACCATTGGTACGATTTGCTAGTATCACCGTTATGGGCGAAACCAAGCAAAAGTTCACCGGAATTGTTCGCGCCTGGCTTGCCTGGGGACGCAGGAGCCGTCCGAACAAAGTGTTGTTTTGCGGGGCGATCTCTCTGGCGCTCTTCGTAACCGGGGCTTTTACCTGGGCGACGCTAAACCCGGCTCCTGGAGATTTCGCCCGGTACTTAGTTTTTTACTGGGTGTGGGGGATCTGCGCCCTCGGTCTGCTACTGGGGATGGCCGAGTACAAGACCAGCCCGCTGCGAAAGGGGCGTGAGCGCGGGCATCTGTTTATACTGCTGTATCTCGGGGCGTTGCTCATCATCACCCGGGCGCTGAACACATTCCTGTACTATAGTCCATAAACCCAAAAGAAAGTGAGACCATGCTCAAAGCTCTCTTGTTCGACCTGGACGGTACGCTGGCCAATACCGACGCCGTACACTTTCCGGCCTGGATGGAGGTCTTGCGGCCGCACGGGATAGAGGTAACCCGCGAATTCTACGACGAACGGTTGGCGGGCCGCGTAAACGCGGACGTAGTGGACGATGTGTTGCCGGATCTCTCCGAAGAAGAACGCCGCAAACTGATAGAAGACGAAGAAGAGCGTTCCCGGGACCGGGCCGCGCAGATAGGACCGCTGCCTGGACTGCGGTCTCTTCTGGACGAGGGACGGCGGCGGGGGCTAACACTAGCCCTCGTTACGAACTCCGTACAGGCTGATGCCGACCAGATCCTGGAGCCTTTAGAGCTCGGAGGAGCTTTTGATCCCGTGGTATACCCTAGCGAGGTGAGCGCGAGCAAGCCTGATCCCGCGCCGTATCTGGAAATTCTGGACCGAATAGGGATCGAGGCCGACGAGGCCCTGGCCTTCGAAGACTCCGTCACCGGGGCCGAAGCCTCGCGGGCGGCCGGTATCCAGACGGTCGGCATTTCCTCCGCGCACACTCCCGAGGAGTTGAAAGAGGCGGGCGTGGACCTCGTCATAGGGGACTTCGCCGACAACGCGCTGTATAAGTTGTTGGACGACCTTAGCTGACGTGCTCAGAGCCCTGCTCCTCGACCTCGACGGCACCCTCGCCGATACCGATGCCCTTCACCTGCCCACCTGGGTGAACGCGCTCGAACCTTACGGCATCGAAGTGGACGAAGAGTTCTACAAGCACAGGATCAGTGGTCGCCTCAACCCGGACGTAGTGGGAGACCTTTTGCCACACGTCTCCGAGAAAGAAGGACAGAACATAGCCGACACCAAAGAAGCGGATTTCCGTGATCGGGCCGTTGAGCTAAAACCACTGTCGGGACTGGTCGAGTTCCTGGAAGAAGTTCGCGGGCGCGGGCTGGCTATCTCCCTCGTAACCAACGCTCCCCGGAAGAATGTTGGGGCCGTATTGCGCGGGCTAGGGCTCGAAAGTTATTTCGACTCGATGGTGCTTGCGGAGGAGGTCGGGATCGGCAAGCCGGACCCGGAGCCCTACCGGGCCGCGTTGAGAAAGCTCGGCGTCCGGGCCGGAGAGGCGATAGCTTTCGAAGACTCCACTTCCGGCATCGCCTCGGCGGTGGGAGCCTCTATACGAACCGTCGGCATCGCCACTACACAGCCTCCGGAGAAGCTGCTCGCCGCAGGGGCGTTCCTCGTGGTGAAGGATTTTGCTGATTTGGAGACCCGGCGGCTGCTGGAGACGTAACCCTACGCCCTCCTCCGCGTTACCGGAGCCTGGTGCAGCAAGTTTTGTCAATACACCCATGCTTTGTTGGTGGGAACTCTCTTACATCCGGCTGACCTTCGCGTTCCGTATAATGTTTAACAAGACGTTGAAGTCGAGTCGAAGGCCGACGGGTAAAGGGATTGGACGGTTCTCAGCCTCCGTCGTGCTGTTCGGGGCGGAGGTCAACGCGGCCATCCTTCGAGACCTGGGCCGGAGAAAAGAGGGCCAAGGATGAGCGTATCGGCCGCAACGGTCCTCCCGCTCATCCTGTCTTTCTCCCTGGCTTTCGCCGGACCGTCGTGTGGGTGGGCTAGAGGCGTACCTCCACCGTGGCCGGCGACGATGATTCTTCGAGGGATATTGTGAGCCTCCGCTTCTCTTCGTCGTGCCGGTAGCTGACCTCCTCGCCGTCTACCTGGACGATCTCCGGGGCGTGAACGCAGTGGAGCTCCAGCAGTATCTCCCGCCGTTCCGGGGTAAACGATCCCTCGCGTTCCCCGATGCGTACTGTGACGTTGCTTTCGGAAGCCTCACAGGAGACGGAGCGCCGGGCGTAATCGCCGTCCAGGTACGCGAAGCCGTCGCCCGCGTCCTCGTACAGGGAAGACTCGCCCGAGCCGGTCGTCGGGTAAAGGAGGAGGGTCAGCGGGTCGGTGGACTTCTCGCCGGTGTGGTTCATCTCCGGCCCCATGGGAACGGCCGTGTTGGCCTTCACGTAGATCGGGGGTTCTCCCAGCGGCGCGTGGGCCAGTATGTGGGCCGGCCCGTCGAAGCGCTCGCCGGTCCAGTAGTGGAACCAGCAGCCCTCCGGCAGGTAGACGTGACGATGCTCGACCCCGCGACGGGTTATCGGGGCGACCAGCATCGCGTCGCCGAAGAGAAACTCATCGTCTACGTTGTAGGTGGCCGTGTCTCCGGGGTACTCGAAGAGCAGGGGCCGCACTATCGGCGCGCCGGTCCGGTGGCTCTCCTCGAAGACGGTGTAGAGGTGGGGGAGGAGCCGCATCCGCAGCTTGACCATCTTCCGGTACACCGTCTCGTAGGGCTCTCCGAAAGCCCACGGTTCCTGGCTGACGGTGCCCTTCGCCGAGTGGTTGCGGCAGAAAGGTTGAAAGACGCCGAACTCCGAGAAACGCGCCAGAAGCTCGCCGTTGGAGTCCCCGAAAAACCCTCCGATGTCCACGCCGGCCCAGGCGACGCCTGAGAGGCCCATGTTCATGAGCTGCGGCATGCTCATCCATAGGTGATCCCACCAGGAAGAGTTGTCCCCGGTCCACTGCATCGCATGACGCTGGAGACCAGAGTACCCGGACCGTGAAATGACGAACGGACGCTCGTTTGGTCGATGCCGGAGCAAACCCTCGCGCACGGCCTGGACCATCAGAGAGCCGTAGGTGTTGTGGATTTGGGCGTGGTAGCGGGCCTCGCCGCCGCCGGGATGCACAGTATCTCCCGGCATGGTGGATTGCTCCGGGACGAAGAGCGCGGGTTCATTCATGTCGCACCAGATCCCCGCGACGCCCTCGTCGAGCAGCTTCTCGTGGTTGTCGCCCCACCACTCACGGGCCTTGGGGTTGGTGAAGTCCGGGAAGGCGCACATCCCCGGCCACACGACGTTATGGTACTCGGCGCGCTCGTTCGTCTTGCAGTAGAGGTCCTTGTCGCGTCCGTCGGTGTAGACGCTGTAGTTCTCGTCGGTCTTCACGCCGGGGTCCACGATGGTTACAGCGTGGAAGCCCAGCTCTTTAAGGTCCGAGAGGAGTTTCTCGGGTTTCGGGAAGCGTTCGTCGTTCCAGGTAAAGACCCGGAAGCCGTCCATGTAATCGATGTCGAAGTGGATCACGTCGCAGGGTATGTCGCGTTTGCGGAAAGTGTTGGCGAGGTCCCAGATCTCTTTCTCCGACATGTAGCTCCAGCGGCTTTGCTGATGACCCAGCGACCACATCGGCGGCATCGGGATGCGTCCCGTAAGTTCCGTGTACTGTCCGATTACGTCCCTTGGCTCCGAACCGCAGAAGACGTAGTAGACGAGATCCCCACCACGGGCCTCGAACCGCGCCCGGTCGGCATCTTCTTTCGCCAGATCGAACTCGACCCGGTGGGTGTTGTCGAAGAAGAGGCCCCAGGCGAAGCCGTGGTTCATTACCAGGGTGAACGGGGTGGAAGTGTAGAGGTTGTTGTGGTCGTCGGTGTGGCCCATCGGGGGGTCGATGTTCCAGAAGGTTTGCTGGGACCCGGTTTTCTCAAGCCCGCCGGTCCGCTGGCCGCAGGCGAAGTATCGCTCGCCTTCCTCGCGCTTCTTATACAGGCGCACCGGGTTCCCGAGCGGCGCGGAGAAAACGTCCTCGTCCGGCAGCCGTACGAGGCCCATCCCGAGGTCTGTGTCGTCCGCGCCGAAAGCGCGCCCCGACGAATCCTCGAAACTGACCCTGAAGGGGTCTAGCGAAATTCGCGCGGTAGCGGCGGAGGTCGAGACCTCAACCTCTCCATCGGCGCTCTCCATCGAGATTTCTATATCGTCCCACTCTTTTTTATCTATCGCTGGAGAGTCGTAGTTTGGCGGCCGTCCCTCGGGGAACATCCCCACCCGGAACAGGTCCGGCGCGAGCGCCATAACCTCTACGATGTTCGAGCCTACGCTAAAGCGGACCCTGCTTCCGTCGTGGTCCGTAAGCTTCGCTGTGCCGAGCGGTTCGTAGCTAACTTCGGTCTCCGGTAGCGCTTCAAACACTTGTCTATCCTCCTTTATTTAGAACCGACCGGCTTCCGACTCAAAAATCTATGTCACGACCGACATCTTGTTCCAGCGCCCGATCGTAGACGATACGGGCGGCGGCCATGTCTTCGAGGGCGAGGCCCTGGCTGGCGAAGAGCGTAATGTCCTCGGGGCCGCGGCGGCCGGGAACTTGACCGGCAATGACCTGGCCGATCTCGTAGACGGCTTCGGGCAGGATCGCCCCGGTTTCTAGCGGGAGCATCAGGTCCCCCGCTTCCAGGCCGAGTTCTTCGCGGGAATCTACACAGACGAAGCTGGCGCGGCGGACGACGTCCCGGTCGATCTCGCTCTTGAAGATGAAGTTGGACCCTGCGGCGTTTACGTGCGCCCCAGGTGTGAGCCACTCTCCGCGCAGCACCGGCTCCTTGGAAGAGGTCATGGTGACCACGATGTCCTGGGCGGCGGGTTCTTCGGGCGAGGAGGTGGTCTCTATATCGATGCCGAGCTTCTCGCCCATCCTGCCGGCGAAGTCCTTGCGCGTCTCCTCCGAGCGGCTGTAGACGATGACCCTGTCCAGGTCCTTTGCGGCGACAATCGCCTCTAGCTGGCTCTCGGCCTGCCATCCCGCTCCGTAGACGCCGAGAGTAGTAGCATCTTCGCGTGCGAGATGCTTCGTGGCGACGCCGCTCGCGGCCCCGGTGCGGACCTGGCCCATCTTGTCGGACTGGATGATGGAGAGGAGTTCGCCGCCCTCGGAGTCGAAGAGCATCGTGTAGAAGCGGGCGCCGGTGCGGGCGATGGAGTAGACCTTGATGCCCATCAGCTCCAACTCCGGGGCTCCGGCGGCCATGTAGTTCAGGCCGCCCGTGGGGAGCGCGACGCGGCGGCGGGCGCGGTTGGTGGCCTTCCCGTCGGCCTGGTCTCGCAGTACGTTCTCCACCGCGTCCAGCGTCGAGGACATATCCAGAAGGTCTGCGACCTCGGTTTCGGTCAGCAACAGGGTCATCGCCGCTCCTCTCTGTAGTTTCGTACTCTCCTTGCTACAATCCCTCTACTCATGCGGGTCCTCGTCATAGACAACTACGACTCCTTTACCTACAACCTCGTCCAGTACCTCGGGGAGCTCGGGGCCGAGGTACTCGTCCGGCGCAACGATGAGGTCACGCCGGAGGAGGTCTCCGAACTCCATCCCGATAGGATAGTCGTCTCGCCCGGCCCGTGCACGCCCAACGAGGCTGGGATCTCCGTGCCCCTGATCTCCAGCCACTCCGATGAAGTCCCTATACTAGGGGTTTGTCTCGGCCACCAGTCCATCGGACAGGCTTTCGGAGCGGAGATCGTGCGCGGCGAACCGGTCCACGGCAAGACGGCCCGCATCCACCACGACGGTGAAGGCGTCTACGCGGGCGTGGAGCAGGATTTCGTGGCGACCCGTTACCACTCGCTCGTCATCGAACCGGATAGCGTGCCGGACTGTCTCCTCGTAACGTCGAGGACGGAGGACGGCGTAATAATGGGCGTCCGTCATCGGGAACTCCCGATAGAAGGCGTCCAGTTCCACCCGGAGAGCGTCCTGACCGGCAGCGGCAAGGCTCTCTTGAAGAACTTCCTGGGGCTCTAGCCGTGCTCCGGGAGACGCTTCGGAAAGCCGCCGCCGGGGAGATACTTACCGAAGGAGAGGCCGAGCGGGCGCTGGAGACGATCATGGAAGGGACCGCTCCACCGGCCGCTACGGCTGCGCTGCTCACGGCGCTGCGGCTCCGGGGAGAGTCGGTATCGGAGATCGTGGGTTTCGCCCGCGCGATGCGCCGCTTCGCCGAGACCGTCAAAGCGCCGGAAGACGTGGTGGATACCTGCGGGACCGGCGGTGACGCGAAGGGGACCATCAACGTCTCGACGATGGCGGCCTTCGTGGCGCGAGGGGCGGGAGTGAAGATCGCCAAGCACGGCAACCGGGCGGCCACGAGCCGGTCGGGCTCGGCGGACGTGCTGGAAGCGCTCGGCGCTCACATAGAGCTGGGGCCAGAAGGCGTTTCGGAGTGCATAGCAGCTTCGGGGCTGGGCTTTATGTTCGCCCGCACCCACCACCCGGCGATGAAGTTCGTCGCGCCCGTGCGGGCCGAGTTGCCGTTCCGAACCATCTTCAACCTGCTCGGTCCCCTTACCAACCCGGCCGGCGCGAAGCGACAGCTAATCGGGGTCTTCGATGGCGGCTATGTAAGGCCGATGGCCGAGGCGCTGCGGGAGCTCGGCGCGGAGAAGGCGCTCGTCGTCCACGGGACGGACGGGTTGGATGAGATCACGGTCGCGGCCCCGACCCTCGTCGCCGAAGTAAACGGTTCCGGGATAGAGGAGTACGAGATCTCCCCGGAAGATTTCGGCCTCTCCCGTCATCCTTCCGACGGACTCCTCGGCGGCGACGCCCACCTGAACGCCCGCATCCTGCGCGACGTGCTATCCGGCGATGAGCGCGGCCCGGCCAGGGACATCACGCTAATCAACGCCGGGGCTACGATCTACGTCTCCGGTGAGTCGGGTTCCATAAAAGAAGGCGTCCAACTCGCCGGGCGTTCCATAGAGAGCGGCGCCGCCCAGGATGCGCTCGAAGACTTCGTAAAGACTACCCGCCGCCTCTCGGGGGCCGTATGACGGACCGGGCGACGATCCTGGACGAGCTAGCCGACGCCGCCCGCAAGCGGGCCGAAGACCTACGAATACAAACAGACCTCGACGCCCTCTACGCAAAGGCGATGCTCTTCGAGAAACGGGACTTCGCCGCCGCCCTCGCCGCCCCCGGTCTCTCGGTAATCTCCGAGATAAAAAGAGCCTCTCCTTCGGCGGGTTTTATCCGCGAAGTCGACTCTTCAGAGTGGGGCACTCGCTACCAAAAAGAAGGCGCGGCGTGTCTCTCAGTCCTCACCGAGCCGGACTGGTTCAAAGGAACCCTCGAAGACCTCGACGCCGCGCGGGAGGCCACGAGCCTTCCTGTCATTCGCAAAGACTTCACCGTGGACGAGGCGCAGGTGCTAGAAGCCGGGACACGGGCCGATGCCGTGCTGTTCATAGCCGCGCTATTCGATGCCGCTTCGCTCACCCGCTACATCTTCCTGTCCGTCGAAGTAGGTCTGACACCGCTCGTCGAGGTTCACGACGAACGGGAGGTGGACATGGCGATGGAGTCCGGGGCGCGTGTGATTGGGGTGAACAACCGAAACCTCAAGGACTTCAGCGTTGACCTCGGTAACTTCGAGCGTCTGGCGACCAAGTTGGCCGGCGCAACACTTGTAGCCGAGAGCGGCGTCAAAACGCTGGAAGATGGCCGGAGGCTGAGGGACGCCGGAGCCGATGCGGTGCTCGTGGGGGAGGCAGCGATGCGGAATCCAGAGCTGATCAAAGAACTCGCGGGGCTGTCCTAGCGAAGAGGCGTTGCCACTCTTTCCTGATTTGCGGGACGCATGTGCAAGATCCGGATGAAGTCTAAGATGGAGACAAAGAGCGAGGGGTGAAGTTTGCATCAGGCTACATCGTCGATGTTCGGACGTTATGCGGCTTGCGACGACTGGAGGAGAACTTTGGTAAGCGATAGTGTGAGTATTGAACGGTGGACCAGTTCCCCTCGCAAGAGACCTCAGCAGTGTCTCGATACTACATACCGTCATACGGTCATCCGGTGAGCGCCCGGCAAGATCCCCTCGAAGGGATGCGCGCCGAAGGCAAGAAGAACGCCGGCGGAAACGGCACGTCTTCCAATGGCCGCCTGGAGACCGAGCTCTGGAAGACCGCCGACGCCTTGCGTGGCAGCATGGACGCCGCCGAGTACAAGCACGTTGTCCTCGGCCTGATCTTCCTGAAGTACATCTCCGACGCCTTTGAGGAGAAGCATTCAGAGCTACAAGCCGAGGTCTCGCAAGGCGCCGATCCCGAAGACCCGGACGAGTATCGGGCCGAAGGCATCTTCTGGGTGCCGCCCGAGGCGCGCTGGTCGCACCTGAAGGCCCAGGCCCGCCAGCCCACCGTCGGCTCGCTGGTGGACGACGCAATGGCGGGCGTCGAGCGAGACAACCCCTCCCTGAACGGCGTGTTGCCCAAAGACTACGCCCGGCCCGCGCTGGATAAGGCACGGCTCGGCCAGATCATTGACCTCGTCAGCAACGTAGCCGTCGGCGACCGGGAGAGTCGTTCCCAGGACATCCTCGGCGACGTCTACGAGTATTTCCTGGCCCAGTTCGCCAGCGCCGAGGGCAAGAAGGGCGGCGAGTTCTACACGCCGCGCTCGGTAGTTAGGCTGCTGGTCCAGATGCTGGAGCCGTACAAGGGGCGGGTCTACGATCCCTGCTGCGGATCGTCCGGGATGTTCGTGCAATCCGAGGAGTTCGTCACGGAGCACCGGGGCAGACTGGACGATCTCAGCATCTACGGTCAGGAGTCCAACTACACCACTTGGCGCCTCGCCCGCATGAACCTCGCCATCCGGGGCATTGAAGGCCAGATCTCCCACGGCGACACCTTCCACAACGACCGCCACCCGGACCTCAAGGCCGACTACATCCTCGCCAATCCGCCGTTCAACGTGAGCGACTGGCGCGGCGAGCTGCTGCGCGACGACAAACGCTGGCAGTTCGGCGCGCCACCCGCGCGCAACGCCAACTTCGCCTGGGTGCAGCACATCATCCACCACCTCGCGCCCACCGGCCTCGCGGGCTTCGTCCTCGCCAACGGCTCCATGTCCTCCAACACGTCCGGCGAAGGCGATATCCGCAAGAACATAATCGAAGCCGACCTCGTAGACTGCATGGTCGCGCTGCCGGGCCAGCTCTTCTACTCCACCCAGATCCCGGTCTGCCTCTGGTTCCTGGCCCGCGACAAGAGGAACCACCGCTTCCGCGACCGCCGCAATGAAGTTCTCTTTATAGACGCCCGCAAGCTCGGCGAGATGGAGGATCGTACTCACCGCAGGCTGACCGAGAAAGACATTGGACGTATAGCCGACACTTACCACGCCTGGCGTGGAGAAGATGACGCGATAGAGCGGGTGGGTGAGTACGAGGACGTGCCTGGCTTCTGCAAGTCGGCCCCGCTCGAAGAGATCCGCAAGCACGGCCACGTCCTTACGCCGGGACGCTATGTTGGCGCTGAGGCGGCGGAAGAAGACGCCGAGCCGTTCGAGGAGAAGATGCGGCGATTGGCGGATCAGTGGCGCGAGCAGCAGTCCGAGGCTCGGCGCCTGGACAGCGCCATTGACGCCAACCTGAAGATGCTAGGCTATACTATTAACGAATAGACGCATTTTCGTTAATAGCCGTCGGACTTATTCACACGAGTGAGAACAGTGATGAAGCGCGGACCTGCAGGACAATATCAGATCACCGCTACAGGGAATGAGACCGTGCGCGCATTCGTGCCTGCGTCGCTGCCGCCTGAGCCGGCGCTAGATCTCTCCGGCGCTCGCCAGCGTTTGCTGGAGCAGGCTTTGCTCGCTTGTGGGCGGCTGGATGGTGTCACCACCCTGTTGCCGGACCCCGACCTGTTCCTCTACGCTTATGTCCGGCGCGAGGCGGTGCTCTCCAGCCAGATCGAGGGTACGCAATCCTCCCTCTCGGATCTTTTGCTCTTCGAGCTCGACGAGGCGCCGGGCGTGCCCTTCGACGACGTTGTGGAAGTCTCCAATTACGTCTCCGCCCTCGAACATGGCATGTCCCGACTGCGCGGAGGCTTTCCGCTCTCAAACCGCCTGCTGCGCGAGGTACACGAAAAGCTGCTCGCGCACGGTCGTGGCGCCGACAAGCAGCCTGGCGAGTTCCGCCGCAGCCAGAACTGGATCGGCGGCACCCGACCCGGCAACGCCCAGTTCGTGCCACCCCCGCCGCAACACGTCGAAGACTGCATGGCTTCGCTCGAACGTTTCATCCATGCCGAAGACGATGGCCTGCCGGCGCTCGTCAAGGCCGCGCTCGCCCACGTGCAGTTCGAGACCATCCACCCGTTCCTCGACGGCAACGGCCGCGTCGGGCGGCTACTGGTCTCACTCATGCTCTTCGACGCCGGGGTGCTCAACCAGCCCCTCTTGTACCTCAGCTACTACTTCAAGCAGCATCGTCCTGAATACTATCGTCTGCTCGACACCGTGCGCGCCGAGGGCGACTGGGAAGCCTGGCTCGACTTCTTCCTCGAAGGCGTCGCGAGCACCGCCGGGAGCGCCGTGGACACCGCCCACCGGCTGCTCGCCCTGTTTCGTGACGATGCCGCCCGCGTGCAGACGCTCGGGCGTGCCGCCTCGGGCGCCCTGCGGGTATTCGACGCGCTCCGCGACCGGCCTCTCGCCAACCTGAACGCCCTGACCGAAAGCACCGGGGCCAGCTACCCAACCGTCGCCCGCGCGGTAGAGGCGCTGGAGAACCTCGGTATCGTGCGCGAGATCACCGGCCGCAAGCGCGAGCGGGTGTTCGCCTACACACGCTATCTCGCCATCCTCAACGAAGGGACGGAGCCGCTGTGACAAAAGCTTTTGTGATCGCAGCAGTCCGTTACGATACTGCTGGGAGTAGATCGCGGCCTCTGCGAACCTGCGGAGCGTGGGCTACCATGTCGGGGAGGAGGAGTGAGCCGTGACGGAACTGATCGAGTCTAAGAGGTCCGAGCTGCGTGTATTGTGCGAACGCTACCGGGTTGCACGCCTGGCCCTGTTTGCTCCGCGCTCCGGGATGACTTCGATTCCGGCCACAGCGACCTGGACTTTGCCGTGGAGTTCCAGCCCATGACTCCTCACGAGCACGCCGAATCTTACTTCGGTCTTTTGGAGGAGCTCGAAGACCTGTTCGCGTGAAGGGTGGACCTGGTGGAGATCGGGGCCGTCCGCAACCCCTACCTCAAACGGGAGATCGAGGATGCAGGAGTTGTGATATGAGCCACGATCAACTGGTGAAGGAGAAACGCGCGGAGATCCTGCGCGTCGCCTCCCGGTATGGCGCGCGCGATGTCCGGGTGTTCGGATCTGTGGCTCGCGGGGAATCTGAGCGAGAAAGCGACGTAGATTTCCTGGTGGAGCTTGAGGCCGGAAGGTCTCTCCTGGATCTCGGTGGTCTGCAGATGGAACTCGAAGAGCTTCTGGGATACAAGGTGGACGTCGTTACGGAGAGCGGCCTCTACTGGCTCCTGCGCCGGCGCATTCTAAAGGAGGCGCAGCCTCTATGACCAAAGACCCTCACGTTTGTCTGGCCTACATCCTCGAGTGCATCCAGAAGATCGAACGGTTCACCGCTGGAGATAACCAATGATCCTCCCTTGTCTTGTATACCGGCAGAGCGTCGGCTTCCACAACCGGATCATCCACGAGTACGCTGACGTAGACGCAGAGATCATCTGGACCATAGTTCAGAACGAAGTCCCCCGGCTGCTCGAAAAATCCGAGTCTCTATTGAAGGAGTCGGGTTATGATGTCTAGCTGGCAACCCTTATCCATCGGTGATCTGGGTAGGGTGATAACTGGCCGCACCCCTCCAGGAGCGCGGCAAGACTTCTTTGGTGACTCCGTTTCTTTTCTTACTCCTACTGACATGGATGGGCGCCGTAAGGTTGATAAGACAGCACGGTCTTTATCTACAGAAGGTGCAGATCTCCTCTATAAAGTAACGGTTCCACACGGGGTGGCTGTTTCATGCATCGGCTGGCAAATGGGAAAGGCGATTCTTGTCGACCGACCTACCGTGACCAATCAGCAGATCAATACAATCATTCCAGACACGTCTCGCATCCGCGATCTGTTTCTCTATTACGCGCTAACAGCGAAGCGACTTGAAATTTTCGCTCTTGGAGCAGGTGGATCTAGGACCCCGATTTTGAATAAGACCGACTTTGAGAAGGTGATGATTTCTGTACCGCCACTCTCCGAACAATGCGCAATCGCCCACATCCTCGGCACGCTGGACGACAAGATCGAGCTGAACCGCCGCATGAACGAAACGCTGGAGGAAATGGCGCGGGCGATCTTCAAGTCGTGGTTCGTGGACTTCGAGCCCGTGCGCGCGAAGGCCGAGGGCCGAGATCCCGGCCTCCCCAAACACATAGCCGACCTCTTCCCCGACCGCTTCGAGGACTCCGAGTTGGGCGAGACCCCGGCGGGATGGGAGTCTTGGTGTGTGTCGGATGTCGGAAACGTCATTTGCGGGAAAACACCTTCGACCAAAGTGGCAGAATACTATGGAGATGCCATTCCGTTCATTACCATTCCCGATATGCGCGGGAAAGTGTTTGCAAAGAATGTTCAGCGAAAATTGTCTCACTTAGGAGCAGCATCGCAACCGAAGAAAGCACTACCTGCTGGAGCACTTTGCGTAAGTTGTATCGCTACACCTGGCTTGGTCGTTATTGCGTCTGAGGAATCACACACCAATCAGCAGATTAACACGGTTGTGCCCGAGAACCCTGATGAGACGTACTTCTGGTTCTGGATATTCCGTAATCTAGGCGAACAAATTGCGTCAGGCGGTAGTGGGGGTTCTGTTTTTGCTAACCTGAGTACAGGACGGTTCTCCAATATGCGTGTCTTGGCTCCCTGTGCCGAACTCCGTCGTTATTATCATATGCTCGTAGCACCAATCTTCGATCAAATCCTGAGATGCGACACTGAAATGAACACCCTCGCCGCCGTCCGCGATGCGCTCTTGCCCAGGCTCATCTCCGGGGAGTTGCGGGCGCCGGATGCCGGGCGAGCGGTCGAGGCGGTCGTCCGAGACCCGGCGGCGCGTTGAATACACCCTCTCCGGCGCATATACTTTCTGGACAGACTAGACAGAATGTCGGAGGTATTGCCGTGTCGTGGCAGTTGCAGGAGGCGAAACAGAAGTTTAGCGAGCTGGTGCGCCGGACGGAGAAGGAGGGTCCGCAGGTGGTGACGCGTCACGGCGAGGAGGTGGTCGTGGTGGTGCCGGCGGAGGAGTACCGGCGTATGATCGAGCGCGAGAACGGCGAGAAAAAGATGGACTTCAAGGAGTTTTTGATGAGCGCGCCGGACCTGAGCGTGCTGGATCTGGAGCGTCCGAGAGAGATGCCGCGGGACGTAGAGTTCTAGGGTGAGGTATCTGCTGGACACGAACGTGCTCTCGGAGATGCGCAGGCCGCAGGGTGATGAGGGAGTAAAGCGTTGGATGTCCTCGATGGCCGCCGACGACCTGTACCTCAGCGTGCTCGTGGTCGGGGAGATTCGCCGTGGGATAGAGCGCCTGAAGCGGCGGGACCGCGCGCAGGCCGGAGTGTACGAAGCCTGGCTCGATACCGTCCTCCGCGACTACGCCGGACGCATCCTGCCCGTGGACGTCGAGGCTGCCGACGAGTGGGGACGCGCGAGCGTGCCGGACCTCGTCCCGATAGTTGACGGCCTGATAGCGGCCACGGCGAAGGTACGCGGCATGACCTTCGTTACCCGCAACACCGCCGACGTCGAACGCACCGGGGTCGCCCTGCTCGATCCCTTCTCCAGCGGGGCGTCGTAGCCGCATGAACGAGTCCGTCGTCGAAGAAGCCACGCTCACATGGCTGGAGTCTCTCGGCTACACAGTCGAGAGCGGCGCGGACATAGCTCCGGGGGAGACACGGGCCGAACGTCAAGACTACGGGCAAGTCATTCTGGAAGATCGTCTGCGGCAGGCGCTGATGCAACTCAACCCGGCGCTCCCCGCCGAAGCTATTGAGGAAGCCTTCCGCAAGCTCACCCGGCCTGAGGGGCCGACGCTGGAGACCCGTAACCGGGCCTTCCACCGGATGCTCGTGGACGGCGTAACGGTCGAGTTCCGCCGCGAGGACGGTTCCATCGGCGGCGCGCAGGCACGTGTGCTGGACTTCGAGAAAGTGGAAGAGAACGACTGGCTCGCCGTCAGCCAGTTTACCGTGACCGAAAACCGGCACGTCCGGCGGCCGGACGTGGTGCTCTTCGTCAACGGCCTCCCGCTCGCCCTCATCGAACTGAAGAACGCCGCCGCCGAGAATGCCACCATCTGGACCGGGTTCCAACAGCTCCAGACCTACAAGGCCGAGCTGCCCACCCTGTTCGCCTTCAACGAGTTGCTCGTCGTCTCCGATGGGATGGAGGCGCGCATCGGCTCGCTCACGGCCGGCCGCGAGTGGTTCAAGCCGTGGCGCACGATCTCCGGCGAGGCGCTCGCCGACCCCAACCTGCCCGAGCTACAGGTCATGATCGAAGGCGTCTTCGACAAGCGGCGCCTGCTCGACCTGATCGGCTACTTCGTACTCTTCGAAGATTCGGGCGTCGGAGCACTGTCGAAGAAGATCGCCGGCTACCACCAGTTCCACGCCGTCAACGTCGCGGTAGGGGAGACCCTGCGCGCCTCACAAGTCCAGAGAGATGCGGATAGCCTCGCCGAGCCCCGTGAAGGCTACGAGGCCGGACGGCAGCCCGGCGGCGAGCCCGGAGACCGTCGCGCCGGCGTGGTCTGGCACACGCAGGGCTCCGGCAAGAGCCTGACTATGGCGTTCTACGCCGGGCGTGTGATCCGCGAACCTCGCATGGAGAACCCCACGGTCGTCGTCATCACCGACCGAAACGACCTGGACGACCAGCTCTTCGGCACCTTCTCCCGCTGCCGGGACCTGCTACGCCAGCCTCCGGTACAAGCCGAAAGCCGGTCGGACTTACGCGAGAGGCTGACGGTGGACGCCGGCGGCGTGGTCTTCACCACCATCCAGAAGTTCCTGCCCCTGGAGAGGGGGGACCAGTACCCGGTTCTCTCGGAGCGTAGCAACATCGTCGTCATCGCCGACGAGGCCCACCGGGGCCAGTACGATCTCATAGACGGCTTCGCCCGGCACATGCGCGACGCGCTGCCGAACGCCTCGTACATCGGCTTCACCGGCACCCCGCTTGAACTCACCGACAGGAACACGCGCGCCGTCTTCGGCGAATACATCAGCGTCTACGACATCCAGCGCGCCGTCGAAGACGGGGCGACCGTGCCGATCTACTACGAGAGCCGCCTGGCGAAGCTGGGACTGGACGAGGTCGGTGGCGCGACCCTCGACGCGGACTTCGAGGAAGTAACCGAAGGCGAGGACGCCGGGCGCGTGCAGAGCCTCCAGAGCAAATGGACCCAGCTCGAAGCCATCGTCGGCGCCGACAAACGCCTGGACCTCGTTGCGCAAGACATCGTGGAGCACTTCGAGCAACGCCTCGAAGCGATGGACGGCAAGGCCATGATGGTAGGCATGAGCCGCCGCATCTGCGTGGATCTCTACGAAAAGATCGTCGAGCTCCGCCCAGAGTGGCACGGCGACGAGGACGACGAAGGAAAGATCAAAGTGGTCATGACCGGCTCCGCCTCCGACCCGCAGGATTGGCAGCAACACATCCGGGCGAAAGCCCGCCGCGAGGCGCTAGCAAACCGCTTCCGCGACCCGGACGACCCGTTCCAGGTCGTCATCGTCCGCGATATGTGGCTCACCGGCTTCGACGCCCCGTCCCTGCACACCATGTACCTCGACAAGCCGATGAAGGCGCACGGTCTCATGCAGGCCATCGCCCGCGTGAACCGCGTCTTCGAGGACAAGCCCGGCGGCCTGGTAGTGGACTACCTCGGCCTGGCCCACGAGCTGCGGCGGGCGCTCGCCACGTACACCGAGAGCGGCGGTACCGGTACCACCGCACTAAACCAGGAAGAGGCCGTCGCGGCCATGCTGGGGAAGTACGAGGTCTGCCTAAACCTCTTCCACGGCTTCGATTGGTCGAAGTGGACCACCGGCGCCCCGGCCGAGAAGCTGGGACTGCTGCCCCAGGCCCAGGAGCACATACTCGCCCAGGAGGACGGCAAAGACCGGCTGCTGGACGCCGTGCGGGACCTCTCCAAAGCGTTCGCCCTGGCCGCCCCGCACGAAGAGACGCTCCGCATCCGGGACGACGTGGCCTTCTTCCAGGCTGTGCGGGCCGTGCTCGCAAAGCGAACGCCCGGCGACACTCGCACCAACGAGGAGCTAGATCACGCCGTCCGCCAGATCGTCTCCGAAGCCCTCGCCCCGGACGGCGTGGTAGATATCTTTGCCGCCGCAGGATTAGAGAAGCCGGACATCTCGATCCTCTCTGAAGACTTTCTGGCCGAGGTCCAAGGGATGCCGCAACGCAACCTCGCCGTCGAGCTGCTTAACAAGCTTCTCTCCGGTGAGATCCGCACCCGTAAGCAAAAGAATGTCGTACAGGCCCGTTCATTCGAAGAGATGCTCGGTCAGTCCCTCAGCCGCTACCAGAACCGCGCCATCGAGGCGGCGCAGGTTATAGAAGAACTCATAGAGCTGGCGCGTCAGATCCGTGAAGCCAACGCCCGCGGCGAAGCACTGGGTCTCAACGAGGAAGAAGTCGCCTTCTACGACGCCCTGGAAGCCAACGACAGCGCCGTACAGGTCCTCGGCGACGACACCCTCCGCGCCATCGCGCGCGAGCTAGTAGCCACCGTCCGCGCCAACGTGACCATCGACTGGACCATGCGCGAAAACGTCCGCGCCCATTTGCGGGTGCTCGTCAAACGCATCCTCCGAAAGAACGGTTATCCGCCGGACAAGCAGGAACAAGCCACCCGAACCGTGCTGGAGCAGGCGGAGGTACTCTCGCAAGAGTGGGCGGTAGCCTGATCAGAGATCATCCGCGCAAACGGTCTCGCTCGTTTAGCAACTCCTGGATCTTCTTTTCGGTCTCTCCGTAGGCTCCCTCGCCGAAGTGCTTGTAGCGTATAAAGCCGTCGGAGTCGATCAGGTACCAGGCGGGCCAGTAGAGGTTATTGTAGGCGTTCCAGGTCGCGTAATTGTTGTCCAGAACGACGGGATACTGGATGCTGGCTTCCTGGACGGCCGCCGCGACGTTGTTGTAGTCCTTCTCGAAACCGAACTCCGGGGAGTGGATGCCGATGACCTGGAGGCCGTCGTCCGCGTACTCCTCGTGGTATCCGCTGATATACGGCTGGGCGTTCTGGCAGTTGTAGCAAGTGTAGGTCCAGAACTCGACTAACACTACCTTTTCGCCCCGCAATGCTTCGAGTGAGATGCCGTCGGTGTTGATGTAGCCGGTGGGGCCGGTGATCTCCGCCGCGCGCTTGAACTCTTCTTCCTTTTTGGCGATCCTATCGGCGTCACTCTCTGGTTCGGCCGCGTTTTGGGTTTGCCGTGGCTCAGGGTTTTCCGGGGCCGTTTTATCCGGGGCGGGTTTGGGTTCGTCTTTGGTCTTTGCGGGTTGGGTGGTGTCCGGCTCCTTGATGGTCTCCCCGGTAGTTGGAGAGGTCACCTGGGCCTGTGTATCAGCCTGGCCGGCGGTGTTGAATCGAAACTCTACGAGGGCGATGGCGCCGACTATTGCGACGACTGCCAGCACGAGCATCAGAGGACGGGTAGTTAGTGATCTCATAGCAACACCTCGGTTAGTAGTTGGAAGTTGGCGAGCAGGCTGAGCGTATCGGTAAAGACGAGCACGCCCATCCCGATGAGTACCACGCCGAAGACGGTGTGCAGTCGCGCCGCGGCCCCGCGGTGCTTTTTGAGGAATGCGAACGCTTGTGAAGGAAACAGCCCGACGAGCAGGAACGGCGCCCCCAGCCCGAGAGCGTAGGCGAGCAGCAAGGGGAACGCGGTGGCGGGCTGGGAGGCCGCGAGCGCGAGCGTGCTGCCCAGGATGGGGCCGACGCACGGCGTCCAGGCGACCCCGAATGCGGCGCCGAACAATAGGGACGAGATGTGGCCCGGTTTCAAAGTTCCCGGTTGCAACGAAACCCGCCGGTCGAGCAAGGGGAGTTTGAGCAGGCCCGTAAGATGTAAACCGAGCAGGATCACGACCGCCCCCGCAATGCGAGAGAGCCAGGTCAGCGCCTCTGTCGCGGCGCCTGCCAGCACGGCGTTGAGCGCCACCCCGAGCACGGCGAAGACCGTCGAGAATCCCACGACGAAGAGCAGTGTGCTGAGGAACAGGTCTCGGCGTTTGAGTTCCGTGTAGCCGAGTGAGGTCCCCGCGAGTTGGGCCAGGAAAGCGGGGATCACCGGCAGCATGCACGGTGATAGGAACGACACTAACCCGGCTGCGGCCGCGAGCGCGAGAGTTGGTTCGGACATTCTCTTACAACTCTACTGTCTTGGCTTGCATGTAACGATTACCTCGATTCCGATTGCACGTCAGATTCTGTCACGGGCGTAGGGCGAGGACAAGAACCTACGCAGGATAACGGTCATCTCGTAATGGAAAGTTAAGATTTACGACCGAACGACCCAACGATGACCGGGAGGGAAGGTAAACGCCCTCCCGATCGAGGATCTTAGAGCGATCTAGAACACCGCTATTATCGGACAGTTCGAGATACCGGGTAGGGCACGGATCCCTTCGAGGCCGGCGTTGCGAGGACCGGCGCCGCCGCTGGTGATGAGTCCTTCTTCAAAGAGGTCGGCTACATTGTCGGCGTCGGTCAGGCGCGTGCGCTGATCGTTGGCTATGGCCTCGTCGGTCCACACGGCGGGAGTAACGTCCCATACGGGGCTGTACTCGTTGTCGCCGGGCTCCTCCTGGGTGATGTTCAGCGGGTCGCCCTCGCCTAACAGGGCGGACTGCAGTCCCTGGCGTTCGGGGTTATCTACTCCCCTGGGGCCGTTGACTATCGGGATGATGGCCGAGCGGGCCGAGGTCTTTTTGTCGTTGGAACCTACGCCGGGAGCCGCGTCGAGGTTTGGCGCGAGGGTGGAGCCCTCTATGGCGGCGACCAGCGGGACCGAGGCGTCCTGGTGCAGGTACTGCAACGGCTTGCCTTCGTAGAAACCTTCAAGCGTGTCCAGCGTAACCTGCCGCTTCTCGAAGTCGATGTTTACTATTGCGTCGTGCCGGCCCGAGGCGTTCGCCACCTGCGAGGCGTTCAAGACGGTGCGGCCGTTCGCCGTGATCAGAGGGCTGTAGTCCGCGTCGCCGACGGCGCCGGGCTCGAACTGATCCGGCGGGAACCCTTCGGGTCCGGGCACGACGACTCGCTCCGGGCTGAAGTCCACGGTGCCCTTGAAGCGCACCACACCGTTAGTGAGCCGTACTTTCTGCACGGCCTTAGTGCCGAGCGCGTTGGTGAGCTTTGTCGCGTGGTTGACCCCGCGCCTCTCCGCGTCGTTCTTGTTGGAAGATTCGGTCACGATGTACCAGACTGCCTGGCCGTCATGCGTTCCTTTGAAAAGAGGCAGGGTTACGTTACCGGCGGCGCGGTCTACCTTGATCGCGCTGGGTAAACTGTCGCTACTCTCGTCTCTAGTAGCGGCTCCGGCCAAGCCACCTGCGGCGAGCAGGATCGTGACCACAGCCGCTAGCAGCGTGATTGTGGTGCGTCTCATCTACAATTCCTCCTTGAAGATATTCGGGTGAAAACTCGACCTGTTGCGGTACGCACCGCCTGTCAAGGGCTCATATAGACCTCCTGTTTAGTAGTAGTCAGCCTGGCTAAGACGGTTGTGGAGGCAAGACCTCCAGGCCGCACGCGGGACACCGGAACACTCCATCGGGAAGGTGTCGCATTTCGGGATGGCCGCACTCGCAGGCGTGATGACCGAGGGCGTTGGGGAGGGCGATTATGTTCTTGATGGTCTTCAGCATCTCCTCCCCGAGGAGGTATTCACAAGAGTCACAACGGGCAGAGCTATGGCCCATGGAGCGTAGTTCGTCCGCTTCACACAGAGGCACGTGAGGTGGTAAGCGCCCGAGATCAGGAAAGATTCCATTTTCTTCCTTTCTGGACTTCTCCAGTAGACGTTCCGGTGAGAGATTGGAGACCCAAATAGCTGAGCGCTACAACCCGAACGCGAGGGACATCATCACTATCAGGGCGACAAAGAGCCCCGCCATCAGGAGGATCGGTATCAGGTGCATGATCTTGTCTCCGGCTCGTTGTGTCTGGCGCATAATTAGGTCCTTTCTCTCGTTCTTTTCGAACTAATCTATATGGAGGACCTTACGAACCTCTTACCAACTTCTAAAATTTCCCTTAACAGAACGAGTGTGAGTAGTGAGCGTCTTTTGAAAGATGCGTGATCGGGTCATGAGCCCGGATACCGGGTCAGGTTGCTTGCAAGCGTGCGCCTCGGGGTGTTATGCGCGGCGCAGGGTGAACCGGAAACACGAGCCGCGGCCGAGGCGGCTCTCGACGTTGATCGCGCCGCCGTGCGCCTCGATCAGCCCTCTGGCTATAGCCAGACCCAGGCCGGCTCCGGTGACGTCTTCCCGGCGGGTGCGGGATCTCTCGCTGCGGAACGAGCGGTCGAAGACGCGAGGCAAATCTTCTTCCGCTATACCTTCTCCGGTATCTTCTACCTCGACCTGCACCTCGTCTCCGTGGGACGTTGCTCGCAGGGCTATTGTGCCGTCGGTGGGTGTGTGGCGGAGGGCGTTAGATATCAGATTGTGCAGCACGCGCTGGAGCTTCGGCGGATTGATGAGTACCGGGTCTACTTCGCTTCCAACCTCTCCGACTAGACGTACGCCCTGGTGCTCGGCCTGCGGCTGGAAGCTTGAGAGCGTGTCGGAGATGAGGTCGCGCAGCGAGGCTTCTTCCAGAGAGAGTTTCAGGACGCCGGCGTCGATGCGGGCGAGCTCGAATAGATCGTCAACCAGGCGGCTCAAATGCGCCAGCTCCCCGCGGGCTGACTGTAGGTAGCGGTTTTCGGTTTCGGGGTCGGACGCGACACCGTCGGCCACGGCTTCGATGAGGGCGCGGGTAGAGGCGAGCGGTGTGCGGAGGTCGTGGGAGACAGCGGCGATCAGGTCGCGGCGGGCCTGCTCCATCGCATGCTCGCGCTCGGCGGATTCGTTCAGCGCGGAGGCCATGCGGTTGAAGTCGCTGGCGAGGGCGGAGATCTCGTCGTGGCCTTCGACCGAGATCTTCGTCTCCAGCTTGCCTTCGGAGAGCTGCGCGGCTCCCCGCCGCACGCGTTCGATGCGGTTCGCTATCGGAGCCGCGTAGAGCAGGCTGAAGCCCACCGAGAGGACCGCCGCGAAGAGCAGCATCGTCAGCACGATCACGAAGTCATGGCCGGAGATGAACATAGCCTGCGCTCCGGCAAGCATCATGCCCAGGAGGAGCAGGCTCCCGATCAGGCCCGCCCCTACGAGCTGCGCCCGCACGCCGCCGAGACGTCCGAGCACGGCGGGCCGTACGAGGACCAGTGCGACCAATCCGCCTCCGCCGCCCGCCCCGGCCAGCAGTAGAGCTATGGCCGGCAAGTCGGCGGCCGGCACGCCGAATAACGTTGTGCCGGCCACGACGCTCAACACGAGCGCCCCGATCAGGAACAGTAGCCCGACGCCCGCGGTGCGGAGCAACGTTCTCATCCGCCGAACTTGTAGCCGACGCCCCACACGGTCTGGAGGTAGCGAGGATGGGCCGGGTCGGACTCTATCTTCTCCCGCAGCCGCCGGACGTGTACGGTCACGGTGCTGGTCTCGGCGGCGAACGTGTAGCCCCACACGGTCTCCATGAGCTGGTCACGGGTATACACCCTGCCGGGCCGTGAAGCGAGGTGGTGCAGCAGATCGAACTCCGTCGCCGTGAGGGTTACGATCTCGCCACCCGCCCGGACTTCGCGCGTGTTCGGGTCTATGGTGAGACCGTCGAAGCTGAGTATCTGCAGGGTGGAATCCTCTGTCGGACCATCCGTAACGCGGCGCAGGACGGCGGTTACCCTCGCGGCCAACTCACGGGGGGAGAAAGGTTTGACGATGTAGTCGTCGGCGCCGAGCCCGAGGCCGACTATCCGCTCCTCCTCTTCGCCCTTGGCGGTCAGCATGATCAACGGCACCCGCCGCTCGGATTGTATGCGGCGGCACACCTCGAAGCCGCTGAGCTTGGGTAGCATCAGGTCGAGAACTACCAGCTCGGGTACGGTGCGCCGGAAGAGGTAGAGGGCTTCTTCGCCGTCTGAAGCCGAGACGACCGTGTGCCCATCGCGCCGCAGGTACAGGCTCACGACTTCCCGGATGTTCGGCTCGTCGTCGACGACCAGAATCTTCGCCACCCTGGTTTCTACCTCCTTAGCCTCTCGCATTATACCGGTCCCTACTACCTACTAGGCGGACTCTGCGACGCTCTAGTAAAGGTGTCCGAGAAGCGCTCGTTCCAGGTGAGGATGCTTCGGTGCCTGTTGGGATAACGGACCTGGGTTTTCTGTACATAACCGACGCAGTCTAGGCGAAGCTTCTTACGTTAGTATTTCTATTTCCTTACGAAATGCTTAACGGTTTCTTCGCGGGACTCGTGTGAGATGATCGGGGAGAGGTTTCAGCGCTCACTTACAAGCAGTTAAGGAGTAAACTTCAGGCTATGGTCAGAGTGAAAGTATGCGGCATAACCAAACCGGAGAACGCGCGCGTGGCAGCCGAGGCAGGCGCGGACGCTATCGGGCTAGTCTTTGCCAAGAGCCCCCGCCGGATAAACGCGGATCGGGCGCGGGATATAGCGGCTGTATTGCCGGAAGGCGTGTTGAAGGTTGGTGTCTTTGTGAACGAGGAGCCGGAGAGGGTTCTGGAGATTGCGAAGGAGGTTGGTCTCGACTACGCGCAGCTCCACGGCGACGAGGACCCAAAAGTCGTTTCCGAAGTGCGGGATGGCGGGCTCGGGGTCATAAAGGCTTTGAGAGTACGGGACGAGGGTTCGTTGGAGTCGCTAGACGACTATGGCGCGGATTTTTATCTGCTTGACGCTTACAGCGAGCAGACGCGAGGCGGAACGGGTGAACGGTTCGACTGGGAATTAGCGAAGGCGTTAAGAGGGTATGCTAACATTCTCGTCTCCGGGGGGCTTACGCCGGAGAACGTGCGGGCGGCGATCGAGTTCTTCGAGCCTTATGGCGTAGACGCTTCGAGTTCCCTGGAAGATGCGCCCGGTATAAAGAACGACGAGCGGGTTCGGAGGTTCGTAAGTGCAGCAAAAGATTGATACAGGTTACTTCGGTCCCTACGGCGGCCGGTACGTCCCGGAGACACTCATGCACGCCCTGGAGGAGTTGGAAGAGGCCTACGAGCGCTACCGGAACGACCCGGAGTTCATCGAGGAGCTGGATGGACTGGCGCGAGACTTCGTTGGCCGACCGACGCCGCTGATGTTCGCTTCCCGGCTTACGGAGAAGTGGGGCGGGGCAAACGTGTGGTTCAAGCGGGAGGATCTGGCTCACACCGGGGCGCACAAGATCAACAACGCCCTCGGGCAGATCCTGCTGGCCGACCGGATGGGCAAGAAACGCATCATCGCCGAGACCGGCGCCGGCCAACACGGCGTCGCAACCGCCACCGTCGCCGCGCTCTACGGTAAAGAGTGCGTAGTGTACATGGGCGAGGAGGACACCCGCCGCCAGAAGCCGAACGTCGTCAAGATGAAGCTTCTCGGCACGGAGGTTCGGCCCGTGACCAGTGGTTCGGGTACGCTCAAGGCGGCGCTGAACGAGGCGATCCGGGACTGGGTGACGAACGTGGAAGACACCCACTACATTATCGGGACCGTGGCGGGACCCGCGCCTTACCCGCGCCTTGTGCGGGACCTGCAGACCGTCATCGGGCAGGAGATAGAAGTACAGGCCCGCGAGAGGTTCGGCGGCGACCCGGACGCCATAATCGCCTGCGTCGGCGGCGGCTCTAACGCCATAGGAGCGTTCCATCCTTTCGTCGGGCGTGAAGGCGTGCGGCTCGTCGGCGTGGAGGCAGCGGGACGGGGCATGGAGACCGGGGAGCACGGCGCGTCGCTTACCGGCGGGCGTCCGGGGGTTCTGCACGGCAACATGAGCTACGTTCTGCAGACGGAGGAGGGCCAGATCCGTGAGGCTCACTCCATCTCGGCCGGCCTCGACTACCCGTCCGTCGGCCCGGAACACGCCTACTTCAAGGACGAAGGGCTGGTCGAGTACGTCAGCGTCACCGATAATGAGGCGCTTGAGGCGTTCGTGATGACCTCCCGAATGGAGGGAATCATTCCGGCACTCGAGACTTCGCATGCTATCTACTACGCGGAGGGGCTATCTAGAGAACTCGGGCCTGGCAAGAACCTGGTCATCAACCTCTCAGGGCGCGGAGATAAGGATGCCGAGGTCGTCGCAGAAGCCCTGGATATGGATGCCCGCGAGTCTGATGTGGTCTCTGGTGACGGATAGCGGCGGCGCCAGACGGCTGCGGTCCGCTTTCTCGCAGGACCGGGTCGCGCTCATGCCGTACCTGACCGCCGGCTACCCGACGCTGGACGGGGCGCGGGAGGTAGGGGAGGCTTACATCGCCGCCGGCGCGGACGTAATAGAGATCGGGGTTCCTTTCTCGGACCCTTTGGCGGACGGGCCGACGATCCAGGGCACCACCATCCGGGCCATCGAAAACGGCGCGAACCTGGACTACTGTATGGACCTGGCCTCGGGGCTATCGGATCGGGTGCCGGTAGTGTTCCTCATCTACTACAACGTCGTGTTCGCGCGGGGCGTGACGGAGTTTCTCGAAGCGGCGGCCGAAGCCGGGGTCTCGGGTCTCGTAATACCGGACCTTCCGGTAGACGAGATGGAGGAGTTCTCCGGCCTCGCCGCAGAGAGCGGCGTCGCCCTGTGTCCCCTGGCCGCGCCGACTTCGTCGGAGGAGAGACTCGCCCGGATCGGGGAGGCGGCCACGGGCTTCGTGTACTGCGTCTCGGTCGCTGGAGTCACGGGAGCCAGAGAGAGCCTGCCGCCGGGCGCGATAGACTTGCTCCGACGGGTCCGCGCCGGCTCGCCGGCCCCGGCCGCCTTGGGGTTCGGTATCTCCACGGCTGAGGCTGCCGCAGAGGCGGCGGCTGAGGCCGACGGTGTGATCATCGGCAGCAAGCTGATGCAGATCGTCGGAGACGAAGGAGTCGAAGTAGCTAAAGAGTGGTTGATCGGGGTGCGCGAAGCACTCGCGGACGTATCGCGCAGCGGGACGGGCGCTAGACATTAGGAACTGGCTCAGCAAGCGGCGGGAGTACTCCCGGACCCCGGATCCCGAGACCGAGAGCGGCCTCGGGCCGATGGACGGCGTCTTCACGAAGTGTCGCAATTGCGGACAGCCGATCTACGAAAAGGAGTTGGCCGCCCGTTTCAACGTGTGTCCCAACTGTGAGTTCCACTATCCGCTCCCGGCGAGAGAGCGGACGCGCCTTCTTATGGAGCCCGGTACTTTCAGGGAGCTGGACGAGGGCATGAAGTCCGTAAACCCCCTGGAGTTCGAGGGGTACCCCGAACGGCTCGAAAAAGCCCGCAGCAAAACCGACCTCGACGACGCCATCTTGAGCGGCGTAGGGGAGGTTGGCGCGACTACCGTGGCCTTCGCGGCCATGGACTTCGGCTTTGTTGGAGGTTCGATGGGCAGCGTAGTCGGTGAGCGTGTCGCCCGAACCATGGAGTTCGCCTACTCGGAGGGGCTGCCGCTGGTAATAGTATCCGCCTCGGGCGGGGCCCGGATGTTCGAGGGCGTCTACTCGCTGATGCAGCTCGCCAAGACCAGCGTCGCGCTCTCACGGTACATGGAAGGCTCCTGGCCCTACGTCTCTATCCTCACGGACCCAACCTTCGGCGGGGTTACGGCGTCTTTCGCCACGGCGGCGGACGTCATATTGGCTGAGCCCGGCGCCAGGATCGGGTTCGCCGGTGCGCGGGTCATAGAGGACACGACAAAGGAGCGCCTGCCGGAAGGTTTTCAGACGGCGGAGTTCCAAAGGGAGCACGGGATGGTGGACCGTATAGTTCACCGCCTGGAGTTGAAAGACGACCTGCGGAGTCTTCTGGGGTTCCTCACGTGATCCTGGAGTTCGAGCGGCCAATACGGGAGCTGGAAGACCGGATCTCCGACCTCCGGCGTCTTGCGGGCGAGAGCGAGGAGTTGCGCGCGGAGATCTCCCGCCTCGAAGAGGCCCTCGATTCCGCCCGGCGCAGGATCTACGCCAACCTCTCGCCCTACGAACGGGTCCAGGTTGCCCGCCACCCAGACCGGCCAAACTTCCGCGCCTACTGCAGCAGTATCTTCGAGGACTTCTACGAGCTATCCGGCGACCGGCTCCGCAGCGACGATCCGGCGGTTCGTGGCGGGTTTGCCCGGCTCGGCGACCACAAGTTTGTCCTGGTCGGGCACGATAAGGGCGGCGACGTGAAGAGCCGGGTCAAAGGAAACTTCGGCATGGCCCACCCGGAAGGTTACCGGAAGGTAAAGCGTTTGTACGAGCTCGCGGCTCGTTTCGGACTTCCGGTGGTCTCGCTCGTCGACACGCCGGGAGCTTTCGCCGGGCGCGGCGCGGAGGAGCGAGGGCAGGCATGGGCCATCTCGGATGACCTGATGGCGTTGGCCCGTTCCCCTGTGCCGGTGATCTCCGTGGTGATCGGGGAAGGCGGATCGGGAGGCGCCCTGGCGATGTGCGCCGCCGATTACGTAGGGATGCTGGAGAACTCCTACCTCTCCGTCATAGCGCCCGAAGCCTGCGCCTCTATCATCTTCCGCGACCCCAGTCGCGCCCCGGAGGCCGCCGAAGCCATGAAGATCACCGCCCGCGACCTGAAGGAGCACGGCATCGTGGACGAGGTTCTCCCCGAACCCCTCGGAGGCGCCCACCGTGAACCGCAGGCTGCCGTATACGCGGTCAGAGACGCCTTGGACCGCGTGCTCTCCGGCCTCGGTGACGTTGACCCGGACGCGTTGCGCGAGTCCCGCTACGAACGCTACCGTCGCATCGGGGCGCACACTTTCGACGCCGGAGAAGCCTAACCTCCTCCGGCGTAGGGGATTTGCGGGACTTCGGTTAACCGAAGAAGGTTTGGATGGCCCCGTACAGGTTTTCCGGCACGGTCTTTGTCTCGTCGGTGGCTTCGGCCAGGGAGACGGTGACGATCTCATCCCCGCGCAGCGCGACCATGCTGCCCCACTCGCCGTTCTTTACGGCTTCGGCGGCGCGCAAACCGTAGCGGGTCGAGAGAATGCGGTCGAATGCGGTTGGGGTGCCGCCGCGTTGGAGGTGTCCGAGGACGACGTGGCGGGTTTCGATGCCGGTACGTTCCTCGATCTCCCCGGCCAGCGTCTCGGCGATGCCGCCGAGCTGCACGTGCCCGAACTCATCCCGCTCGGCGCTCTGGGTGATGAAGTCGTCGGAGAGAACCACGCCCTCGCTGACGGCTACGAGACCCCACTTCTCGCCGTTTTCAGCCCGTTTTTTGAAGATTTCCGCGATTGCGTCCATGTCCGGCTCTACTTCGGGGATGAGGGTGACGTTCGCGCCGGAGGCGAGGCCCGCGCCCCAGGTGATCCAACCGGCATGCCGCCCCATCACCTCGACGACCACGACCCGCTCGTGGCTCTTCGCCGTGGTGCGGAGCTTGTCTATCGCATCGGTGGCTATGGAGACGGCCGTATCGTAGCCGAACGTCGTGTCCGTAGCCGAGAGGTCGTTATCGATGGTCTTTGGGCAGCCAATGACCTGGACGCCGAAATCGTCGTGGAGACGCTTGGCTACGCCCAGGGTATCGTCACCGCCGATGGCGACCAGCGCGTCTATCCCGAACTCCTTCATCTGCTCGACGACCTTCTCGGCGTCACCCTCGTTCTTGTACGGGTTGGTCCGGGAGGAGCCGAGGATGGTACCGCCCTCTTGAAGGATGTAGCGTACATCTTCTACGCCGAGCTCCATAAGACTGTCTGATTCGGGAGAGAGCAAGCCCTTCCAGCCGCGCTTTATACCGACTACCTCGTAGCCGTAGTCCGTGATGCATTTCATGGTGACGGCCCGGATCACTCCGTTCAGCCCCGGCGCGTCGCCGCCGCCGGTCAGCATCCCAACCCTCTTTACATCGGCCACAACGTCCTCCTCTGGTAGTTCTCTACGTTTGCCGCTACCAGTCTAGCAAATCGAGGGTATAGACCCGCAGTCTATTGCGCCAGCTTTGTGTGGAGGCAAGAGATGATGAGGTCCAGGCCGAACTCGAACTCCGTGTCGCGGTCGATATGCGCCAGTTGCGAGGAGAGTTCCGTGATCCTTGGGAAGTCTTCAGGCGGTAGTTGGTTGGCGCCGGCACGCTCGGCGGAAGGCTCCATTGCGAAGCCCCGGATCTCGGACATAACGTATCCGACGGTGTAACTGGTCAGGGCCCGGAACGCGTAGATCGAAGTTTCACCGTCGAAGCCCGCATCCATCATGGTCTCCAGAAAGATCTCGACGAGCCAGGCTCCGTCCATCGTGTCCGGTGGGCGCACGACGAATATCGGGAAGACGTTCGGGTGGGCGTGGGCCAGCCGCCGGAACCTCCGGTACGCCTCCCGCAAGAGGCTCTCCCAGTCCTCACTTTCAGAAGGCAACTCCAGGTTGCGTAACAGCAGCTCGACCATTCCATCGAGCAGGGCGTCTTTGTTCGGCACGTGGTTGTAGAGGGACATCGCCTCGACGCCCAGTTCGGAGCCGAGCTTCCGCATGCTGAGGGCTTCCAAACCCTCACGGTCCACGAACTTTATCGCGGCTTCAAGAACCCGTTCCCGGTTGAGCGGTATTCGTTTCGTATCGGTTATGATCCACCCTCGCTGTCTCGAACATCTTAACAGACACGGGGATTGTATACCAAGTGTGAGGCGCTAATGAAGTCCTCCCGGATAACCTAGATAGTTTCGAGACGGCGTAGCGCCCTTTTCGGGTCGAAAAAGTAGAGCATGATGGCGCAGAGGATGGGGATCGCGGCCATGAAAGTCAGGCCGAGTGAGTAGTCTCCCGAGGACTGGCGCAGGGCAGCGAGAGGGAGTGGGGCGAGCGCGGCGGCGGAGATCATGACCATAGTCGCCGGTCCCTGTACCCGACCGAGTCCATGCCGGCCGTAGTAATGAGCCCAGATCGTCCCGGCCACTACTCCTTGTATACCGGCCGCCGCCCCGACCACGGCGGCGTACACAGCGGCGAGCGCGGGCGTCGAGGCGAACTGTAGTCCGACCACGCCGAGGAGAAGCAGACCGAGGCTTATACCGAGCGGCTTGCGAGGCCCCAGCTTCTCGGTAAGAAACCCCGAGAGGCTAGTGGAAGCCGCCGACGCGATAGCGAATACGATAAAGACGCTGGCCGCGACGCCCGGCTGGATACCTCGCTCACCGAGAATGGATATCTGATGAAAAACCAGAGCCGTGACCGCGAACGGTACGGCTGCCAACGGCACGGCCAGCAGCCAGAAGTCGGGTGAGAGCATGACTCTCTGCGAGCCGCGATCTCCCTCCTGGCCGTTGCCGCCGGGTTCCTCGACCGGCACGGCTGACCCGTCCGGGTAGAGTCCCACGTCCTCCGGGCGGTTCCGAACTACCAGGATGGAGGCCGGAATGAGGAGTATCCAGACCATGATCCCGAGTGCCATATACGCCTCGCGCCATCCGAATGTGGATATAAACGATTGTGTTAGCGGCGGCAGCAGCGCATTCGAGGCGGCGAGACCCAGTATCACCACCGCCATCGCCCGCCCCCGGCGCTTAACGAACCACTGGGCGGTCAGCATGGTCGCCGTTACGGGCAGGCTGCCCTGACCGAGCGCCCTCATGGCTGCGAATCCGAAGAACAAAGCCAGAGGCCCGGCCGCGAGAGACATTCCGAAAGATGCGACGCCGAGTGACAGCGCGATCCCGGCGAGCATGATCCTTGCCCCGAAGCGGTCCACCAGCCGGGCGACCAGCACGACCATCGCCGCGCTGACTCCGGTGCCGAAGGCATAGAGTGTGGAGAGATAGACCCGCGAAATGCCGGTGTCGGCCAGAATTGGGTCCACGAACACCGAGAACACGAAGGACTGTCCAGGCCCGGAGCAAAAAGTAGCCAGCGTCGCAACCGCGACCACGGCCCAACCGTAGAAAGGCGTCTTTGCGTCCGCGATAGTGTGAAACTGCTTGACCGGTGACTCCTCTCGCGGGGCTCACGCAAGGAGTCCCTACTGGCAAACAACCGTGTCAGCTTATCGCGGGCCAGGACTTCGTCAAGTCTATGGCATTACGAGGCCACCGTCGCAGGTTATGTACTGCCCGGTTACGAAGTCGGCCCAGGGAGAGGCGAACATCAGCACCGCGCGGCCTACGTCTTCGGGTGTCCCCAGCCTCCGCATCGGGGTCGAGGCGGAGATCAGGCCGCGAACTTCCTCGGATGTGGGGGCGCTGGCGTCTGTCTCGGCTATTAGGCCACCGGCTACCATGTTCACTGTTATTCCGTCGGCGCCTAACTCTGCGGCCAGGTTGCGCGAAAAACCGAGCATCGCGCTCTTGGCGGTGGTGTAATCGTGATAGGCGACCACAGGGTTGTTGATGAGGTTCGAGAGGATGTTGATGATCTTGCCCCCACCCTTCTCCACCATCCCTGGCACTACGGCTTGAGAGCAGTACAGTGCTCCCCGCAGGGCGCCGAGTTGCTGCAAGTAGTCGTCCCACCGGATACTACTGAAGTCGTGGCGGGTCGCCGGATCGAACTTGTAGTTGGGGAGGGCATTGTTTACGAGCACATCCACGGGACCGAACTCTCCAACCGCTGCCTCGACCATTCCGTGGACCGCCGTTTCGTCTGTCATGTCGGCGCCGTAGGAGATAGCCTGACCGCCCTCTCGACGAATAGACTCCACGACGTCGGTGGCTTTCTCCGGACTTCTGAAGTAATTGACGACCACCGCTGCGCCTTCTTCGGCTAGAGAACGGGCTATCGCGGCTCCTACGCCACGGCTCGCTCCAGTAACCAGCGCAACCTTTCCTTGCAACAGACTCATGCTGTTCCTCCCTCCGCCGGCATTAACCGGATCAGGTTCAAAGGGTCGGCGCTCTCTGCGCCCTCTCAGCCCCGAAAAGCTCCCCTAGTTGTCGTTGAGTAGTGTACTAGAGCGACGTGTCTCTCACTCGTAGAGTCCGGCCTTCTGCTTCTGGCGCTCGATGGCTTTCTTTATCTGGTTGGCTTCCGGCCTCGCCATACGCTCTATCCGGTAGATTCGCCCGGTGTTGCTCTCCAATGTCAGGGTGCAATGTACGAGTCCCCGGACGCTTATGGAAGATATATCCCTGTGGCCTATGTTCTCGGCGTTCTGTCCCTGCCAACCGCTTTTGATCTCTACTCGGTCGTCGTAGACGTTCACGTAGTTGTTGTGGCCGGATGCCTGGGCTATGGGTGTCTCCAACTGCCGTTCCTTTCTGCTTTTATCCACACTCAGTGACGCGGTTTCTAACAGTGACCGCACAACTTTACCAGAACATGACGAAACCCCGGAGGCCCCAGGGTTTCATCGCTACGATAAACGGAGCGACGCTGCAGAGAAGCGCCGCCCGTCCGCCAGGTCTTACGAAACGTCTTCTGCTTTTGCCCTTTCCTGCGGACCTTCCGCGTATAGTCCGTTGCCGTTCTGGCGATCATCTGTGGCGATGATCTGCCCCGCGTAACCGTAGACGCCGTGCTCGCTGACGTCGAGGCCGTTCAGCTCCTGCTCGGGCTTGACCCGCAGACCTATAGTCGCCTTCAAGATAGCGAAGACCGCGAGGGAGGATATGAACACGAAGCCGCCGGCTGCGATTACGCCTACAGCCTGTACGCCGAGTTGTGTAAACCCACCGCCGTACAGAAGGCCGGGCTGTCCGATAACCGCGAGGTCCGGGGTGGTGAAAAGGCCCAGCGAAAGCGTGCCCCAGATCCCGCCCATGCCGTGGGCGGCGATAGCGCCCAGCGGGTCGTCCACGCCGATCTTGTCAACGAATTCCAGCGTAGCGTACATGATGATACCGGCGATAAACCCGATCACTATCGAGGCCCATGGGGCGACGAAAGCGCAACCGGCGGTGATGGCGACGAGTGCCGCGATGGCTCCGTTGCCGCCCATACCCACGTCGACGTGGCCCCGCCTAAGGTAGCTCATGACCATGGCGCCCAGGACGCCGGCCGCGGCGGCCAGGTTGGTCGTAAGGGCGATGTCCGCGATCTCCGGTACTGCGGCCATGGTAGAGCCGGGGTTGAATCCGAACCAGCCGACCCACAGTATCAGGACACCCAGCACTGCCAGCGGCATGTTGTGTCCGGGTATCGTCTGCGGGTTACCTTCATCGTCGTACTTACCGATACGGGGACCGAGAATCAGGGTTCCCGCAAGAGCCGCCATAGCGCCGGAGAGGTGGACCACCGTGGAGCCGGCGAAATCCTGCATCTCGAGCGTGCCGAGCCAGCCGCCGCCCCAGATCCAATGTCCGACCATCGGGTAGATCAAACCGGCGAACACGATGGCGAAGATTACGTATACAGCGAACTTGGTCCGCTCCAGCATCGTGCCCCACACAATTGCCAGGGAGACGGCGCAGAAAGCGACCTGGAAGAGGTACTTGGCCGAGAGCGGGACCTGGGTCCACGCCAGCCCGGCGAAGACGTCGTTGACGTTCTCGGGAGACGCCAGGAGAAAGAAACCCTGCGTACCGATCAGCGCGTTTCCGGCGCCGAAGGCGAACGCGAACCCAACGGCCCAGAAGAGAAGCGCGGCGATAGAGAGGTTGACGAGTATCTTCGCCACCACGCTGCCTACGTTCTTCATCCTGGAGAAGCCTACCTCCAACATGGCGAATCCCGCCTGCATGAAAATCACCAGAACCGCCGCGATCAGGACCCAAACGGTATCTACCGCGAGAGATAGATCCTCGACCGTCGGACCATCCTGCGCGAACGCTACCGCGGGTAACGCCAGCACCATGATCATAGCTATGGCGGATAAAAGTCCCAATCGACGCAAAGTAATGCCCTCCTTGCTACTGGTTGTATCGTCCTAGCCAGCTTATCCGCCTATGTGAGAGCAGTCTTTAGCCCAATGTACAAAGATAGACCTGCCGAAAGTCTCTAACTTTGGTGCGGTTGTACAAGACGCCGATTAAATGGCCTATTACACGGCGATAGGACTAGCGATCCGCGTAGTTGGAGGGCCTTTCGGGGACGCGACCGAGGAGTTGCATGACTTTTATACCCAGGGTGAGGCTCTCCCGGTCTTCGCTCTTGTCTACATCGAGGCCGGTCAGTTCACCCACGCGGTCCAGGCGGTAGCGAATGGTGTGCCGGTGGGCGAAGAGGCCGGAGGCGGTCTTTACGGTGGAGGCGTCGTTACCCAGGTACGTCGTCAGGGTGTGGACCAGTTCCGTGCCGTAGCGGGAGTCGTAGGCGACGACCGGGGCGAGGGTCTCGTTGTAGAAGGTTTCTAGTTCCTCCGGGTCGTCCTGAAGAACGCGGAAGAGTAGCTTGTAAGTGCCGGTCCCCTCGAATGTCGAGACGGACGAGGGGCCTTTGATGCGGTGCCCAATCTCCAGGGCGACCTCGGCCTCGGCGTAGGCGTCGGTTAGCTGGCCCGGATCTTCGGTGTATCTTCCTATGCCGATAGAGACCGTGAGGTCCGGCAAGAGTCCCTTCACGTAGCGTTGTATCTGGCCGGCGAGAAGACGGGCCGACTCTGACATCTCCTCTTGCGGCGTTCCCTCGGACGGGGCCAAAAAGAGTATGACGTTGTCGGAGCGGGGACCGAGCAGGAAATTAGGGAAGAGTTGCCGGGTCTGGAGCCGCACGGCGTCGGCCAGCCGCTTCTTTAACTCCTGGATGGCCGGTTCCTTGAGACGGCGGCGTTCCAGGTAGCGGGCGAAGTCGTCTATGTCCACGATCAGGACCAGCGCCCCGGAGGAGAGGTCCGCCCCTAAGTAGCCTGCCCGCTGTAGTAGGAGATCCACGGAGCCGTAGTGCCCGCTCACGAGGTCGTCCACGAAGTCTCCGCGGGCGCCGAGTTCTGTTTCGAGTTTCACCCGCTCTTTGCCGAGTTCGCCTTCCAGCATGCGCCGGCTCCAGTACAAGAGCACTACGTCTTCAGGCTCCAGGGATTGGCCTTCCAGGTCCATCCAGAGATATCCAACCGGCGTACCGCTACCAATGGGCATCCAGAAAAGCTCGCGGTCTTCGATCTTCCACCGCTCCACGGGGACCGAGAGATAGCCGTCGGGGAGCCGGGCGTAGCGGTCCCGCCGCTCGCGGCGCGTGTCCTCTATGCCGGAGCTTTTCGAGGCCCTCAGGTTCTGCTCCTCCAGTAATTCGGCCATGCTGTCCGCATCTCCGGCCTCGACGAGCAGCCGCCCGACGGGGTCTTCGACTATCATCGGTCTGCCCAGCAACTCTGAAACTCGCTCAGCCAGTTTACCGACAGAAGGTTCTCCGCCGACGCTTTCGAGCAGCGTCCGGCTTATGCCGTGGGAGTAGAGCAAGAGGTCCTGGCCGCCGTAGAAAATCGAGAAGAGCTTCTTTAGCGGCATGTTTTGGGGCAAGACAAAGAGCCCTAGCCCGAGCTCGCGGGCCTTGTCCGCCGCGCCGTTCGACGCGGCGCCGTCAGTCCGCCACAGAAGGGCCGGCGCACCGGCCTGTTGCACGCTCTCCAGCAGCTTCGAGTCCAGGGATTCCCGGCTCGTGACGCCGACTTCGCCGGCTTCGATCCAGCCCGTCATTCCTTCTTCGACGGCGAGTCCCTTCACTGCGCGGCCACCGTCGCCCGGCGCCGGGCAATCAGCGCCGAAGTCTTCGAGCAATATTCTAGAGAGTTCTTTGAGGATCATGTCTTCTCCGCCGGTAACCTGGAAAGGACAGTAACAGACAACATGTTAATAGTATATGTAAGAAAGAAAATAGGAAAGCGTAGCGCGCCGGGTGCTAAAATCCCGGAGAGTAATAATTAACTCTTTGGCCTTCCGCAAGGAGGCTTTATACTTGCCGGGTCATCCTCGTTCAAAGGAGCGGAAGAGCATCGCCGAGAGTCAGATAACCGTCCACGGGGCGCGGGAACACAACTTGAAGGACGTAACCGTCTCGTTGCCGCGGGACGTAATGGTCGTCGTGACCGGACTCTCCGGGAGCGGGAAGTCCTCGCTGGCCTTCGACACCATCTACGCTGAAGGTCAGCGCCGCTACGTCGAGAGCCTCTCGGCCTACGCCCGGCAGTTCCTCGGCCAGATGGACAAGCCGGATGTGGACCACATAGACGGACTCTCCCCGGCGGTCTCTATAGACCAGAAGACGACGAGCAACAACCCGCGCTCGACGGTTGCCACCGTGACGGAGATCTACGACTATCTGCGCCTGCTCTACGCCCGCGCCGGACGGCCGCACTGCCACGTCTGCGGCTTTCCTGTAGCCTCCTCGACCCCGCAGCAGATGGTCGAGAAGGTTCTGGAGCTGCCGGAGAAGACGCGTTTTATGGTTCTCGCGCCGGTGGTGCGGGGCCGCAAGGGCGAGTACGGCAAGATGTTCAAGGACCTTGCCGAAGACGGGTATGCGCGGGTTCGGGTAGACGGCGAGTTGCACGAGCTTCCGGTGGATCTGAACCTGGACCGGAACTACAAGCACGACATCGACGTAGTGGTCGACCGGCTCGTGGTGCGGGAGGGGATAGAGCGTCGCCTGACGGATTCGATCGAGACGGCGCTAAAGCTCTCCGAAGGACTGGTCCAGATCGAGACCGTGGAGAAAGACGGCGCGGTAGAGGACTCGATGCTCTTCTCCGAGAGCTTTACCTGCACCAACTGCGGGGCCTCCATAGCCGAGATACAGCCCCGGACATTCTCGTTCAACAGCCCGCACGGCGCGTGTTCCCGGTGTGACGGGCTCGGAAGCCGATTGGAGATAGACCCGGAGATGGTGGTCCCGAACGGCGACCTGAGCATAAACGAGGGCGCGTTGGTCCCGTGGGCCAACTCCTCCAGCGAGTACCAGTCGAGCATACTCGGGGCGCTGTCGGAGAAGTATGACGTAGACCTGAACGTTCCCTGGCGGGAACTGCCGGAAGAACACAAGGACACCGTGCTCCACGGTACGGACGGCGGGCGCATCTACATCTCGTACCGCAACCGCTATGGACGTCGCCGCCAGTACATGACCCAGTTCGACGGGGTCGTCGGCAACCTGCAGCGGCGCTACGCGGAGACCGACTCCGAATACCGGCGGGAGAAGATCGAAGAGTTTATGGGCCACGTCCCCTGTCCCAAGTGCGAGGGGGCGAGGCTGCGGCCCGAGGCGCTCGCCGTGACGGTGGGGGAGAAGAGCATCGCCGATTTTACCCGCATGAGCGTGAAAGACGCCCAATCGTTTTTCGAGGGCGTCGAGTTCACGTCGCGCGAGTGGATCATCGCGGAGCGGGTCGTGAAGGAGGTCCGGGAGCGGCTCGGCTTTTTGGTCGACGTGGGCCTCGGTTACCTTACCCTCAGCCGCTCCGCCGGAACGCTCTCCGGCGGCGAAGCGCAGCGCATCCGGCTGGCGTCGCAGGTGGGGAGCGGTCTCGTCGGCGTGCTTTACGTGCTGGACGAGCCGTCCATCGGACTCCATCAGCGGGACAATCGGCGTCTGCTGGACACCCTGACCAAGCTACGGGACCTCGGCAACACGCTCATCGTGGTCGAGCACGACGAGGAGACGATCCGCTCCGCCGACTATGTCGTGGACGTAGGGCCGGGCGCCGGGATACATGGCGGAGAGGTGATCGCCGCGGGTGGCGTCGAGGATATTGAGGCTGAGAAGCGCTCCATTACCGGCGACTTTCTGGCCGGGCGGCGGCGCATCGAGCCACCCGAACAGCGGCGGGAGCCGACAGGTGAGGTCACCGTGCTCGGGGCCGGCGAGCACAACTTGAAGGGCGTGGACGCCGGGTTCCCGCTCGGGGTGCTTAGTTGCGTAACGGGAGTGTCGGGTTCGGGGAAGAGCACGCTGGTCAACGAGATCCTCTTCAAGGCGCTCGCCAACGCGGTCAGTCGCGGAAAGCATCGTCCGGGACGTCACGAGGGCTTAAAAGGCATCGAGGATGTGGACAAGGTCATAGATATAGACCAGAGCCCGATCGGCCGGACGCCCCGATCCAACCCGGCCACGTACACGAAAGTCTTCGATCACATACGCGGAATCTTCGCGTCTACGCCGGAGGCTAAGATCCGGGGCTACAAGCCGGGGCGTTTCTCGTTTAACGTCAAAGGTGGCCGGTGTGAGGCGTGCCGGGGGGACGGACAGATCCGGATAGAGATGCACTTCCTCCCGGACGTCTACGTCCCGTGCGAGGTCTGCAAGGGCCGGCGCTACAATACCGAGACCCTGCGCGTCACCTACAAGGGCAAGTCGATCTCCGACGTACTCGATATGACGATAGAGGAAGCCTGCGAGTTCTTCGAGCCCGTACCCGCCGTCGCCCGGCGGCTGAATACGCTGCGCGATGTCGGGCTGGGATACGTCCGGCTCGGCCAGCCCGCCACGACGCTCTCCGGTGGCGAGGCCCAGCGGGTCAAGCTGGCGAGCGAGTTGGGAAAGAGGGCGACCGGCAAGACCGTTTACATACTGGACGAGCCGACTACGGGCCTCCATTTCGCTGACGTGGAGCGGCTGCTCCAGATACTGCACCGGCTCGTGGACGCGGGCAACACCGTCATCGTCATCGAGCATAACCTGGATGTGATCCGCTCAGCCGATCACATCTTGGACCTCGGCCCGGAGGGTGGTGACGGGGGAGGGGAGATAGTGGCTACGGGAACCCCGGAAGAGATCGCCAGCGTCGAGGCTTCCCATACGGGACATTACCTGCGCGAGCTTATGCCGGAGGTCGCGGCGGCGAGCTAGACCTGATCCACTACGGCCTTCCAGCCGTAGTTTTCAGTAATGGTCTACCCGTTCGGAACAAAGTCTTCGTCCTCGAGGCTTTCGGGACTCTCAGCGGTTCTCGCCGCTTCGCCGGGCTTGCTCACGGCGATGATGTTCTTTCTGTTTCTCCCGGCTTCTGTTGGAGCCGAGGAGTTGCCGGAGGGGGACTGTGAAGATCTGCTTGTACTTGTGGACAAAGGCCACTCTCTAGGGCCGACTTACACGCCACCGGATCTGGTGTTTCTGGCGGATTACGGTGTGCCTGTTCTCGACTGGGACGGGATGCTCAGAGAAGAGGCGGCGGAGCATGTAGCGGAGCTTATCTCGGCTGCCGGCTCCGAAGGGCTGGAGTTGGCTATCGCTTCGGCCCACCGTTCGTACTACGATCAATTCCTCGCCCATTCCTTCTACCAGAGTCTCTACGGCGCCGAGGCGGATCGCGTCAGCGCAGAGCCCGGACACAGCGAGCACCAACTCGGTACCACGGTGGACTTCACCAACGCTGAAGTCGGGTACGGTATCCTGCAAGATTTCGGTAATACGGATGCGGCCGGGTGGCTCCGGAAGAACGCGGCCGAGTATGGATTCGTACTCTCGTATCCAGAGGGTGAAGAGGAGAAGACGGAGTACTTATGGGAACCCTGGCATTATCGCTACGTCGGCGTCGAGAAAGCCCTCACTATGCAGGAGAGAGGGTTGGATGCTAGAGATTTCTTGCTCGAAGAAGGGGTGAGGCCGGGGTGTTCGTGATCCCGGCCTTGCTACTCCCAGCTCCAGGAGGGATCGAACTCCGCGCCAAGGGGATCTTCGTTGTTCTCATTTGCGCCTAGAGACCTGTACGTGTCTTCGTAGGCTTTGCCTTCTTCTACGACCTCGCCGTCTTCCTTTACCTCCTTGTACGTTACCCAGGTGGAGGAGCTATTGGTATGGCTGATTTGTTCTGACCGGAGTTCCGCGGACTTCCCGGTAGGCTGGCCCCAGACCTCAGAGTACATGTTGCCGTCTTTATCTACCCACTCCCGGAGCAAGACATAACCGCCGGTGGTGTTCTTGAATCTGGAGTCGAGCTCTCCATTGCCATAAGCGTCACCGAACCATACGGTCGAGTCGAAGCCGGGTTTTATGTACTCCAGAAGGGCGTAGTGCGGATGTCGCTCCACGATCTCCAGACCGGCGCGGGTCGCAGCCACGTACATGGTGGAAGCGACTTGACAAAGGCCGCCACCTTCGGCGTACTGGATCAGACCTTCCTGAAAGACTTTTGCCTCTCTGTAATCTAGCTGGGAGACGGTGTCGTTTACCGAAAAGACCTCGCCGGGTGCCAGCACGGTCTCGTTGATGGCCTTGGAGGCTATCTCCAGGTTGTACGTCCGGGCTCCATCGGGGTCGTCTACCATTGCGTAGTTGGTCTTGAATTTGCTTAGCATCTCGGTCGGCTTGAGGCTCTCCGCCTCTTTTGTGGTCAACTCCGGCTGCCGAGATTCGCTCACGGGTACCTGAAACGAGTGTTGGCCTTCGAACAACTTTTCGTTTAGGTTCCCGATCAGTCCTTCTTGGTCCAGTTGCAGTCCCGGCTGGGCTGGTTCTACCTCGACCGAGCCGTCGGTGAATACGAAACCGGCGTCCTTGGGTTCGGTTTGGACCTCCGAATACATCTCCGGCGCGAGCGCCGCGAGTTGATCGGGATTTACTCCGAGCCTTATATCCGAATCGGCATTCGACGCGGTGAGAGTTTGGGCTACCTGCTCAGGCTCTAGAGTCCATTCCTTGTCGTCTAGGTTGAGAGTCAAAGGCTGCTCCAGCGCCGAGTTGACTTTATCCGCCGCCTGCCCGGCCTCCGCCGTGGTGATGTCGGGCTCTACCGATGCCCCGGCTACGGTTGCCTCTTTCTTCAAGCCGCTGATCGCCCCGCTCACGTTCTCCATCGTCGCTTCTTGGTCGAGCTTGTAGCCTTTGGTCCCTTCGAGGGCCTCGGCGGTCGTGCCGGACATACTCAGCGCGGCGTTGCTGGGCTCCTGGTTTACGCTCTGGGCGAGCCCCTCGACAGCGCCTCGTACGACAGCCTCGTCGTAATTAACGTCCGCCCCTACCCCGATACCGCCCAGCGAAGCTGCGAGCCTCTGGGAGAGGCGCTCGCCTATGCCGCCCGTTCTTCCCACCTCGTAAGCCCTCTGTAGGGTCGAGTCCGGGTCGAAAGCGATGCCCAACTCCTGGCTTCCCAAAATGACTTCCTCGCGGGCTCCGGATAGCGTGATCTCCTGGGGCACGTCTTCCGCCAGACGTTTCTCGACCAGCCCACGGGCTTCTTCGGGAGTCTTTCCGCCTACGGAGGTTCCCGCCACCTCGACGCCCCGGTATATCTCCCCGGCATTCGCCCAACCGTCGGCGGCTACGATTACTGCGAATAGCGCACACACGAGCAGCACGGCCCGCAACAGACGAGAGCCGGCGCTTCCTGGTAGGCGAAGACCGCCCTCACCGAAAGCGCCGGTCTTGGATCCTTTTTTTCGAAGCCGCTTATCCAAGCGCCCAGATCTATGGATTCTGGTTCTCTCCATCCCAGCTCTTTCTAGAGCAGCCATCGCTCTAATCCGTTGCCTGACATGTTACATCAGGCCGTTTGCAGGCCGCGAAATCTCATTTCCTCAGGTCTGCGCGCCCGGATTACAGAGGTTCTCCCCCGATAGATTATCCGACCAGCATAGATTCTATAAGCGTTTAATATCTTTGTCACGCCAAAAACTTAACGAATCTGAATATACGGATCAATTTAGCGGTTGTTCCCCGCGCTCCTGGCCCTCTACCAACTCTTCGAGATAGGAGCCGGTGACTATGGTTTCGAGACCCCTGAGAACCACCCGCGCGTCTTCTACATAGTCCTCATAGCTCTCGTCGGTCTGGGATCTCCGTAGGAGGCCTTCTAGTATCTTGCCGAGCCGGTTTACGCCCCACTCCATGTATTCGTCGGTGTAGAGCGCGACCCTTACGACCGCGTCCACGCTCAGTGGGTCAAGGTTCCCGCGTTCGAGGTTCGTGAACACGTAGTCGTATTGGCTCAATATATTGTCCAGGAGTGGGCGCGCGTCGGGCATGTCTTCGGGCTCGAACATAAAGACGTAGGCCCCGGCGATCACCTGCAGAGCCTTGTCCTGATAATCGTACTCCCGGTCGGCGTAGTCTTCGATGACCCTGAAGAGGTCCGAGTATTTGTTGTGGTCGGGGGTTTCTGTCATACGTTCGTCCTTCCGTCGTCGGTTGCCGGAACATTCTAGTGTCGCGCCGCTTCAGACGCCATACGGAATACGGGCTACCGTTTGAAGAGGGCTTTCCTCTTGTGCCTCCGCACCCCAGTGACCTAGAATGGAAGCTTACGAAAGAGTAACGAATAGGAGGTAGCTATGGCCGCGTTCCCGGAGACGATCCTCATCGCAACCGACGGCTCCAACGACTCTGAGTTAGCCATCCGGAGGGCCGTAGACCTTGCCAATGAGACCGACGCCGTCCTGCACCTGGCGTACGTCATGATTCTCTCTCACTGGATGATCCCCGACACGCTCTCCGATGCCCAGTACCAGCGTCTTGAAGAGGATGCCCGGAGGCTGCTCGACGAACAGGCCGAAAAAGCGGGAGCCTTGGGAGCCGTCACGTTACAGAAGCACCTCAAAGTCGGCCGGCGGGCGGACGAAGAGCTGATCAAGCTCGCCGAAGAGATAGACGCGGACATGATCGTGGTCGGCAGCCGGGGGGCCGGGACTATAAGCCGGGCGCTCATGGGCAGCGACGCCGAGAGCATCGTTCGGCACGCGGACCGGCCGGTGCTGGTGGTGCGGAACCGGCGGAGTGAGACTTAAGAACCGGACGCTGACCTCTTATCTTAGAGAAGCGCGAGTTCGGAACGACTGAGATAGAGGGAGCTTCGGACTCGGTTCGGACTGTCTCGTGACGCTGCCTCTGTTGGTGCTGGAAGTCTCGGGGCTGCTCGCCGTGGCTGTTCTGCTTGGCCTGTCCGCCCGGCGGCTGGGTTTGCCGTTTACGGTGGTGTTGGCGGTCGTGGGCTTTATGGCCGGTTGGCTCGGGGGACCGCTCGGCTTCGAGAGCCCGGTAGAGGGCGAAGAGTTCGAGACGGTGCTGGTCTATATGTTCCTGCCGGTGTTGATCTTCGCGGCCGCCCTTGGTGTCTCCACCCGCGCTTTTCTGAACAACCTCGGGTCCATCCTGGTTCTCGCGGTGCCGGCTTTGATCTTGTCCGCGGCCTTCGTCGGGTTCGCGATCTACTTCGGGCTTGGTGTTCCGCTGGCGGCAGCGCTCCTGTTCGGCGTTTTGATCTCCGCCACGGACCCAGTAGCCGTGGTGGCGATCTTCCGGCAGCTCGGAGTCCCGGAGCGTCTGCTGACTCTGGTGGAGGGCGAGAGTCTGCTGAACGACGGCATAGCCATAGTGCTGTTCAATATTTTGTTGGTCGTCGCGCTTGGCACAGGAGAAGTTACCTTCTTTGGTGGCCTCTACGATTTCTTCCGGGTTTTTATCGGTGGCCTGGCTATCGGGGTGTTGGTAGGTCTGGCGGTGGCCCTGGTTCTGCCGTGGTTGGATCGGCTGTCGTCCGGCGCCCTCTCGCTGGCCGCGGCCTACGGTGGTTTCGTCCTGGCGGACTATGTATTGGGGCTCTCCGGTGTCATGGCGACGGTCGCTGCCGGGCTCGTATTGGGCGGCCTATCTCCCAGCCGGGCGTCCTCTTCGGTACGCGAGTTATGGCGGCAACTCTGGGACGCGCTCGACTACGTCGCCAACGCGTTGTTGTTCCTGCTCATCGGCCTCTCCATAGACCCGGCCCTCATCTTCGAGAACCTGGGCATCATAGCTTTGGCGGCCCTGGTGGTTTGTCTAGCGCGGGCCGCGGCGGTCCTACCGCTCGTGTCGGCGCTTGAACGGTTTGCCGGCATACCAAAAGTAGGATGGCGCAATGAGGCCGTCTTGATCTGGGGTGGATTGCGGGGTGGAGTGGCCCTCGCCCTTGCTCTTTCTCTCCCTGAATCTCTGCCGCAGCGCGAACTGTTCGTCGCAACGACCGGCGGCGTCGTACTGACGACTTTGCTCTTGAACGCCACCACCATCTCCATCCTGGTACGCCGCCTCGGGTTGGACCGCCCATCCCGCGCCGAGAGATTCATGTCGGACTTCGCCGTGGTCTCCGCCGCGGCGACGGCCCGCTCACGGCTCGAAGATCTCGGTTTAGACGACCCGGCATTGTTGACCCGACTGTCATCGGTCGAGGAGAACGTCCGGGACGAGTTGGGTCGGGTCGGTCTCTCTGAGGAAGAGGAGGAACTGATCCTTACCCGCCGGGGACTGTCCGTGGAGCGCGGAGTGTACCAGCACCTGCGCGACGCCGGACTACTCGAACCATTCATTGTACGACGTCTGATCCACGAGATAGAGGACCAGCTCGAAGAGACGGATCTGGGGCGTAGCTCAATGGACGAGGTGAATTCCATGCGGGAGCAAACACCCTTCGCGGACCGGATCCTGCACTGGCTCTCCGATATGCTGCCCGCGCCGGGTGAAAAGGACCGGAACGTGATCGCCCACGCGGAGTCCGGCGCCCGGAGACTCGGCGCCCGAAGGGCCAGGGAGGCGCTCGGGTCTCTTCGAGATCTGCCGAACGTTGGTGAAAGGGCTGTTGAGGACGCCTGTGGAGTATTCAGGCGTCGGGAGAGCGAGGTGCTGCAAACCCTAAAAGAACTTGAGGACACGAACAGTCCCGAAGGGCCCGGACTACGCTATCTGGCGGCGGAGAACCTAGCGGATCTGGCGGCCTCCGACGCGTTGCACGAGTTGATAGAAAAAGGCTTGTTGCAGCAGAAGGTCGCGGACCGGGCGAAATCAACGTTTTCGGCGGAAATGAAAGGAAACAGCGGGCATTGAGAAGACCAAGGACCGGCGTTAAAAAGTCTTTTTCTCCGGAGTCGAAAAACGACCTCGAAAATCCTTTGAAACAGCAAGGGTCGGGTGCTAGTGTACGGGCGTCATGGGAGCCCAGAATACACAACCTGTAGTAAGCGGTAGCGGAGTAGCCGCAGCGGGGGTTGCTTCCGCGACGGCGGCTCTTATCACCTCCCGCTTCGGCGTAGCCGGTACCCTTATCGGCGCGGCCATTACCACCATGATAATTACCGGTGGCTCTGCGGTGCTAAAGAGCTACCTGGAAGGCGTCACCGGCCGGGTACGCAAGGTGCCGGGCAAAGTTCGCCAGGGCGCCGGTAGGATACGCAATCGGAATGCCGACGAGCAGCAGGCAATACCGGCGCGCCCCGACCTACGCAACAACTTCATGGGACGTCTGAGAGGCGCTTTCGACTGGTTCTTGCACCTCACGCCACTCCGGCGGCGGGCGATACTCGCCGGAGCCGTCGTACCGGCCGTCATAGCGTTCTTGATCAGCATGGGCGCCGTTACCGCCCTTGAGGTCGCAATCGGAAACAGCCTGCCGTGCGGTATCTGGAACAAATGTCCGGTCGCGGCCGACGGTAGCTCTGTGACGGGTGGTACCCGCCCTACGTTATTTTTGGGTAAGGAGAAGGCTGTCGACGCTACACAGGATCAGCAAGTCCCAGGCTCCCAGCAGCTTCCGAGTCAGCAGAATGGGCAGCAGGCCGTCGATCCCAACGTGCAGCCGGAAGCAGATCCGGGCGCGCAGCAGGTCGAACCGCAACAGCCCGCCACTCCAGATCCCGCGATACCCGATGTCGAGCCTCAAGAAGAGGCCGTGGAACCTGCTCCGGCTCCCGCCCCGGCGCCGGCCGAGGAGGCCGCGCCACCGGCTCAGGAAGTGGTACCTGCGCCTTCGGAGTAGCAAGCTCTTTGGCGGTATCCACCTCGCCGTGAGGCGCTACGTGAAGCCGTGATTTGAAAGCGAGAGGCTTTTGGATCAGAATGCGTACGCACGCTGAGTTTTGAGAGGCTACCGGGCCGGGCTCTCGTTGATCGGTCACTGACGATAGGAGAGTAAGATAGAAGAACAAGATCAGCAGAGAGGCCAGTGGGGTTCCAAACTCGGGTTTATCCTGGCGGCGGTGGGTTCGGCCATCGGGCTGGGAAATATCTGGCGTTATCCGTACGTGGCGTACGAGAACGGTGGAGGGGCCTTCCTCATTCCGTATTTTATCGCCCTCCTTACGGCGGGAATCCCAATCTTGATACTCGAATGGTCCCTCGGAAACAAATACCGGGGCGCGGGGCCGCGCGCTTACTGGAACCTCTCACGGCGTTGGGAGTGGGTCGGCTGGTGGCAGGTCGCCGGGTCATTCGTCATCAGCACCTACTACATGGTCATTCTCGGATGGGTGCTCGCCTATACGTACTTCTCGTTCGGAACCCAATGGGGATCCGACACCGAAGGATTCTTTACGGGAGATTTTCTCGGGGTGAGCGACAGCTTCTGGAGCGTCGGCGGCTTTCAACTCGGAGTTCTGCTGCCGGTTTTGATCATGTGGGCCGTCGTGTACTGGCTGCTCGCCCGCGGCATCAACCGGGGCATCGAGCTCGCCAGCCGAATCCTGATACCGGCCCTCGTCGTGATGATACTCATCGTGGTAATCCGGGGCGTGACGCTGCCCGGCGCTTCGGAGGGGCTGAACGTGCTCCTGACGCCGGACTTCGGGGCGCTGGCGACGCCTGGTGTCTGGGTGGCGGCCTACGGGCAGGTCTTCTTCTCCTTGAGCATAGCGTTCTCGATCATGATCACCTACGCGAGCTACCTGCCGCGAGAGTCGGAACTCTCCAACAGCGGCCTCATCATGGGCCTCGCCAACAGTGGCTTCGAGTTCCTGGCGGCGCTGGGCGTGTTCGGGGTACTGGGGTTCCTGGCCGTGCAGCAGGACGTGCCGGTTACCGAGGTAGTCTCCGACGGGGTCGGGTTGGCGTTCATCACGTTCCCGCAGATCATCAACGAGCTACCCGCGCTCAACTCTTTATTCGGTTTTCTCTTCTTCGGGGCTCTGCTCTTTGCCGGGCTAACCTCGGCGGTGTCAATCCTCGAAGCGTGCGTCGCGGCGGTCAGAGAAAAGTTCGACCTCTCGCGCACGATGGCCCTCAATGTCGTGTGCGGACTGGCATTTGTGGTCAGCTTGCTCTACGTCACCAAGGGCGGACTCTACTACCTCGACACGATAGACCACTTCATCACCAACTATGGTCTGGCACTCTCCGGGCTCGTGGAGACCGTACTGGTCGCCTGGATACTCCGTCAGGTTGGACCTCTCCGGGAGTTTATAAATGAAGGCTCGTTCATAAGCGTGAACTACTGGTGGACCATCGCCCTCAACGTCCTCGCACCCGTCGCCCTGTTCTTCGTCGTAGGCTTCAGCCTGTTCACGGACCTCACAGAGGCGTACGAAGGTTATCCGGTCAGTGGCCTCGTTCTGCTCGGAGGCGGGATGGCCGTCGGGATCATAGTGGTCGGCTTTATATTTCAGGCGATCAAGTGGCGCGAGAGAAGGGATGCTTCCTGATGGGTGTTGGAGCCTGGATCATGCTGCTGTTCGGCGCGACCCTTTTGTGGGGCGGGCTGGTTTTCTTCGTGGCCTACTATTTCAGGGCCGGACGCCGTTAGATAGCGGCGCTGTGTGACCCGACTCTCTACCGGCTGACGCTTTCCGGGTAGAATTAGCGGGCTTTGTTAGATACCAGCGATACAGTTCCCCGCAAGCCGGTCCTGATGTTAATCCTCGATGGCGTACGCCCGGACTTGCTCCGCTCGGCGATCCAGGGCGGCGAGACTCCCAACCTCGGTGCGCTGGCGGAGGCGGGGGAGTCTGTATGGGACGCGGTCTCGGTCTTCCCCAGTATCACGCCCGCCGCGACGGCTGCCATAGCCACCGGGAAAGCCCCGGCCCGCAGCGGAATCGTGGGCCACGCCTGGTACGAGGAAGCGGAGAGACGGGTCGTGGTCTACGGCGCGATGACGGAGACCGTTATCTCGACCGGCCCCATAAAGGTCTTTCACAACAACGTCTGGCGGATGAACCGCGACGACCTGCACGCGGCGACACTCTTCGAGATGCTCCATGACCGGGGCTTCGACGGGGCCTGCGTGAACTTTCCGATCCGTCGTGGACCCTACTCCCACCCGGTCCGCATGAAGAGTGTGGGAGGATACCTCAAAGGCAGCCGGTACCTCGGAGCTTCGGTAGACGGCCCGAAGGAATACTACATGGGCGACCTCTTCTACAGCCGCCCGACAGTACACAGTGGACGCAAGGGCAGTGGCGGCTTGCGTCGCTCGGTCGGGATCAACGACGAGTACGCAGCCCGCGTGGGAGCCAATCTGATCCGTGAAAAGGCCGCGCCTTTTACCCTGCTCTATTTCTTCAAAGGAGACTCCATAGCCCACCACAAAGGCCTGGACGCCCAGCGTCGCTGGCTGAAGAAGGCCGACGGATACGTGGGACGCGTCTTCGAGGCCGGGGGCGGCGTGGAGCAGGTGCTCGAAGACTACGCGGTCCTGGCCCTCTCGGATCACGGTCATGCGCCGCTCTTCGCCAGAGACCGTTACGAGGATCTCCGCGCGATACCCGGTCAGAAGGTCTCTTCTGGTCCCCGCGCCCGCTTCGGCAACGGCGCCACCGTGGTCTTGGTCCCAAATGGGCGCTCGGCGCTCCTGTACCTGCAACGAGATGCCGACCGTGAGGCGCTGGTCGAGAGTTTGATCTACCGTAAAGGCGTAGACCTCGCAGCCTGGCTCCAGGACGACTGGTGCGTTGTCCGCCACGGTGACGCAACACTCAGGTTCCGGCCCGGCTCCAATTACACGGATCCGTTCGGGGGCTGGTGGGAGCTGGATGGTGACACAGGAGTGCTGGACCTTGGCTTGTCCGCGAGGCGTATCGGCTACGGGCAATATCCGGATGCCCTGGAGCGGTTGTGGGGTTGCCTGCACTCGTCCCGGTGCGGCGACGTGGTGCTCTCAGCCGCGCCGGGCCACACTTTCGGCGAAGTCTCCGGAGGGTTTCATACGGCGAGCGACCACGGTTCGCTACACGCCAGCGACTCGAATGTATTTATGCTGGCGAGCGGGATGCGGGCGCCCCGTAGGATCACGGAGGTCGCGCCGGCGCTGATGGATCACTTCGGGGCAAATACCGTGGAGCGGCATGTCGTCTAAGCGCAACGGCTCTTCCGGCCAGCAGCAGGGAATACAACCCCGCTACCGGCGAGGTTTCGGGTGTGTCACCTGGATCTACATGGCGACCCTCGCCTTTCTCGCAGTAGCGTCTTTCGGGCTGATGCCGGTCTGGTTCGTCGCCGGATGGAACGTCTTCAGTCTCCTCGAAGGCATAACCTTCTACGCCACGCTGCTCTTTCTACCTGCCATGTTCCTGGCGGCTCTCGTCGGAACCCGTACCTATCGCGTACCCAGAGCCCAGGCCAAGCGAGTCGGTACTGCGGTGGGGGCCGTTGTCGGCTGGACGGGTTTCGTCTTCCTATTGTGGCTTGAGAACGTCGCGGACCGGGGATTCGCGGGCGCGGGATTTATCTACTGGCTGACGGTCCCGGCGGTGCTGGCCGCCGCAGCGCTACTCCTCTACGCCATATTCCCCGGCAAGATCAGCATGGAACAACGCCGACGGCTGGTGGTGATCGGGGCCGCCGTGGTTGGTGTTACCGGGCTGATCCTGCTGGCGGCCAACTTCGACTTTCTCCGCGTCATGGTAGCTCTAGTCTCGACTCTCGCCGGGGCCGGCGGCGGTTGGACGGCGGGTATCGGCTACGCGCGGGCCGGCGGGGACGAGATGATTCCTCCGAACGCCCAGAAGGTCCGGTAACCTCCGGTAGCTTACCTCGCACGGTACAATCTGATTGATGTCTCAGAACGGATATCCCGACCGATCACACCTCCCGGCTTCCCCTGGCGTCTACATCTTTAAGGACGTCGAGGATAATGTACTGTACGTCGGAAAGGCCAAGAGCATCCGCAGCCGGGTGGCGAGCTACTTCAACCGATCCGGCGACGGACGGCCCAAGATAGCGGAGTTGCGCGAGTTGGTCGAGCAGATCGACTTCATCGCCACTGATACCGAGACCGAGGCGCTGGTACTCGAATCCAACCTGATAAAGCGCAACCGGCCACGGTTCAACGCCTCGCTCAAAGACGACAAGAGCTACCCGTACATCGTCGTCACGCTCGGCGACAAGTACCCGCGGGTCTTCTCTACCCGCTCTTCGCACAACCCGCGCCACCGCTACTTCGGGCCTTTCCCGAGCGCGGGCTCCGTCAACGCCACGCTCAACGTTCTGAACAAGACCTTTCCGTTCCGCGAGTGCCGGGGAACCGAACCCGGTCGCAGGAGCGGAGTTCCGTGCCTGAACTACCATATCGGGCGCTCGGCGGCGCCGTGCATCGGGGCGATCAGCAAAGAAGATTACGACGCCATAATCGCCGAAGTCATAGCCTTCCTCGAAGGCCGGGTGGATGGTTTGATCCGGGAACGCGAATCCCGGATGCGCGAAGCCGCCCGTGAGATGGACTTCGAGCTTGCCGCGAAGCTGCGGGACGAACTCGCGGCTCTCTCTCACGTCCGGGACCGGCAACGGGCCACCCTGACCTCGGAAGAATCGTTCGACGCGGTGGCGGCCTACGCCGAAGGGGAGACGGCCTGCGTCCAGGTCTTCGCCGTGCGCGACGGACAGGTCGTAAACCGGGATTCTTTCTTGCTGGACAACTACGGCGAGGCGCCTGCCGAGGACGTGGCGCTTTCTTTTATCCCTCAGTATTACGAGACTGCCACCGTACCCCGCGAAGTCCTGATACAGGCGGCGGAACCGGAACCCGTCCTCGCGGAGCACCTCTCCGAGCTGCGGAAGACGAAGGTCGAGGTGCGGCGTCCCCAGCGCGGGGACAAGCGGCGCATACTGGAGACCGCCGTCCGTAACGCCGAGTTAAGCCTCGCCCACGAGCGGGTGCTGGAGGAAGCGAAACGTAACCGGGTAGCCTCGACGCTCGACGGGTTGCAGGAAGAGCTGGCGCTGCCGAACCTGCCTATCCGCATCGAGTGCTACGACATCTCCAATACAATGGGTACGAACTCCGTAGCCTCGATGGTCGTTTTTCAGGGCGGGCGCCCGGCCAAAGATCAATATCGGCGGTTCAAGATCCGGACCGTCGAGGGGGCCGACGACTTCGCCAGCATGACCGAGGTCATCCGGCGGCGTTTGGAACGGCTGAAGGCCGGCGACGAGAAGTTTCTCCCGGCGCCCGACCTGATCCTGCTCGACGGCGGCAAGGGACAGCTTTCGGCCGTCGTGCCTGTACTCGGGGAACTCGGCGTCGGCGAAGACCTCCCGGACATCCCTCTGCGCTCGCTCGCCAAACGCGAGGAAGAGGTCTTCGAGCCCGGCCGCCCGGAGCCGGTGATCCTCGAACGCAACTCAGCGGAGCTTCATCTTCTACAGCGCGTCCGCGACGAGGCACACCGCTTCGCCAACACCTACCACCGCAAGCTGCGGAGCCGACAGATGACGGCATCAGTGCTCGACGAGTTGCCCGGCGTCGGCCCGTCCCGCCGAAACAAGATACTCGAACACTTCGGAACCCCGGAAGCTTTCACGAACGCCTCCCTCAAAGAACTCGAAGCCGTGCCGGGCCTGCCGGGCAGGGTCGCGCGCGAGATCCACGCCCGGCTGCACAGGTAGCTTTTAGCAGTCAGCCCTCAGCCGTTAGCAAAACAAATAGCTGATGGCTAAAGGCTGATCGCTGATGGCTCCATTGCGTTAAATCCGGCTTAAATATACGGAATACCGTTGAGAACGAACCGGGGTGATGTTACGCTCGGGTTGCAATATGTTCGATGTGTTTCAGGAGGGACGGCCTCGATGAGCGGTGATGGGACGCTGGACAAAAAATCGGCCCCCGTCCGGCGTCCCCTCGTGATCGTGACCGGGCTCTCCGGCGCCGGCAAATCCAACATGCTCCGTGCCTTCGAGGACGCTGGCTACTTCTGCATCGACAACTTGCCTCCCGCCATGATGCCCGCCGTCCTGGAGACCGCGAACCAGGTGGACTCCGAGGGAGTAGTGCTCGTCATGGACATCCGGGGTAGGCGTTACTTCGGCGACGAGTTGGAAGAGAGCCTTGAGGCCGCGACCGGCGAGAGTGGGTGGGAGCGGCGGGTGATCTTCATAGAGTCCGACGATCCGACGCTCGTGAAACGCTACCAGGAGAGTCGTCGTCCTCATCCGGCCGCTAGAAACGGCGACATCCTCGAAGCCATCAGAACCGAACGTGAAATACTGTCGGACCTGCGGGAGAAGGCAGATCTGATCGTCGACACCTCCGGTTACTCGGCGCTTGACTCTCGCCTGCGCTTCAAGAAGCTCGCCGACTCACTCTCAAGCCGGTTGGCGGTCAGCCTGATCTCCTTTGGCTTCAAACACGGCGCACCACTGGACGTGGACATGCTCCTCGACGTCCGCTTCCTTCCAAACCCCCACTACGACCCGAACCTCCAGCCCCTTACCGGCCACGAAGCCCCGGTCCGCGAAGCCGTTCTTGGCACGGAAGACGGAAGCGAGTTCCTCGACAAGACCCACGAGCTTCTATCTTTCCTGATCCCACGCTACGCCGCCGAAGGGAAGACCTATTTCACGCTAGGCATCGGATGTACCGGCGGACGACACCGTTCAGTAGCCATAGTCGAAGAGTTGGCCCGGCGCATGCAAGACACGGAGAACCCCGACACGGATGTCTTCGTCCGCCACCGGGAGTTGGAACGGGAAGGTTAGATATATTCCCTTTCGCTGCGAATCTGCGCGCGATCCCGGCTCCAGGCTAGAATCGGGAAGCTAATGATAAAGCTGCTGTATGGGACCCACTCTAGTCCGCTTGCGTGACCCCTATTTCGTCTCATCTTCTCATCACCTGTAACCTCCTAAAAGCGTCACGTGATCCTCACCGTTACTATAATAGTCTCCCACGGCAATGAACCAAAGGAGACTATTATGGCGCTTGGCATGCTGGTTGACGGTGAGTGGACGACCCACGGGATACCGAAGGATAGCGAAGGCCGATTCGTCCGCTCCGAAACGAGCTTCCGCGACTGGGTAACGGCAGATGGTTCGAGTGGATACAAGGCCGAAGAGGGCCGTTACCATCTCTATCTGGCCTCGGCGTGTCCTTGGGCGCACCGGACGGCGCTCTTGCGGAAACTCAAGGGACTCGACGAGTCGATCTCCATCTCCATCGTGGACCCTTTCATGGGTGACAACGGCTGGATGTTCTCCGACGCGCCCGATACGGTCCCCGACACGCTAAACGGCTCGAGTTACCTGCGCGAGGTCTACCAGAAGGCCGACCCGGACTACACTGGCCGGGTAACCACACCTGTCCTGTGGGACAAGGAGACCGGGACCATAGTCAACAACGAGTCGCGGGAGATCATCCGAATGCTCGACACCGAGTTCGAGGAACTGGCCGCCAACGACTCGGACTTTTGCCCGGAGGATTTGCGGGAAGAGATCGACCGGACGATAGATGAGATCTACGACCCCGTAAACAACGGCGTCTACAAGTCCGGCTTCGCCACCACCCAGGCCGCCTACGACGAGGCGGTAACCGCGCTCTTCGAAGCCCTGGACCATTGGGAAGAAGTTCTCGAAGGCCGACGCTATCTTTGTGGAGATAGGATCACCGAGGCTGATTGGTGCATGTTCACCACGCTGGTCCGGTTCGATCCTGTCTACCATTACCACTTCAAGTGCAACATCCGGCGCATCATCGACTACCCGAACCTTTGGGGCTATCTCAAAGACCTCCACCAGCAGCCCGGCGTCGCCGAAACTGTCGATTTTGACCACATAAAGCAGCATTACTACATGAGCCACGAGAGCGTAAACCCGATGCGCATCGTTCCCAAAGGCCCCGTGCTGGACTTGGAGGAGCCCCACGGACGGGATCGTTTTTCAGGCTAGAGAGTGAGGTCGAAATAGAAAAGGGAGTCGCCCGGGGAGGATGGGGAGAACAGGCGACTCCTGACGACATTATACACCGGGGCATCATAATCAGCGTATAACTTGTTACAGGTTTGGCCTTTCGAACGAACAAATCTATGGCAAAAGCCTTACAAGTGTCGGAGGGGGGACTCGAACCCCCACCCCCTTAACGGGGACTAGGCCCTCAACCTAGCGCGTCTACCAATTCCGCCACTCCGACTCAGCAGCCAGTCGAGTATAAGGGACACTCCGCAAAGGGTCAACGGTGTAGAATCTGGCGCGGTGCACGATACACGCCGAACAGAGCCTATAGGGCCACCGCAGGGTTTCTTCGGATACCTGGGTCTTTTTCTAGTGAGGTTCCGGTGGGCGGTGGTCGTTTTCTGGGCGCTCGTAGCGCTTGCCGTACAAGTCTACCTGGCGCCGTTGGACGACGCGACAACCGCCAGGGTCTCGGACCTCGTCCCGGAATCCGCGCCCGCTGCCCGCGCCGAATCCGAGACCGCGAAAAACCTCTCCGGGCCGGTGGAGGCGCCGGCGGTCCTCGTCTTCTCCAATCCGGAGGGTTTCGGTCCGGGGGATCTACGGGCGGTCGAAGCGGGACTCGAATACCTGAACGGCCCGGACGCTCCCTACCGGCTAGAGAGGGCCGTGCCGCTCGTCTTGGAGGGTCCCGTTCCCTCGCCGAACTCCGGGCTCGTAGGGCGAGAGACGCTGCCGGTACTGCTGTTCTTCGAGCGTGGGATCAGCCCGACCGGCGTCGGGACGGGCGTCGGCCAGGTTCGGGACGCGCTCGACGAGTTTCCGGGCGGGTTGGAGGCCGAGGTAACCGGGCCGCAGCCGATACAGGACGACAATGAAGCCGCCATTGTGGATAACCTGTGGTTGGTGACGCTCGCCACCGCTGCGGCGATATATTTGATCGTCGCCCTTACCTACCGTTCGCTGCTCACGCCGCTAATCCCGCTCGTCGGGGTAGGGCTCTCGATCTTCCTGACGCTCCGCATACTGGCCCGGATCTCCTCCGAGACCGGCACGGAATTGCCGTCGCAGGTAGAACCCATAATCACGGTGCTGCTCTTCGGGGTCGGCACGGACTACACTTTGTTTTTGCTCTCCCGCACCCGTCAGGCGCTCGCCGAAGGCGCGAACCGTATCGAAGCCGCCCGGATCGGGGTCGAGAGGGTCGGAGGCGTGCTGCTCTCGTCGGCGATGGTCCTGATCGCCGCCTTCGGACTTTTGGTATTCTCCACCCTCGGTATCTACCAGGCTCTCGGTCCCGGTCTCGGCATCGCTTTGACGACGGTCTTCCTGGTAACCCTGACTCTCGTTCCAGCCTTGCTCTCTATTCTCGGCCGTTCGGTCTTCGGTCGCCTCGATGCGATACCGTCCGCCGGCAACACAACCTCCAACCCCTTGTTGCGGCGTCCGGGATTAACGGCGGGCGTGTTGGTAGCCGCGTTGATCCTGCTCGCCACGGGAGCCTTCGGCCTGCGGGTCGGCTTCGACCAGGTGGAGAACCTGCCGGATGGCGTCCCGTCGGTGGAAGGCTACGAAATGCTCGCCGAGGGCTTTCCTAGAGGCGTTCTGGCGCCGGTCAATGTCTTGGTCAAGGGTGAAGGTATTGCGTACCGCGACGAAGAGTTGCGGAGGTTCAAGAGCCGGTTGCTCGGGTCGGGTGGTTTTGCGGCGGCCATCGGGGCGGAAGATCCGGGGATGCTGCCGGGAGTAGAGTTTGCGGCGGAGGATGGATCGGCGGTACGTTTCTTGCTCGTGTTCTACGGCGCGCCGTACTCTGCGGAGGCCCTGGACCAGGCACAGAGACTCCAGAAGAACCTGCCGGAGATTCTTGACGCTTCCGGACTCGAAGACGCAACCGGGACTGTTGGCGGGCAGACCGCGATCGCCGCCGCCGCCCGCGACACTTCTAACGACGACCTCCTTCGTCTCGCCCCGCTGGTCTTCGCCGTCTCTTTCCTGGTGCTCGCGCTGCTGCTTCGCACCCCGGTCGCGCCTCTGTACCTGCTGTTCGCCACCGTCCTCTCCTTCGCCGCGACTATCGGGGTCTCGACGGTACTGTTCCAGAACATCCTCGGTCAGGGCGGGGTCGTCTACTACGTGCCGTTCTCACTCTTCTTGCTGCTCGTCGCCCTCGGGAGCGATTACAACATCTTCATAATGGCCGCCGTACGGGAAGAAGCCCGCGAGCGCCCGCTGCGCGAGGCCGTCCCGCTCGCACTAAAGAAGACCGGCCCGACCATCAGCGCCGCTGGCTTCGCGCTCGCGGCCTCGTTCGCTTTCCTTACCCTCATACCGCTCCAGGACTTTTTTCAGATCGGAGTAGCCGTTGGGTTTGGCATACTCCTCGACGCCTTCGTGATACGAACCATGCTCGTTCCGGCTTTCGTCCTGCTAGCCGGTAGAATCGGCTTCTGGCCGGCGAAGGTCCGCTAACCGGACCCCGCAGCTATGGTGAATGCCTCGGCCAACGCCTCGTAACCTGCGTCCGTGGGGTGTATGTCCCACGGATATTGGTCGTGGCGGGTGTATTCTCCCTCGCGGTCCACAAACGCCCGATCTCCGGCGGCCACTCGTACGCCGTTTTGCTCGGCTACCGTCCTTATCTCCGCGTTCAAGCGCCCTACCCACCGGTCGGTGAAGCTTCCCGGAGCCGGGTTGTAATACGCCAGTACGGTGATCCGGGGCTCGGTCTGGGAAGCTCCTTCCAGAGTTCCGAGGATGAAGTCCAGGTTTCGCCCGTAAGCGGAGATGGCGGCCTCACGTTCGGTGTCCGTGTAGTCGCCCGTTCGCATGAGGTCGTTGCCGCCGAGGGCAAGCGTAACCGTTGAGTCAGGATTACGCCGGAGCGCTTCGGTGGCGCGGTAGAGTTGTGAGTCGGCTGGGTAGTCCCCGATGAAGCTACCGCTAGTCTCGCCGCTTATGCCGAGTTGAACGAGCCGCACTTCGCGGTCGGTCCTTTTTTCCAGGTCATCGCGGTAAAGTGGAGCGTAGCCGTATTCTATCGGGTCCGAAGAACCTACGCCCACGGCGAGCGAGTCTCCCAGCGAGACGTAGGTGATCCGGGATTCTTCAGCGGCGCAAGAGAAGAGGGACAATGAGAAAAGGATTGCCGAGAGGATGATGGTGCAGACTCGCATGCCAGGGTGAGTTTAGCAGAGGCCGGAGGGTGTGCTAAGTTCTACGTGTGAGGCATAAGTGGATACTGGTTTTGTTCATCCTCGGATTCGTGGGCGTGTTGACGATCATCGTGCTTCGTAAGGGAACCGCACAGGAGTTCCGGACGGACTGGCCGGTGAACTTTGCCCACCGGGGCGACTCCGCCCACGCGCCGGAGAACACCCTGGAAGCGTTCCGGATGGCCGTAGAGTCGGGGGCCGAAGGGCTGGAACTCGACGTCCACATGACGCGGGATGGCCGGATAGTCGTGATCCACGACGACACCCTGGGGCGCACCACCGACGGCGCCGGATTCGTGCGGAATAAAACCCTCGCCGAGTTAAAGCAACTCGACGCCGGATATCGCTTCGCCGGGAACGGGGATTATCCGTACCGGGGAGAAGGTCTCCGGGTTCCCACCCTCGAAGAAGTCTTCGACGAGTTCCCCGACGTTGCCGTAAACGTCGAGATAAAAGAAGATCAGCCCGAGGTAGAAGAGGCTGTTCTGCGTGTGATCCGGAAAGCTGGAGCCGGAGAACGGACGCTCGTGGCCGCCGGGCGGTACGGTGTTATAAAGCGATTTAGGGAGGTCTCCGGCGGCGAGATATCTACGTCGGCCTCGGTGCGGGAGATCCGGGCCTTCTTCCTACTCAGCAGGCTACGCCTCGAAAACCTCTCGGAACCCGCGTACGACGCGCTCCAGGTCCCGGTTAGTTACCGGGGTGTAGAGGTCGTAACTCCCCGGTTCGTCGAAGCCGCCCACAGCCGGGGCGTGCGGGTAGATGTGTGGACCCTGGACGAACCTGGGGAGATGCGCCGATTACTGGACAAGGGCGTAGACGTCATCATGACCAACCATCCTGGAACCCTACGAAAAGTGCTGGAGCACGAGCGTAAAGCCTAGCAGAGGGCATGGCCGCTGTGAATGGTGTAAGAACAACTGAACAGCCCGCTCGGGCCCGATGTGTACGTTCCATCCTCGTGTCCAAAACTATGTGTATGCATTCTCGATCGATCAAAATAAAAGTTTCCGCCGGGCGAAGCCTGTAAACTAGACGGGTCGTAAACGGAGAGCTTCAAAGATGGGAGACTATTAAGCCGTGACTGTGGAATCCATAATAAAAGACTCTGCTCTGGCGCCTGAGGGACACCGCAAGATAGACTGGGCCGCCCAGCACTCGCCCGTCCTCAACGCCGTATTCCGAAACCAGCTCGCCGATGGCGTCCTGAGTGGGCGCAAGGTAGCTATGACGATCCACCTCGAAGCGAAGACCGCATACCTCGCCGTCCTTCTATCGGAGGCCGGAGCGGACGTGACCGTCTCCGGCAGCAATCCGCTCTCCACCCAGGACGACGTGTGCGCCGCCCTTGCCGAGCGGGGCGTCAGGGTCTACGCGACTCACGATCCCTCCGATGAAGACTTCGAAGACTACCTCCTGAAGACCATCGAGACCAGACCGGATCTCATCATCGACGACGGCGCGGAGCTGGTCGGGCGCCTGATCGTCAACCGCCCGGACCTTCTCGAAGGCGTCATTGGAGCCTCCGAGGAGACCACTACCGGCATAACCAAGCTGAAGGCGATGGACGCCGAGGAGGTACTGCCCTTCCCGGTGCTGGCGGCCAACGACGCCCGGATGAAACACCTCTTCGACAACCGTTACGGCACGGGCCACTCGTCGCTCAACGCCCTGCTAACGAACACCAATCTGTTTATCAGCGGCAAGGCCATCGTGGTCATGGGCTTCGGTTGGGTCAGCCGCGGCCTCGCCAAGTACGCCGACGGTCTCGGGGCCCGCGTCATCGTCTGCGAGCCGGACCCGGTGAAGCTCCTCGAAGCCTACGCCGAGGGTTACGAGGTGATGAATTCCATGCAGGCCGCCGAGGTAGGAGACATATTCCTGACCGGGACGGGGAACATCCACGTGCTGCGGAAAGAGCACATGGAGCGGATGAAGGACGGTGTGATCCTGGCTAACGCCGGCCACTACGACCACGAGTTCGACCTCGCCTCGCTGCAGGAGATGGCGGTGGCGGAGCGCGAGGTGCGAAAGAACATCACCGAGTACGAACTGGAAGACGGACGGCGCTTCCACGTACTGGCGCGGGGACGGCTAGTCAACATCGCCGCCGGCGACGGCCATCCGGTGGAGATCATGGACCTCACCTTCGCGGTCCAGGCGCTCGCCGCCCACTACATAGCCACGAACTCACCGAACATACCCGCCGGCCTCCAGACCATCCCGGAAGAGATAGACGATTTGGTTGCCCGTACCAAACTGGAGACACTTGGCGTCGTGCCCGAGGAGCTAACCTCGGAGCAGGTCCAGTACCAGAAGAGCTGGCGCTAGGAGCCGTTTGGGCCTTCGGCCTGATAATGGGGCGCTAGGCTATGAGCCAGATCGGCGAGGTTGAAGCGTTAGTGTAAGCGTGACGGCGGCTACCGTGGAGATTACTGTGGCCGCCAGTAGGGGTATGGTGTAGGTTCCCGTGGCGTCGCGGAGCAGGCCGACCAGTATCGGTCCGATGGCGACCCCGATGGTCGTCAGGAGTTGGTTGACGGAGTAGATGGACGGGTAGTCGCGCATCCCGAACTCTTCAACGAGCACCACGGGGATCAGGATCAGGACGTTCCCTATCGTTACCCCGAAGAGAATCGCGCCGGTAAGCAGGGCAGCCACCGAAGAAGATATAGCCAGCAGTGCGATCGAGACGGTCTGCAATAAAGCCAGGGCGATAGTGAACCGCATCGCGGAGACGTGTTGGAGGATCCAGGTTCCCGCAAACCGCCCCACAATGGACGCGAACGCAACCGTCGAGACCGTCGTCGCCGCGACGGTTGCTCCGACCCGGCCGTTGACCAGAGGAAAAAGGTGCGCGAGACCGCCGACTTGTGTAAGCAACAGAAGCGCGAACCCTAGCGTGACCAGGGCGAAGTACGGCGTCCTTACGGCGTCCCGATAGGCAACGCCTACGACCTGCCCGCTTTGTTCGGCGGTTGGACCGTCGGCGCCGTCGGGATAGAGTCCCATGGAAGCCGGGGTCGGACGGATGAGCAAGATTGCTACCGGCGCTATCCCTATTACGAATAGTCCCGCCAGCCACGGGGATACGCTGGAGAGCCCATCGCGGGCGATAAAACCGGCGGTTGCCGGGGTTATGAGGATGCCGCCCATCGACAAACCCGTGGTGGCGATGGACAATGCCAGTGCGCGGTGCTCGGAGAACCACTGGGTAATTAGTGTCGTAGTCGGCACGAACGAGGCGGCGGCGAACCCCAGACCGAATACCATGTAGACGACGTAGAGTTGCCACAATTCCTGCACGCGCCCGAGCAGCAAAAGCGCGAGGCCCCCGATCAGGGCCCCCGAAGCGATGACCCAGCGAGGATCATACCTGATCACGAGCCGGGCGATGGGTATACCGGCCAGTCCGTATATCATGAAGAACATCGCCGTCGCCCCGGATGCGGCGCCTATCGAGAAACCTTGCTCATCAACCAGCGCCTGAAGGTAGACCGTGGCGTTGTAGAACCCGAGCCCGGCGGCGAACGTCAGAACCACGAACACGGCCGCGACTACTACCCAACCATAGAATATCCGCGGTTTCCCGGTGCTGTCCTTTGGACGGGAAACCGTCATCGAAGGGCCGGGGTTTTCACTTCAAACAAGTCCGCGCTCCCTCCGAAGGTTTTCTCGTGGAAGCTCCCGGCGGAACCAAGACACTTCCGTTCATACTATTTGCCGGATCAATTCTAGCTCGTAAGTAGCGTTCGGATCATCCAGTCTCCATGAACAACCTGGAAAGCGACGATAGAATACCTTTACCATGAGGACTATAACCATCAGTTACACAGGGTTCCGGCAATGCCCGAACTGCGAAGGCAAGGGCAACGACGGCACAGCCTGGAGACCCATCGAATGCAAGCGGTGCAAGGGCGCGGGACGCCTGGTGACCGGCGTCGAGGTCGAGGACTCGGTGGAGGGAAGGCTCCCGTCCACGCGTTACGACTTCAACGCGCTCGGTGAAGTCTATCTCGTAGATTTCGATGAGGATGAGGAGTTCGAGGTTATTCGTCCTGAGGCCCTCTAGGGTCCACATGGGCCATCATCCGCATCCCCTGAGCCAGGATGGCGGCGATGCCGACGCCCAATACGTCGTACACTGCGGGCCATTCGAAGTACGAGGGACGTCCTACGTCGCCGAACTTCTCAGCGTAGCCTCCGGGGTCGTTTATCGCTGCCCAGTCGAAAGCCAGGGGGAACGAGTACCATTCCAGGGTCGTGGCGATCAGGGCCATAACGGTCGCCGCTACAACGCCCCACCAGCCCCCCTTGTAGACCAGAATGAGGGCCAGCGTAATGTAGACGACCAGGCGCATCAGGATCATCAGGGTCTCTTTACCGGCTCCCTCGAACGAGCTTCTAAAAGCGAATATGTCCGTCCCGAGTCCGAACAGCGCGGCGGAGAACGCGCAGAACACGGTCAGGGCTAACAAGGATTTCGTATCCGGCTCCATGGGAGCGATTATATTAGCCGCGCGACGAGCACGCGTTCGAGCCGACTTTCTCCACTACCGCGCCCACCTTGATCCGGTTTTTGAACGGGACTATCGCGCCGTCTACGGCCTTAGAGATAGCCTTAGAAGTGGCGCCGAAGTTCTCTGAGACGGCGATCAGCACGCGATGGCCTCTGTTTTCCGCTGCCCGTATCAGGGCTACCCGGTCTACTAGCGTTCGCTCGGACCAGAAACCAAGGATCTCCAGGTGGGCCTCCGCGCCTGTATCGACATGCCGGAGTGTGAAGTCCGGGACCAGGGCGTTCTTCAGTCCTGGGATCGGCAAGATGCCCGGACCTGGTTCGAGTTTCCATCCTGCGGTGTCTTTCGTCCGTTTCCAGGCCGCCACGAAAGCCTCCCGCACGTCGTCTTCTTTGTCCTGGAGCTCCTTTGGGCCAGCGTAGTGGCTCTTCAGGCCGGATTCGGAGTCGAGTTCGAGAAAGGTGTCCCGCCCTTTCCAGGTTACGTTTGCCGAGAGTTTCCAGGAGGATGTGAGCAGGAGTCCCGGCAGGAACTTCGCCAGCCGGAGACCGTACTTCCGGGTGCCGCCGAATAGGGAGAGCGGTCCGTCGAGGCGCAGCCTATAGCCGGCCGGCCTGGATTCCAGATCGTAGATCAGATCCATGAATTTCACGTAGTGGAGTACCAGCCTCGCGTCAGCCTCCGCCCCCAGGTCTACAACCATCCCCCTTGCTGAATAGAGGATGCCCTGAACCTGGGCCACGTTGTAGCGTGCCAGGAGCTCTTCCGGTGAGAGTCCGCGGAACTCGCTGAGAATCTGTGAGCCACGCCGGTCGGCGTACATTAGCGCTGCGAGGTTTTCCACCCCGGTCTCTCGTGAGACTTGAGAGATGATGTCCTCTCGGGTAGTAGTCTCCAACAAGCCCCGCTCGGCGGCGGGTGGTTCCGGCAGGGCGGCGGCCAACTCGAAGACGCGGGTGCGGATCGTGTAAGGGTCAGAGGTGGTGGGGGATGCCCACTCGGCCCGTTCTTCGAGGAGCTTGGCGAGTGCCCGTACGACCTTGAAGCCGCGCCGGGCGTCCAGGCGCGGCCCGAGTTCCTCTTCCCGTAGCGTCAATTCCTCTTCCAGACGTGAACGCGAGACGTTTGGATGCGCGGCGTAGACCTCGCAAAGCTCCCGCGCCACACCCAGGGCCTGTCCGTTTTCCGTGGAGAGGCGGTGGGGAATAAGCCTGCCGCCCTGGAGGCGGGCCATGACATGCTCGCTGCGGAGCACTAGACGACAGTCTCCCGGCGTCGCCGGGCGGCGGATTCCTCGTTGGTGTCAGCGGTGACCATCTCATAGAGAGTGGCCTGCTTGCCGTCTTTCGGCCGGAGGATGCGTCCCAGACGTTGAACGTATTCGCGGTGGGAGGCGCTGCCGGCCAGGATGATCGCCACGTTCGCTTCCGGCACGTCCACGCCTTCGTTCAGGACGTCCGAGGCGATTATGCTCCTGTAGCGGCCTTCCCGGAAGCGGTCCAGGATCTCTTTTCGCTCCCGAGTCGGGGTCTCGTAAGTGATACCCGGTATGAGGAACCGCCGGCTGAGTGCGTAAACTTCCTCTACGCTCTTGGTGAAGACGATGCAGCGATCGTTCCAGTGCTTTCGGAGCAGGTTTTCGAGCGTCACGCCTTTACGCATTGCGCCACCCTGTATCTCCCTCCGCCGTCGCGCCGCCAGGAGCGCCTCCCGGCCTCCGGAGTGGCTGGTGGACGCCACCAAGACGAAGCGCTGCCAGTCCTCCGGTGAGCGCATCGGGAGTCGATGTTTCCGTAAGAAATCCCGGTACACCGCGTCGGCCTGGGCGTATTCGAACCGCTCGTGGGCAGTGAGCTCTATCGGGATGCGAATCAGTTCGTAGGGGGCGAGATACGTTCCCGCCAGGTCCTCCGGCGACCGCCGGTAGCAGACGGCTCCGACCAGGCCCGGCAGAAGCCCGTGCCCGCCGTCGGGCCGCTCGGGAGTCGCGGTGAGCCCCAGCGAGTACGGCGCGAGCAGCATCTTCGGGATAACGCTGTTTTTCTCGGAGGGAAGGTGGTGGACTTCGTCATAGACTACGAAAGCAAAACGGTCACCGTAGCGTTCGGCGTGGATGTAGGCTGAGTCATAAGTGGTGACGGTGAGCGGTGTGATCTCGTGGTAGCCGCCGCCGAGCAAGCCGACCTCGACCGAACCGCCGAAGGCGTCCGCGAGCACCGAGTACCATTGCTTGAGAAGGACGAGTGTCGGCACGACGACCAGCGCGCTGCGCCCGACCAGCTCGATCGCCCGGACGGCGACGGCGGTCTTCCCGGCCCCGGTCGGCAGCACGACCACGCCCCGTAGGTCCGCCCTCCGCCAGGCGGCTAGCGCTTCCCTCTGGTACGGGCGGGGCTCCAGGGCGATCCGCGACTCCAGACGCAACTTCTCGAAGGCGGCGGCGTGGTCGCTGTAGGAGGCTCCCGAGTCGCGCAGTCCGAGCACTGTTTTTCTGTAAGCCCCCGCCGGGGCGCGCCACTGCTCCGTGCGGCCGTCCCAGACGAAAGGCTCCGGTGGACGGGGTCCTTCGCCGGATGCCAGAAGTGTGCCGGAGTCGTAGGATAGCTCGATCACTCAACCATAAGGATACCCGAGACTCGAAGCCGCCTCATCGGTAAACTGGTCGAGTCGCTACCCGGAGGTAGAGCTTGCGAACCATCGTAACCGAACGCAGTAGAAAGACGGCCGCCTACCGGGTTCTCCTGCCGTTGTGCGTACTCGTGGCGTTACTGCTCGTAGGATGCTCGGCCCAGGAAGGCGCGATGAGTACCGATGGCGGAACATCGGGCCGCACGAAAAACCCCGAAAACACCCTGAAGAAAACACCGAAAGAGACTACCCGTAAAGGCGAAACGGTAGAGAACGGGGCCACGTCTACGAAAACGGAGGACCGTATGAGTGTGCGGGACATGGTGGGGCAGATGTTCGTAGTTGGCATGGCGGGCACGGAGCCGGACTACTACATAGAGAAGATGATCCGGGAGCGCAACATCGGCGGCGTGTTGCTCTTCGGCTACAACATGAGGAGCGAAGAGCAGACGAGCGCGTTGACCGAGTCTTTGCAGGAGCTGTCGCTCGCGACGGAGCCTTCTATACCGCTGTTTATCGCCGTGGACCACGAGGGCGGCGATATCTCCAATGCTCCCTGGCTATCACCTCAGCCGTCTGCTGCGGAACTCGGAACGCGCGCCGATCCGCGAGAAGTCCGCGGCGTGTCCGAGCAAATAGGACTTCAACTCCGCCGGGCGGGTGTCAATACCGACCTGGCGCCGGTGGTGGATACGGGGTTCGGGGCCGCCATAGGTAACAGATCCTTCGGTGAAGATCCGAATCTGGTAGCCGAATTGGGAGCCGCGGCGGTGAAAGGCTTTCAGGATGCGGGTGTAGTCTCGTCCGCAAAACACTTCCCCAATCACGGCGTCGCGGAGACCGACTCTCATACAGGCCTACCGACGGTAGGGCACGATATGCAGACCATTAAGTCTTACGATCTTCCGCCGTTTCGGTCAGCGGTTCAGGCGGGGGTGCCAATGGTCATGGTCGGGCATCTGCTGTATCCGGCCATCGACCCGGATCTCCCCGCGAGCCTCTCGCCCGAAGTCATAGGCTTGCTAAGAGAAGACCTCGGCTTCGAGGGCGTGGTAGTGACCGATGACCTCGCAATGGCGGGGGCTTCGGGAGGAGGCCCACCGTCGCAGGCGGCGGTCGCGGCGGTAAAGGCCGGGGCTGACCTGCTCGTGGTCTCAAGCCCGGCGCAACAGCAGGCTGATGCGTACGAGGCGGTCGTGCGGGCCGTGGAGAGCGGTGAGATCCCACGAGAGCGGATAGAAGCTTCATTCGGAAGGATAGAAAAAGTCAAGGAGCGGTACCCACTATACGGAAAGTTCCTATTGGAGTAGAATGGCTGCGACACATAGGGGTGTCCGATAGAAAAGTAGGCTTGGGCAAGTCATAAATGAGGATCGCGCGGGCGGTCTCTGGAAGAGGAGGTTATGAGATGGCGGAAGTCACGATGGAGGACGTCACAAAGGTCTACAGCGGAGACGTGACGGCGGTGGAGAAGATGAACCTGGACATCCCCGACGGGGAGTTCGTAGTCTTCGTCGGGCCTTCGGGCTGCGGTAAGTCCACCGCCCTACGCATGATCGCCGGCCTCGAAGACATAACGGGCGGCAAGGTGTTTATCGGCGACAACGTAGTTAACGACCTTCCGCCGCGAGACCGCGATATAGCGATGGTCTTCCAGAACTACGCGCTGTACCCGCACATGAACGTCCGGGAGAACATGGCCTTCGCCTTGAAGCTGAAAAAGGTGGAAAAGGAAGAGATGAATCGCCGGGTCCAGAATGCCGCCGAGATCCTGGGTATCGAACATTTCCTCGACCGTAAGCCAAAGGCCCTCTCTGGCGGCCAGCGCCAGCGGGTCGCGCTGGGGCGGGCCATTGTCCGGGAGCCCAAAGCGTTCCTTATGGACGAGCCGCTCTCGAACCTCGACGCCAAGCTCCGGGTAAACATGCGGACGGAGATCTCAAAACTCCACAACCGCATCGGCGTCACCACCATCTACGTCACCCACGACCAGACCGAGGCCATGACGATGGCTGACCGGATCGTGGTGCTAAAAGACGGCAAAGTCCAACAGGTAGACTCGCCTCAGATGATGTACGACCATCCGAAGAATATCTTCGTGGCGGGCTTTATCGGGTCTCCGGCGATGAACTTCATCCGGGCGAATCTTGAGAAAGATAACGGCGGTATGGTCGTGACCTTTGGTAAGACACGACTCCCGATAACCCGCGAGCTTATCGGCAAAGCTGAGGAAGAAGGCCAGGACCCCGAGAAGTACGCGGGAAACGAAGTAATCCTGGGTATCCGGCCAGAGCACATAGAGGACTCCAAGTTCGCCGAAGACGGTGGCACGGGAGAGAATACCGTGGAAGTCGAGCCTCAGGTAATAGAGAGCATGGGCTCAGAGAAGTACCTGTACTTCGAGATCGGCAAGGAGCAGGCTGCCCATACAAAGAGCCTGGCCGAGATGACCGACGGGGGGGAGGAAGACGGAGGCTCACCGGATGGCTCCGGCGATCTGATGGTAGCCAGGGTAGCGGCGGAGAGCGAGGCGAAGATGGGGCAAACGATGCTCCTCGCCATGGATGCGAGCAAGATCCGGCTCTTCGATCCCGAGTCCGAGCAGGCGATTCTGTAGTCTTACCTAGCGAAACGATGTAGTGCCCAGTGTCGGTTGCGCCGGATATGGTGGTAGCTAAGATACTGTTTCAAGTATGTTGAACGGGCGAAAACGGGAAAAGGAGCAGTGCATGACTGAAGAAGATAGGGTAGCCAGGAGCGCTTTCGGTCGGGGTATGAGCCGCCGGGATTTCCTAAAGGTCAGCGGAGCCGGTCTCGCCGGGGCAACGTTGTTGGGCGTAGCCGGTTGTGGTGGCGGCGGTGGTGGAAGCCAGAGCGGAGGTCCGGTCGAGTTTACGCTCTCGATGGCCCCGGACGATTCCGGGGTTCGTCAGAAGCAATTTGACGACTTCAACAAGCAGAACAAGGGCAAGTACAAAGTCAACTATCGCGAGGTGCCCTCGGATACTGGGCAGTACTTCGACCAGCTTCGCACCGAGTTCCAGGCCGGTCAGACCAACATAGACCTTATCGGCGGGGACGTTATCTGGCCGGCGCAGTTCGCGGCGAACGGCTGGATCCTCGACCTCTCGGATCGCTTCACGCAGGAGGAGCAGAAGAAGTTTCTTGAAGGTCCGATAGAGGCCAATACATACGAGGGTGCGATCTACGGCATACCGTGGTACACGGATGCCGGCCTTCTCTACTACCGTAAGGACTTGCTGGAAAAGGCAGGCCTAGAGCCACCCGAGACATGGGAAGAACTCAAACAGCAGGCCCAGCAGATAATGCAACAGGAAGGAACCGAGAACGGTTTCGTCTTCCAGGGAGCCAACTACGAAGGTGGCGTTGTAGACGGGCTGGAGTACATCTGGACCCACGGTGGTGACGTGCTTCCGGAGGGCCAGTCGGACAAAGTCATTATAGACAGCCCACAATCGGTCTCAGGTCTACAGATGGAGCGTAGCATGATCGAGGACGGCATCTCTCCGCAGGCCGTAGCCAGCTACAAGGAGCCGGAGTCGCAGGGGGTCTTTTTGCGCGGCGACGCGGTCTTCTGCCGCAACTGGCCGTACATGTACGCGCTGTCGGCAGACCCGGAGCAGTCTTCGATCAAGCAAGAACAGGTAGGTATAGCGCCGCTGCCGAAGTCCCAAGGCAATGAGACCTTCAGTGGGCTGGGTGGCTGGAACTTCTTCATAAACGCCAACTCGGACCCGGAGAAACAGGACGCCGCCTTCGCGTTTGCACAGTTCATGACCAGTCCTGAGCAGCAGAAGCGATCCGCTTTGGAGGCGAGTTTGCTTCCGACCCGCTCGGCCCTATACGAGGACCAGGAGATAAAAAACAAGGTTCCTGTTATCGCGTTGGGTCGTGAGGCGCTGAATAGTTCCAGGCCGCGTCCGGTCTCGCCATACTACTCCGATATGTCGCTCAAGATGGCGGAGCAATTCAACGAGAGCCTCAAAGGTAATGTCTCTCCGGAGGACGCTATCAGCACACTGCAGACCGAGCTGTCGGACATCGTGGCGCAGACATAATAGTCACGCGAAATTAACCGGCCGGCGAAAAGATCGCCGGCCGGTCTGAAAGGGAGGTGATGGGTGACTAACGCAGCCAAAGAAAACAAGCGAGGAGGGTTTTTCAAGGAGGAGTTCGGCAATCCGGAGCGGCGCACGGCTTACTATATGGTGTTGCCGACACTCGTGACTATCCTGGTTATAGCGTTCTTCCCGATAGCGTATTCCATCTTACTGAGCGTTACAGATTCTTCGCTGACCGACATAGGCGCGTTTGTCGGGATTCAGAATTACGTTGATGTTTTTGCTAACGGGGATTTCCTGGGCGGGCTTACCAACACGGTCATCTTCACGGTGGTTAGCGTCTTCTTCGAGTTCGTGATCGGGCTAACGATAGCGCTCGCGATAAACCGGGCTTTTCGTGGGCGTGGTCTCGTGCGGGCTGCGGTCCTGGTGCCGTGGGCGTTCCCGACGGCTATCTCGGCCGCCATGTGGCGTCTCATGCTTCAGGATGAGGTCGGCATCATCCAATATGTGGCGAATGCGCTGGGTGTCATTAGCGAGCCGATACTCAACGACCGGACGCTGCTTCTGATCTCCTGCATCGTGGTTGACGTTTGGAAGACGACGCCGTTTATGGCTTTGTTGCTCCTGGCGGGACTGCAGACCATACCGGGCGACGTCTATGAGGCTGCCAGGGTGGATGGGGCTAACGTGATGCAGCGTTTCTTCAGGATTACGATGCCGTTGTTGAAGCCTGCGCTTCTGGTCGCGTTGTTGTTCAGGACCCTGGACGCCTGGCGGATGTATGATCTGTTCTGGGTGCTGAGTGACCGGAATCTGGAGTCTCTGAGTACGTTCGTGTACAAGACGGTGAGGATCAGCCAGTTGCAGTTCGCGGAAGGGAACGCGGCGGCGGTGCTCATCTTCCTTTCGGCCTTTGCTATCGCGATTTTCTTCATCAAAGGCCTCGGCATGCAGACTTCATCGGAGGATTAGAGTATGGCTAGCGCAACAGCATCAGGGAGCGGTTCGGGGAAGACCCTGAACTCGGTCCTCTTCTACGTGTTCCTCATCGGCTTCGTCCTGGTGAGCGTCTTCCCGCTCATCTGGATCTTCAAGATGAGCATCATCACCAAGAGGGAGCTCTTCGCCTCTCCGCCAACCATCCTACCGCAGACTCCAACCGCTGAGTCGTATGGCACGATCTTCAGTGACCCGGCGTTCCAGAAATCACTGCTCAACAGTACGATAATCGCCGGATCAACTACCGTGATCTGCCTGTTCCTCGGTGCGATCTCCGCTTACGCTATTGCCCGCCTCAGGTTCCGGCTCAAAAGCCCGGTGATGACGTTGATCCTGGCGATCAGCTTCTTCCCTCAGGTGGCGATTATCGCCCCGCTGTTCATACAGTTCAGCCAGGTCGGCCTCATAAATACCTACTGGTCGGTGATCATCGCGGACACGGTCTTCGCCCTGCCGCTTACGGTGTGGCTGCTGGTTGCTTTCTTCAGAGAGTTACCGAAAGATCTGGAAGAGGCGGCGAAGGTGGACGGAGCCACGACGATACAGGCGTTCCGCAAGGTTATAGTGCCGCTGGCGGCTCCGGGCGTGTTCACCACGGCGATCCTGACCTTTATATTCGCCTGGAACGACTACCTTTTCGCCAACACGTTCCTCTTCACCGAAGACACCCAGCCGGTAACGGTCGTGATCCCGACGTTTGCAACGCAGTACACTACGGATTACGCGGCGCAAGCTGCGGCGGCAGTGGTAGTAACGGTGCCGCTGGTGTTGTTGGTTTTGATCTTCCAGCGCCGGATCGTCTCCGGGCTTACCGCCGGCGCCGTGAAAGGCTAGGCCGGACTAGAAGGGTGTCTCCTTGCACAAGGAGAAGTTTTGGGCGCGGGATCTCAAGCCTGGCTTGAGCCTGCGCTCCACTTTCCTCGCCACCGATACAGCGGTTCGAAACGATAGCCGCGGAGTGCCGTACCTGTCACTGAAATTGGTCGACCGTACCGGATCGGTCGACGCCCGAATGTGGGGCCTCCCGGACGACTTGCGCGGCGGACTTCCGGAGCCTGAGTACGTGCGTGTCGAGGGCAATACCCACGACTATCGCGGCACTTTACAGATAAAGCTCAATAAACTCCAGGTTCTCGATCGGGAGAGCATCTCGGAAGAGGATTATCTCCCCGCCTCGGACGAGGATCAGGACGCCCTGGCCGCCGAATTGTGGATGGTCGGGGACGAGTTGGGCAACGAGCATCTCCGGGAATTGTTCATGCTGATGGCCTCTGACGAAGAGTTTTGGGAGGCTTTCTGCTCGGCCCCGGCGGCAAAGTCTATGCACCACGCGCGCATCGGCGGGCTGTTGGAGCATTCGGTGCAGTGTCTGAGGGTTGCCCGTTCTTTGGCGGAACTCTACCCGGTTGACCGGGACAAGCTCTTCTTCGGGACGATCTTCCACGACGTGGGTAAGATAGAGGAACTCTCGTGGGGCGGAGGCGGTTTCGCCTACACTACGGAGGGCCGCCTGCAAGGGCACGTTGTTCTGGGAGAGAAGATAGTCACTTCTTTTATCGGGCGGTTGCCGGACTTCCCGAAGGACCTGGAACTGGAGATTTCACACATACTGCTCTCTCATCAAGGAGAGATCGAGTACGGCTCTCCCCAGCAGCCAAAGACGCTTGAAGCCCTATTGGTTCACATCATCGACAACCTGGACGCCCGTCTCGCCATGTTCCTCGAAACCACCGCGAACGTTAGGCCGGACGGCTGGAGTCATTACGATAACCCGCTCCGGCGCGCACTTTACGTTTCGGCGACGGGCAACGCGGGAGAGGGTGGGTATGAGGTTCAAGACGCCGGGGAGGGCACTGGAGATGCGGACGCTATAGGCTAGAGGTCGTACTCTTCATCTTCGGAGACGCGACCGTTCTCCTTCGATGCGTCCTCCTCGGATTTCCCGGACTCGGATTTCCCGGCCCGGCTGCTCGCCTTTTCCCGGGAAGTCTTTTTGACCGGCTTTTTCCGGTCGCTTTTATCTTCGTCCGCCGCGGAGGTGAGTTCGTCCTTGAAGTCGTCCATGGCGCGCCGGGCCTCGGTCATCAGGCGGCCGGCGTCTCGGGCCATCTGGGGTAGCTTGCTGGGGCCGAAAATGATCAGAAACAACAGACCGACTATTACCAATTCCGATGGACCTATACCAAACATAGACTAAATATACTCCGTGGTCGAGGCCGTTACAATGAATCCACTACTTCAACGTATATACTCAGGTTATGGATCATTTTTTGAGGATAAGCGCATGATCGCCTGGGGCGCGGTACGAACGATAGCCGTGGCGCTCGCCGCCCGGACCGAGAATACCGCCGACACCGGAGAGTTCGATTATCGGTCTGCCGTCGAACGTACTCTGGACCCTCTAACGCGGTTTACGGGCATCGAGCTGCCGCATGGCGCGCCCGACTCCCGGCAACTGAGAATCGCCGACCGGGCGGAGTGGATCGACTTCAATATAGAGGGGTTCGGGGACTTGATGGAGCCCGTCGTAAAGCGGGTCGCCGGCGGCGCGGACGCCCTGACCTGGGCGCTGGGCGGTGCCACACTAACCGCGCAGGTCGGCTTGCTTCTAGGCTTTCTCTCGGCGAGAGTCTTGGGCCAGTACGATACGGGTCCGCTGTTGACCCGCAAGCGAGTCGGCGAGCCGGGCAAAGTCTTTTTCCTCGACGGGAATATAGCCTCGGCTGCGGGCCGGATCGGGGTTCCCGTGGACGGTCTGAGGCTCTGGATCGTACTGCACGAGATGACCCACGCCCTACAATTCGAGGGACATCCGTGGCTCCGGAACCACCTCGGTGAGATGCTGGAGAGCCTCCTGGCGCCGTTGGCCGAACGCCTCGGCGTTCGGGAGACGGTCCGGCGACTCTCGGAGAACCTCAAGACCGGCGGACGCTCCGTGGAGCTGATGATGAACCGCCAGCAGCGGGAGAACTTCGACCGGATGCAGGCGACGATGGCGGTGATAGAAGGTTACTCCGATTACGTCATGCACAACGTTGGCAAGAGCCTGGTCCCGAATTACGATTACCTGAGCCGCCGCATGGCCCAGAGCAGAGCCCACAGGCCGCCTTTCGAGACCGCCGTCTTCCGGATAACCGGCCTGGACATGAAGCTGGAGCAATACCGGCTCGGAGAGCAGTTCGCCGACGCCGTGGCGAAACGCCAGGGTATGGAAGGTTTGAACCGCGTCTGGCAGCGTCCCGAGAATCTGCCGACGCTGGCCGAGGTGCGGGACCCCGGACTCTGGATGTCGAGGATGGACCCGGTCTGACATGTTCGAGGGTGACCGGGAGCCTCACTCCATAGGCTACGAGTTCTCCCACGAAGACGACGCGGGCAACTCGGCGAAAGAGCTCGACCGGCGCTTTACCGGCCGGGAGTTAAAAGGCCTCCGTGTCTACCGGGTTCGCTGGAGCGGGAACTACCTGGTCGAGGCTACTTTCGCCCCGGATATCGAAGAATCACGCATACAAGACGCCCGCGCCTTGCTCGGAGAGGCGGGAACCCCGGTGCATGAAGATGACCTGAGAGACTATAAGCAGGCGACCGAAGCAGGAAGCAGCGGATTGCCCGAGTGGATCAAGAAGTTCTTCGGACAGCGTTACTGAGGAAGAATTCCACCACGTTCCTGACTCTCGTGCGAAATTGAGGGTTGCAGTCCGCCGCGAACCCTTTGTTCAGGCGAGACTACCCGCCGATGGTCTATTGTGCAACATGGAGCAACTCGTCCTCTCGTTGACCCGGTTCACGTAACAGTCGTACTTGAATGATCCTCAATGCCGCGGAGGCGAAGAGATCCACGAACGATCCCTCGCCTCCGCAAGGCTCCTACTTCTTGGTGTCGCCGTCGACCTCTTCCTCGACAACCGGCATCCGGACATCATCCTCACCGCCGAAAACCGTTTCGTAGAAGAGCGATCGAGATGCTTCAGCGATCTCTACGCCGGGTTTCGTCTTCCACCTCGATCTCTTCTTTGCGCACGTCTTCTTGAACGATCTCTTCTTCTTCGACTACGTTCTTGCGGACACGGATCTCTTCTTTGACCACCGGTTTCTTCTCGACTACTACCTCTTCTTCCACGACGGGAATGCGGATTTCATCCTCGGTGGACTCTGTTCCTGGCGGGATGCTTCCGCTGCTGCCAGAGGGCCTGCTTTCATCCACCGGCACCCGCTCGACGGAGACCTCTTCACGGCGTTTCGGCACGCGGAGCCGCTCATGATCGGTGCGGACACGTTTGCGGACGTTTACGCTGCCGGCTTCTCTCTGGCGGACTCCGGCCCTGAGTTCTTCCTCCGTGCGTTGTACCCGCATTTCGTTCTCATCCCGCACTTCTCTGGCAGCGGGACGTTCGGAGGCTCTTTCTCTCGGAGGGGTCTCTTCTCTCGGAGGAGTCTCTCTTCTCGGAAGGGTTGATCTGTCTTTCGGTAGTTCGCCAGACCGTTCGTCGCTCCTGGCGTGACGGTCCGAGGTATAGTCCCGCTCTCCATACTCAAGGTCCACCGCGGAACCACGGCCCACATAACCACCGTATGAACTATCCCGATTCGACGAAGTCCGGTCGAGGCCGTAATAGCTCAGGATCTGTGCTTCGTGTTCGGGGGATATCTCCTCATCGTCGTCGAAACTCGGCGCATCCTTTATGACCTCTTTCGACTTGGCGACCTCGATCAACTCTCGCTTATCGTTTACGCGGACGAGGCTTATAGGAACTACCGTGGACTTTAGGCCGAGAAAACCCATCTTCACGCCTATGTATTCGGGTTGATCATTCTCATCTACAAAGATGTCGTCTACCTTGCCGATCTCCTCGTAGTGCTGATCGTAGACCTTGTAGGATGAGTAAGTATTTTGCAGATCTCCAACAGGGTCACCACTTCTACCGGTACTCACGGATCTCGGCCTCCTTGTTTGCTGGGCGCAGTTCCGAGCCTGTACCCTTACCGAGAGAAATGTAAACGGTAGCGAAGGGGGCGATTATTCCATGCGTTGTTCGAGGCGTGAGATCTGCTCCCGAAGCTGTTTTATCTCGTTTTCGACGTAGGCTTCCCTGCCTCGCAGCCGGGTGTAACCGTTCTCCAGAAGCGAGCCGAGGCCGTCGGCTGTACTGACAACAGTGCGTCCTAGAAAGCGCATCGAGATGCCGGCGCTGTGTATCGCGGCGCTGCTCGCGGAACGCGAGGTAGGGTTTGAGACGACTGAGCCTATGACGAAGCCGCTAACCGCGCCGGCCGCCGCGCCCAGAATAAACTTTGTCGTGCCTTCGCCCACCCGTTCTACTCCTCGACATCGAAGTCTTTGAGGGTGCCAGTTTAGCATAGCGGCTTTCTCCAGGCCCTCGGATAGAACGCGCAAGTTATACTATCCGCGTATGCAGGAGACCGAGAAACGGGAGCTATTGCGTAGCCTGCCGGCGGTGGACTCCGTGCTACGGGACCCGGCCGTGGAACCGCTCGCCGGTCGACACGGAAGGGCCTCTGTAACAGCCGCGGTGCGGGAAGTTATCGACCGAGGGCGGCGCGGAATACTCTCCGGCCAGACGCCGGTACTCACAGAAAGCTCGGTACTCGCGGAGGCCGGGAAGCTCCTCTCCGGCCGGGGTCTCCGGCGCGTGGTGAATGCCACCGGGATCATCCTGCACACGAACCTGGGTCGTTCGGCGCTCTCCGAGCGCGCGGTTGAGGCCGTCTCCGAGGTGGCCCGCCGATACTCGAATCTGGAGTACGATCTCAACTCCGGCCGGCGAGGCTCCCGCTACGACCACGCCGTGCCCTTACTCAAAGCGTTGACCGGAGCTGAGGACGCGCTGGTCGTCAACAACTGCGCGGCGGCTACCCTACTGGCGCTCTCGGCGGTCGTCGCGCAGGCGCCGCAAGGCACGGAGGCTCCGGAGATCATCGTCTCCCGTGGTCAGCTCATCGAGATCGGGGGCGGCTTCCGCATTCCGGAAGTCCTAGACGTCTCCGGCGCGAAGCTGAGGGAGGTCGGTACCACTAACCGAACCCGCGGATCTGACTACGAAAACGCCATAGGAGATAATACGCAGGCTATCCTCTGGGTCCATCCGTCGAACTTCGAGATTCAGGGCTTCACGGAGTCGGTCGGAATCGCCGAACTTTCCACTCTGGATCTCCCGGTTATCGCCGACATCGGGAGTGGCGCCATGTTGCCGATGGGCGACGAGCCGCTGGTGCGGAACGCTCTGCGGGATGGGGCGGAACTCGTGATCTTCTCCGGCGACAAGCTGCTCGGCGGGCCTCAGGCGGGCGTCGTGGTCGGCTCCTCGCGCTGGGTCTCCGTCATGCGTAGCCATCCGCTCGCCCGCGCCTTACGCGCCGACAAACTTTGTCTCACGGCCCTCGAAGCGACGCTGACGGCTTATCTCGAAGGGACCGCCCAGGATGAGCTTCCGACCGTGAAGATGTTCCACGCTCCTGAGGCGGAGATAAAAGAGCGGGCGGACAGGCTTGCCTCCCAACTGGCCCGCGCCATGCCGGATTTCGACGTGGATGTAGCGCTTTCAGTGGCGCGTAGCGGGGGCGGCACGCTGCCAGTCTATGAGATACCGTCTTTCGCCGTTCGTATAGATGGTGTGGATGCGGATCTCCTGGCTGAGAAGCTGCGCGAAGCTGATCCTCCGGTCGTGGGCCGGGTGTATGAGGAGAGGCTCTGGCTCGACGCGCGGACGTTGCTGCCGGGTGATGAGGAAGCCATCCTGGAGGCGGTCGCGGCCGGTGTCTGAACTTTCGGCAAAGTCCGTCAAGCCCATTACCTTCACCATTGGGACCGCCGGGCACGTGGATCACGGTAAGACCACCCTGGTCCGCTACATGACCGGCGCCGACACCGATCGGCTGGAAGAAGAGCATCGCCGGGGTATCTCGATCGTGCCGGGTTACGCTGAGTTGGAACTTCCGAACGGCGCGAGGGCGAGCCTGGTGGACGTGCCGGGGCACGAGCGTTTCGTGAAGAACATGGTCGCCGGTTCCACAGGGGTGGACGCTTTTCTTCTAGTGGTCGCCGCCGACGACGGGGTTATGCCCCAGACCCGCGAACACCTCGATGTGCTGCGTGTTCTCGGAATAAAGAGCGGCATCGTGGCGCTGACCAAGATAGACGCGGTGGACGCGGAGATGGTCGAGCTCGCCCAACTCGATGTAGCCGAGTTACTCGAATCTGCAGACATAGAGGCGCCGGTACTGCCCGTTAGCGGTGTAACCGGAGAGGGTGTAGACGAACTCACGCGGGCTCTCGGTGAACTTGCCGAGAACCCCCAGGACGTGCATCCCGACCGGGGCGTCACCCGGCTACCGGTGGACCGCGCTTTCGTCTTGAAGGGGATCGGGGTGGTTGCGACGGGCACGTTGTGGTCGGGTGAGATCCGCGCGGGCGATACGCTCTACAGTTCGTCCGGGAGCCGTCCGAAGGTGCGCGGCGTCCAGAACCACGGCCGTCCCGCCGAGGTGGCCCGCGCCGGAGCCCGAACCGCGCTGGATCTCACGAACATCGAGGCTTCGGAGATCGAGGCCGGAGACGTGTTGCTCTCCCGCCCCGTCCCGCCGAGCAGCGCCCTGGACGCCCGCATCCGCCTTCTCGGCGCCACGACTCCCCTGCGACACGGCCACCGGGTCCGGCTACACCACGGAACTCACGACACCAACGCCCGAATCCGCCTGTTCGACCGCCGGGAACTTGCCCCCGGAGAGAGCGCGCTGGCCCGTCTAAGGCTGGAAGAGCCGCTGGTCGTGCTCGCCGGAGACCGCTTCGTGCTCCGCTCTTTGGCTCCTCAGATCACCATTGGCGGGGGCACGGTATTGGATACGGCCCCGGTAGGACGCCGCCCGGAACCCGGCTGGCTGGAGGCGTTGGAGAGCGGAGACCCGATCCGGATCATACCGTTACTCCTGGCCCGCTCTCCGGGTAGAGGAATGAGCGCCGAAGAGCTGTCCCTGACACTGAACCTCCATCCCGAAAAACTGTCCACCGTGCTCGAAAACGATACCAAAATAACCAGAGTCGATGACCTATACGCGATGGCCGAAGAGGTCGAGGCGGCGCGGGAGCGCCTTCTACGCGCGCTGCGTCAGAGAGGCGAGAATAATCCGGAGAGTCCTGAGTTAACCATCGCCGAGGCCCGAACGGCTTTGGGCCTGGAGACGAAACTCGCTGACGCGCTCCTGGGCGAGCTGTCGGGGGAGATCCGCACGGGTGACTCCGGGGTAAGCCTCCCGAGTGAGCGTGAAGTCCCGCCCGAACTCGAAGAGGAAGCCGCGGATTTGTCCCAGAAACTCCGGCAGGCCGGTATGGAGCCGCCCGCGATGGACAAGACCTCCGCCGTGAGGCTGCTCCTCAAAAGAGAGGAGGCCGTGGAGCTAGGTGGAGGTCTGGTCGGCTCTAGCGAAGCCGCCGAGTCTGTGCTGGAGGAGATAAAGTCCGTGTGCCGGACGGAAGGCGAGATCTCCCTGGCCGGATTGCGCGACCGGCTCGGTACCAGCCGCAAGTACGCCCAGGCCTGGCTCGAATACTCCGATGCTATCGGCGTAACCCGCCGAACGGGCGACGTCCGCGCACTGACCCGTCGATACCGTTAATCGTATATTAGAATTGTCCCGGAGCTTCTCAACTGGAATGCGTGGGCCTGGTGGCCCGGCCGGTCTTCAAAACCGGTTTGCGGCCTGCGAAAGGCCGTGGCGGTTCGATTCCCCCGCATTCCGCACCCGTTGCATCCAGCATGCGCCATCTTGTCTCCCAAACACGAGTTCCACCTGAGGAGCCCGGATTGAAAGTCGTCACTTACAATACTTATCGGGAGCGGAAGGGTCGGGATCCGGCCTTGGACGATCTACTCCGGGAGGACGCCCTGATCTGCCTTCAGGAAGTCAGCATCTCGCGGGCGCGGGAGTTGAAGCGTCAGTTTGGTTCTCGGGTCTATCTTTCCTGGGTAATGCACGGCTGGCAGCGGCTCGCGATTATCCTCCCCGAAGACGCCCTGTTCACTTCGCGCCACACGAGGCAACTGAACACACGCTTCGGGTTGCTGCCTCGCGCCTGGTCTCTCCGGCGAACCTGCGCGCTGTATCCTGGTCGGAGACATGGGTGGAGCGACGGTCTCTCGGCTAGAGCGGTGCAGATCACGGAGGTATCGGTAGGGGGGCGGACATTTCGGGTGATGAACACGCACCTGCCGTACGAACCTGGCCTGCGCGACCGGGGCCTGACTCTACTGACCGAGTTGGTACCGAGAGGAGATGTTCTTCTGGCCGGGGACCTCAACGCGACCCCGGAAGACCTGTTCCTCAGAGATTTATTGTTGGCAACCGGGCTGCAAGCCACGGGGGAGGGACGACCCACGCACAACAGCGGGCGTTGTATAGACTACGTGCTGTACCGGGGTGGATTCCGGGAGGTTGACTACGCTACGAGAAAGAGCCGGAGCGACCATCGCCTTGTAGAGGTCGAACTGGATTTGGAGGTAGATTGAGCGGATGACGGAGTTCTCGCACATAGACCACGAAGGCTCGGCCCGCATGGTAGACGTAGGGGAGAAGGAAGTCGTCCGGCGGACTGCCGTGGCGGGCGGCCGCATCCACATGTCCCCGGCGACGGTCGAGCTGCTGCGGGAGAGGGCGCTGCCCAAAGGAGACGTCCTGAACACGGCGCGAATAGCCGGAGTGATGGCCGCCAAGCGGACTTCGGACCTTATTCCGCTGTGCCACGGGCTCAACCTAACACACATAGACCTCGACTTTACGGTTAATGAATCGGCGGTAGAGATAAAGGCGACTGCCCGGATCAGCGCCCGTACGGGGGTAGAGATGGAGGCGTTGACGGCGGTGAGCGTCGCGGCCCTTACTGTCTACGACATGTGCAAAGCGGTGGACAAGGGAATGGTGATAGGGGACATAAAGGTCATCGAGAAGTTCAAAGAGACGGGTCAGGCAAACTAGACTCCGCCCCCGTCGCCGAAAAGGTATCCAAAAATCCGCCGCGCGCCTGGTCTTTGCGCCTGAGGGTGCGTTCCTCTTGCAGCTCGTAAACTTCTTTGCGCCGCTCATTCTTTCTGGAGTTACCGTAGAGCAGTCCGATAACTGACGGATACCGTAATTCCAAAGTTTGTAGCAGTCCGAGGCTGGCCCCGAAATTGCCATGCCGCCACAAGCCCTGCGCCCTGGCTAGTTCCCTACGATAATGCCTGAACCGCGACTGACGAATCGGGTTCGGGCGAGCGTGTCAGCGTAAACTCGCAGCTTCACCCTGCGCCCTCTTTAGGCGGGACTCGACCCTTTGGAAGAACTTCAATATTTCTTCTGTCGAACCGCTCGATCTCGTGTTCACCGCTACCCTTTCGACCCTCCGTCCTCGCCAGCAACGAGAAAATCAACCCCATATATTCAAGTGCAGTATATTACATTGAGTTCCGGCGTTGCTATTGTATGTAAAGCTCCCTTTTTATGGACTAAGTTCTGAAGAGCGTGAAGCCTTATACGGCCTTGTATTGCGGCACATGCAACACTTTGTGAGTCAATGATAAATACAGTCGGGCGTATGCTAGACTCCGAGTCAACTTGCGGCCCAGACGATTTTAGGAGATGGAGATCGAGGGCGATAACTCTGTTCTTTACCCCATATTCATGGACCTCAGCGGACGGCGTTGCGTGGTCGTTGGCGGCGGCGCGGTCGCGAACCGCAAGGCTCGCAAGCTGCTCCAGGCGAGGGCTGAAGTAGTGGTGATCTCACCGGAAATCCAACCGGAGATCGAGAGCATGGCGGTGGAGGTTCGCCGGAGGAGATACGTGGAAGGAGACCTGGAAGGGGCTTTTCTGGCTTTCACGGCTACAGACTCCCGAGAAGTCAACGCTGCAGTCGCGCGTGAGGCCCGGCTTCGGGATATACCGATCAACGTAGCGGACAAGCCTTCGGAGGGAGACTTTGCCCTCCCTTCAACGCTCCGGCGGGGTGGTCTCCAGGTGGCGGTCTCTACCGGAGGCGCTTCCCCAACGCTGGCGCAGAGAATACGGCTGGAACTCGAAGAGATTTTTGGATATGAGTGGGCCGGTCTCGTGAAAGAATTAGAGCGCGGCCGTAGGGATGGAGTCGCGCCCGACACCGGATTGGAAGAGGAGGTGAGCCGATGCTTATCGCGGTTGCGGGGATGAACCATCGCTCGGCTCCGGTCGAGCTCAGGGAGAGAGTCGCATATCCGCCGTGCGCCGGGCGCAATTTCGTGCGAAGGCTCCGTGACGAGGGCGTGGTCGAAGAAGGAGTTTTAATCTCCACCTGTAACCGGACCGAGCTCTTCGTAGTTGTGGCCGACGACGCTTCACGCTCAAGAATACTGGACGGGATCTCGGAGGACCGCAGAGTAGACCGTGAGACCCTGGAGCACAGCACCTACTGGCTCACCGATGACGAGGCCGTGCGGCATCTCTATCGGGTGGCATCCTCACTGGACTCGATGGTAGTTGGGGAGAGCCAGATATTGGGACAGGTGCGGGACGCTTACCGGGCTTCGACCGAGGAGCGCTGCACCGGGCCGATCCTCGACCGTCTATTCCACACTTCGCTCAGAGTCGGGAAGGACATACGTACCGGGACCGGGGTGGGGGACAGTTCGATCTCCGTTCCAAATGTCGCGGTCAAGCTGGCGGAGGAAGTCTTCGGCCGCCTCTCTGGACGCCGGGCGCTCGTGCTCGGCGCGGGTGAGATGAGCGAGCTCGTTATAAAGCATCTCAAGGCGCGAGGCGTCTCGGAGCTTCTTATATCCAACCGAACGGCCGAACGGGCCCGGTTGCTCGCCGAGAGGGTCGGCGGGACCGCCGTTGGATTCGAGAAACTCGCCGAACAGTTGCCCGAAGTAGATGTGGTGGTTAGCTCGACCGGGTCCGGTGAATGGGTCTTGGATCACGATCTCGTCGCCGGGGCGATCCCGGAACGCGAAGATCCGCTTTTCTTCGTGGATATAGCGGTTCCGCGAGACGTTGACCCGGCGGTACAAAACCTGGACGGTGTCTACGTCTATGACATAGACGACCTTCAGTCCGTAGTGGACCACAACGCCGGGGATCGGTTAGAGGCGGCCGAAAAGGGCGAAGCCATGATCGGGCCGGCAGTATTTGAATACATGAGCTGGCTCTCCACCTTGCACGTCGTGCCGCTTATCAAGGAACTGCGCGACGGCGCGGAGCACATAAGGCGTCATGAGTTGGCCCGCGCGACGAAGCGAATGGATCTCTCTCCCGAAGAGCTAGAGACAATAGAGCGCATGAGCCACTCGCTCGTAAACAAACTGCTCCACGGTCCCATCTCGGATCTCAAAGCCTACGCCAAAGAGACGGGTAGTACGCCCGACGATGACGAGGTTCGCCGAAGGCTCTTGGGACTCGAAGGTCTCGGTCCGGAGCTGCTCCACCCGAATCACACTGATATACGATGAACTCACCCAGATCCGCCATCCTCGGTACGCGAGGCTCGAAGCTCGCCCTGGCCCAGGCGAACAAGTGCGCCGAGAGTCTGCGGGCGGCGGGAATCGACGCCGAAATCCGGGTTATCAAAACGACCAGCGAGCATCGACCCGATACGCCGCTCTCCGTAATAGACCAGCGGGACGTCTTCACCCGCCAACTGGATGAAGCCCTCCTGCAAGGTGATATAGACCTCGCGGTCCACTCCATGAAGGACGTACCGACCGAAGTTCCCGATGGAATAACCATAGCTGCTGTAACGGAACGGCACGACCCGGCGGATGCGCTCGTCTCCGAAGCCCGCTACGAAGTCGAAACCCTCCCGGATGGTGCGGTAGTCGCCACTTCGAGCCTCCGGCGTCGGGCCCAACTCCTCCATTTTCGCCCGGACCTGCGGATAGTAGAGATACGGGGCAACGTGGATACCCGGATCCGCAAGATGCGCGAGGGTGAGGCTGACGCGATAGTCCTTGCCCGTGCCGGACTGGACCGCCTCGGCCTCACCGCTATCCACACGGTGATCCCGGAAGAGGTGATGCTCCCCGCTGTCGGCCAGGGTGCTTTGGCAGTAGCTACGCTCCGGGACTACCCGCTCAGAGAGACGATCCGCAAGGCCCTCTTACACGAACCTACGGAGTATGCCGTCAGGGCAGAGCGCGCGATGTTGAGTACGTTGGAAGGAGGGTGCCGGGTTCCCGTAGGGGGCCGTGCGGTGTACGAGAGCGGCTCTGTAAAGCTTCAGGGGCTGGTCGCTTCACCGGATGGGGCGTTATTGTATAAAGATGAAGTTGAAGGTGAAGCTCCGGAAGAGGTTGGGGAGCGGCTTGCGAGAGGGCTTTTGGAGCGTGGCGCGGCTGTAATCCTCGGGGAGGTTCGGGAGGCGCGCGCGTGATCTACCTGGTCGGTTCCGGACCCGGAGATCCGGGTCTCTTTACGGTTAAAGGTGTCCGTTGTATGGAATCGGCGGACGCGGTCGTCTACGATCGCCTAGCCCCGGAGAGTCTGCTGGCCCACGCCAGGGCGGATGCTGAGTTGATCTACGTGGGGAAGCAACCCGGCAGTCACTCCATGACGCAAGAGGAGATCAACGACCGTCTAGTAACGCTTGGACGCGCCGGAAGGACCGTGGTCCGGCTGAAAGGCGGAGATCCATATATCTTCGGCCGTGGCGGCGAGGAGGCTCTTGCCCTGCTAGAGGCAGGTCTGCCGTTCGAAGTAGTGCCCGGTGTAACCAGCGGTGTGGCCGCCCCGGCCTACGCCGGGATCCCGGTCACTCATCGCAAGGTTTCTACCAGTGTAGCTTTCGTCACCGGGCACGAAGACCCGAAAAAGGGTTACCAGGACGTGGATTGGAAGAGCCTGGCGAACGGCGCGGACACGCTGGTCCTCTACATGGGTATCGGGCGCCTGCGCGAGATCTCCGAAGAGCTGATCGCCGCCGGTAAGAGTCCCGATACGCCCGTGGCCTGTGTTAGATGGGGTACGCTACCGGAGCAACGGACCATCACCGGAACGCTCGAAGATATACCGGAGCGCGTGGCGGAGGCGAACCTCAAACCACCGGCCATCACTGTCATCGGAGAGGTCGTATCACTCCGTGACTCGGGCCTCGGATGGTACGAGAAACGGCCTCTTTTTGGACGCCGAATCGTCGTGACCCGTGCCAGGACGCAAGCGGGAGAGTTGTCCTGCAGACTCGAAGACCTCGGCTCGGAGGTTATGGAGTTTCCAACCATCGAGATAAAGCCCCCCGAAGACTTTGCTCCGTTGGATGAATCTATACGTGAACTTCATAGTTTTGATTGGCTCGTATTTACCAGCGTGAACGGCGTCGAGGCGTTTCTAGATCGGCTCCGACATCACGGCCTGGACGTTAGATCCGTACCGAAAAATGCGAAGATAGCCGCCATCGGGCCGGCGACCGCCGAGAGGATAGAGGAAGCCGGTCTGCGGGTGGACGTAGTGCCCCGTGAGTACCGGGCCGAAGCCCTTTTGGAAGAGGTCTCGCAAGGATCTCTAGCCGGTCAGCGATTTCTGATACCTCGTGCGAAAGTCGCGCGAGAGGTCTTGCCGGAGAAGCTCAGGGAAGCCGGTGCCGAGGTAATGGTTCCTCCCGCATACGAGTCCGCGCCTTCGGAGGAGGATAGGGATACGCTGGCGGATCGTCTCGGAGCCGGAGAGGTAGATTGCGTTACCTTCACCGCCAGTTCGACGGTCGAGAACTTCGTTCGGGCTTTCGGTAAAGAGGATGCGACGCGGCTGATCGGTGGTGCGCGCGTGGCGTGTATAGGACCCATAACCGCAGAGACGGCCCGCGGGTATGGTATCGAGGTGGATACCGAGGCTGCGGAGTACACTATTCCGGGATTGGTGGAGGCGGTCGTGGACCTCTTCGCCGCAGAACCGGCAGAGAAGGACGGGTGAAGATTCATGGCATTTCCAGAACAGCGACTCAGACGAACCCGTAGCACGGCAGGTCTGCGAGGTTTGGTGCGCGAGACGCGGCTTACACCGCAGGACTTTATATACCCGATCTTCATTACCTCTGAAGAGGATACGAGGAACCCGATCGAGTCGATGCCGGGCATCTTCCAGCTCTCGATCAACCACGCGGTCGCCGAGGCGCGTCGCGCCCACGAACTCGGAATCTCCGGCGTACTACTCTTCGGCATCCCCAACGAGAAAGACGAGGCTGCGAGCGGCGCCTACGACCCGGAAGGCATAATACAACTCGCCACCCGCGCAATAAAAGACGCCACACCCGAACTGCTCGTCGTCACGGACGTGTGCCTCTGCGAGTACATGAGCCACGGACATTGCGGCGTGGTGGAGAAGGACAGCGGTGAGATCCTCAACGACGTCAGCCTGGAGCTACTCGCCCGAACCGCCGCCTCGCAGGCTGAAGCCGGGGCCGACATCGTCGCCCCGTCGGACATGATGGACGGCCGGGTCGCCGCCATACGGAGTGAGTTGGACCGCGAAAGTTTCGAGAATACCCCGATCATGGCCTACGCCTCAAAGTACGCCTCCGCCTTCTACGGGCCTTTCCGGGAGGCCGCCGAGAGCGCCCCGCAATTCGGCGACCGCCGGAGCTACCAGATGGACCCGGCCAACGCCCGAGAAGCCCTGTTGGAAGCGAGCCTGGACGAGGAAGAGGGAGCGGATATCCTTATGGTGAAACCTGCCTTGCCATACTTAGACGTGATTCGCAGGGTTAAGGATAAGACGAACCTTCCGGTCGCCGCTTACAACGTGAGCGGCGAGTATTCGATGATAAAAGCCGCCGCCGGTAATGGCTGGCTAGATGAGCGGTCGGCGGTGATGGAGGCGCTTACCGGGATAAAGCGGGCCGGGGCGGAGATCATTATTAGCTATCATGCTCCGGACGTCGCTGGATGGCTGAACGGTTGAGATTCCGAGTAAGTAGCCTTACTAAAATCCGCAGTCGTTTAGGATAAACTCGAAGTCGAGAGTTCTGAAAGGAGTTTAGCGCGCTTGCAAGGTAGCGGAGAAAGTACGGAGGCCAGGCATTCGCTCGCAATGGATCGCTCGGCCCGGCTCATGGAGCGGGCTGTGCATCGCATGCCCGGAGGAGTGAATAGCCCGGTTCGGGCGTTCCGTTCCGTTGGGGGAGATTCACTCTTTATAGAGCGGGGCGAAGGCTCGCGCATTTTCGACGCTGACGGCAACTCCTACCTGGACTACGTAATGAGCTACGGACCCCTGATCCTGGGTCACGCCTATCCGGAGGTCGTTGAGGCCGTCGAGAAAACCGCCCGCAAAGGCACCACCTTCGGTGCGCCGACCGCCCTGGAGGTGGATTTGGCCGAGCTAGTTTGCGAAGTCGTACCCTCCGTCGAAATGGTGCGTATGACGAGCTCCGGGACTGAGGCGACGATGAGCGCCATTCGGACAGCCCGCGGCTTCACGGGTCGGGAGAAGATCCTCAAGTTCGACGGCAACTACCACGGCCACTCCGACGCGTTGCTCGTCGACGCCGGCTCCGGCGTCGCTACTCTGGGCCTCCCTGATAGCCCCGGCGTCACGGAAGGAGCCGCGAAGGACACCGTCGTACTTCCGTACAACGACCTGGAAGCCGTCCGCGAGTTATTCGAGAAGCAGGGCGAAGAACTCGCGGCGGTAATTCTCGAACCCGTCGGCGGCAATATGGGATGTGTACCTCCAGTAGAGGGTTATCTCGAAGGCTTGCGCGAGGTTACCGAGGAATACGGGACGATCTTGATCTTCGACGAGGTCATGACGGGCTTCCGTCTCGCCCGTGGCGGGGCCCAGGAGAGGTTCCACGTGACGCCGGACATGACGTGTCTAGGGAAGGTCATCGGTGGCGGCTTGCCGGTCGGAGCTTTCGGTGGGCGGCGGGAGATCATGGAAATGGTCGCCCCGGTCGGGCCGGTTTATCAAGCAGGCACACTATCAGGCAACCCGCTCGCAATGGCCGCCGGATTGACGACGCTCCGGGCCACAGGCGAGCCGGGTTTCTACGAGCGTCTGGAGAACCTCGGTGGGCGCTGGAGGAAGGGTATGGAAGAAGCGGCGTCCGGGGGCCACGGGTTCACCATCAACCAGATCGGCTCCATGGTAAGTATCTTCTTCACGGAGGGGCCGGTTACCGACTTTACGTCAGCGGCCCGCTCCGATACGGAGGCTTTCAAAGACTTCTTCTGGCACATGTTGCAGCGAGGTGTATACCTGGCTCCCAGCCAGTACGAGGCAGGTTTCATCTCCACAGCCCACACCGAGGAAGACCTGGACCGTACCTCCGAAGTGGCCCAGGAATGGTTCGAGAAAGCAGGCGTCTAAATGGAGGCTTCGGGTGCGCGAACGCCCCGGTCCTCACTGAGCGAAGTCTTCTTGAAGGCGGCCTCCGGCGTGCCCGATGAAGATGGGATAGGCGACGTCGTCGCCGAATCTCTGGGATATCTACAGCAGGGTTTCGACGCCCACTATGCGGTTCCTGAAGAGGCTGCGGACGACGATATTTTGGTTGGGGATAACGCTTACGCCTGGGCGGTTGAGACGATAGCGCGGCTGGACGAGCCGGAGTTCGTCGCCGTGGCCGGGCAGATGATCCGTGACGGAGCCGGTGAAATTGCCTCCGGCAACGATGTCTCCCTCGATCTCTGGATACCACATCTGGCGAAGCTGTTGCGGATAATCTCCGGTGAGGATGACGAAACTTCCAGAGACCGGATAATCAAGGCTGCAGAGGAGGTAGCGGTATAAACGGTGTCGACGGAAATAAAACCGGCAATCCCTTAAAGGCCGGTGAAGATCGGACGAAGCTCGTACGGGAGATGTTTGACCGTATCTCCGGGCGCTACGAGTTGCTGAACACCGTTATGACAGCCGGGTTGCACCGGATCTGGAACCGCAAAGTAGTCGCGGCCGCAGACCTCGAACGAAACGGATGGGCGCTGGACCTGGCTTGCGGTACGGGAAGTTTGACGCGGGATCTGGCGAAGAAGGTCGGTCCTGGCGGCCACGTTCTCGGGGTAGACTTCTCGCCCAAGATGCTCGTCCAGGCGGAAGCCCGGCCACAGCCGAATATCGAGTACCGGCTCGGGGACGCCACGCACCTCGAAGGCATTAGCCCCGGTGGTTTTGACGCGGCCACCATCGCTTATGGAGCGAGGAACATCCCGGACCTCGACGCGCTGTTCGGAGAGATGGCCCGATGCGTCAGGCCGGGCGGCGTGGTTGTGTGTCTGGAAATATGCCGGCCCACCGGCAGACTATCCTCCGCGTTCTACGGCATCTGGTTTGATAAGATCGTGCCCTGGATTGGCGCACGGGTCTCGGGAGACGCCTGGGCGTACTCGTATTTACCCGAATCAGTGAAAGAGTTCGTAGCACCAGTTGAATTAGCTGACATAATGAGGCGCAATGGATTACAAAATGTTACATGGCAGAGACTCGCAGGGGGTATCATCACCCTCCACCGTGGAACCCGGCGGCCAGGATCCGGACGCTCCTGAGCTGCAAAACGGCTTGCCGGACGGGGCCTTCGAGACCGTAAAAGAGATCGAGGATCTGCTCTCGGGTGTTGCGGAGCGGGCTCCGGATGCTCTAGTCGATCCCGCGATGGAGGCCTTGACCTCCGGCGGTAAGAGGCTCAGGCCGCTGCTCTTGATACTGGGTGCCCGGATGGGCGAGCCGGACTGGGACGATCTGCTTATGGCTTCGACCGCCATAGAGGTTCTGCACACGGCGACCCTGATCCACGACGACATAGTGGACCAGGCCGAGAGCCGCCGGGGTGAGCCGACGACCGTCGCCCGGTATGGACGGGAGATCGCCATTGCTACAGGCGATTATCTCTTCGCGGAATCTTTCTCGGAACTGGCGAGGATTGGCGACCCGAGGTTGATCCGGGCTTTCTCGGAGGCCGCCGAGGGGCTTGCTGCCGGCGAGTTGGAGCAGTACCGGGCCAACGGCGCTACCGTGGAGGTCGAGGCTTACATGGACCACATCCGCAAAAAGACCGCCGGGCTCTTCAGGGCGGCGTGCGTCGCCGGTGGAACCCTCGGGGGACTTTCGCTGCGGCAAATAGACGCCCTGGCAACCTACGGGCAGGCGCTCGGGGTTGCCTTCCAGATGTCCGACGACGTGATGGACCTCGTCGGTAAGCCGGGTTTGATGGGCAAAGGGATCGGGACGGATCTCGTCGAGGGTACCGTGACGCTGCCGGTGATCTTCGCCCTTCGTGAAGGGGACGCGCCGGTCATTCGGGAAGTTCTCTCCAACCCGAACCCGCCCCAGGACCTTCTCGAAGCCGGTATAGAAGCCGTGCTCGCCACGGACGCCGTCGCCAAGACCGAGGCGTGGGCTCTCGGAGAGGTGGAGATGGCGCTTGAGGAGCTAAAGCTTTTGCCCGACAGTCCGGAGCGCGACGTTCTGGAGTTCGTAGCCGCGGAGGTGGTGGGCCGTGATGTCTGAGAACGGAGAATCCACAGAGAATAAAATCTTCGCGGCAGGCCTCATGCTACCCGTCGCCGCGCCTGCCATCAGGGAAGGGGCCGTTCTGGTACGAGAGGGCCGTATAGCCGATGTTGGGGAGTTAAGCAGGATCGGGCGAGAGAATCCCGGCGCGCAAGTTCGGTACTTCCCGCGCTCCACGATCATCCCCGGCGCGGTTAACACCCACGCCCATCTCGGGTTTCGTCGCAAAGATGCGCCGGAAGGCGGCACTTTTAGCGGCTGGCTGTCGCGCCTGATCGAACGCCTCCCCGAGAAAGAGAGCTGGACACCCGAAGCGGCCCGAGACTCGGCCCGCGAAGCAATAGAGGCCGGGACGACCTTTATGGCCGAATCCTCGCCCTACGGTGAATGCCTGCCACAGCTCGCCGGTTCCGGGATGGCCGGCGTCCTCTTCTATGAGTTTTTCCCTCGCGACATCGGGACTCCCGAAGAGGCCGTCGAGTTCATCCTCAACAAAGCGGCCGAGCTTCGTGAAGGGTTGCCCGACCGCGTTGACTCTCAGGTGAGCGTTCATTCGCCGTACACGGTAGACCCGGAGTCCGCCCGGCTCGCGGCCCGCGGTACACGAGAGAGAGGTGATCGTCTGGCGATACACCTCTCCGAGAGCCCGGAGGAGGTTGAGTTCGTCCGTCACGGCACCGGGGGGCTAACGGACATCTTCGGCCAGAACGATTGGGGCGGCGTCGGAGTATCGCCCGTAGAGTACGCGAAAGATATAGAGTTGCTCGGAAGCCGGACTATCGCCGCGCACCTTGCTACCGGAGTATCCGAAGAAGATATCGGATTATTGGCGGCTACCGATACAGCGGTCGCCCACTGTCCCCGCTCCAACGACTTTCTGGGGTGTGGTGTCTCGCCGATACCACGGATGATGGAGAAGGGTGTGCGGGTCGGTATGGGTACCGACGGGCTCTGGAGCAGCCCGAGCATGAACCTCTTCGAAGAGACGCTTTTCGCCGTTAATCTGCACGGTTTCGACGGCGCCACGGGACTCAGGCTCGCGACGCTCGATGGAGCGCGGGCGCTCAGTATCGAACAGGAGACCGGTAGCTTGGAGTCCGGCAAGTGGGCGGACATCGCGTTCGTCGATACGATGCCGGTAGATGGTGACGTAGAGCGTGAAGTGCTCGAAGTGGCTGCGGGAGACGGCGTCGTGGCGACGGTAGTTGGCGGAGACCTGATATACAATCAGGTCGAAGCGTAAGCTGCCGGAGGATAGCCCGAAATGATGATGAACCGAGAGAGAATGGGCTGCTGGGCTAGGGCTATCGCTATTGGCCTAGCCGCTGTATTCCTGGGTTCTTTTATTATTTTGGGTATAGGCACCAACGTCAATTACAATCTGTTCGAGCTTATAGGTGGGGGGGACCAGCAGCCCGCCGGCCAGACTACGGGAACGGGCGACCAGATCCAGGCCGCCGAAAAAGAGCTTGAAGAAAACCCCCAAGATCCCGACGCTATAAAGTCTCTCGCGGCTCTCTACGCCCAGAACGGCCAGAACGAAGAGGCTATAGAAGTTCTGCAGAGAGGTCGAGAGGCTGCTCCACAGGATGAAGAGATAGCCTTGCTCTTGGGACAGGTATACGCGCAACAGGCCCAGACGGTACAGGGTGCGGAGCAAAAAGAGATTCTCACGAAAGCGGGCGAGTCGTTCGCCGCCGCCGGAAAGATAGAGCCGAAGGACGAAGAGGCATTCTATTTTGCGGGCCAAGCCTACGACGAAGCCGGAAAGCCCGCAGAGGCTATAAAATACTGGAATACCTATCTGGAGCTAGAGCCCGAAGGCGAGCAGGCCAGGCAGGTCAAAGAGCGTATTTCGTCCCTGCTCCAGGGCGGTGGAGGGACCACCGGGCCCGCTGGCGGTGGTACGCAGCCGTAGGTTAGTGATCCAGGGTTGTATAATGTTTCGTAGTTAGTGGGTAATCAAGAAAGTCAGGAGGACTTATGATCGGTGGTCTCGGCGGACCCGAGCTAATTATAATTTTGGTGATTTTGGTCTTGCTCTTCGGAGCCAGGAAAATCCCGGAGCTCGCCAAGGGTCTCGGAACGGGCATGAGGGAGTTCCGTAAGGGCTCCTCGGGTGACTACGAAGTAGAAGATAAAAAGAAGAAGGAAGAAGAGTTGTCTTCCGCCGAAAACGAGGAAAAAGGCGACGGAGACGCCACCAACTCTAATGACGCTAATGACGCCAGTGAGGAAGAGGGTGTCCCCAAAGACGACGCCACTATAAAAGCTGACCGCGAAGAGCAGCGGCAGAGCTAGACTTAATTCTGAACGGATCACGACACTAAATGGCGAGCCGTCTAAGACTGCCCACCCGCGCGCAAGACGACGTGCGAATGACCCTGATCGAGCACCTCGGCGAGCTACGCTCCAGGATCATCAAGATCGCGGCCGTTTTTATCCTCGTGGCTATCGTGGCCTGGTTTTTCAGGGTAGACGTCTTTAATGCTTTGATACAGCCTGCGGGCAACGAGCTGGATAAGCTCTCCGTAACTTCGGTGGCGGAGCAGGTCATCAGCGATCTGAAGCTCGCGCTCTATGTAGCCTTCGTAATAACGATACCGGTATTGCTCTATCAGATATGGGCGTTCGTCGCGCCGGCCGTCGGCGAGATGGGCCGGATCCAAACTTACACGATAATTGCCCTCGCCTCCTCGCTCTTTCTGGCAGGGATCGCCTTCGGGTACTTCGTGGTTCTGCCCATTGGGATCAACTTCCTGCTCGGGTGGGACCAGAGCCGGTACGAGTTGATCATCACACCCACCAACTATCTGGCTTTCGTCACCCGATTCCTCCTCGCCTTCGGCATAGTATTCGAGCTCCCGGCGGCGACGTACGTGGGGGCGAAACTGGGGCTCATCAACGCTCCCACGCTAAAGAAATACCGTCGACACTCTATCCTGGTAAACGCCCTACTGGCAGCGGCGCTCACCCCAACACCGGACCCGTTCAGCATGGTCCTCATGATGGGACCGATGGTCCTTATGTACGAGCTATCCATCATCATCGCCCGCTACGTCAACCCTGTCTCGCCCGAGACCGAGTTGGATACACTGGACGACGAAGACGAGGATTACTACTCTGACGATGAGGACGACAACTAAAGTTCTTTCGGGCGCATTCCCCAAATTCTATATATCTCGTAGCGTCTGCCACAGGCGCTCTTCGAAACGTTTCATGGAGCGGCGCAAAAGGCTCTCTGTCAGGCTGCGAAAGAACGGACGGTGGGCGATGCGGTTCAACCAACCGGGCTTTACCTCGTAGTCGGTGTATAGCGTCATCCGGACGGCGCCGCCTGCTTCCTCTAACCACCAACCCCCTATACCTACGGCTCCATCCGTGTAGGACCATTCGATGTGGTCGGGAGCGTCCAGTCGTGTGACGGTACTCTTGACGCGATGGGTGAGCCCGGCGGCGCTAAGGGTGAACTCGAAGGTCGAGCCTGACACTACTTCGGATGTTTCCGTGAGTCCCGAAGGGGCAACAACTTTCGCCTCCCGCAGGCCGTAGCCCCACCGCGTAAAGCTCGGCACGTCGAGAAGCGCATCGAAGACAGTTTGGCGGTCCATGTCTTGGATGAGGTAGGCGGCACGCACTGGATTATTCACAGGCGGTTAGAGGGGGATCAGGACGCCGACGGTATAGAGCAGGCCGAAGACGGCGTGCAGTCCGGCCGTGCCTTTTACTACCGCGTCCAGTCGGTCGGGGATGGTGGTAGAGGAGATCCTGCGCCACAGCCTGAACGCCAGCGGAAGACTCAGGACCACGAGGCCCGAAGCCAGCGATACGAGGTCGAAGAAGATCAAGGCTCCGACCGTCAGGTAGGCCACGAGTAGCAGTCCCCGATACACAAGGATGCCGCCCTGACGTCCCACAGCAACAGGAAGGGTGTTTCGTCCGCCTCGCCGGTCGGACTCAAGGTCCCGGACGTTGTTCGCCAGCAGGATGGCGGCCACCAGTGCCCCGATCGGGACGGCTGCCAGCGGTACGTAGGTTGGATAAGCGTTCGCCTGAGCCCCGTAGGTGATCACCACGATCAGAAGCCCCATGAACACGAAGACGGTAGCCTCGCTCGCCGGCGTATACGCGATGGGACGAGGCCCGGCCGAGTATACGTATCCGCCGAGCGCGGACAAACAACCGAGGACCAGTATCGGCAATCCGCCAACGTAAACCAGGTAGATACTGAAGATCAACGCTAGCGTGTAACAGAACAAAGCGCCGACCAGTACGCTGCGGGCCTTCATACGCCCTCCGACTATAGAGCCGGCGATACCGACTGAACCGGCCGTGTCCAGGCCACGTTGCTCGTCGTAGAATTCGTTGAACATGTTAGTCGCCGCCTGGATCAAAAGGCTCGCCAACAGCATAGCCAGAAACGGCCCGAAGGAGAACGTGTCGTCGTCGAAAGCCAGGGCGCTTCCGAAGAGCACCGGAACTGCCGCCGCCGTCAGGCTGAAAGGCCGGGCGAGCCAGAACCACTCCGCCACGCCCGTCAGGCCGTTTCTATAGGTAATGGATGACCAAAGCGGCCAGCAAGTTTTTCACGATTCATACGTATCTCCAGAACAGCTTTTCGAAGGAAAGTTTCGGTGAAGTCTGCATTAGCCTACGTATTTTTTCAATTTACGCGTTCACAACTTGAGTGTGTGATGCAGATTTGTCGCCCGGTTTGTGATAGAAACGGCCTTCGTATGGAAGCGGGCGGCGCGACAGGACTTGCTGGTTCCTATCTCCGGCTGGCCCGGCCAAAGCAGTGGACCAAGAACGGGTTCGTGCTGGCCGGTCTGGTGTTTTCGGGGGAGGCTCTCCAGTCCTCGTCTGTAATCAACGCGCTGCTTGCCTTCGCCGCTTTCTGCGCGCTGTCGAGCGCCGTGTACGCGGCCAACGACGTACTGGACGTAAAAGAGGATAGGGCGCATCCTCTAAAGAGGTTCCGGCCCGTCGCTAGTGGGGAGGTCTCGGCCAGTTCCGCTATCCTGTTCGCCGGGTTGCTCGCCGCCGGTGGCCTTAGCCTGGGATTCTTCGTGAACCTCGGTGTGGGGCTCGCGGGTATCGGTTATCTAGTCTTGCAGGCTGTCTATACGCCGTTTCTAAAGCACATGGCGATACTCGACGTCATGAGCATCTCGACGGGGTTCGTGATCCGGGCTCTCGCCGGGGTCGCGGCCGTGGGCACGCCGGTGTCGCCCTGGCTCATAGTCTGTACCGGGCTCTTGACGCTCTTTCTCGGGTTCTCCAAGCGCCGGCACGAGCTTGCGACGCTCGGCGGTGGGGCTATCGGCCACCGCAAGAACCTGCGGGATTACTCGGTGCCGATGCTGGATGAGATGATGAACATAATGGTCTCCGCGACCATAATCGCCTACACACTCTACACGTTTACCGTGTACGAAGACGTGTATATGATGTCCAGCATACCCTTCGTTATCTACGGGGTCTTCCGGTACATGTTGCTGGTCCACCGTGACGGAGGAGATAACCCCGATACACTGCTGCTCCAGGACCGGCCGCTTCAGACCACGCTCGCGCTCTGGCTCGTGGTCGTGATGGCGGTGATCTACTTTTTCTAGATGGATAAGCTGAGGAGAAATTTCATCCTGGCGATAGGGCTCGGCGTCATCGTATACCTCGCCCTCAGTATCTTCTCCGGCTTCGACGACCTCCGGGCCGCCCTGTCGGACTTCCGCTGGTCGCTAATACCGGCCATTCTCGGGCTCGTCCTGGTCTCGTACGTCGGGCGTTTCTTCCGGTGGATCTACTACCTCAAAATACTCGACATTTATTTGCCGCCGAAGATCAACGCCGCAATCTTTACCGCCGGACTCTCTATGACCATCTCGCCGGGCAAGCTCGGAGAAGTGCTCAAGAGCCTGTTTATACGCCAATTCAACGGGACCCCGGTCGCCCGGACCGCGCCCATCGTCCTCGCCGAGCGGGTAACGGACGGAACGGGCATGATCGTCTGGGGACTACTCGGCGCCCTGGCTTTCAGTCAGGGGCCGTGGCTGATGTTTCTGTTCCTGGCAGTGACAATAGTCGGTGTGGTAGTGCTCCGGTCCAAGAGGCTCTCGCTCCTGGCTGAGCGGACGATGGAGCGGCTGCCGCTCGTCAACCGGTTCTCCGGGCATTTGGGGGCTTTCCACGGGGCTTCGGACGAGCTTCTCTCGATGAGGTCGCTGATCGTAACTACCTTTATGGCTTTCGGCATCTGGGGATTCGAGATACTGGCTGTTTATCTGTGCGCGGTAGGAATAGGGGCAGATATACCGTTCCTGATGCTGGTTTTTATCTTCGCGGTCAGCTCGATCCTGGGTTCCCTCAGCATGTTGCCCGGTGGCATCGGGGCGGCCGAGGCCGGGCTTGCCGGGCAGTTCGTTACCATCGCCGGTCTCTCAAGCGGACTCGCCGTAGCGCTGACCATGGTGATACGGCTGGCGACGCTCTGGTTCGCTATCCTGCTAGGCGTGATCGGGCTGTTCGTCGTGCGGCTGCTTATTGGGGATATCGAACCGGAACCGGAGCGTGCCGCCGCTTCCGCAAAATCCGAGGGGTAGCACCGAAACCCCGGTGGACCCACCAGGACTTGTGTACGGAAAGTCAATCTACAGCATTGTGTTATAACCTGGATCAATATGCGACTAATAATCTCTGAAAAAGCAAATACAGCAAAGAAAGTTGCCCAATTTCTAGCCGAAGGACCGGTCAAGGAGGGAAAGCACCGCTCCGTACCCCACCACACTTTCACCTGGAAGGGTGAGGAGACCGTCTCCGTAGGATTGAAGGGCCACATCCTCAACCCCGAGTACCCGGAAGAATATTCGAACTGGCAGAAGGTCGAGCCTTCGGCGCTCATAGACGCGGAGATACTCAAGTCCGTCAGTGAGAAAGGCGTCGCCGATGCGGTGAAGTCACTCTCCAAAAAGGCCAGCGAGGTCATTGTCTCCACGGACTTCGATCGGGAGGGGGAGTTGATCGGGGTCGAGGCGCTTTCTCTGGTGTTCGAGGCGAATCCGAAGTTGGTAGATCATGTCCAGCGGGCACGATTCTCGGCCTTGACGAAGGGTGAGATCACACGCGCCTTCGACGAGTTGGACGAAGTAAGCCGAGACCTGGCGGCGGCCGGTGAGGCGCGGCAGGATATAGACCTGATCTGGGGCGCCACCCTGACCCGTTGGGTCTCTCGCGCTACCAAGCGTTACGGCAGCGCCTTTCTCTCCGTCGGCCGGGTCCAATCGCCTACACTTGTGCTAATAGCCGAGCGTGAGCGTGAGCGCCGGGCTTTTATCCCCGAACCGTACTGGGAGATCGAGGCAAACCTCCAGAACGGCGAACCGTTCGACGTCCACCATGCCAGGGGACGTTTCACGGAGGAGGCGGCTGCGAAAACCGCCCACGAGAACATCACCGACAAGGCAACGGTCACGGAGGTCAAGCAGAAATCCGCGAGTCGTCCGGCGCCCGCGCCGTTCTACACGACGAGCTTTCTAACGGCGGCTGCGGGAATCGGGATTAGTCCTTCTAGGGCAGCCCGGCTGGCCGAAGACCTCTACACCGACGGCTATATCTCTTATCCCCGGACCGACAACACTGTCTACCCGCAGTCTCTGGACTTGCGGGAGGTGCTCGGATACCTCAAGCGCGTCGAAGGGGTCGGGCCTTACGCGGAAAAACTGTTGGCTGGTGGCAAACTGTCGCCGACCAGAGGCAAGAAGCAGACCACGGATCACCCGCCGATCTACCCGACGGGATACGCCTCCAAAAAGGCGTTGCGAGACGACCAGTGGAAGATCTACCAGCTCGTAGTCCGGCGCTTCTTGGCGACGCTCTCAGGACCGTCGAAGTCACTGCGGACCACCCTGCGCTTCGACTCCGGAGGTGAGCCGCTAATCACCGGCGGCACGGTCATCACGGAAGAAGGCTGGCTCGGTATCTACCCGTACAGCCGCCGGGCCGACGAAGAGATACCTAACCTCAGCGAAGGCCAGGAGGTCAAAGTGCTGGGCGCAGAGATACTCTCCAAGGAGACCCAGCCGCCGGGTCGTTACGGACAGGGCAGGCTTCTCACCGTAATGGAGGATCTGGGGCTCGGTACCAAGGCGACGCGGCCGAATATCATCCAGAACCTCTACGACCGGGGCTACGTACACGCCGATCCCCTGATCCCGACTGAGACCGGCATCGCGGTCGCGGAGGCCCTCAAGGGCTTCGCGTCCGAGATAGCATCGCACGAGATGACCGCCGAGCTGGAGAAGAGCATGGATGACATCTCGGAGGGCAAGATCAGCAAGGAGAACGTCGTCGACGAGTCGCGCGACGTGCTGAGGAAAGTCTACGAGCACCTCAGCGAATCCGAGGAGAAGTTCGCGGACATCGTGTGGACCGGCATCCGGGAGGACGAGATCCTGGGTCCCTGCAAGAACTGCGGCGAGAACCTAGTTGTTCGCCGCAACCGCAAGAGCCGCAAGCGGTTCGCCGGCTGTTCGGGCTATCCCGAATGTAAGACTACCTACCCATTGCCCCAGAAAGGCTATATCATACCGCTCGGTACTCAATGCGACGCTTGCGGCGCGCCGGAGATAAAAGTGCTCGGCGGACGGCGGCCCTGGATCACCTGCATCGACATGGACTGTCCGAAGAAGCAAGAGCAGCGCGAAGCCAAGGCGGCGAAGGAAAAAGAAGAGAAAGAACAGAAAGAACAGAAGGAAGAGGGGGGGCAGTCATCGGAGGAAAAGAGCGAGAGGGAGCTGGAGAAGTCCACCACCTAGGAAATCGGCTGGACCTCAGCTATCCCGAAGATCAAACCCGGCGCCGCGCCTCTCTGTACACCCGCCTGAGCGGACACCTCATATTGTGGTCGCTCGCTGCGGTAGTCTGGTACTCTGCGGCGCTGTAATCTCAGGAAACTAAGAGCAATGAGTTGTTTGAAGGACGGACTAATTTGGTCCCGGTAATCGGTGTAACAGCTACTCTAAAAGAAGATATCGAGGAGATCGCCACCCGGCCTCTCGGCAGGTTCGTACGGGCGGACTTCGACTACGTGGACGGCGTTGCCCAGGCGGGCGGCGCGCCGGTGGTACTGCCGCCCGCAATGGATGCCAGGGCGGCCGGTTCCGTGGTCGACGGGCTCGACGGGCTTCTGTTGAGCGGGGGCAGCGATCTCGACCCCAGCTACTACGGTGAGGATCCTATCCCCGAGTTGGACGTCACCATTCCCGAGCGGGATGAGTTGGAGATGGTGTTGCTCGAAAGCGCCCTCGAACGCGGCATACCGGTCTTCGGTATCTGCCGGGGTCTACAGGTGTTGAACGTCGCTCTGGGTGGGACGCTCTATCAAGACCTGCCTTCACAGGTGGATCGGGATCTCCTCAAGCACCGCCAGACTACACCCAAGTGGCAGGCGACGCACGAGATAGAAGTCCTCGAAAATACCCGCATCGCCGGGATCACGGGTAGCGGTATCTTGAAGGTGAACTCCTACCACCATCAAGCCATCAAAGACCTCGCCAAAGACTTCATAGTTTCTGCCAGTTCTTCAGATGGAATCGTCGAGGCTATCGAGTATCGGGATCTCTCGGAGCACTGGATCCTCGGTGTACAGTGGCACGCTGAGGCTATGCGACAGGCGGGTAGCGAACATCGCAACCTCTTCGAGGCGCACGCCGCCGCCGCCGAGCGTCACGCCCACCTACGGGCCGTAGCCTAGAAACATTGGCCTCTCCCAGGGGCATCTTCGTGACCGTCGAAGGTCTCGACTTCTCAGGTAAATCCACTTTGGTGCGACGTCTCAAACCGCTTCTGGCGAACCTCGAAACACCTACGTACTTTACCCGCGAGCCCGGTGGTACTCCGGCTTCCGAGCGGGTCCGGGAGATGCTGCTAGATCCGGATTTGGAGATGGACCCGTGGACCGAGGCGTACCTGTATGCGGCGGCTCGTGCGGACCATGCGAGATCGGAGATACTTCCGCGACTCGAAGCTGGCGAGAACGTGCTCTGTGAGCGCTACCTGGACTCCAGCGTGGCCTACCAGGGTTTCGGGCGTGGTCTCGGCGCCCAGGAGGTGAGGGATCTCAATTCCTGGGCCGTCGGCGAGGTCGTGCCGGACAAAACATTCTACATGCGCCTCGACCCGGACGAACGCGAAAGGCGCGCCAGGAATACGGGAGCGGCGCTTGACCGGATCGAGCGTATCGGTGCGGAGTTCATGCAGCGGGTGGAGGAAGGGTTCGAGGAGTTGCTGCGACTCGAACCCGAGAGGATCGAAGCGCTCGACGCAACCTTGCCGCCTGAAGAACTTGCCCAGCGGGTGGTAGATGGCATTCGAAACCTCCACTATACTCGGTGAGAGGGCTGAAGTTCTAGGATTTCTAGGAGAAAAAGTTGGCGCAGGGACCGGACAACGATCGACACAACAACGGGCTTGCCCTGGGAATAGGCGCCGGTATTGCTATAGGAACCGGTGTCGGAGTCGCGATGGACAACCTGGCTATCGGTATTGGCATCGGGATAGCGCTCGGTATATCCCTGGGATCTACCTTGAGGCGGGGCGATAGAGACTGAAGCAGGCACATTCGACGGTATAGTCGGTAACTCGGCCGTGCTGCGCCGTTTGGGGCACGGCCTTGAGACCGGCGTATCTCACGCGTACTTGTTCCACGGACCAGCTGGGGTAGGCAAGCGGACGGTCGCCCGCAGGTTCGGAAGCTCCCTGGTTGCCGGTGGATATGCGGAGGCCAAGGAACGTGCCCGCCGGGGGCTCCACCCGGATCTCGTCGAGTTGGAGCCGGAGGGCGCTTTCACGACCATCGGTCAGGTGCGGAACGTCGTGCGGCAGGCGGCGAGCCGCCCGTTCGAAGGCGAGCGCCGGGTGTTTATACTTGAGGCGGCTACGCTTAACGTACAGGCCGCCAACGCCTTGCTCAAAACGCTCGAAGAACCGGAGGGTGGGGCCGTGTTCGTGTTACTGGCGGCTTCGCGGGAGGGAGTTTTGCCGACCATCGTCTCGCGGGCCCAGTCTATTCGCTTCAATCCTGTTCCAGTAGCCGAGGTGGCTGACTTTTTGAAAGAACAGGGTGTTGCCGAGCCGGACCTCACGGCCTCGCTCGGTCGCGGGAGTGTAGGTCTCTCTCTGCGTTATGCCGGGGAAAAGGAGCTTCGAGAGTTGCGGGAGGCCGTATTCGAGGCTGCGTTCTCCTACGATGCGGATTTCGAGCGCCGGCATCAGGCCGCCTCCGTCATCCTGGAGCGGGCCGAGTCGGTTGGGGCCGCGAAGGAGGCGGCGTATCTGGAGAGGTTCGATGAGCCGGACCGGCGGGCTAAGGATGGGGCGAAGCGGGCTGGGCGGGGTGCGCGGGACGGAGCCTTTCTGGAGGCCCTGGATCTCATCTCACTGGTCTACCGGGACGCGGCCTTGTTGAGCGTTGGGGCGGAGGATCTTGTGGCGAACGTGGACCGGGTTGAGGAGATCCGTCGCCACGTCCGGGCGCGTCCTGAGGCGGATTGGGCCGGTGCGGCTTTGAAGGTAGGGGAATCGAAGGCCGGCCTCACGTATAATGTCGCCCTGGAGGCGATCCTGGAGGTTACGCTATCGCAGATACGGCAGAGAGTACTACAACACTCCCCCGGCTCGTAGACGTCCGCGTCCCCGGCTGGCGGGTGCCGAAGCTCTGCCACGCCCGAGAACTCGACCTTCGGGTAGGTTACAAAGTCGTTCTGGAGACCGAGCACGGAAACCTGATCGGGCTGGTCTCTCTGACTCCCAGACGCCGGGAGCCCTACGTCCAGCCCTACGAGATCCTGCGAATCGTTACCGAAGACGATGAACGCGACGAGCGTGAGAAACGGGAGCTGGCTCGGGAGGTCCGGGAGGAGGCCCGGAAGATAGCGCGAGATCATCGCATCGTTGAGGTCCAGTTTATCGGGTGTGACGTGTCGCTGGACGGCACGCACATAGAAGTCAAATACCAGACGGAGGTCGAGCCGGATCTCCGCCCGGTAAAAGACGGCCTTCAGCGCGCCTTCGACACCCGCGTGGTGCTCCGGCGCTTTACTTTTATAGAGAGGGCCGGAGATGTCGGCGGCTGCGATACTTGCGGCCTGCCCCTCTGCTGCGCCGTCTGGAGCGGCGCGCGCAGTCTGGGTCCGGTGAACGTGCGGATCGCCAAACAACAAGGTGTCACGCCGAACGAGAAGATCATGGGTTCTTGCGGTGAGGTCAAGTGCTGCATGCGCTACGAGCACGACACCTACAAAGAGTTCAAAGAGCGCGCGCCCTTCAAGAACTCGACCGTCAAGTTAGAAGGCCGGGAAGGCAAGGTCATGGACTACTCGATGGTGAAGGACTCGGTGCTGGTCCAGTTCGGGGAGAAACGCAGCGACCAGGAGATGGTCCCACTCGGCAACCTGGCCCGTGAAAACCCCGGCATCGAGCCGTCGGAGATCGAAGAACTGGAGCCGTCATAACCTCGCTCTGGACGCAGTGCTGAACAACCTCTGTGACGTGCCAGGTGTGCTCGTGGGCCACGCCACTGACCACGAAGGTTTGACCGGCTGCACGGCGGTACTCTTCGACCGTTCCGCAGTGGTGGGGGTAGACGTGCGCGGCTCCTCACCCGGAACCCGAGAGACGGACCGCCTGAGCCCTATCGGCATCGTGCGCGACACCCATGCTTTGCTCCTGACCGGCGGCAGCGCATTCGGACTGGCCGCTGCAGACGGCGTAGTGAAGTTCCTCGAAGAAAAAGGCGTCGGCCTCGACGTCGGGGTGGCGAAGATACCGCTCGTCTCGGCGGCGGTGATCTTCGACCTTATGTCCGGCTCTCCCGATGCCCGCCCCGATGCCGGTATGGGCTACAGAGCCGCAGCGGCGGCTCTTAGCGGCGAGTTCGAGCAGGGAAGCGTTGGGGCGGGGACCGGGGCCACGGTCGGCAAGATGCTCGGCCTCGAAGCAGCCATGAAAGGCGGCCTTGGGAGCGCCTCCGTGGACCTCGGTGACGGACTCATCGTAGGCGCCGTGGCCGTCGTAAATGCCGTTGGGGACGTGAGGGATGAGCGGGGTGGGATCCTGGCCGGTCCCCGGCGCGAAGACGGGACCCTCGCGGATAGCGAAGAGCTGATGCCTCAAGCCGCAGACAGGATGCGGTGGGGGCAGAACACCACTCTCGGGATCGTGGCCACGAGCGCACGCCTCTCCAAACCGGCGGCCACCAAAGTCGCCCAGATGGCCCACGACGGGCTGGCCCGCGCCGTCCACCCTGTTCACACCAGCGTGGATGGTGACGTAGTCTTTGCCGCCTCCGTCGGGGAGATAGACACGGCCCCGGACGTCGTTGGAGCCTGGGGTGCGCGCGCCATGCAGGAAGCGATACTAGGCGCCATTCGGTCAGCTACAGGATTTCCGGGCGTACCCTCGCATACAGAGCACGTTACCGGTACTTGAACCGCAATGGAGGAAAATCCTGGCTTACGGTCCTTCTTTAGTAGGGTCTCTCTATCCAAACGGGTTCGGGGGTGATTTCTTCCTCGGGTTTCCCGCCGGCGCTGTTGGCGTTGCTGCCGCTCACGGTCAACATCGCGCGCAACTTCATATCTTCTTCGCAGAGGATCTGGCACGATAACCGGGCTTTCCCCAAGAGATCCCGCATCTGGAGCGCCATCATCTCCGCCTGGGTCATATCCTCCGGCTCACCCTCCAGGAACTCGACGCGGCAGGTGGTGCAATGGGCGTAGCTGCCGCACTGGTGCTGGATGTCTACGTCTGCGTCCTCTTCGATAGCGAGGACCAGCCGCTTGCCTTCCTCGACATCGACTGCTTCCGCACCCTCCACTTCCAGTCGGGGCATTCCCTCCTCCTTTCAAGAAAAGCTTTAGATGAATTCCAGGACTATCGTTTTTATGACGACTAGGAACTCTTTTCGAGTAACGTTGTGGCTTCGGCGGACGCCCACTGGACCAGTTCGATCAGGTGCTGCCCTTCTTTGCCGATGCGCCGGGTCGTGGTAGAGAGCCCGATAGCTCCCTGTACTTCGCCTTTGTTGTTCTTCACGGGCGCCGCCACGCAGCAAAGGTTCTGCGCGAACTCCTCGAAGTCCATCGCCACCCCGACCATCCGGACCTTGTTCAACTGCGCGTGCAACTGGGTGGGATGTACTATCGTCCGTGGCGTGAAAGCCTCCAGACCATGGTCGTCTATATGCTTTTGTACGTACTCGGAACCCATGCCGGCCAACAACACTTTGCCCAGGGCCAGCGCGTGCGAAGCTCCGTGAAATCCCTGACTAACTCCCGCCGGAGGACTTTCCGGCGGCGCTTTCACCTGGGCTACCGTCACTTCCCCGTCGATAAGCACTGCGAGGTACGCCTGCCTCTGTGCCCGCAGCGCCAGTTCCTCGATGACCGATTCGACCTGAACGTCGAGGCTGTTCTCGTAACGGCATTCATGAAGCGCGGTGATGGTTGGACCGATCCTATATCCGCCACCTTGAGGAACCTTCTCGATGTATTTCTCATCCGCGAGTATGTTCAGCAGATAGTAGCAACTAGAGAGGCTAGTACCCAACTCTCGCGCTATGCGTTTGGCGGTTAGTCTTTCCCCTCGCTGGCTGATAAGATCCATGATCCTGAGCGCCCTGCGCACGCTCTTGAACTTGGGACCTACGTGTGGACCACTAACTGAGAGGTCCACGACCCTACCGCTTTCAAAACGGCTCGATTCCACTAACAATCACCCTTTAAGAACCTGTAAGCTTTCCGGGGAAAGCATCTCCTTAATCCCAATTCTCGTTTACAAAGCATGCCACACGCAAGGCAAAATTCCAACTTTCCGTGAAGTTTCGCACATTGTTGGAAAAAGTGCCTTCTGGTACTTGCTCTGGCTCATGTCACAAAACTATTATAGTCGCACTAGGTTAAGTCACCCATCATAAGGGGGTGCAAGGGAAGATCGATCTTTTGGGGACAGGTAGAAACAGTTTGTCTGAAAGGAGGCAACAGAGTAGTGGCACGCAGAAGCGTTACCAAGGCTCACAATAAGATCCAGGAGTTATCCTGGGAGCCGACCTTCGTCACGAAGGATCCGAAGTACAAGACCGACTACAAGCTTGACAACGGTGGGCAGAAAGACCCGATGAAGCAGGTCATGCAGTCTTACTTCCCGATGCAGGAGGAGAAGGACCATCGGGTGTACGGCGCCATCGACGGCGCCGTCCGCGGGAACATGTGGCGGCAGGTGCAGCCGCGATGGATGGAGTGGCAGAAGCTCTTTTTGAGCATCATTCCGTTCCCGGAGATCTCCGCCGCACGGGCCATGCCGCTGTTGACGGAGGCAGTGCCGAATCCGGAGATCCACAACGGGCTCGCGTTCCAGATGATCGACGAGGTACGCCACTCGACGATCCAGATGAACCTCAAGCGCGAGTACATGAGGAACTACATAGATCCGGCGGGCTTCGACATCACCGAGAAGGCTTTCTCTAACAACTACGCCGGTACCATCGGCCGTCAGTTCGGCGAGGGCTTCATTACGGGCGATGCGATCACCGCCTGCAACATCTACCTGCAGGTGGTAGCGGAGACGGCGTTTACGAACACCCTGTTCGTGGCTATGCCCTCCGAGGCTGCGGCGAACGGCGACTACCTACTGCCGACCGTTTTCCTCTCGGTCCAGTCCGACGAGTCGCGGCACATGAACAACGGCTACGGCACGCTGCTCATGGCGCTGGCGAACGATGAGAACAAGGACCTCATAGAGCGGGACTTGATCTACTCTCTCTGGAACCAGCACGCTGTCGTGGACGCCGCCATCGGCACGTTCATCGACTACGGTACCAAGGACCGCCGCCAGGACCGCGAGAGCTACGCCGAGATGTGGCGCCGCTGGTACTACGACGACTACTATCGTAGCTACCTGGTCCCGCTGGAGAAGTACGGTCTCAAGGTCCCGCACGAGGTTATCGAGGACGGCTGGGAGAGGATCTCCAAGGGCTTCTATCACCATCACGTGGCCCAGTTCTTCGCAACCGGCTGGATGGTCAACTACTGGCGCATCGACCCGATGACCGAGGAAGACTTCGAGTGGTTCGAGCACAAGTATCCGGGCTGGTACGACAAGTTCGGCAAGTGGTGGGAGCACTACAGCTCGCTCTCCGAGCCTAACGGCCACAAGCCGATAGCCTTCGAGGACACCGGCTACGTGTATCCACACCGTTGCTGGAGTTGCATGGTCCCGTGCCTCATCCGCGAAGATACCGTCATGGACTACGTGGACGACCAGTGGAGGACTTACTGCTCCAAGTGGTGCCACTGGACCGATACGGTCGCCTTCCGCGACGAGTACCAGGGCCGTCCGACGCCCGCCATGGGCAAGATGACCGGCAAGCGCGAGTGGGAGACCTTGTACCACGGTTGGGATCTGGCCGACATCGTTCACGATCTCGGTTACGTCCGAAACGATGGCAAAACCCTGGTCCCGCAGCCGCACGTCATCTTCGAGCAGGACAAGATGTGGACCACGGACAACCTCCGGGGCATCGAGTTTCAGAGCCCGAACATCTTGCTTAACGAGATGTCGGACGACGAGCGCGAGAAGCATATGGAGGAGTACAAGCAGGGCTTCACCATTAACGCCAGCTACTAACATCTTCGGCCCCATTTAGGGTTGACAAAGATGCTCGAAAGAGGCGGCCGGGAACTTCCCGGCCGCCTCTTTCCGTATATGTTGGAAAAACATTCATGTTATATGCTTGACCGGGTTATCTACCGTATATAGGATCACGTGACAGAGCAACCGTAGACAATACGGGTAGCACACTATCAACGGGGTAAGGGACAAAGACATGGGAGAGAAACACAAAGTTTACTTCGACCCGGTCGACATCGAGATCGAAGTGGACGAAGACGAGACGGTGCTGGATGCGGCGTTCCGGCACGGAGTAATGCTTATGCACGGGTGCAAGGAAGGCCAATGCGCGGCGTGCAAGGCATTCTTGCTGGACGGTGATATGGAGATGGACCCTTTCTCGACCTTTGCCCTAAACGAGTACGAGGAAGAGGAAGGTTTCGTCCTCCTGTGCCGTTCTCACGCCTACAGCGACCTGGAAGTGGAGCTCATCGCCTACCACGAGGATATGCTCCAGACCGGCATCCCCCTCCAGCGGGTAAGTACCGAGGTCGAGGAAATCGAAGAGCTAACCCACGACATCAGGCGTCTGGTGCTCAAGCTGGTTGACCCGCCGGAGATGCAATTCATCCCCGGACAGTATGCCGAGCTCTATATTCCGGGTACCCAGGAACACCGGGCCTACTCTATGTCCAACACTCCGGCCACTGATAAGCGCGCCGAGTTCATCATCAAGGTCTTCCCGGATGGCCGATTCTCGTCGGACCTTTTGGATAAAAAACTCCAGGTCGGGGATCAAATGACGATGAGCGTGCCTTACGGGGTGTTCACGCTGCGCGAGAAGTCCGACGGTGACATCATCTTTATCGGAGGCGGCTCCGGCACGGCGCCGATCCTGTCCATACTCCGGCACATGGTCGAGAACGGCATCGACCGCAACGCAACCTTCTACTACGGGGCGCGGGCCAAAAAAGACCTTTTCTACCTCGACGAGATGGAGGAGATAGGGGAGCAGTTGCCCGGAGAATTTACGTTCGTGCCGGCACTCTCCGAGCCTGATGAGGATGACGATTGGGACGGGGAGACTGGTCTGATCACGGACGTTATAGAGCGACGGGAGGACGACCTGAGCGGGATGGAAGCCTATATGGCTGGTCCGCCGCCCATGATCGACGCCGCGTTGCCGGTGCTTATGAAAATGGGCATCGAAGAAGACCACATCTACTTCGACAAGTTTACCCAGACTTCGCACACTGAAGAAGGAGCGGAGCAGGGGGAAGAAGCGATGGGACAGGGAGTAGAAAGCGGCCCGGATTTCCACGGCAAAGTCGAAGGTTAGGTTCGGTTGACTAGAACAATGGTAAAGGAGAGAGGAGGGCGCCTAAGGTCGAGTTAGAGTGTGTGTAGCACCGTAGTGGGGAAACAAAAGTGCCACACGCCGGAATCCAATAGAGGCAATAGTGCAGCAATGAAAGGAAAGGAGGTTGCTGTCTGTGAGTGAAGAGAGAGCAATTACCGAAGGAGCAGGAAGGGGAACCAGGAGTCTACCCCCAATTCGGTTGACGGATGCGGAAGCGGGCGCGGCCGATTTCGCGGGATCTGATAGTCGATCCTACAACTACTTTACGCCCAAGGGGCGTCGCGCCACCAAATATGAGGACGTCACGGTCGATGTTCAGCCCGACCCCGACAAGTACCTTACTCAGGGTTGGATCCTGGGTTGGGCCAACGGGGATATCGGGTACGACGCCAACTGGACCAAGATAAAGTCGTCCGACTGGCATCGGTTCCGCGATCCCAACGAGGAGTGGGAGAAGACGTACTACGTCAACAACTCAAACTCCATACGCCAGATCCAGCAGAGCATCGAGAACGCCAAGTCCGAGAATATATTCGAGAACTGGGACAAGAGTTGGCTCGACATCATTTCCCGGCACGTAAGCACCTGGTCGCACGCCGACCAGGGTCTCGGGATGTATGTCTTTATGCCGGCGCAACGGGCCGCCATGAGCAACATGCACAACAACGCCATAGCCGTGAACTGCATGCACAAGTTGCGTACCGCCCAGGACATCATTCTGTACAATCTGGAGCTTAGCGAGATCTTCTCCGAAGAGGAGTTTAATCCTACGGCGCACAAGGAAGCCTGGATGGAAGACCCGGCGTGGCAGGGTGTGCGAGAGAACGTCGAGCGCATAATGAACGCCACGGACTGGGCAGAGACCACGTTCGCCTCCAACATCGTCTTCGAGCCGCTGGTCGGCGAGCTATTCCGCAGTCAGTTCGTGATGCGGTTCGCTCCGCTGCACGGGGACTCCCTGACGCCTACGTTGATCGGCGTTAGTGAGAGGGAGTTCAACGAGCGCGACCTCGCCTATACCAGAGATATGATGCAGGATATGTTAGAGGACGAAGAACACGGCGACCAGAACCGGCAGCTCATGCAGGAGTGGCTCGACGAGTGGGTTCCCTACAGCATGGCGGCGGCCAAAGGGCTCGAACCCATCTGGTCCGAGCCGGAGCATCAGCCCGTAAGTTTCGAGGAGTCCTTCGAGAAGGTCCAGAACCGTTTCGAGGAGCTACTCTCCGAACTCGGACTACAAGTACCAGAGGGGGTGAAAGCGTGAGCGAGCAGCCAAAACAGTTTGAGAACGATCGTACCTCGTCGAACAGGTGTGGGGTAACGATGAGCGCCAGCGTCGAGGGCAACGCCATCGCCCAGCTAATGGAGGAGAAAGAAGGTGTAGAGGTCGTCAAGTACCCGGCCATGATCCGGATCGATTCCGACGATAAGCTCGTGTTCGACATGGACGAGATAGCCGAGGCCCTGGGCGTGGAAGAATTCAGCCCAGAGGACTTCGAGATCGAGACGTCTACCCACTACGGGCGGATGGTGAAACAGGACGACAGCGTACTCCTGTTCGCCAACCCCGAAGATGCCGCCGAGGCTATCGGTTTCGAGCTACCAGAGGTAAAGCAATAGCTCCTCGCTGAACCAACGCTTATTTGTAAGAGGGTGGCCGGTTCGCTAACGTGGGCCGGCCACCCTCGTGCGGCGGCGGCGCGCGAGGGAGTAGGATCCCACGGCGAGACTTCGAGACCCTCGGCTCCACCGGCGAACCGTAGGGATGCACCCACGACTGGCCTCTGTTGGCCCAGGAGATCGAGACCCTCTCCGGCATCTACGCCGCTCGTCGCAACCGGGTACCCGGGTCTCATCGCCTTCGGCCCGGCCTTGCCAGTAGACGAGTAGGATCAGGCGGCCGACCGGGGTTTTCGCAGTAAGCCCGGGGAAACGCCCTAGGCGCTTTACGATTTCTGGGAGAGCGTCCGGATGACCTTCTGGGGGGTCGGGAGGCGTTCCAATCCAGGCCACCCGCGGCTGAGTAGCCCGCCGCCGCCTCCGACGTAGGAGATGATCACGGACGTAGGGCCATCGTCCCCGAAGCTGACCATCAGGTAGTATTTGCCGTGCCCCCCGATGACCGCTCCGGAGGACGCATCCCCCGCCCGAACCTCCCATCCCAGCCGGGCGAGCGCCCCGCGTACCTCCGACCTGCTCTCCTCACGAGACGCCACACGTCCCCCCGTACCCGGACGCCCGTCGGGCCCGGCCAACCGTCGCCCAGCCGCCGCGTCAGCCCCGCTCCTTGAGCTCCAACAGCCCGTCCCGGAACTCCTCCGGGGAGGTGGATCTCTCGAAGAGACGGGCGATGTCCTCGATGTCCCGGCGGTTCATCAGGAGGTACTCCCAACCGTCCTTGGTGTGCAGGCCCTCGAAGGCGCAGACCGCCATCGCCACGGTGTTCCACGGGTCCTCCGTCCCGTTCTCGTGACACATGTGAAGCATCCTGCCCGCCTTGAGGGTGCGCTCCCCGAACTCCCTGGGCTTCGTGTGCCTGTTCGCGTGATCCCCGAGCATCCTCGGCTCCTTTCACGGATGGGCGGTGGCGGAAGACCGTCGTGTCCCCCGGCAAACCTCCCTCGCTTGCAACAGTCTATACAGGGTCGATGCCCACGTCCCCATCCCCCGACGTTTTTCTTACATTGTCGGAAAGCGGAGGACCTAGTTGCCCCGGGTCGGGGGTTGACCCTATAATTGAGGCTGTTCAAACCTTGGGAAAGGAGAGAATCGGTTCGAGGATTCGCGCAACCTCTAAGGTCCGGGTAAACACTTTATCTTGCCCGGTTTATGCGTAGACACCGGGGATACGTTCGGCTGGGGAGCGGCGTATCCGAGAGTGAGAGGAGATCTCTTGTACGAAAAAGACGGCGAGAAGTTTTTCGTGGTGGACGGGCACGTCCATTATTGGGACGCCAGCCCGGAGAACACGATCAACAGGTACGGCGAAGGCTTCATAAACTGTTTCTACGACTACCACAAGAACCTCAGCCCCGAAGAGTACGTGTGGGACTACGACAAGTACCGCAAGTACTCCAAAGAGGACATGATGCACGACCTCTTCGAGGTCGGCCACGCCGACAAGGCCATCATGCAGCCCACCTACCTCACGGACTTCTACGATAAGGGCTTCAACACCACCGAGCGCAACTCCACC
>JBGTJJ010000041.1:0-201419 GCA_041745215.1 Rubrobacteraceae bacterium | reverse complement strand
GGCTGTTCCTTAGGCTGTTCCTTAGGCTGTTCCTTAGGCTGTTCCTTAGGCTGTTCCTTAGGCTGTTCCTTAGGCTGTTCCTTAGGCTGTTCCTTAGGCTGTTCCTTAGGCTGTTCCTTAGGCTGTTCCTTAGGCTGTGCGGCCTGGGGAGCCGGTTCCGGAGGCTCCGGAGCCTCAGCTGCCTGGGCGGCGAACCTCTCACGGAGCTTCTCGGCATTGGCACGGGCTTCCTCGGCCCGGCGGGCTTGATCCGCCTGGATAAGCGAGCGAAGCTCACCGCTCAGCGAGTCGAGGTAAGATTGCGCGTCGGCCTCGGCGTTCTCGGCCTGTTCCTTGCGGTCTATGGCCGCCTCTACGGTCTCGGCCCGCTGCGCGCGCTGCGTCTCCAATTTGTTCTTCCTGGCCTCGAGCTCCTCCCTGGCCTGGCGAACTTCATCAAACTCGATCCGCTCTTTCTCCAAAAGCTCCATCCAGAGGTCTACGCGGGTTGCGAAATCGGAAAACTCGTCCACCCCTACGAGAACGTCCATGAAAGCGACGTTGCCGCTCTTGTAGACCTGCGAAGCCCGGTCTTCCAACTCTTTCTGGGCCTGGGCGAGACGTTCCTCGGCATCCTGGAGCGCCTTCTCAGTTTCAGCTATCTCACCGTCTAATTGGTTCAACTCAGCCAGGGCGGAATTGTAAGACTGATATGCAGCGCTCTGATCCATCCGAGCCTGCATCAAACGTTCCTGGGCGCTTTTTACATCGGCCCTTTTAGACTGCTTGTCATCATCCTGCGCCGCTCCGGCGGATACTCCGGTTATCAAAAACAGCGCGCTGGCGATGCTGAGAAATACGACCAAACTCGCCCTTCGAGGCATACGTCCAGGCTCCTCCCCGTATCGTATATGTCTTTTTCAAAGGGGATCAATGGAGAATCCCCCCTCCTAAGTCGAGAACTCTAAAAGAAACAACCTGCTCTGCGCAACGCCCGGCTTGTTACACAAAGCTAACCCGAAATAGGAATTTGGCTTAAATAAAGGGAATGACAGTTTCTTGTACGAAATTAAAACTTAACAATTTTTAATATTTGTAACGTGTGCGCAAGCCTGCAACCTGACGAAAACGGGTACTTTGTAGCAGTTTGCAGGCAAATTTTATGCTTGCAGGCACAATTTCGGATAGGTTCTGACGATCTTTTTCCAGGGTAAGTTCTCCACGATTACTCAGCGTGCGGAGGAGTTCATGGCTCGGAGCGAGAGGAAGGCGCGCCAAAAGCGCCGTTTCGAAGCGTCGTCGTCGAGAGCCTGTGACAGGGAAGGCAACAAGAGCCCCGATGTACCCCTCGTCCAGGTAAACCAGTTTCCGAGGTCGGCCTCGGAAAACGGCTGGCGGGCCAGAGGATAGCCCAGTCCGTCTATCTCCTGGGAGGCGCCGGGACCGACCGCGACTAGCGCAGTGGGTTGGGAGACGAATATCTCCTCCAGAAGAGAGCCCGTGCAGGCCCAGGTCACGTACGCTTCGGACAACTCCAGGGATCGAAGGCTCAGGCTTAGGGCCTCCACGACGCGAGGGCCGACGGGTTGTTCGAGGAGTATGAGGATGCCGGAGGCGGGATCTCCGAGCGGGGCCGGGTGTCCGGCTTCCCGTATAAGGCGGGACAAACGGGAGGCTTCGTGGGAGACCTTTGCCCGATAGTCCGGCGGGAGGAGGCGCTTATCTGGTTGCACGGTGAACGTGGAGCATACGCTGTATTGTTGTAACCAGGGCACCGACGGCCACTAGCCCCACGCCGGCCGTCACGAACCCGAGTAGGGAAAGAACCGAGAGAATGACGACCCGCCCGGCGCGTTCGAGGATGCCGACCTCACACTTCACACCGAGCCCTTCGGACCGCGCGCGAGTGTAGGAGGTCAGAAGCGAGAACGTCATGGCCGTCCCGGCCAACAGGGCTTCGTACGGGCGTGCCGCGGAAGCGTAGAAGAAGATGATGCCGACGAAGATCGCCGACTCGGAGAGACGGTCGAGGGTGGAATCCAGGAATGCTCCGAAGCTGCTTATAAGGCCGGTCCGGCGGGCGACGGCGCCGTCCAGCGCGTCAAAGAGCCCGGCGAGGAGCATAACCGCCCCGGCGCTCTTTATGTAACCCATCCCGAAAAGAACCGCGGAGAAGATGGACAAACCCCACCCCAGGAAGGTCAGGGTATCCGGACGGACCCGCATCGTGGAGAGCAGCGATACCAGGGGGTTTAGTAGCTGACGGAGAGACTCCTTGTAAGAGACGGGGTCACGAGGTTCTCTTTGCGGCAGGCCCAATCCAGCTCCTCGGACGGTCAGGATCGACTTAGTTTAGGAACGTGACACTCTTCGCGCTTCCGTCCGTTAGTTTAACCCGCAGGCCACGCGATCGTGGGGCCGGTTTACAGTCTCGACACCGCTCTGTATAATTCAGTCCCGTCTATGAGTGGGGGGAAAATACACAGGATTCAGGATATCCGCCGGAGGCGAGAGGAGCGAGAGGCTTCAAAGCGTCCCCGCAGCTCTCGTAGCCATCAACATGCCAGCACCCCGCCCCCGCCCATGAGAACCAAGCACGGACGTCACAAGTCTCGTGACGCGCGCACCATACTAAGTCCGGTCAAGGACTACGTTAGGAAGATTCAGAAACACAGGAGAGCCGTTTTGGCGGCACTGGCCTGTGTTGGGGTGATCGCTATAGTCTTCGCGGTAGTGGCGCAGAGTTCCGGGGCGGCGGAGCGGCCTCTGCCCGTTGACCCGAACAACGCCAAGCCCGACACCGTGCTGGCCGAAGCGCTGGACGTCGAGGTATCGACGCCGGTACGTCCCGAAAATCTTGCCGGCCTCGGCTATCATCCCGAGGGTGAGAGCCTGCTAGAGCTCAACCCCAGGGGTGAGAACCTCTCCGCGAACCCGTTGCTGGGACTTCTGGGCCTCGGCGGCACACCGGAGGACATCCGTTACTATGTCATGGACCGGGAGGAGAGAGAGGGTCCTCGTACAGGAGCGCTCGATGTGGGAGCCGAAGCCGGCGCCGAGGTCTACGCCCCGGTATCCGGTGTCGTAACGGCTATACGGCCGGATCCCACGCTGCAGAACGCCAACATTATCGAGATAAAACCGACTTCCCGTCCCGACGTACGCGTGTACGTATCCCTGGTACGGGACCCGAGTGGTGACGTGGGACCGGGGAGCCCCGTAGACGCCGGCATGACCTTGCTCGGCACGGTGGCCGACTCGGCTGCGATTCTCGACCCTCAACTATCCTCGTATACGGGAGGCAACGGTAACCACGTAACCGTATTCGCCCTTCAAGTCAGCTAGAGACGCGGTCCGGCGGTCGTAAGGGTGTATCATAAGGTCCGTCCATGATCCTTAGTCTCTTCGAACAACTTCCGGCCCTCGCGGTGGCGATAATCCTTGGCTTCGTGGTGGGCATCACGCTACACGAGGCAGCCCACGCTTACTCAGCCTACAAGTTGGGCGACGATACAGCGTACCGTCAGGGGCGCGTAACGCTCAATCCCATCTCACACCTGGACGTGCTCGGGACCTTGATGATCCTGATGGCCGGTTTCGGCTGGGGGAAGCCCACCCCGATAATGCCCTCCAAGCTCCGAGGCGGTGTGTTCGGTCCCGTGGCCGTGGCGCTGGCCGGCCCGGCATCAAACCTGCTCATCGTATTGGCGTGCGCCGTTCTGGTCCGCTTCCCGGTGTTTCAGGACGGCGCTTTACTGATCGCCGTGGTCGGGATGGCGTTCATAAACGCGCTGCTCTTCGTCTTTAACCTGATCCCGATTCCCCCACTAGATGGCTCGAAGATAATCTTCCCGTTCCTGCCGCGCTCCCTGGACGGCTTCGTGAACTTCATGAATCAGTACGGGCCGTTTATCCTGCTGGGGCTCGTAGCGCTACTCTGGTTCGCCCCCTCAGGCTACTCACCCTTATCGTTCATCCTGGGATTTGTCCGCCCCTTGTTGAACTTTTTCGGGATACCCCAGTTCTTCTAAGTCTCTAAGAGGGGCAGCTAGTCGCCCGGGGAGGGGGGAGAAACCACGGACTTTCGCTGCCCCAACTATATTTTACTCCCTGAATCCTCGAAAAATAGGTACGAAAATTGAGCAAAATCGCCAGAAGTTCAGATCCGTTCGTCATGCCCGTTTTCGCCGTTTTCCTCGGCTACGTCCAGGGCTATCGAGAACGTGCTGCCGACGTTCGGCTCGCTCTCGACGTGTATTTCGCCACCGAGGTGATCCATGATCTCGCTCGCCAGCGCGAGGCCGAGCCCGGTGCCGTCGGCGCGGGAAGAGCCCTGGGCACGATAGAAACGGTCGAATATGTACGGCAACTCCGTCTCCGGGATGCCGCAACCTTTGTCGGTGACGTTTATGACCGCCTGGCCGTTCTCGCGGGAGAGCCCGAGATCCACGGGCGCATCCGGGCCAGAGTATTTGAGGGCGTTATCCACGAGGATGGTGAGCATCCGGTGGAGTTGGGTGTGGTCCGTCTCGACCGGCGGCACGCCTTCCTCCGCATGGACGTTTACCGGACGGCCCGTGTAGCCGAAATCGCGCCGGAGCTCGTACAAGAGATCGGCGAGATCCACTTCCTCGCTCCTGAAGATTACGGCGTCCGCGTCCAGGCGGCTGAGGTCGAGTAGGGTCTTGGCGAGCTCCTTCAAGCGGTGGGTCTGGATCCCCATCTCTTCCAGGAACTCGGCCTGCGTTTCTTCGTCCTGCTCATCTTCGAGCATCTCCAAATAGCCTGAGAGGGCGGCGAGCGGAGTCTTTAGCTCGTGGGAGGCGGTGGCTATGAACTCGGTCTTCGCCCGCTGCACCTGCCGTTCCTGGGTGACGTCCCGGAGGATGGCGAGCGCACCATCCTCCAGCGGCGCGGCCCGAACCTCGATCAGGCGGCTCCCGGCCTCCAACTCGGGCTCGGTTATGGGACCTTCGCTGCGAGTCTTGGCAAGGATTTCCTGGAGCCGGGTGTGGAACTCGTGGCTAGAGGCGTCGAGAAGCTCTCGGGCGCGAGGGTTTATGAAGATCGCATTCAGGTCGCCGTCCACCCCGATCACGGCGTCGGTCATGCCGTCGAGAATCGCCCGTCCCCGCTCTTTCTCTTGCTCTACCTGCCCAAATGCTCCCTGGAGCGATGCTGCCATGGAGTTAAACGTCGCCCCCAATGCACCCACCTCGTCCTCAATGCGCGTCTCGATCCGCTCGTCGAAGTTGCCGGAAGCGAGACGTTCGGCGGCCAGTCCCAGGCGGCTGACCCGACGGGAGATCAGGGTAGCCACTACGTAGCCGGAAAATCCCGTGATGAGCAACGCCAGGAGTCCCGCCGCGATCGCTATGCGGTTGATGTTTCGTACGGCGGCGTCCACGTTCTGGACGTCGCTCTCGGTAAAGTACCGGTTTAATACCACTACCGTTCCCTGCTCACCGGGAACCCCTATCGGTGCGGCGTAGGTGGCCCGCTGCGCCCCTTTGCGGGCTCCCGTCTCGACAGGCGCGATGTTATCGGCGGGATCTCCGGTGGAAGCCGCCCTCTCGACAACTTCAGGCCACCAGTCTTCGAGGTTGCCGTCCAACATCACGCCGTCCGAGGCTCGCACGATTCCCCACTGCAAACCTCGGCTCGTTGCGAACGACTTGATGCGCTGCTCGGAGATCCGGGGGTTGTTGCTGACCATGGTCTCGTACTGCTGTTCCATCTGCCGGAAGTTCGCCTCTCCGGCCTGCTTCAATGTCTCGAAGAGTATCGGCCGGACCAGTTCATACGCGGTTATACCGGCGAAAGCCGTGACGAACAGAAACAACGCCGTGAGCCAGATCTGGATGCCGACACGGGGACGGAAACCGCCCCTGAGTTTCGGCCTGACACCACGTTTGCTCTTGCTCCAGGGTTCCTGGTCTTGCCGGCGGCGGAGCAGGTGCTTTCTAGCGGAAAACATACCCGACACCCCGGGCGGTGTGGATGAACTCCGGGTTGCGGGGGTCTCGTTCGATCTTCTCGCGGAGGTGCCTGATGTGTACGTCTACCGTGCGCTCATCGCGGAACTCATCGCCCCAGACCCTCGTAAGGAGCGCGCTGCGAGAAAAGACCCGGCCCGGATTCGAGGCGAGTGTCACCAGCAACTCGAACTCCGTGTAGGTGAGGTCTACCTCTTCTCCCCCGAGCGCCACCCGGCGGCTGGGGATACTGACCTTCAGGCTGTCGTAGTTGAGCTCGTCCTGCCGCTGGCCCGCCGGAACCGAGACCCGGCGCATTATCGCCCGTATCCTCGCCACGAGCTCCCGGACCGCGAACGGCTTGGTAACGTAGTCGTCCGCCCCGAGTTCAAGGCCGACCACCCGGTCTATCTCGTCATCCCGCGCCGTGAGCATTATAATCGGCACGTCGCTCTGGGAGCGGATCCTACGGCAAACCTCCGTACCGTCCAGCTTTGGAAGCATGATATCGAGGATGATGAGGTGCGGCTCGTACGACTTGAAGGCATCGAGAGCCTCCTCACCATCAGCCGCGACGAACACCTGGAAACCTTCCCGCTCCAGGGCGTGAAGGAGCATCTTCTGGAGCGACGGCTCGTCGTCCACCAGAAGGATCCTGCGTGTCATTCCCTGCAAGCCCTGAACCATAACCTACTCGCTTCTTGTTATGCGACCACTGATCGCAATCACTATAGAGCCTATTTTATCATCCTACCCATCATGTTAGCGAGGCTACATTGGTTTTGTCGCCCGTCCCGGTCAATCGCCCAACGGCTTCCAGAAGGTCTTCGGCGCTTCTCAACCTCACTGCCTCGACCGCCGCCGAACGCCGTTTTAGATAGGCCGCAACGACCCGCGCCTCGTCCGGTCCTCCCGAGACGGCATATTCGCTGTCGGCGAGAGCTTCAACGGCGAAGCGTTTCAGACCGCTAGAGTCACCCACGTCGAAGCCGCTGTGGGAGATCAGGTTTCCCTCGGAGAACGCGAAGACCTCTACAATGCCGGGCTCCGTGGAAGGAGTGACCACCGCCTGCACACCCTCGGCGCTAACGACAGCCCGCGTCAAACGTATACGCTCTATCCCGGCGATGAGGTCTCTCAAACGCGCCGCAGCCTCGAACTCCAACTGTTCCGCGAGCCGCTTCCGTTCCCAAACGAGCGCGTCCAGATGCTCTTCACCACCCTCACCCCTCAGGAGCGCGCACAGCTCGTCCACTACCTCTTCGCGGTACTCTTCCTCCCCCATTCCCATGCACGGGGCGCAGCGGTCCATCTGGCCGTAGAAGCAGACCTCGTCTTCCCCAGAGCACCGTTTGAGCGGAAAGACCCGGCCGAGCGCCTCGATGCAGGTATCCAGAACCCCAGCACTCCGATAGGGCCCCAGATAGGTTACATCGTCCTGCGGGTCGGCGGTCGGGACGCGTTCGGGGAGCGGGTACGGCTCGTTCAGGTCGAGCTTTATGTACCAGGTGGCCCTCGGCTCCCGTCCCACGGAGTTGTAGCGCGGGAGGAGCCGCTTTATCTCGCGGGCCTCAAGGATGAGAGCCTGCAACTCGCCAGGTGTCTCTGTATAACTAACCTCGGCTACTTCTTCGACGAGCCGGGCGACCTTGCGCCGTCCGTCACCTCCGTTGAAGTACGTCCGAACCCTGGCCTTCAGGTCTTTCGCCTTGCCGACATAAAGGACGGTGCCGTGTTTGTCTACGAAGTAGTAGACACCAGGAGTGGTGGGCATCTCGGCGGCCAGATGCTGCTTCTGCGGTTTGATGCGCCCGCGTCCAGCGCCTTTCAGGGTCGCGGCCTCCCCGACACTCTTTACCCCGGCGGAGCGCAGGAGTTTTAGCAAACGGAGCAAGACTTCGGAGGTCGCCGCCGCGTCAGAGAGGGCGCGATGGTTCGGGACCTGGTGGACTCCGAAGTGGGCCGCGAGCGACGAGAGCCTGTAGCGCTTTAAGCCCGGCACCAGGGTACGGGCGAGCTTGAGCGTATCGAGGACCGGGTTCGGCAGAGGTTCACCACGGGCCGCCGTGACGAACGAGAAGTCGAAGTTCACGTTGTGGCCGACGAGTACCGCACCCTCCACGAACTCCTCGAAACCCGGCATTGCCTCTTCAACGGGCGGCGCGTCGGCGACCATCGAGTCCGTGATCCCGGTGAGGCGCACGACAAAGGGGTCTATGGGACATCCGGGATTGACGAGCGTGGAGAATTGGTCCACGGTCTGGCCGCCCACTATCTTGACGGCCCCGATCTCGGTGATGCCCGCGCCCTTCGCGGCAGAGGCTCCGGATGTTTCGAGATCGAAGACCACGTAAGGCGCGTCTTCTGGAGGGAGTGATGCTGGGTCCGAGAGGCAGAGCTTGCCGTCCGGATCCCAGAGAAAGCGGGGGTCTTTGCCGACCAGCTTCTGTACGTGGGCACGGGCGTTCCCGTTCAAGCCCGGAAAGGCGAGCAACCCGGTGGTTATCTCCTCGGGGCTGACCGGCCCATTCTCCCAGACGAAACCGTAGAGGCTAGGAGACACGTACCTCCGTTCGCGCGGCTTCAGCGATGGTGTGGGCCTGGGCCTCCGTTACTCCGGGGATGGAGATCAGGTTCTCGTAGGTATACTCGTGGTCGAGCAATCCGCTCGCCATTACCCGCGACCGAGTCTTCATCCCGACTCCAGGTAATTTCTCGGTGTGGAAGACCTTACCGCGCTGTATCCGCAGGTCATCCACGCCCGCTGGCCTCTCCCCGTCAATGAGCACGCGTTTGAGGGTCTCAGCAAATAGTTCGACCTGCTCCGGCTGGTAGACGCCCCGGCCCATAAGAGAGGGTGTCATCGGGGCCGGGTACAGGAGATTCGCGTTCCGGACCGTCGTATGCCCCGGAGGCTCTATACCGCTGAGCGGGTCCGGGTCCCCTAGCCGCTGCGCCTCTACTGCGTGGTCCCAGACCTGACCTTCGAGGTCATCCGAAAGGTCCAACTCGGTCATAACCGGCTGTCCCCTGAAACGGTCGTTCCGATTGGCAGCGTACAGAAAGCGCCGGTCGCTCATCTCGTTGCGGTAGAACTCTACTATCCCACGGGCGCGCTTCTCACCGAGACCGGGGAGGCGGGCGAGGTCTTTGGCGTCCTCCGTATCTATCATCTCTCGTAGCGCATCGGCGTCCACGGCTTCGGCGGCTTTTGCAGCGGCCCGCCGATCGACGCCGCGTACCCGCTCCAGAAGTCCCTCGACGCTCTCCGGGTCCACGCCGCGCCTCAGGTGGTTGATCTTCCGAACACCCGTAAAGTCGTTGTGTTCCTCCCAGTACCAGACGAACTCCCGGACCCGCTCGACCGCCGCCGAGTCTTCCGGGACGAACTCTATAGTCACCCCGTTGCCGATGTAGCGGCCGTTGGAACCGCACAGGTGCTCGGCGGCATACATGACCTGGACTTTTACCGAAGGCGAGTAGAACGAGAAGTGTACCGGAAGGCCCGGCGCGACTTCCTTCATCAGCCGCCTGCGGAAGACGTTATCTTCGAAATCTGTTTCGAACATCAGCCTCTCGATTCTACCATCCGGCCCGTGGATTTCGTCCCCAATTCTCTGATAAGGACTTCCTCACGCAGCACTATCGCCTCGACGGTCTCCCCTGCCCGGACCTCGGACTCGGGGCCGATCAAAGCCAGGGCGTCGGCCTTCGTAAGCGGACTGACAAGCCCGGAGCCCTGCGCCCCGGCTGACTCGGCCCGCCACCCTTTTTCGGTATTCTGGAGGCTGACCCGCATCGCGTGAAGCCTGCCGAAGCGGTTGTGGACGTCCTCGTCGAAGTAGACCTGAACGCGCGGCCTTTTTCTGTCTTCGCGGCCCATCATTTGCATAAGGGCCGGACGGACGAACAGGTCGAAGCAAACCATCGCCGAGACCGGGTTGCCGGGCAGCCCGAAGACGCCGGCGTCGTCCCGAACCCCGAAGAAGAGCGGCTTACCGGGCTTGAACTTGACGCCCCAGAAAACCTGACGAACGCCGAGGTCGGTCATGGTGCCTTTCACCAGGTCTTTCTCACCTACGGAGACGCCCCCGCTGGTCACTACCACGTCAGCGTCCGCCAGGGCTTCTTCGATGGCGTTCCGTAGCGCGTCGGGTTCGTCGGAGGCGGCGGAGATCCGTCGGGCCTCGGCCCCGGCCTCGCGGGCCTGGGCGACGATGGCGAAAGAGTTTGAGTCGTAGATCTCACCCGGCGAGAGATCCCGCTCTCCCGGCGGAACAAGCTCCGTCCCCGTGGAGAGCGCCACCACCCTCGGGCGCCGGTAGACGGGTAGCATACCGTAGCCCTGGGTCGCGGCCAGGGCGATCTCTGGCGCGCCGATCTCCGTCCCAGCCCGCAGAATTACGTCGTCCTTCCGCACGTCCTCGCCGCCCCGGCGCACGTTCTGTCCAGCAGCCGCAGCTTTCTTTAACTCGAACTCTTCGCCCCATCCGGAGGTGTTTTCGACCATCACAACTGCGTCGGAGCCTTCGGGGATGACGCCGCCGGTGAAGATCTTGATGGCCTCGCCCTCGCCCACGTTCTTGTGTGCCGGGCGACCAGCCGGGGCCTCGTCCACTACCTCGAAAGTACGTCCTTCGGTGGCGTCAGCGCTCCGCACCGCGTAACCGTCCACCGCCGAGTTATCGAACGGCGGAGAATCGAACCGGGCCTTCAGGTCCTCCGCCAGCGCCAAACCCTGGGCGTCCTCCAGCGGCACTTGCTCCGCCGGCAACCGCTTAGTGTTCTCTCCCACCAGACGCGCGGCCTCACGGTGATCTATTAGCTTCTCGAAAAGCTTCACTTTCACACCTCTTTACGTAAATTTTCTTTCCCCCAGAGTAAGCTACCACACCTCGCGCGGTGGTGGGGAGAGATCCAGGAAGGATCTTACAACAACCCGGCAGGCGTTCAGACTCCGGTAGAGTTCCTGTGCTCTGCCGGAGAATATCCGGGCCGCGCAGAGCCCGTAAGACGGGGCGCTCGCAGAAGCGAGTGAGGCGGCCCCACCCAAAGCCTCGTGCAATTCGTCAGCCAGCGGCGAGAGGTCTGCCGGGGCCAGAACGTAGAAAGAGGCCATGTAAGAGTAGCCTCCGAACGGCTCTCCTCCGCCGGAGAGATCGAAACCATCTATTACCCGCGGCACTCCTTCTCTGAGGATGCGCGTCCGGTTGGAAAGACTCTCGTACTCGAAGCGTTCACCACGGGCGACACGGCCGGCCGCGAAAGCCTCCCAGCAAAAGAGCGCCGCGTCCGCGTCGATCCGAAACTCGGACACTTGCCGGAAGTTAGACCCGGCGTAAGGAATAAGATGGTGCGGAAGATATTCGAGGAACGCGCCTTTGCCAAGATCAAAGACGGCGCGCTGGTCCGCAACCCGCCCCCGATAGGCTTTCGTCGCCCCCTGGGTGAGTATGGTCGCGGACGAATACGGCGCCAGCGAGACCTCCATCTCCAAACGGTCGCCGCCCAATATACCGCCCGACGGGTTCGTGACCTGAATCTCAGGCATCCCTGAACTGTCGGAATATCCGGCCCTTACCGCCCCAAAAGGTGTCGAAGCATAGCGTCCGGCTAGTGCTGTCTTGCCGTTACGAGGCTCGAACGCGAGCCGGAGAGATCCATGATGCCCCATGCGCTTCACAACAGGAGAAGTTTCCAGGCTCAACGACACGCCTCCACTAGACGGGCCAACAACCCTTCGAGGTCGTAGAGGATACGAAAACCCTCCCGGACTATGGGAGGCAGGTTGGGGTCCAATGGCTCGGTCGAAGCCCACGACGGTAGCGCGATTCCGGCTTCGACTTCCAGGCTGGAGGGGAGAGTGAACCGTCGCTCGGTCATCGTCGATCCCCACTTCTCGGTCCTTATTATCCGGAGACCGCCGAGATCCCGCACCCAGGACTCATCGGTGAGGTAATCCTGCTTCGCCGTGGTGAGGATTATCAGATCCACGTCGGAACCCATCCGGGCGTCACCGCGCGTCCAGGAACCGGCCAGGCCAACCGCCACTACGTCCGGCTTCCGGGCGGCCCAATCCCGCGTCTTTTCGAGTAGCTCCCGAACCTCGGCAGCACGCTCTTCGGTAACCATCCTGTCATTTTATAGTCCGCGTTGCCCGGCTCTAGTGCGGATGCGGGTGATCGTGGTGGTCGGGTCGGGCGTTGGAGATCGCCGGAACCCACTCGCGGCGCCCGACGGCTCCCCTCACCCATTCCATTACCGCTTCCATGCCCTCACCATGAAGCACGGAGGTAAAGAGCGTCGGGGCTTCACCGCGCAACTCGGCCGCGTCGCGGTCCATCACGGATAGGTCGGCGCCGACGAGTGGGGCGAGGTCGATCTTGTTTATGACCAGTAGTTCCGAACGGGTGACACCGGGGCCGCCCTTGCGTGGGACCTTGTCCCCGCCGGCCACATCTATGACGTAGATAGAGGCGTCCACCAGTTCTGGGGAGAAGGACGCCGCCAGATTGTCGCCGCCGCTCTCTATAAAGAGCAGGTCGAGGTCGAACTCGCGTTCGAGCTTCTCGGCGGCCTCCAGGTTCATCGAAACGTCGTCCCGGATGGCGGTGTGCGGACATCCTCCGGTCTCGACGCCGACGACCCGTCCCTCCGGCAGCACAGCGGCCCTTTGGAGGAATTCTGCGTCCTCGCGAGTGTAGATGTCGTTGGTGACGGCGGCGATCTCCAGCTCGTACCCCATCCTGCGGCACAACTCCGCGACCAGCGCCGTCTTCCCGGACCCTACCGGACCCCCGACTCCCAGGCGTAAAGTATCCATCTCAAAACTCCTTTTTAGGATATGTAAAGCCGTATTCTCTGCCGCTCGTGCAGCATCGAACGGACGTCTATCGTCGGCGCGAAGGCGTACATCTCGTCTATTTCCATACCTTCACTCATATTGACGGCCCCGACCAGGTCTTTTTGTAGTTCGTACAGAACCCGCTGGGCGACACTGCCACCGAGGGGGATCAACTTCTGTCCGGCGGCGACGAGCGATGCGACGCCGGAGTAGAGATAGGCGTGCAGCGCATCAGAAAGTTCGGCTCCCAGCGCCGGTGCGGCGACACCAAATCCAATCGCCAGATTTCCCTGAGAGCCGCCGCACCGGATGTAATCCGCAAACTCTTTCAGCAGCCGACTCTCTACACCCAGGGCTTCGACGCTCGCCAGAAACCGGCGTCCGGTGGAGGCGCTGGCTTCACGCAACTCCCGCGTGAGCTTTGTCGCGGCGAGGAGCAAGTCTATACTCTCCAACTCCTCGACGGAATCAGCCGCGTAAGCCGCCCTCAAGGCCACACAATCAGAGGTTGCGAGGGATCTCAGAGAGAGCTCCACGAAACTTCGAAGGTCGCCTACGTCTCGCAACTCTCCGGCCTCGTAGAAGGCTTCGAGGCCCATCGAGTGGGCGAAGGAACCTGTGGGGAAGGCAGTGTCGGAGATCTGGAGCAGGCTCAGCAAGACTTGCGGATTCACTAGAATAGGAAGTAGCGTTGGGCGAGCGAGAGCTTCTCCGCCGGTTCGCAGGTTATGACCTCGCCGTCCACCCGCACCTCGTAGGTCTCCGGGTCTACCTCTATATCTGGAAGCAGGTCGTTGTGGACCATGTCTTTCTTGCCTATCTTCCGGGTATTTCGTACCGGCGTAAGGCTCTTTCCGAGCCCCAGACCTTCCAGCGAGCCATTCTCGGCGGCGGACTGCGAGACGAAGGTGAGGCAAGTATCGTGCATCGCGGAGCCGAAGGCGCCGAACATGGGGCGATGCAGGACGGGCTCGGGGGTTGGGATGGAGGCGTTCGGGTCTCCCATCTGGGCGTGGGCGATAAAGCCACCTTTCACTACTATCTCCGGCTTGACGCCGAAGAAGGCCGGTTTCCAGAGCACCAGGTCGGCGAGCTTGCCGGCCTCGATGGAGCCTACATGGTCGGCGATGCCGTGGGTTATGGCGGGGTTGATAGTGCATTTGGCAAGGTAGCGTTTTACGCGGTGATTGTCGTTGCGGTCCGAGTCTTCGGGGAGCGGACCGCGCTGGCGCTTCATCTTGTCGGCGGTCTGCCAGGTCCGGATCCAGACTTCACCGACACGACCCATCGCCTGGGAATCCGAGGCGATCATGCTGAGGGCGCCCAGATCGTGCAGCACGTCCTCCGCCGCTATGGTCTCGGCCCGGAAGCGGCTCTCGGCGAACGCCACGTCCTCCGGGACCTCGCGGCTGAGATGATGACAGACCATGAGCATATCCAGATGTTCGTCCACCGTATTGACCGTATATGGCCGGGTCGGGTTGGTGGAACTGGGTAGCACGTTCGGCTCGCCGCAGAGCTTCATTATGTCCGGGGCGTGGCCGCCGCCCGCGCCCTCTGTGTGGTAGGTGTGGATGGCGCGGCCCTCGAATGCCTCTGTAGTGTCCTCCACGAATCCGGACTCGTTGAGGGTGTCGGTGTGGATCGCCACCGGCACGTCCAACTCGTCGGCGACGCTAAGGCAGGTTCGGATGGCCTGCGGTGTCGTTCCCCAGTCCTCGTGAAGCTTCAGGCCCGCAGCCCCGGCTTCGACCTGTTCGTATAGTGGCTCCGGCCGGGAAGAGTTTCCCTTGCCGAGAAAGCCGAAGTTGAGCGGCAGGCTATCTATAGCCTGGAGCATCCGGTGGAGGTTCCAGGCGCCGGGAGTACAGGTGGTGGCGTTGGTTCCGGTGGCGGGGCCCGTGCCGCCGCCGAGCATGGTTGTGACGCCGGAGGTTATTGACTCGTCGGCCTGCTGGGGTGAGATGAAGTGGATGTGGGCGTCGATGCCGCCGGGGGTGGTGACCATACCCTCACCGGCGATGATCTCCGTAGAAGGACCGATCTCCAGCGTTACGCCGTCCATCGTGTCCGGGTTTCCAGCCTTGCCGACCCCGGCGATACGTCCGTCCCGAACCCCGATGTCCGCCTTCGTAATGCCCCAATGGTCCACGATCAGGGGGTTGGTGATCACGAGGTCCATAGCGCCCTCCTCGCGGGTCGCCACACCCTGGGCCATCCCCTCCCGGATAGACTTACCGCCCCCGAAGATCGCCTCTTCCCCGGCGAGCGTCAGGTCCTGCTCGACCTCTATAAATAACTCGGTGTCGGCCAGCCGGAGCCGGTCGCCGGCCGTGGGGCCGAACATGCCACCGTAACGCCGGCGCGAGATGCCGCTCATTCGTCCTCCATAAAACCTTTTTCACGGGCGCGTTCGAGCGCTGCTTGCCGAATCCCTGGATCGTCGAGCGCACCCTCCGTCAGGCCGTTCATGCCACGGATAACACGGCGGCCACCGATGGCTACCAGCTCAACCTCCCGCTCGTCGCCGGGCTCGAAGCGGACAGCGTTGCCGGCGGGGATGTTCAGGCGCATTCCGTAGGCTGCCGCGCGATCGAACTTGAGCGAGCGGTTTACCTCGAAAAAATGGAAGTGGCTGCCGACCTGGATCGGCCGGTCTCCCACGCTGGCAACCGCAAGCGTGAGCGTCTCGTGGCCCGAGTTAAATTCTACATTACCTTCGGCGGGTAGAGACTCTCCCGGTATCACTCCGCCCCTACCACTTCTTGTACGGGAGGAACTTGCCGGAGTAGGTTATTTTTACCCGGTCGCCGGCGGGATCTTCTTCGCGCTCGACGCCCACTGTGAGGTCTATGGCGCTCATGATGCCGTCGCCGAACTCTTCGTGGATGAGGTGCTTCATCGGGACGCCGTAGACCTGCATGATCTCGTAGAAGCGATACACAAGCGGATCGGTCGGAACCAGCGGATCGAGGCCGCCCCGCATCGGGTAGTTCTGCAAGGCTTCGGCTACCTCCGGGCCGAGACCGAGGGCGTCCGTGGCTTTTGTGGCCTCTTCTTCGTTCATGTGGATCTGGCCCATCAACGCGGCGGTGGTCCACACGTCGCTCATACCGACCTTCCGGGCGAGCGTCTTCCAGGTCAGGCCCTGCTCTTTTTTGGCTTCCAGGATGAGTTCGGTCGCTTCTTCGCGGTTCACGGCGCTCCTTTCCTAGACTATCGGGTCGTGGACGGTTACGAGCTTGGTTCCGTCGGGGAAGGTAGCTTCTATAGCAACCTCGGCGATCATCTCTGGGACGCCCTCCATCACTTCCTCTCGGGAGAGGATCGTGGCCCCGAAGCTCATCAGGTCGGCGACGTCCCGGCCATCACGGGCGCCCTCAAGCAGTTCGGCGGAGATGATCGCCACCGCCTCCGGGTGATTGAGCTTCAAGCCCCGCTCCTTGCGCCGCCGGGACACCTCGGCGGCGGTGAAGATCATCAACTTCTCCTGCTCTTTGGGCGAGAGCTTCATTTGCCTCCTCGGCGTTTCTGCGATGTTTCCGGCAACCCTATCCACGAATCTTAGAGGCCGCCTACCGCACCGTCTCCGGCCCAAAGGCCAAATGAGAAGGCCTCCGACACCTCATTTATTTGGACAACGGGACAAAGTTATCCGAGGGGGCCGTGCGAATCGTCCCGCCGGGTCGTTCTTGGGGCATAGTCTTGATTTAGATGGGTTGCGAGCCGGGCTTACTTCCGATCTCAAGCGGTTTCTTGCATACGTCGTGGCACTTCTTCTCCAGGGTGCAACACAGGGAGCAGATCGGGGCTTCGTGAAACGGGCAGTGAGCCATGTCCACCTTCTCGAACTCGTGGGCACACTGGCTGCAGGTGGTGAGGGCGTAGCGCTCTTCGTCGTTTTCGAGGTCGGCGCTGGTCGAGCCTTCGCGGGCTATGTAGTACTTGCCGCGGGTGGCGAGGGCCAGGACGGGAGAGAGCACGAACGCGATGGTCAGGGCGAGGTATGGGGAGAAAGCCTGAGCGTACTCGCCGAAGACGCCGAAGAACGCCGGAATAGAGACAGCAGCGCCGGCGGCCATCGCGCCGAAGCCGACGGGGTTGATCTGGTACAGGTGCGCCCGCTTGAACTCGACGTATGAAGGGCTCACCTTCAGCAGAGGTTTGTTTATGACCAGGTCGGCCACGACCGCCCCGATCCAGGCTATCGCCACATTGGAGTAGAATCCGAGGACGAAGTTAAGGAAACCGAAGACCCCGAAGAGCATCAACGTCAAAGCGATACCGACATTCAGAAACACCCACCACACCCGGCCCGGATGCCAGTGGAAGATCCGCGAGAAGAAGTTGGACCAGGCTAGTGAGCCGGCGTAGGCGTTGGTCACGTTGATCTTCATCTGCGACAGGATAACCAGGATAGTGGCGACGAAGAGGGCAATCCCAGCCGGGAAGAGCAACTCGAAGCCGTTGACGAACTGTTCGATAGGCTCGACTGCCTTTTCGGCCCCCACGCCGGGGACCTGGGAGATCAGGTAGAACGCGAGAAACGCGCCCCCGATCTGCTTTGTAGCACCGAGGATCACCCACCCCGGACCGGCGGAGAGCACCCCGGCCCACCACCGCTTGCTGTTGGCCGCCGTCTTCTCCGGCATGAAGCGCAGGTAGTCTACCTGCTCGCCGATCTGGGCGATCAGGGAGAGTGCGATGCCGGCCGCCAAACCGAACGAGAGCAGGTTGAAGGCCGGCCCGGTCTCCGAATCTCCGCCGAAGCTCGTCCACTCCGTGTAGGCGCCGGGGTCCTGGACCAGGATGGCGATAAAGGGCAGCGCGATCAGGGCGAACCATATCGGCTGGGTCCACATCTGAAACTTCGAGAGCAGCGTCATCCCGAAGACCACGAGCGGGATGACCATGAGCGCCGAAATTATGTACGAGACCCAGATCGGTATCCCGGTAAACAGCGTGAGCGCCTGGGCCATCACCACCGCTTCGAGTGAGAAGAATATGAACGTAAAACTCGCGTAGATGAGAGAGGTGATCGTAGACTCCAGATACCCGAAACCTGCCCCACGGGTCAGCAAATCCATGTCGATGTTGTACTTCGCCGAGTAGTAGGCAATAGGCAAGCCCGTCAGAAAGATAGTCGCCGCCGCGAGCAATATCGCCCATATGGCGCTTGAGAACCCGAAAGTAACCATCAAAGAACCACCGATGGCGAAGTCCACCAGATAGGCGATCCCACCCAGAGCCGCCGTCGCGCAAGCGTATTCGCTCCACTTCCTGAAAGACCTCGGCGCGTATCTGAGAGAGTAATCCTCCACCATCTCATTCTCGACCAGAGCATTGAACTTCCGCTTTACGCCACTTCCCTGACGTTCCTTCTCATCGATCATCGGGCGAGTTCCTTTCTGCACATATGTGCTGAGTCGGATATGCGATGAGGTAAATTCTAGGAATGACGTGCCGCGATGTAATTGGCCGGGAGTACAGAAGTCTCCGCGACGATGGCCTCTACAGGTTAGCCTCTTGTACAGGAGCCCCGGCTACGTCCGGCCGGCGCGACGCCATCCGAGCGGGGTCGTGCCGTGGGCGCGGCGAAAGTGCCTGACGAAGTATGCTGGATCCCCGTAGCCCACCTTACGTCCTACCTCCTCTATCGTAAGGTCGGTCTGGACGAGCAGTTTGCGCGCCTCCATCATGCGGCGCTCGGAGATCCACTCAAGGACCGTCCTCCCCGTCTTGCGACGGACGACCGTGGTGAGGTGTCCCGGTGTCAGGCCCACTGCCCGCGCCACGTCCTTTAGCGAGATACGCTCGCCATAGCGCTCCTCGATGAAGCCGAAGACCTCGGCGAGCAGAGGTTCATCCTTTAGCTTGAGATCCCCCACGACATCCGCCGCGAGGCGTGACAACTCCACCAGAAGGAGTGTCAGGTGCGAAAGGACCGCCTCCCGGTAACCATCACGCCTCCCGCGCAACTCAAGGTCCAGGGCGGAGAAGCGTTCAGACCACGAGGGCTGCTCACGGAGAGGCACCTTCAAACGCTGGGCGCCTCCTGCCGCGCCACCGACGAAGGGAAAGAGCAGCGGATGGGCGCGCCAGGAGAGGAAGGAGCCGGGAGCCTGGGAACCGAGAACCTCGGGCGGAAAGGCGACGGACCAGCCCTGGGCTTCGTAGAAGGCGCTCGCTCCGGCTCCCGCCCCAACCACCTCGCCGGGTGAGATCACGTACGCGTCGCCGTCTTCCACCGGCCATTCCCGGTCGTCCAGACGCAACGAGCCGCCGCCCCGCTCGAAGTAGGTGAGGCCGAGAAAATCGTGAGAGTGGGCGTGTCTCGTCGATGGACCGCCAGAGGGCATATTTCGACCGTCGAACCTCAAGACTCTCACGGGCGGCACCCCCGGCACAGGCTCGTAGGTGTGGACCGGCGGAGCATCGCCTCGACGGTCCAGTATCCTCATCACAACTGCTCACGCCCCTCTCCTTATCCACCGGCAACCATTAGAGCACGCCCGTTAATGATAAACCGAAAATCGTCTCATAAATCCAAAATATCCACTCTTTGCATCATCAGATCTGGACACGATACTGATTGTGTACCGGAATATCGTCTTATAGACGTTAGAGATGGGGTTGACACGGAACTGGAAATCCTTAGAGAAGGAGCACGAGATGCAGGTGACAGATAGAAAAGATTCGGTAAAGTACGATGTCGTGGTGGTCGGGGGTGGAGCAGCCGGCCTAAGCGGCGCGCTGATGCTTGGACGATCCCGGCGGTCCGTACTGGTCATCGACGCGGGCGAGCCGCGCAACGCTCCGGCCGCCGCCGTACATGGGTTTCTGAGCCGGGACGGTATCAGCCCGGCCGAACTTCTCGAAAAGGGTCGGGAGGAGATCCGGGGCTACGGCGCCCATATACAAACCGGACGTGTCACCTCGGTCGAGCGCATCGAGGACGGTTTTGCCGTGACCCTCGACGATGGCGGCTCGGTCAGCGCTCGCCGGCTGCTGGTAACCACGGGCCTCGTCGACGAGCTGCCGGACGTTCCGGGGGTCCGGGAGCGTTGGGGGCGCGACGTGCTGCATTGCCCTTTCTGCCACGGATGGGAGGTTCGGGATCAGCAGATCGGCATTCTTGGCACTGGTCCCATGGCCGTGCATCAGGCGCAGTTGTTCCGGCAGTTGAGCGCCGACGTGGTACTTTTTCGGCACACCGCGCCTCGGCCCACCGACGAAGAGGCCGAGCAACTGAGCGCCCGAAGCATCACCGTCGTTGACGGCGAGGTCTCGGCTCTCGAAGTTCACGATGACCGGCTCACCGGAGTACGGTTGCGCTCCGGCGAGTTTGTCCCGCGCCAGGCTGTCGTGGTCGCACCGCGCTTCGTTGCCCGTGCTGAGGTGCTGAGTGCTCTGGGGTTGGAGACAACCGACCAAGAGATCTCCGGTCACGTCCTCGGCAGCTACATCCCCGCCGACGCTATGGGCCTCACCGCCGTGCCCGGGGTGTGGGTGGCCGGGAACGTAACCAACCCCACCGCGCAGGTCCTCGGTTCCGCCGATGCTGGCGCGATGGCCGGGGCTGCCATCCACGCCGATCTAATAGCCCAAGACACGCGAGAGGCCGTCGCCGCATACAGCGGCGCCCGGCGCGAAGCCCGAACCGCCGGTCGACGCTAGTCCCTCCGCCGGAGCCGGAAACCGGGCGCGCGGACGTCGTGCGGCGCTCGTCCGCCCTCGGCACGAAACAGCAAACAAGCAGCGCGACGCAGAGGAGACGCAACGTTGAGCGACGAACTTCACGCAGAGCATCATCGAGAAGGCCGCGGCGACGTGGGAGCCGAGCGGTTCTGGGAGGGGCATTACCGAGGACACAAACGACGGTGGAGCGGGAGGGCGAACCCCGTCCTGGTCGACGTCGCCGGGTCGCTGTCGGCTGGCACGGCGCTGGACCTCGGCTGCGGCGAAGGGGGCGACGCGATCTGGCTCGCCCGGCTCGGCTGGCGTGTAACCGCCGTCGACGTATCCGCCACGGCCCTCGGTCGGGCGGCGGCGGACGCAGCCACGGCCGGTGTCGCCGACCGCATCGACTTCCAGCAACACGACCTGGCCCACACCTTCCCCTCGGGCTCCTTCGACCTGGTCTCCGCCCAGTATCTGCAGTCGCCGATCGAGTTCCCCCGCGAGCGTATCCTTCAGGCTGCAGCCCAGACCGTGGCGCCCGGCGGTTTGCTGCTGGTCGTGACCCACGCCTCCGCCCCATCCTGGTCATGGGCCAGCCCGAACACCCGCTTTCCCACCCCGGAGGAAGCCCTGGCCACGCTCGAGCTTGACCCAAAGCCGTGGCGCACCGAACGGCTGGCCGCGCCCGAACGCCAGGCTACCGGCCCGAACGGGGAGTCCGGCACCATCGCCGACAACGTCATCGCGCTCAGACGCCTCACGCGATGACCACCCGTCTGTCCGCCGAAAGCCTTTTCAACTTCAACAGGAAGGGTTTGTGTAATGAGCACTGATGTAAGCGCTTCGTGTCATTGTGGTTCCGTCCGCCTGGAGGTCGACACACCGCCGTCGGAGGTTACGGAGTGTAACTGCTCGCTATGCCGACGTTACGGCGTTTTGTGGGCTTACTACCCGCCTCATCAAGTGCGCATGGCGCCCCCCGATCCTCCCACCGAAGTCTACATGTGGGATGGCAAGTCCATCGAGTTCCACCGCTGCCGGAACTGCGGCTGTGTCTCGCATTGGGTTGCCGCAGAACGCAGGCGCAACCGGATGGGCGTCAACGCGCGCCTCATGCCCCCGGAGATCCTCGCCGACGCCCGCGTACGCCACCGCGATGGCGCCGACACCAATCGGTACACCGACTGACCATCAGTGGTTACGCTAACGATCGGGTATCGCACTCCCGAAGGGCGGAGCGGGAGGCCGTGGTCGCGTATGGCGCGGAGGGTCCGGTACGGCGGGTCGTACGGTCCCGCTAGCCACGAATCGCAGCGACCGCCCGATCGTAAAGCCGGCGGGGGTCTTCCTTCCCGTCGCTGTGGGTCCAGATCTCGTTCGCCACATCAAGGCACGTCAGGGCACAGGCGACGATCGTCTGCGCCCGCAGATCTGGCGCGTCGTCAGCCGTCATGCCCAAACGCGTCTGAATGTTCGGCACGAGAAGCTCCTGCCACCGTAGCTGCTTCTCAAGGTGGCCGGCGCGCAGCGAGGGAGTTTCGTGGAGCATCTTCGACATCGCGAGGTTCCTCTCGGGCGAGTACTCGGGAGCGAGGATGAGCGACTCGAAGGCGGCACGCAGCGCCTCCCAAGGGGGCTCATCCGCCGGTCGGGCTTCCAGGGCATCCCTCACGGCTAGCCCCGCCTCGACAAGCACGCGCCGCCACAGGCGTCAGTGGTTTATCTGCCAGGGCCTGCCACCGACACGCACCGGCTTCGGGTTAGCGCCACCGTCCGCCGGCTTTCGGACCACCTTTGGCTCCGCCCCTTTCTCGTTGAGTAGCCGGGCCTTCTTCTGGGTTCCGGAGGTCGCAATTACACCTGGCATCGAGTAGACGCGTAGGGCAGATTCACCGCAGGTAGGACACAGGGTTGACCCACTGACCTCGTCCAGGCGCAAGTGCTGCTCGAATACGCCGCAGGTTTCGCAGGAAAAATCATAGTTGGGCATAAGCTGGACTCCGATCCACAGTTTGCTCTTCTACTATCTTTAGCACCCACGACACCGGGAGTAAAGAGGTCTACCCCGGCACGAAGGTTTTTCGTCCCAGGGGCCAAAGATTCCCTGCAACGCGCCTGCTACCTTTCAGCAGGAACGTGACGAGCGATTTGGCGCCAATGCAAGCGGTGATTGGACAAAAGGAGGCCACGGGTAAGATAATGCGCGGTAGGAGAAGGTGGATACGTAGATTCAGGAGGAGGAGCCGATGCCCGAGAACGTTTTCCCGCTAGACCAGAGCAAGTCGATGTTCGACCAGGAAGTACCGGGGCACAACCGCTGGCACCCGTACATCCCGGAGATTGCTACCGTTCAGCCGGGGACGGATTTCCGGATGGACTGCCGGGAGTGGACCGACGGACAAGTCAAGAACACCGACGACGCGAACGACATCCGGGACATGGACCTCTCGTTCAACCACGTCCTCTCCGGCCCGGTCGCCATCGAAGGCGCGGAGCCGGGAGACATCCTGGTCGTGGATATCCTGGACATGGGACCACACCTGCCGAATAGTACGCCCGACGACCTTGCCGGAGCGGGCTGGGGGTACACGGGTATCTTCGCCAAGGAGAACGGCGGCGGCTTCCTGACGGACCACTTCCCCGACGCCCACAAGGCGGTCTGGGACTTCCACGGCATATACGTCACCTCCCGGCACATCCCCGGCGTGCGGTTTGCGGGGATAGGGCATCCCGGACTCTTCGGTTGCGCCCCTTCCCACGACCTTCTCGCCAGGTGGAACCGTCGGGAGCAAGCTCTCATAGACACCAACCCCGACCGGGTGCCGCCGCTGGCGCTCCCCCCGGAGCCCGAGAACGCGCTACTCGGTGGCCTGAGCGGAGAGGCGTATGGGCGGGCCGTCCAGGAAGCCTGCCGGACGGTTCCCCCGCGGGAGCACGGCGGCAACATGGACATAAAGAATCTCTCTCGCGGCGCGCGGGCGTATCTTCCCGTTTACGTGGACGGAGGAAAGCTATCCGTCGGGGACTTGCACTTCTCGCAGGGAGACGGGGAGATCTCCTTCTGCGGCGCCATCGAGATGGGAGGTTGGATCGAGTTCGGCGTGGACCTCATAAAGGGCGGCGTAGCCAAGTACGGTATGACCACACCCTTCTTCAAGCCCGGCCCCATAGAACCCCGCTACTCGGAGTTCCTGGCGTTCGTGGGCATCTCGGTAGACGAGGACGGCGAGAACCACTACATGGACGCCACGGTCGCCTACCGTCAGGCATGCCTGAACGCCATCGAGTACCTGAAAAAGTTCGGATACACCGGGGAACAGGCCTATCTGCTGCTCAGCGCGGCCCCCATAGAAGCCCGCTACAGCGGTATGGTAGACATCCCAAACGCCTGCGCCACGCTATACATACCGACCGATATCTTCGACTTTGACATCAACCCTTCCGATGCAGAGCTCGTCTCCAGGGATCTGGGCGAAGCGGCCTCGGCGAACTGATCTCTAAGCTCGTTCCGATGGCAGGCGGTGGCTCCGATCGGAGCCACCGTCCGTTTCTTGCAGCCGCGTCCGGGCGTATCATCGAAGCGGCCTCACCCTAGAGGACTCTGCCATTTAGCCTCTTCTAGCCATTCAACTCGAAAGTCGTGCCAACAGCAATCCTAGATGTTCTGGCCGCCGGAGACCTCGATCCGCTCGCCGTTGACCCAACGCCCGCCCTCAGACAGCAGCAGCGCAACCGCCCCGCCAACGTCGTCGGGCAACCCCACTCGGCCCAAGGGGATCGTCGCGGCCAACTGCTGATTCATATCAGGGTTATCTCTGACCACCCCACCCCCGAAATCGGTCTCGATAACCCCCGGCGCAACGGTGTTCACCGTGATGCCACGCGGACCAAGTTCTTTGGCGAGATAACGCGTCAAGACCTCGACGCCGCCTTTTGCAGCCGCATAAGCTGCGTAGCCCGGAATCGTGAAACGGGCGAGTCCAGAAGAGACGTTCAAAATCCTCCCACCGTCAGCCATCAAAGGAAGGAGCTTCTGAGTCAGGAAGAATGGGCCTTTTAGCTGAACCTGCATCAGTTCGTCGAACTGCTCTTCGGTCGTATCCGTCACGCTGGCATAAATGCCGATCCCGGCGTTGTTGACCAGAAAGTCGAAGTGGTCTTGGCCGAACTCCGACTGCAGAACGGACGAGAGATCTGAGGCAAAGTCAGAGAACCGGGCGCTCTCCCCTACATCAAGCTGGAGCATCGCCACGCGCCGGCCCTGACCCTCAATCTGCTGCGCAACCTTCGCGGCCTCCTCTTTGTCACTATGGAAAGTGCCAACGATATCTACGCCCTGAGCGGCGAGGTGTAGCGCCATACTCCGCCCAAGACCCCGGCTCGCGCCAGTGATCACCGCTATTTTCGTATCCGCCATGTTGCTCCCTTCGATCTATCGTCTTGTGACTCGCCAACACCCGGCGTGTTGACATTGACAACATTAACACGGTAACGACGAGACCACAACCTTTGACAACGAAAAAATGTTATCATTGGCTACATGACGATGGAAAAAACATCGGGTCCACGAGAGCGAATAGTGCAGGCTACCGAAGAGTTGTTGGCTAGAGGTGGTAGGGAGGCTGTATCCACGAGGGCGGTCGCTGACGCCGCAGGGGTTCAAACTCCTACGATCTACCGCCAGTTCGGCGACATGCAAGGCTTGCTGGACGAAGTCGCCAGTCACGGATTCTCCAAGTATCTGCAAACCAAGATCGCGCGCAAGGGCGTCGAAGATCCGGTGGAGGACTTGCGCCAGGGATGGGACCTTCACATCGAGTTCGGACTCGCTAATCCGGCTCTCTATACACTCATGTACGGGAACCCGGGGCCCGGAGCCGCGCCCACAGCGGCATCCGAAGCTCATGAGATTCTGCGTCAGTTGGTACAGCGTGTCGCCGAAGCCGGTCGTCTGCGTATCAGCGTCGAGAGCGCGGCGGATTTGATCCATGCTACCGGGATAGGAGTTGTCCTGTCTCTCATAGCCGTTGAGGAAGAAGACCGCAACCTTGCCCTCTCGGTCATGGCTCGTGAGGCAGTCCTTGCAGCGGTGACCACGGGTACGCCACCCGAGTCATCCGAGCAAGCGGACCACAGCAGGGCTTCCAGACACGCCATTGCCTTGAAAGCAGTTCTACCTGGGACATCAGACGTGTTGACCTCTTCCGAGAACGCCCTGCTTTCGGACTGGCTCGACAGACTTATTCACGACCCCTAATGACCTTCAAGAAAACCGGGCGAGCTCACCTTACGGGTTCTGCGACCGGCCCGTCCTCGGTGACCAGAGCCTGGACGTCCTTGACCGCGGGCTCGTAGGTATCCTGGGTCGCCAGCGCCAGGACGACGAAGGTAAAGAGGCTAAGGAGCGGGCAGATCACGGTCGGCAGGCCGTTGAATGCGGCGGTGAATGTTTCGTTGGGGATATGAGCCAGGGTATTCGTCGTCCCCATGTCGAACGGCGCCGAGCACCGCCACGTCGTAGTCCGCGATTCCGCGCACGTCCTCCAGAAACGGGAAGCGCATGAAGGTGTTGATCCCGGCGAAGTGCGGAAGCTCCGTGCGGGCGAAGGTTGAGATAGTCTTATCCCCAATAGAGTCCGCGCCGGGAAGACCGATCTCCAACGCCCGTTCGACTTCTTCTTCCCAACGGTCGGTCGGGATGGACGCCTCACGCTCGCGGGCCTCGTAGCCCGCCAGACGCTTCAGCGCCTCCTCGTCCGGAGGTCCTATCTTCCTGTGGTGATGATTTCCTCCCAAGACTCGCTCCTTTAGCCGACAGGCCAAGATATGGTTCCTGGTTCGCAAGATGTTTATCCGATTGTAGAATTCTCTACGAGGGTTTGCGCCCTGACCTAATCCTTGTCGTAATAGCCGTCGTCCGGTCCAGACGAAGTCCGTATGGCACGCTCCGCGTCTTCCTCGAAACTCACGAAGTTCCTGTCTTTGTCGAGCTGCATTTCGCAAGCTTCCTCGATCACCTCGGCATTACCGTTTTCGAGGGCTTCTTCGACGAGGTTCTCGGAGAGGTAGACGTGGCGGAGCTCCAGGGTGTTCGGGATGCGGACGAAGCGGGTCTCTTCCGGCGCGACGCCCCAGTTACAGCGGATGGCGGCCTCCAGCGTTTCGCGATCATTGTCCAGGATCATTGGAACTTTCGCCCGCTCGACGAAGGTGCTGGTCAGGATATTCTGGTTCATGGCCCGGTAGTCGATGCTCTCGAAGAGCCGGCTCGTGGTGAAGTCGGCGAGGCCGACGCCCGTGGCGTTGCCGTGGGAAGCGTCGCTCACGTCGCCGACGATTATGTATTTGATCTCCGGCTTCTCCGGTTCCTCCACGCCGAGCAACCGGAAGCGGCCTATCACGTTGGTGTCCATACCGGTACCGCTGTAGTTCTTGCCCAACTCGTCCACGAAGAGCACGTCTATGTCCGAGACGGGCAACTTCGGCATCAACTTGGCGGACTCTTTCAGGAGATCCTTCTCCCGCTCCATTATTTTCTCCGGTGGGATGGCCTCAAGCATCGCGGTCTCTTCGTAGGCGTTCTCGACGATCCCGAGGCCGAAGAGGACCTTACCGGAGTCGAAGACGTGCCCGGCCACTTCGAGCATGAAGTCTTTTATTCCTTCTACGCCATATGCGTGGAGGTTAAGGGCTTGCTCGTGCTTGCCAAGGCCGATAGAGGCCATCTTGCACAGGCCGCTCTCTATCTCGCCCCGGAAGTCGGTGTGCAGTTTGATCCTGCCACAGATAATGACGCCGTCCGCCTCTGCCGCGTGCCGATCCATGTAGACGGTCGTGCCTCGTTCCGTCTCCCCTATCTCCACGGTCTCCATCGAAGACCGAATCTCCGCCCCCACGGATTCCTCTGTCACTCCCAAACTCTCAAGGATCTCCACCTGTCCCTCGGCGGTGGCCCCACCGTGACTGCCCATCGCCGGCACGATGAAGGGAGTTGCTCCAGCGTCCTTGAGTAAGGTTACGAGCGAGCGCAAAATGCGGTCTATGTTAGCAATGCCGCGGCTCCCGGCAGTGATGGCAACCTCCATGCCGGGCTCGATCCGGGAAGCTATCTCCTCTTTGTCGAACTGCTCCCGCAATGCCTGCTCCGCGTCCTCCACCCGTGGCCGCGGAAACTCCTGACGAACTTTTACGACTTTTGGAAACGACATTCTCAGCTCCCTTCGTTTTCCCGTGGATCGGCCAAAACACGCGCGAGGTCGAGAGCGGCTTGCAGACTCGTGTGGTCGGCTTTTCCGGTACCCGCGATGTCGAACGCCGTACCATGGTCCACGCTCGTGCGAAAGAACGGCAGACCCACGGTCACGTTAACCCCGCTCTCGAAACCGAGGAGCTTTATGGGCACGTGCCCCTGATCGTGGTATTGGACGACCACCATGTCGAACTCGCCTTTCTTCGCCCGCGAGAAGATCGTGTCGGCGGCCCACGGTCCGCTGGCGTCTATACCTTCTTCTCTCGCCCGCTCGACCGCCGGCCTTATACGTTCGGCGTCTTCGTTGCCGAACAGGCCGTTCTCTCCGGCGTGGGGGTTTATCCCTGCTACCGCTATCCTGGGTTCGGACACGCCAAGCTTCAGGAGCGCGTCGCGGGCCAGCCGTATCACGGCAAGTTCCCGCTCCGGTTGCGCGCGTTCTATGGCTTCTTTGAGGGAGACGTGGGTGCTAACGTGGATCACGCGAAGGTCTTCGGCCACCAGCATCATGGCGTAGTTTTTCGTACCCGTTAGCTCCGCCAGGATCTCGGTGTGCCCCGGATATTTATAGCCGCCGAGATGCATAGCCTCTTTGTTGAGCGGCGCGGTGCAGACTGCCTGGACTTCGCCCTCCAGGGCGAGCTCCGTAGCCAGCTTCACGTACCCGAACGCGGCGGCCCCGGCCCTTTCGTCCAGCCTCCCGAAGGGAAGGTCCACCGGCAGTTCGCTCGCCGGGATCAAATCGAGCACGCCCGGCCCATAATCACCTTCATCCGGCCTCGATATAACGTTTAAGTTCAAGGTTAAGTCGAGTAGGTTTATGGCTTTTTTCAGGATGGCTTCGTCGCCCACTACCACGGCGCGATTTTCCTCGTGGAACTTGGGGTCGGCGAAGGTTTTGGCTATTATCTCCGGTCCTACTCCGGCCGGGTCTCCTAGGGTCACGGCTATAAGAGGAGTTAGGGGAGTCAAATTTTCAGCTCCTTTCCCGCCAGGAAGTCTTGTGCGTGGATCAGGGTTTCCGGCGTCCCGAAACCTCCAGACTTGGTTATTATCCGGTACGGACGCTCGGCTATCAGGACGCCGAACGGAACGCCCGGTTCGATCTCACCTTCCAGCATGATACCCTGCGCCCCGAGACGCCGGGCAACGTGAACCGCCGTATCTCCCCCGGTCAGCACCAGCGCGTCAAACGACCCTTCATCAGATAGAACAACCACGACCTCCGCCAACGCCTCGACGATGCGTCCGGCGCTGCCCGCTGGGACCTCATCATCCGTGGAATACAGGGCGACACTCATCCCCTTGTCCAAAGCGGAGCGGCACGACCGCAAGGCTTCTTCTGTAGCACGCCCGTCACCGTTTATCAGTCTAGCGGAACGGAGCGGAACCAGTTCCGCGGCGGACGACTCGTCGAGACGCCGCAACTGCTTTCGACCAGCGGGGTTCGTACTACCCACCACAGTCAGGATTCGGGAACCCGTAACTGGAGATTCCACCGGCGTCATCCCAGTCTCGCTACCAGGATACGCTTCGCCGAGCGCCACGACGAGACCGGCGGAGCCCGCCCAGAGGACTTCCGAAGCGTCCGGGACGTTCTCCACGAGAGCCTTGAGATGTGCGTCTTCCGTCGCGTCGGCCACTATCCACCGGCAGCCTTCGAGAACCTCGCGGAACCGTCCCGTAATGCCCAAATCCCCGACACCCAAAACGCCGACTTTTCCGAGCCCGGCGTCGGCGAGCAGTGAAGGCAGGTGCGCCTCGCGCACGGGAGTCACCGGGTCGTCCGCGAGTCGTGTTTCGTGAAGCGGCTCGCCGTCTAGCAACTGAACACCGCCGCGTGTGGTGCGGCCGGTCGAGGGGAAAGCCGGCGCTATTATCGCCCGCGAACGCCCGCTCTCTTCGAGGGCGGCCTCCAGCTCGGCTACTATCGGTCCCCGCAGGGTCGAGTCAAGTTTCTTGTAGAAGATCCCGGCGTTTTTCAGACTCCGGGCCGCCTCACGCACCCTTTCGGCGGCGGCCTCGGGTTCCAGGCGCCGGGAATCCGTGTCAACTGCCACCGCGTCGAGGTTTGGGACGGGAGGGAGCGGCGAACCATGGAAAGCCACGGCGGTACGGTATCCGGCGCGGGCAAGTTGCGCCCCGGAGTCCATCGCCCCCGTAAGATCGTCCGCGATTATCCCAACCTGCATCTACCCACCTCAATGCTTCCGAGACGTGCTAAAGATACCATCTACACCCCTCGACGGTATCCGAACGAAGTCGAAGCGAGTCTAACCATCAAAACATTCTTGACATTTATTCTTGAGGTTCTGTAGTATTCCGGGTGGGGAAAATGGAACGCTGTTCCACAAATAGGGATGGGGAGTTGGTAGAGAACGTCAGTTCGGGATCGGCGAAGAATCTGGTCAAGGCCTTTGTGCTACTTCAGGCCATGGTGGATCTCGGCGGCGGCGTGACGCTGGCGGAGTTGAGTCGCCTCGGAAGCATCCCGAAGCCAACGGCCCGTAGACTCCTTTTTAGTCTCTCCAATCTCGGGATGGTTCGGGAAGATGGGCGCGGCGCGTATAGCTTGGGCCCACAGTGTCTCGTTCTCGGTAACGCGTTTCTCGAAGGCTTGGATCTCCGCCACGAGGCGCGTGTCGTGCTCAAGGAGTTGATGGAGAAGACGGGTGAGACGTGCCATCTGGGTATCAGGGACGTAGATCGCGTCGTCTACATCGAGAAGGTCGAGAGTCCCCAGGCGGTACAGCTAAGGTCCGGCGTCGGGTTCACAGCCCCCCTGTACTCGACCGCTCTCGGGAAAGTAATGCTCGCCTACGGAGACCAAGCCGACGTAGAGCGCCTGGTAGGTCAGGGACTCGGAAAGCGCACGCCCAACACCATCGTAGACGCCGGAGGCATCCGGGCGGAGATGGAGAAAGTCCGCGAGAACGGCTTCGCCACGGACGACACCGAGAACGAGGAAGGCATACGATGCGTCGCGGCGCCGGTCTTCGACCACGGAAAGGAGGTTATTGCGAGCATAAGCATTTCGGGTCCCGAATACCGTATACCGATTGGGCGGCTGGAAAAGCTCGCGCTAGAGGTAAAAGAAGCCGCGGCCCGCCTCTCCGGGAAAGTAGGTTTCCGGCACGGGGCTTCCGATGCCGCCGGGTAGCTGATTTCACCTGATGCCTGCAAGGAGATTGCAAACGAACGGAAAGGAGTAGAGTTTATGTCCGAGACAACGAGTCGTGAAGGAGGCGGAGGCAACTACGCCCCGGACATCCCCAGCCACAACTTGCCGCCGGTAGAGTACAGGGACCTGCCGGAACCGAAAAAGTTACGCAACATCGTCGGGGCCAGCGTCATTATCCTGGCGACGGCGATAGGTTCTGGCGAGTTCGTGCTCTGGCCCTACATAACTTCCCAGATCGGGCTAGTCTTTATGTGGGGCGCTATCGTAGGGTTCCTGATCCAGTACTTCATCAACATGGAAATCGAACGCTACACCCTGGCGACCGGGGAGACGGCGATCACCGGCTTCGCCCGCTTCTGGAAGCCGTGGTGGTGGCTGTTCATCCTCTTCGTGATGGGCCAGAACTTCTGGCCCGGCTGGGCGACCGGCGCCTCGACGACGCTCTCGTACATATTCGGGTTCGGTGATGGCGCCATAACCTACCTGACGGTGGCCGCCCTTATAGCTATCGGCATCGCCCTTACCACGTCGCCGGTCGTCTACCAGACAGTCGAGAAGATACAGGGCGCGATGGTCATCGCGATCATGGCCTTCGTGTTCGTGGCGGTCTTCGTTGGTACGACCGGTGAAGGCTGGGGAGCGCTCTTTACCGAGGGCGTCACCCAGGCCACCTTGCCGATAGGCCAGGGAGGACTCGGAATAGCGCTGCTACTGGGAGCCCTGGCGTTCGCCGGGGCCGGCGGGGCGAACAACCTCGTGCAGAGCAACTACATCCGGGACAAAGGCATGGGCATGGGCATGCGGATACCCCGCGTCGTCTCCCCGATAACCGGCGAGGAAGAAGCCTCCGAAGGCATCGGATTCATGTTCCCGCAGGACGTCTCGAACATGCGCCGCTGGAAGCAGTGGTGGCGGGTCGCCAACATAGAGCAGTTCGTTACCTTCTTCGTTATCGGTGTGATCTCGCTGATCGTCTTCGCGGTCCTTACCCGTTCGACGGTGCCGCCCGGTCAGACGGAGGCGGCGGACCTTGAGTTCATCCGGGTAGAAGGTGAGGCCCTGAGCAACATCATAGGACCAGGGTTCGGCATAGCCTTTTGGGCTGCGGGCACTTTCGCGCTGTTCTCGACCAACCTCGGCATCGTGGACTATACGTGCCGCCTGATCGCCGACCAGCTAAACACCAACGCGACACGGAATAGCCAGTTCTGGACGGAGAGCAAACTCTACTTCGCCTTTGTCTGGATAATGGTTGTCCTCGGCTCGTCCATACTGCTCTTCGGCTTCAACCAGCCGCTGGTATTGCTGATCATCTCATCCTCGGTAGCCGGGTTGCAGATGTTCATCTACTCTGGGCTCCTGATCCAGCTAAACCGCAAGGCGCTGCCCGAAGGCGTGAGGATTACCGGTTACCGGCTGGTCGTGATGTGGATATCTTTCGCGTTCTTCGGCTTCTTCTCGGTCATCCTGGTTTACAGCGTGATCAGTGAAAACGTCTTCGGAGGGTAGCGAAAACAGATGCTCAAGCAGCTCTGGATAAAAGTCCTACTGGGTCTCTTCATCTGGACGGGCCTCGTGATGTTGCTCGTCCTGATGGATTACTTGAGTCTTATCAATCTCTACTGATCCCGGCTCAGGGTCAGGCCGTTCCGCCGCGAGCCACTTCAAGCTCGCGGCGGGCGGCTTCCGTTATGAGCTTCGTATCCATCGTCACCGTCACCACCTCGAAACCCGCCTCCGCGTGCCGCCGGGCCCATTCGCCGGAACCGCAGTGGATGCCGGCGGCTATTCCATTTTCGCGGCAGGCTTCTTGTATTCGGCGCACCGCCTCTACATGCGCTTTTTCGGTTATCTCCAGGGTCGGCGCGAGGCCCAAAGAGAGGGCGAGGTCGGACGGACCAATGTAGATGCCGTCGAGGCCGGGTGTCGCGGCGATCTCTTCGACCTGCTCCAGCCCTTCCCGCGTTTCGACCATTACGAAGCACAGGACCTCCCCGTCAAGGTCTTGCGGCGACTTTGACCCGAGAACTTCCGCCGCCCGGACCGGCCCGTAGGATCGTACACCCTCCGGTGGGTACCGGCACGCCGCAACGGCACGGGCGGCCTCTTCGGCGTTGTTTACGAGCGGTACGATCACACCGCTCGCCCCGGCGTCGAGCGCCCGGCCGATAGCCCCAGCATCGTTCGACAACACCCTTGCTAGCGGCACTGCACCCGCCGCATCCGTGGCCTGGAAGATGGAGAGCATGTCTGAGAAATCGGCGAGCCCGTGCTGCCCGTCAACGCAGACATAATCGTAACCGGCTCGGGCGACCAACTCGGCCACGAAAGCGTCCGGCGTCATGGACCAGATGACGAAAGCAGTCCGACCCTCGGCCCGGATCCCCCGGAGCGCGTTAGGTCGCATCCGACCGCTCCACCAGCACCACGTGTACTTCGCCCGGCCCATGAACCCCGATGGAGAGCGTCATCTCTATATCCCCCGTCCTGCTCGGCCCGGTATGAAAGCAAAGGTTGGCCGGAACCTCACCATCTGAATACTTGCCGATAGCCTCGGGCACCGTGCCGAGCACCCGGTTGACGGGTACAACCGCGACGTGGACCGACGGCAACAGCGTTACGGAGCGCCCCTTGCCGGGACCGCCCACGAGCATCAGGCTTCCCGTCTCGGCGACGGCCCACTCGGCAGTCGTAACACCGATATCCGCACTCGCGGCGACCTCCCGAAAGTCTTCGAGATCCCGCCAGATCACCACTTCAATCCCCGCCTCTTCTAAAAGCTCGTCCACGCCGAGCGCTTCCAACTCTTCGACGTCCCACCGGACGAGGAGCTTCGCGTTCCGCTCTCGCGCCAGGGAGAGCACATAGTCCCGAGCTTCCGACAGAGTTTCCACCTTTTTCCCATGTCCTCCCAGAAGCTCCAGCTCTTCGAGAAACCGCTCCGGTGGATCTTCGATGGGCGCTCGTTCCTTTCGGCTGCCTCCCGGCGTCCAGGCGGTATCGGGGGCGCGGGTAGGTTGGTATTTCCCCGCTCGGGTGCGGTGGCGGATGGATTCGAGAAACTCTGCGCGATCAGCCATCCCGCAGGCCGTCCTTCCACAGCTCCCGGAAGGACTTCTCAGCTAGCGGCGGCAGGTCCCGGCTCTTCGTCCATCCTCCGAGAGGTCCGGGCAACGGCCTTACGGAGCCGTCCTTTGTCAGGGGCTTTTGAACGGCACGCCCGGTCTTGGTGGAGATGTTGTAGAGGGCCGGGCTCTTCATCGTCGTCTCGAAGCCCTTGAAGGCGATCTCCTGGGCCTTACCCGCGAGCCCTTCGTCCACCTGGCGACTCCGGAGTTTGAGCAGAAGCTCGTGCAGTGGTATGCCGACGGGACAGGCTTCGGAGCAGGCGCCACAGAGAGACGAGGCGTGCGGAAGGTCTTTCGCCTCTTCGTCGCCTTTCAGCAGCGGGGTAATGACGGCGCCTATGGGGCCGGAGTAGGTCGAGCCGTAAGCGTGTCCTCCCGTCTGGCGATAGACCGGGCAGACGTTCAGGCAGGCGCCACATCGGATGCAATAGAGAGCCTCCTCGAACTCAGTGCCAAGCAAGTTGGAGCGGCCGTTGTCCAGCAAGATCAGGTGAAACTCCTCCGCCCCATCCAGTTCTCCTTCTCCTCGCGGCCCGGTGACGAAGTTGGTATAGACAGAGAGCTTCTGGCCCGTAGCACTGCGGGCCAGAAGCTGGACGAAGGTCGAGAGGTCCTCGAAGCGCGGCACTAGCTTCTCTATGCCCATCACGACGACGTGTACCGACGGGACGGTCGCCACCAGCCGGCCGTTGCCTTCGTTCGTGACCGTGGCGATGGTGCCGGTCTCGGCGACCCCGAAGTTAGCGCCGGTGATACCGATGTCCGCAGCGAGGAACTTCTCCCGCAGACGCTCGCGGGCGAACTTCGTAAGGGCTTCGACGTCCGGCGGCAGTTTTTCGCCTGCGGCCTCCGAGAGTATTTCGGTGATCTGACGCAGGTTCAGGTGGAGAATCGGGCCGATGATGTGCGAGGGCGTGTCACCGGAGAGTTGGGCGATCCACTCACCTAAATCCGTCTCGACGATCTCCAGATCCAGGTCCGCGTAGTCTTCTTCCAGGCGGCGGTTCAGCTCGATCTCCTCGGTCGCCATGCTCTTTGACTTGGTGATGATCCTCGCCCCGCGCCGCCGCGCAAGCTCTCCTATATAACGGGTAACGTCTTCACCGTCGTCGGCGAAGAAGACGTTGCCGCCCCGCGCCTCCACGGCGTCCGCCATCTGTGCGAGATATTCGTCCAGGTTCGCCATCGTCTGCTGCTTTATATGGTAAGCCCGCTCCCGCAACTCCGGCGCGTCCGGCAGCGCGTGAAGCGCCGCGTTCCGAACCGCTACCGACTTGTTCGTAAAAAGCTCGACCGCGTCGTGCAGTTCCCGGTCCTGGACCGCTTTTTTGCCCCGTTCGTTGAATCCTTCGACGGGGCTCGCGATCCCTTCCCGACGGTGGTCTTCGGTGTCTCGCTCGTGGGTCGGTTTACGAGTCTCCATCTACGCGCTCCCCTCGGAGTCTAGTACCTGGGCCAGATGCAGGACGCGGGTGTCGTGCCCGGTGCGCCAGAGCCGGCCCGCCAGTTGCATCAGACAGCTAGAGTCGCCGGAAATTAACGTATCCGCCCCGCTCTTCTCCAGCGCCTTTATCTTCTCGTCAGCCATCGCGGTTGATACGTCCGGCATCTTTACAGAGAATGTGCCCCCGAACCCGCAGCAAAGCTCTTCGTTCTCCCAGTCCAGGAGGTCCAGGCCTTCGACCTCGCCCAGAAGCTCCTGCGGCTCATTCAGCACCCCGAGCTCCCGCCGCTGGTGGCAACCGCAGTGGAATACGGCTTTTCCCTCGTAACGGGCCCCGAGGTCCGTTACACCGAGCACGTTGACTATGAAGTCCGAGAGTTCCCGAACCCTTGGAGCCAGGACTTCGGCCCGACGCTCTTCGGTCGAACCCTCAAATATGAACGGGTAGTAGTGAGAGACCATGGTGGTACACGAGCCGGAGGGACAGACTGTGTAGTCAAAGCTCTCCTTCTCGAACACGTCGAGGAAGTGGCGGGCGACGCCTCGCGCCTCATCCAGAAAGCCGGAGTTGAAGGCCGGCTGGCCGCAACAGGTCTGTCCTTCCGGGTAGATGACATCGACGCCGAGTTTGCGGAGGACGCGCACGGTACTCACGCCTACCTCCGGGTAGATCTGGTCTACGTAACACGGTATGAACAGCGCCGCTTTCAACGTATAACTCCCTCAGTCTCTCCCGATTATGCGTAGAATGGCGAGTATAACAGAGGTCCTCACGACCTCTCAGACCGCTGCTACGAAATTGCTTAGACCAATAGTTCGGCGAGGCTGCGTAGCGAACGGCCCCGGTGAGCGCTGAGCAACAGGCCACCCAAAGTCTCGCCCTGTGGCGCTCCAGTCCGAAGAGGTTCTTGAGCTGCCAGATCCTCCTTTCCATGAGCTGCCGTTTGGCGCTCTTCCGCCATCCAACACAAGAGCCCGTTTTATCCGTTGGCGGGGATGGTCGCCGGGCTTACGGGGCCCTCTTAGCCCGAGGCTCCGACAGGGCGCCCAGGGACGTGAAGACCAGGCCGGTCACGTTCAGGGCGTTGCGGATGGCGTGCAGGCGATCCCAGCGCTCCCTGAGATCCCGGAACTCCTCGAAGGAGGCCTCCTCCGTGGGCAGCTCTTCGATGCGCGCGTTGATCGGCAGGTTCCCCGTCCGGGTGATGAGGATCATCGCCACGAAGCACGCCAGCCCCGCCAGAGTGAAACGGAAAGCGGCGGAGCCGGGCCTGCGCTGCAGGATCAGGACGGTCAGGAAAGAGGCTAGAGTCGAGATCATGTAGGGAGGCATGAATCTGCCCATGTGACGGTAGACTCCCTGAAACGCCTCCAACCGGGCCATGGGAGATATGCGGTCCAGGGCCGGGTAGATCCCCGCGAACGTACCGAACTCGTTGCCCGTCAACATCCCCGCCAACACCAGGTTCACCAGCCGCGCCATCTTCAACGACAACCTCATTTCTGCCTCCTCTCTCCGCGTGTGCGTCCGTCTATGTTTCGTGCGTTCCCCAAAGATCAGCTCCGAGCCCTGGGCGGCGGTCGCCAGGCGTAGACGCCGGGCAGGAAGCGTTCGAGCCGCAGGGAGCCCACGACGACGAAACGCTCAACCGACTCCTTGATCCGCATGGCCGACCGCCCAGTGACCACCCATCCGTAAGGCTTGTCGTTCCCGTCAGTGAACTGGACGAGTCCGTCCTTGCGCCCGAGGCTTATCGCCTGTTGCAGGTAACCGAAGCGCAAAGGCTTCGCGGGCTTCCCGGCGAGGTCCCGCGAGACGTTGGCCCCGGCCTGGGCGCCCATGATGGTCGAGGTGTAGGCGCTGGACCGTACTATCCCGGCCCCCACCGGCTCCACCGGCCAGGACGAATCCCCGGCCGCGAACACGTTGGGATGCGAAATGGAACGCAGCGACGCGTCCACGAGCACCCTGCCCCGCTCGTCCGTAGCGAGGCCGGAGCGGCGCGCGAGGTCCGGCACTTCGAACCCGGTGGCCCAGACAACCACACTCGCGGGGATCTCCCCGCCACCGGAGACGACGAGCGTCCCCGGCCTCACCTCCTCGACCCTCGTCCGCTCCCTTAGCCCCACCCCGTGCCGCCCCATCGCCTTCAGCAGGTACTCCCGGCCACGCGCCGAGAGCCCCTCGCCGATCTCTCCCGCCGTGACGAGCTCCACCGAGAGGCCGGGGTACGCCTCGGCGATCTCCGTCGCCGCCTCAATCCCGGTGAGCCCGCCCCCCACGACCGCCACGAGGCCCTCCGAACGGTCCCCCGGAGCGTCCGAGGGCTCCGCGGGAGCGGCCTCGTCGAGGGCACGCCGCAGGTCCTCGGCTGTCGAGGTGCTATCGAGAACGAAGGCGTGTTCTCGCGCCCCCGGCACGAGACCCGTGTCGGAAATGCTACCTAGCGTGTACAGGAGCCGGTCGAACGGCAGGCGCGAGGTTCCGCTCGCGGTCTGTACGGTCACTTCTCCAACCTCCGGGTCGATCTCCGTGACCCTCCCGTCCACGACGCCAACCCCCGTGCCGCGGAAGAGCTCCGCCAGCGGATACCTCTTCACCGACGCGTCGCCGACCGCGACCTGGTGCAGCCGGGTCCGCTCCACCCACTCGGGCGCGGGATCGACGAGCGTCACCTCGACCCCGCCGCAGGAAGCCCGTCTTGCTGCGAACAGTCCCGCGTAGCCGCCTCCCACCACGACGACCCGCGCGGGCGCACCGGCGCTCGCTCTTCCCGTTCCTGCTTCCTCACGCTCCTTCTCGCCTCGCTCCATCTTGCGCTCCTTTCCTCGCCTTTTCCTACACGTCTTGGTTGCCCACTAGCAGGCCTTCCACCACGCCGCGCATCGTCCTCTCGAAAACGCGCCGGGCCTCCTCGTCAGGCAGATGTCCCGCGATGCGCAGGCTCGCCACGCCATGCGCCGCCGACCAGAGCGACAGGGCCGCCTCGCGCGGCTCCTCCTCGACCTCTCGGGCGAACAGCCCGGCCCGCGCGCACGCGCGCACCGCCTCCGTCAGCGCGTCGAAAGTCCGCCAGGTCTTGGCGAGCGTCTCTTCGGAGGGCCTGAAGCCCGGGATAGCGTCGGAGAACATCACCCGGTAGTAGTTAGGGTTTGCTAGCGCGTTCTCGAAGTAGGTCTCAGCCCGATCGTAGAGGTGGCGCAAGGGGTCTTCCGAACGCGGCGCCGCCCCATGCGCTTCCGTTAGCCTCTTGAAACCTTCCAGGAAAAGCTCGTCAGCCAGGCCGTCCTTGCCTCCGAACATCGTGTAGAGAACCTGGGTAGAGGCGTTCACCTCCCGGGCGACGCGCCGCATCGAGAGCGCCTGGGGACCCTCTTCGACCAGGAGACGCCCCGCAGCGTCCAGGATCCCGAGCCTGAGCGCCTCCCTTTCCCTCTCCCTGGCCCGCCGATAGTCCGTTACTGCCGCCGGTTTAGAAACGCCGTCATTACCTATAACGCTGTTATTATCCACAGCGTTATTCTAGCTCTGGAAACGAAAATGTCAACCGGACTGGGGAAGTGCCAGGTTGCTAAGGACTTTGGTTACGCAGCAGCGGTCTCAGGCCATGAGCATGCCGCCGTTGATCTCCAGGATCTCCCCGACCATGTAGTCGGCCTGTGAAGAGGCCAGATACAAGACGGCGGCGGAGATCTCCTCGGGCGTACCCTCGCGCCCGATGGGAATGTTTCCGGTCATCTTCTCGCGTACGTCGTCGGGGGTGAATTGCTCGTGGAACGGGGTGGCTATAATGCCCGGAGCCACGGCGTTGACGATTATGCCGTCGGAGATCAACTCCTTCGCCATCGCGCGGGTCAGCGTGCTTACACCACCTTTGGACGTCGCGTACGCCACAGATCCGGGTCCGCCACCGGTGCGGGCCGCCACGGAGGTCATGTTGACGATCTTCCCTCTTCCCCGCAGCTTCATCAGCGGCAGCGCCGCCTGCGAGCAGAGGTAGACGGATTTGAGGTTTACGTCCATCACCCGGTCCCAGAGATCCTCGTCCATCTCTTCGAGGCTCCTGCGTTCGATCAGGGAGCCCGCGTTGTTGACCAGGATGTCAAGTCGTCCGAACCGCTCCTCGATTTCACCGACCATTCGCTTTACCTCACCGGCATCAGCCACGTCGCCCCCGACGAGCAGCGCCTCACTGCCCGTGGCCTCTATCTCTTCGACTACCTCTTTCGCCTCGTCCTCGCTCCTGTTGTAGTGGACCGCGACCTTGCATCCTTCCTTCGCCAACGACAGCGCGCAGGCACGTCCGATCCCGGTGCTGCTGCCAGTAACCCAGGCTACTTCCTCGGAAAACATCATCTACATCCCTCCTGTCTACGTCAATGGTTGTGGCGTGGGGTCTCGGACGCGACTCTCTGGTATTTGAGCGCGTCTTCCATCACTCCGCCGCCGTCGAGTTGCCCAACCGAGGCACGATAGATCTCCTGCCAGGGTGTCTGGCTCTCCGGGACGGGCGGCGCTCCATCCCCTTCCTTTCGGCGTTCGATCTGCTCTTCAGAGACCAACGCGTCGCAACGGCCGGTATTGAGGTCGATGCGGATCTTATCCCCGGTCCGCAGCCAGGATAAGCCCCCGCCGGCCGCGCTCTCGGGGGCGGCGTGGAGTATCGAGGGGCTGTCGGAGGTACCGGACTGCCGCCCATCCCCGATTGTTGGCAGAGTGGTAATTCCACGCTTCAGAAGCGCGTCCGGCGGCTGCATGTTGACGACCTCGGCCGAGCCCGGCCATCCTAGCGGTCCCGCACCGCGCATCACGAGTATGCTGCGCTCGTCGATGTCCAAATCCGGATCGTTGATGCGGTGATGGTAATCCTCAGCGCCGTCGAAGACGACCGCCCGGCCCTCGAAGGTTCCTTCGTTGCCAGGCTCTCGGAGGTAGCGGGCGCGGAACTCCTCGGAGATTACGCTAGTCTTTATGATAGCGAAGTCGAAGAGGTTGCCGGAGAGGACTAAAGACCCGGCCCTTTCCTGAAACGGCGCCTCGTAGGCGGAGATCATCTCCCGGTCCGTGCTCTCGCGGCCCGCGACGTTCTCAGCCAGCGTCCGGCCGGTGACGGTCGGAACCTCACCGTCGATTCTTCCCGCCCGCAGTAGCTCGTTCAGAATGGCGGGCACGCCTCCGGCGCGATGGAAACGTTCGCCCAGATACTCTCCGGCGGGCTGCATGTTGACGAGTAGCGGCACGTCGTATCCATGAGCCCAGTAGGATGGTTCGATCTCCACACTTGCATGCCGCGCCATAGCCATAATGTGCGGCTGGGCGTTGGTGGACCCGCCGATAGCCGTTACGGCGACGATGGCGTTCAGGAATGATTCGCGGGTGAGGACTTTCGAAGGGCGCAGGTCTTCGTGGGCCATCTCCACGATTCGCCTGCCGGTTTCGTAGGCCATCTGGCCCCGCTCGCGATAGGGAGCGGGGATCATGGCGCAGCCGGGCAACGAGAGCCCCAGTACTTCGGCGACGGAGTTCATGGTGGAGGCCGTCCCCATTGTGTTGCAGTGGCCGGCGGATGTCGCAGAGGCCAGCGCGGCGTCGAAGAACTGATCCTCGTCGATCTCACCGGCGGCCAGCCTCCGGCGGCTCTTCCAGATTACGGTCCCCGAGCCGACTAACTCGCCCTCGAAGTACCCGTCGAGCATCGGCCCTCCGGAGAGGACTATGGCCGGGATATCCACCGTCGAGGCGGCCATGATCCCCGACGGCGTGGTCTTGTCGCACCCGGTCGTCAGAACCACCGCGTCTATGGGATAACCGTAGAGGATCTCCACCAGCCCTAGATAAGCGAGGTTGCGGTCCAGGGCTGCGGTCGGGCGGCGGCAGTTCTCGAAGATCGGATGTACCGGGAACTCCATCGGTATCCCGCCCGCATCCCGGATGCCGTCCCGCACGCGACGCGCCAGGTCCAAGTGGATACGGTTGCAGGGCGAGAGATCGCTACCCGTCTGGGCGATGCCGATAATGGGCTTCCCGGAGCGCAACTCGCCCGGCGTGAGCCCGTAGTTCATGAACCGCTCCAGATACAGCGCGGTCTGATCCAGGCGTCCAGGATCGTCAAACCAATCGCGCGACCGGAACCGGCGTCCGTTACCGGAGCTACCGGCGGAGTTCATCTCTACTGTTTCTCCGTCGAAACCGTAGGCGTGGCGACCCCCGTCTTTCCGAGCGCCTGTAACGCGGCCGGGACCATCGTTAGCTCCGGGACGTGGGCTCGGGGCGGCAGGGTTACGAGGAAGAGGCATGCGGCAGCAACGTCCTCCGGTTTGAGGCTCGCGTCGCGGACTTCCCTCGGTGGCGGCTCGGGACGGTTGTCCAGGATCGGGGTATCCACGATGCCGGGCAGGATCGTCGAGAAGCGGATGCCGTTCTCGTGCTCTTCGAGCCCAGCCGCACGGGCGAGTTGCGTCATCCCGGCCTTCGAGGCCTGGTAAGCGGGACCAGAGACGTCCGGCCAGGAACCGGAAACACTGCTTATCAGGACGGCGTCGCCACCGGACTCGCGCAAGTACGGCAGGGCCGCGTTGATGAAGTAGAAAGCGCCGCTCAGGTTGACCGATAACATCTGATCCCAGACCTCCGGCGTGAGTTGCTCCAGCCGACGGCCCGGCACGTTCATTCCGGCGGCGAGCACCAGCGTATCCAGGCCTTCCTCCCCGACCTCGTCCACCAGCCGCCTTACGGATTCCTTATCAGTGACGTCCAGCGCGTGGGGCACGAACCTGCCGGAAGAGACGCGCTCCTCTCCGGCCCCTTCGATCATCTCTTCTTTACGGCGGGCAACGGCGTGTACGGTAGCCCCTGAGTCGACAAAGAGATTCGCTGCGGCGAGTCCGATGCCGCTGCTCGCCCCGGTGATTATGGCGGTACGGCCTTCGAGGGACGGCATCTATTCCTCCGTACCGGCGAGAAAGACTTTCACCTGCTCCTGAGGGCCTTCTACTAGCCGGGCGAAGGCATCCGGGCCTCTTTCTAGCGGGAGGGCCGCCGGAATCTCCCCGATACCGGCCTGGCCGGAGGAGATCCAGGCCAGCGCTTGCTCGAAATCTTCCGGTGTGTAGGCGTACGAACCTTGAAGTGTGATCTGGCCTCGCACCACGCCATGGAACCCGAGAGTGGTCTCATTCCCCTGCAAGCCGACCAGAACGGCCATACCACCCGGCTTCACCAGATCCACGGCAAGCTGGCGCGTCGCCCCAGCACCGACGGCGTCGAGCACGAGGTCCGCCCCGAGCCCGTCGGTCGTCTCACGAATCGCCTCCCCGGCCTCTTCACCAGTCCCGAAGACAGCGTGCGCCCCAAGACCCTTAGCTTGCTCACGCCGCTTCTCGTGCAACTCTACTACTGACACGTCGGATATCCCGGAGACCAGGGCCGACTGCAAGACCATCAGACCGATGGTCCCGCCACCTATGACCACGGCGTGTTCGGCGGGGAGGCAACTAATACCGAGGCGCACCGCGTGGACTCCGTTCGCCAGCGGCTCGGCGAGCGCGGCGGCGCTGATATCCAGATCGTCGGGGATGCCGTGGATGGCGGACTCTGGAACCTGTACGTACTCGGCGAACCCGCCGGGATGGTGAATGCCGATCATGGTCCGGTTCACGCAGAGGTTCTTCAACCCCGAACGGCACATCCTGCACTCGCCGCACGAAAGCAACGGGTTTACGGTAACCCGTCGTCCTTCCCAGCCTCCGTCCACATCCTCGCCCACGGATACCACGGTCCCGGCGAACTCGTGGCCCATGACGAGCGGCGGGATGCGGTTGCCCATCTTACCCAGGTATCCCTCGACCTCCGAACCGCAGATACCGGCCGCTCCGGTTCGTATCACCACCGTACCCGCCTCCGCCACAGGCTCCTGCATCTCCTCGACCGACATCTCCTCCGGCCCGTGCCAGACTAGTCCCTTCATTTCGTCACCTCGGTTTCGCTTCGTAGCGGTCCGGATCCTGGAACACATCTATTACACATGTCCCAGCCCCGAGACGGGCGCTGTGAGTCTCTCCCGCCCCGATGGAGTACGTATCTCCGGGCGCGTAGATTTTAGTCTCACCTTCTACTGCAAGCTCAAGGTTGCCGGACACTACGATCCCCCATTGGGCGCCGTGGGCGTGGGGCGGCACCTCGAACTCTTTCTCGGCCCGGAAGAACACCGCCTGTCCGTTCGGGCCGGCGAGTAGCCTCCCCTCCAGGTCCGAGAAAGGCGTGTCCGCCTCCGGGAATGCGTCCATCCACTCTGGGAATGGCTTCAAAAAGTCTCCTCTCCCTTCGAACCACCGTCCCCTTCGGGACACTGGTTTGCGCGGCCCATTGACCCTTCATTATACTGACGCACACGGTCACGTGGGGACAGGAGGACGATGGAGAACAGGCTCGAAGGCAAGCGGATCATAGTCACCGGCGCGGGAAGCGGTATCGGACGTGCAATAGCCTTGCGGATGGCTGATGAAGGCGCGCGCGTTGCACTGGCCGACGTGGATGAGAAAGCCGCGAAAGGGGTCGCGGAGGAGATCGGCGGCGATACGCTCGTTCAGAAAGCGGACGTCACCGACGCTGAGAGCGTGGAGGCGCTCGTCGGACGTGTGGTCTCAGAATGGGGCGGCTTGGACGTGATGGTCAACAACGCCGGTGTCGGCATCGCCTCGACCGTCATTGAAGCGACCGAGGAAGACTACGACAAGATGATGGACGTGTGCGTCCGGGGGACTTTTCTCGGGATGAAGTACGCCGTTCCGGCCATCCGGGGCTCCGGAGGCGGTTCGATCATAAACATGTCCTCGATCGCGGCTCTCGTAGGTTTGAACGACCGCGCCATCTACTGCGCGGCGAAGGGGGCCATCCTCTCCATGACTCGGGCCGCGGCCATAGACCACATCGAAGAGGGCGTGCGGGTCAACTGCATCGCGCCCGGCACCGTTGACACGCCCTGGATCTCCCGCATAACCTCTACCTACGACGACCCGGAGGAGGCCCGCGCCACCATGCAGGCCCGCCAGCCCCACAACCGCTTCGTAACGCCGGAGGAGATCGCCGCGATGGCCGCCTACCTCGCCTCCGACGAGTCCGGCTCGGTCGTCGGCGCCTGCATGACGGTAGACGGGGGAATGACGGCCCGGTGAGCGCTGCGACAAAGAAGCGAACTGTCGAGGCCGGCTACGATCGCGTAGCCGAACAGTACCTGGCTACCAAAGACACCGGGGAACCAACAACGCTCGCAGAGCTGGAGAATTCAACCTCGAAACTGACAAAAGAGGCTGCGATCCTCGACTTGGGCTGCGGAGCCGGAATCCCTGCAACGCGCTGGCTTTCACAGCGTTTCAGCGTTACGGGCGTGGACATCTCAGAGCGACAACTAAAGTTGGCGCGACGACTGGCCCCGATGGCGAGCTTCGTCAAAGGAGATATGACCAACCTGAACTTCGAGCCCGACGCTTTCGATGCGGTGATCTCGCTCCACGCCATAACTCACGTACCCGCCGCCGAGCAACCCGGATTGCTAAGAGACATATACCGTTGGCTCAAGCCCGCAGGTCTGTTTCTCGCCACGTGGGCGACCGACGAATGGGAGGGAGAAGAAGAAAATTGGGAAGGATGGGGAGCCCCCATGTGGTGGAGCAACCTCGACAGTAACGCCAACCTGAAGATGCTGCATGACGCGGGTCTCGTGGTTGAGTCCGCGAAAGTTCTCGGAGACGAGGATGAGCAATGGATGTGGGTTCTCGCACGAAAGCCACCAAGGAGAGCAAAGCGATGAAGATAGTGGACGTAGTAGCCCGCGACATACGCTTCCCGACCTCCGAAGCGCTCGACGGCTCCGACGCCATGAACGAAGCCCCCGACTACTCAGCCGCCTACGTGATCCTCAAGACCGACACGGACCTCGAAGGACACGGATTGACCTTTACTACAGGTAGAGGCACGGAGATCTGCGTTACTGCAATAGAAGCCCTATCTCCCTTAGTCCTCGGGGCGTCGGTCGAATCGTTCACGGAGAACATGGGGGCGTTCTGGCGTAGGGTCACTGGCGACAGCCAGCTACGTTGGATCGGCCCGGAGAAAGGCGCCATTCATATGGCGACGGCCGCCATCGTCAACGCCATGTGGGACCTCTATGCGAAAAGGGAAGGCAAGCCGCTCTGGAAGCTGCTCGTTGACATGAGCCCCGAGGAACTAGTCTCCTGCATAGACTTCCGCTACATAACCGACGCCATCACGCCGGAAGAGGCACTGCAGATCCTCAAGCGCAATGAAGGCACGAAAGCAGCCCGTGAAGTCGAGATGCTAGGAGACGGCTATCCGGCCTACACAACCTCCGCCGGCTGGCTCGGCTACTCCGATGAGAAGCTGCGGAGCCTGCTGAGTGAATCCGTGGCCGAGGGCTGGGAACACTTCAAGATGAAGGTCGGCACCAGCATCGAGGACGACGTGCGGCGGGCGTCCATTATCCGGCAGGAGATCGGGCCGGACAAGAAGCTAATGATGGACGCGAACCAGGTCTGGGACGTGGACGAAGCGATAGAGAAGATGGAACGCCTGGCGGAGTTTGACCCGTGGTGGATCGAAGAGCCAACCAGCCCCGACGACGTGCTCGGCCACGCGAAGATAGCGCGGGCCGTCGCCCCTATCGGTGTCGCGACCGGCGAGCACTGCCAGAACCGCGTCGTCTTCAAACAGCTAATGCAGGCTGAGGCTATTAGTTTCTGCCAGATAGATTCTTGTAGGCTCGGCGGCGTGAATGAGATACTCGCCGTCCTGCTAATGGCGGCGAAGTTCGGCGCCCCGGTGTGCCCGCACGCTGGAGGTGTAGGGCTCTGCGAGTATGTCCAACACCTCTCCATCTTCGACTACATAGCGGTCAGCGCTTCCCTGGAGGACCGCATTCTGGAGTACGTGGACCACCTGCACGAGCACTTCCTTGACCCCGTAACCATGAAGAACGGCCACTACATGCCGCCGGAGATGCCCGGCTACTCGATAGAGATGAAACCCGAGTCGCTGGACGAGTACGAGTTCCCGAAAGGTAAAGTCTGGGCCTCGCGGTAGCCTCTAAACAATACCGTTCGAGGTTGTTCAGCCGGTCTCTTCGGGACGCACGATCATTACTGGGCAGTGGGCGTGCCGGACCACCGAGTCGGAGACGCTACCCATAAGGGCCCGTCTTACCCCTCCTAACCCGCGGCTCCCCATCACTATGAGGCCGGCGCCGACCTCCTCTCCCAGTGCCACGATCCCTTCGTCCGGTCGTCCCATCCTGAAGTGGGCCCCCTCCACGTCTCCCCCAGCCTCCTTGACCTGTCTCACGTAATCGTCGAGCAGCCGTTTGCCCATTCGCTGCATTTCCTTGTGCGGCTCCTCGATGTTGAAGCCCATGGCATCGTACTCGAAGGCCGCGCGGATGCGTAAGACGAAGGCCACGTGTAACTCCGAACCGGTTTTCTCCGCCAGATCCACAGCAGTCCGGGCCGCCCCGAGCGCCTCCTCCGAACCGTCAGTGGCCAGCAGGATCTTTGTCGGAAAGATACTCATCTTCTACCCCTTTCACTTTCCTCAAGCCGTTACCGGCGCCTACAATTGATTATAACTCCAGTTACATTATTTGTCGTACTCGAAAAGCACATCGTCCGATTTTCACGCGGACCGGAGGATTATCGTACGATTCTTCTACGTGCAAGCTGGGGTCCAGGGATCTCGACGACAAGGAGGAAAACTTGAACGGTAAGGTAGCGGCGGTTCTGGGTGTGGGTCCGGGTCTCGGGGCGGCGGTGGCCCGGCGCTTCGCAGGGGAGGGTTACGCGGTCGCGCTAATGGCCCGCAACGAGGGGAGTGTGTCGGAGGTACGACAGGAGATCGAAGACGGTGGCGGAAGCGCCTTGCCGGTCTCGACCGACGCCACGGACCCGGCATCGGTCGAGGAGGCCTTCGGAAAGGTTCGTTCAGAACTCGGAGACCCGGAGGTCTTCGTCTACAACGCCGGAGCCTTCCAGATGGGCGGCATCCTGGAGGTCACGCCGGAGCAATTCGATCTCTGCCTGAAGGCCAACTGCGCCGGGGCTTTCTACGCGGCGCAACAGGTCCTGCCGGCCATGAAGGAGGCGGGACGCGGCACCGTGCTCCTCACGGGCGCTACGGCTTCGATGCGAGGTTCGGCGAAATTCTCGGCGCTGGCTACGGGCAAGTTCGCCTTGCGGGCCCTATCCCAGAGCATGGCGAGAGAGTTCGGGCCGCAGGGTGTACACGTGGCGCACGTCGTCGTAGACGGCCAGATCAACACGCCGCGAAACCGCGAGATGTCCCCAGAGCGGGACGACAGCACGATGCTCTCCCCCGACGCCATCGCCGAAACCTACTGGCAGCTACACAACCAGGACCCGACCGCCTGGACACTGGAGTTGGACGTACGTCCTTCACCAGAGAATTTCTAACTACAGGCCGAGCCGAACCTGACTTTGGCGCTTGGCAGGATGCCGGCCGGATAACGGGAGCCGTCGGCACGGTTCAGGCCGTTGGTCTTGAGGGCGTAGCGGATGTCGTACTGGCCGGCGACGGTCTTCTTTCCGTTCGCGCCGATCACCTCGATCTTCAATGCGCGGCCGGAACGCGAGCGGGAGAGAACGCGCACGCGCCGGAGGTTACCGACGCCGAGCTTGCGGGACCCGCTGGCATCGAGGGTTCCCCTCCAGTTCGTCCAGGGAGAGTTGACCCGCTTTTCGAAGGGCCGCCCTGAGCCGTCAACGTCCCGGACTGCCTTCAGGTAAGGCGAAGCGCTGAAGACATTGGCCGAACTCTCGGTATAGCCTCCACCCGAGGAGTGGAAAAAGGCGGTGATCGGCTTCCCGTCGTAGACGGCGTGGACCCGGGCCGTCGCGCTGACGGCCCGGTTCGTGGCGGCCGTCTCAGCGGAACGGCCTCCGTATACCTGATCCCTGGTATCAGCGTAGAAGTCGAACGCCCCGGAACGCGTGGTAGACCTGGCATAAGACCTGGCAGCAACCGCCTGACTCTTGAGGGCTTGCGGATGCCAGGAAGAAGGCATCTCGCTGGGCACCACGCCCCGTAGATAGTCCTCCATTCTCAGCCTGTTCACGAGCAATATCCTGGATTTCGTAGTCCGTACGAAGAAAGATCCACGATACAGTCTCTTGCCATACTTGAGAGAGCTGCCGGAGACCCGCTGGAACAGAAGCGGTCCCCTGTAGGCCCCAACGGCCTTTTTCCTAGAAACGTTTACCACCCGGTAGAGATTTCTGTCTTTGAGATACCGGACCGCGTAGACTCCGGGTCCGAGGGTAACTTTACCCCTGGTTTTGAGGTTTATAAGACGAGCCTTGCTCCCGGACCGGACGACCACTTTGTGAGAGTCCGAAAGGGACTTACTCCCTAAAAGAACCCCAACTACAGGATTGCTGGCGAATTTCTTCAAAGCGACGCCTCGATAATAAGACTTGACGATTCGAGCGTAGCCTTGTCCGGCCTTCGCCCGTCCGTAGGCCCCATATTGGGAGAGTCCTACCCCGTGTCCGTTGCCCGAGCCGCAGACTTTGACGGCGGTGGCGGCCTCAGTCTGAGAAGCGACGCCCACGAAGACGAGCGCCGCGAAGACGCCCGCGAACAACGTACCCAGGATCCTCGTCAACTATCCCCCTCGTAAGATCCGCAAAGAGCAATAATTCTACATCACGTTACAGTGCGTGGGAATTATCGGGCGGGGATTATTCTTTAGCCAGGCTGACGGCCGGATATACTGGCTGCGACGGCTTTGGAAGCCGCATTCTCGGCTGCATCATCGAGAGGTTCGAGTTCGAAGGCTTCGTCTACCCGGCGAATGGCTTCCATTATGAACTGGTCGGTGAGCCAGGGGTTTTTTGGCAGCAGCGACCCGTGCAGATAGGTCCCGTAGGCGTTCAGACGGCGCGCGCCTTCGCCGCCGTCTTTGCCGTTGTTGCCGTATCCGGCGACGACCTCTCCCAGAGGTTCCACCTCACCGAGGTAGGTGCGTCCCCCATGATTCTCGAAACCGACGACCTCGCGGATGGAGCCATCCTCTAACGGTACGCGAACGAGTACGTTGCCGATCAGACGCGCCTCGTCCGGCTCGCCGGGCTCCGTGTAGAGATCGAAGATACCGACACCGGGGAGCTTCTCTCTCTCCAGCGTCTCGTAGTAGTGGCCCATAAGCTGGTAGCCGCCACAGACACCGAGCACGATGCCACCGTCCTCCACGATGGCCCGAAGGTCCGCCCCTTTCGACCCGGACAGGTCTTCGGCGAGGAGCGCCTGCTCCCGGTCCTGGCCGCCACCGAAGAGAAAGATGTCGCACCCGGTCGGCTTCACCCGCTCCCCGAGACCAACGTCCACGACTTCCACCCCGATGTCCCGCCACTCGCAACGCTTCTTGATGGAGATCACGTTCCCCCGGTCACCGTAGAGGTTCATCATGTCCGAGTAGAGGTGGTGAATCTTTAGCTTCAGGGTTCCTCCCGCAGTCGAAAGCCGGTCAGATCTTGTCTCGCCACTCTTGTCAATCATACGTTACCAGTTCCGGAAACTCGACTGGTCTACAGACGATCGCCAAAAGTCTCAAACTCTACTCATCCTCCCAGAAGGGATGTGTGTAACCGAGATCACTCAGAGTCTTGCGGATGTCCAGCATCGCCGTGTAGGTAGGCAAGACGTAGAGTGTCTCGCCCGGTGGCGTGGCTTCGAGGGCCGCCCGGATCGCCTTTTCGCGGTCGGGGATCACGGTCCCGACGGGAAGCTCCGCGTATTTGAGGCGCACCGCCATATCCTCGGCCCGTGTGCCGCTGACCATAAAGGGCTCCACCTCACCGGCCTGTCCCTCGGACCACGCGTCGGCGAGCATCTCGAAATCCACGTCCCAAAGCCAGGAGACGTCCCGGCCGTCGGCGTGATTGTCGTTTATGGCTATGAGCACGTTCTTCGCGTCCCCGCCGGTTACGAAGGTACGTAGGATCTCGTTAAAGCCGACAGGATTTTTGATGAGCAGAAGAAATGCCTCTCGGTCACCGGCTTGCACCCGCTCGACCCGCCCAAAAGCCCCGCCGAACTTCGAGAGGCCGCGAGAGATCTCCTCTAGCCCGATCCCCGCCTCTCCGACCACAGTCGCGGCCGCCAGCGCGTTGTATACGTTGTACAGACCCGGCAAGCCTATCCTGACCTCCCGCTCCCCCGCCGGTGTACTCAACACGAAACTCGCGCCCCGCGCCCCTTCGAGACGCACCCGGCTCGCCCGATACTGCAATGCCGGGCGCCCGAACGAGCATGCCGGGCAGTCGTATACCCCGACGTGTCCCATGTAAACGGTCTCGTAGATCAAGGAGACGCCGCAGATCGGGCAATCTTTCGAGTCGGCGATGTGCTGGAGACGTCCGGTGTCCAGCTCCGGTTCGTCCACCCCGTAGTAAACCGGCTTTCTCGCTGATCGTCCGAGGCTCGCCACGAGCGGATCGTCGGCGTTCAAGACCACCGATCCATCCTCCGGCAGGTCTTCGAAAGCCGATGCGATGACCTTCCCGGTATAGGCCAATTCCCCATAACGATCTAACTGATCCCGGAACAAATTCAGGACGGCGAGCAGCTTCAACTCTGCCTCCTCAGCTACCACAGGCACGTTCGCCTCGTCCACCTCGAAGAGACCTATCTTCGACTCTGGCCTCCCGGTGACTCCCGCGTCCGAGACCAGCGCGGCGGTAACACCGGTGACCAGGTTCGCACCCGTAGAGTTATTTACCGCGCTGATCCCAGCCTCCCTAAGGATGCCGCCGACCATCCGGGTAGTGGTAGTCTTGCCGTTGGTTCCGGTGATCGCCACCGACCCCAGGGCTAGCCTGCCGGAGATCTTACGCAAAACCCCAGGGTCCACCCTAAGCGCCACGACCCCCGGAATGGTAGAGCCGCCACCAGTCTTCAAGACCCGGCTCCCAACCCGCGCCCCCCGAGCAGCCAGCACCGCCCCCATCAACCGGATGTCAGACAAAAACTTTCTCATAAACGGCATTATAAGCGCCAGAGAGTCTTCTCCAATGAACGCACCTTTGATTCTCCAAAACAGAGGAAGTCTGTAATCTTGGTTTCAAGACTTGGGCCTCAATATTCGCTAAATATTAAATTTTGTTAAGAATACGAAGTTTCAGATAGATGCAATATATTTCGGTTTTACCTGCTAAGGGTACAAATTTGTTCGTTCGTTCCCTACTAAAAGTCATATCCCGCACATTGCGGTGACGTTGCGACGTTGTTTCGTAGCGGTTAATCTCCCTCGCCGGAGGGGGGATCTTCTGGATCCCTTGTTAATGCGAAGCTACCGAAAGGAAGCTGATTTGTTGTGTCTGTAAGAATTGTGTCCGTCTGGAAGATGGCGTTCGTGCTTCTGGCGTTGGTGACCGTGATGTTGGCTTTCCAGGCCCGTCCGGCGCAGGCCCAGGAAGCGGTAGTGAACGAGGCCCGTGCCTGGATCGGCACATCGTACGACTATGGTAGTGGCTATGGAGTCGATTGCTCCGAGTTCACCTCGGCGGTCTTTGGCGCACTCGGCGTTGGCCTGGCTGATAGCCCGGTTTCGCAGTTTTACTCTGGCTATTCGTCTGCCGCTGGTGCGGGTGACCTGGTGTTCTTTAACGAGTACGGTTACGGGATAACCCATGTCGGCATCGCCACGGGTTATGGAACCATGATCCACTCTTCCAGCTACTTCGGCGTCGTTACCGAGACCCCGATCTCCAGCGTCCCCGGATACGTGGGAGCTGTGGACGTCTACTAGACGAACGCAGCATCTCTAAAAAAAGAGGACGAGCCGTCTGAAGCGGCTCGTCCTCTTTTTTTGCGTCATGCGGTAAAAATAGCCGGTATGGAGATATTCGAGAACCTTTCGGCGAGTTCCAGGTTGGGACAAGAAGAACTAGACGCCTATTCGCGGGCCGTCCGGGAGGTTACCGAGAGACTGGAGCCGGCCGTAGTCGCGGTCGGCGCACCTTCTGGGCAGAGTGGCGGGAGCGGTGTCATTCTCGGTACTGAGGGTGGCGCGACGACCGCCGTTACCAACAGCCATGTCGTGCGCGGCATCCGTCGGGCCACGGGTGAAGGCGGGATAGAAGTAACGCTCTCGGACGGCTCCTCCGTCCCGGCGGAGGTTTTGGGTGATGACCCGCCGAGTGATCTGGCCGCGATCCGCTTCTTTACTGAGGAGAGCCCCACGGTTGCCACGCTCGGTGAGGCTGGGAACCTGGTAGTCGGACAACTCGTCGTTGCTATCGGCAACCCGCTCGGGTTCCAACGGAGCGTCACGGCGGGCGTGGTCAGCGCGCTAGGACGTTCCATCCGGGGCGAGAGCGGACGCCTGATCGAGAACGTCATCCAGACGGACGCGGCGATCAACCCCGGCAACTCGGGCGGACCCCTGGCTGACTCCCTCGGCCGGGTAATCGGTATCAACACGGCCATTATCGGTGGAGCCCAGGGAATTGGCTTCGCCGTCCCGGTCTCGGCGGCGTTCCGGCGGGTAGTCTTCGCCCTGGTAACCGAGGGCCGGGTACGGCGAGCTTTCCTCGGTGTCGCGGTCCAGAGCCGTCCATCTCGGGGGGATTTCAAGGGCGGAGCCGGGATCGAGAACATCTCGCCCAACAGCCCCGCAGAGAGGACCGGGCTACGGCGCGGCGACGTGATCGTGGGCTTCAGAGACCAGCCGGTGAGGAGCAACGACGACCTGCTGAACTTGCTGGACGAGTCGGCGATAGAGCGCGACATTGAGTTGAAAGTATTGCGAGGAAACAGAGAACTTTCGCTCACGGTAAGGCCCCGAGAGCAACCCGACAAGTAATAAAGGGAGGATTATGCCGGACGTGACATTGGTGGTAAAAGACCTCGGAGACGCATCGGACGCCGAGCAACTGGAGCGGGCCCTGGCGAGACTCGGATTCATAAACGAAGCTGCCGTAGACCCGGAGAAAGGCTTAGTCGCCGTCTCCTACGAAGGCGGAGAAGAGGAACTGGAGAAGATCGGCCAGGCCGTGGAAGAAGCCGGCCACGAGTTCGAGCATTCCCCCGGCTCGGAGAAGGCCGGAAGCTGAATACCGGATAGAAAGCCCAGTAGGCCCACCCTGTATCGAGAGAATATGGAGGCTGTTCCTACCTGACCCGTGGGGATGATGGCGGAGTCCGGCGGACCTTGTAGTAGCCATATGCGATAAAGGCGACTGCGCCGGTTATGCCCAGGAGCCAGCCTATACTCCCTACCGTTTCGCCGACGAAATCGTGGATGATGCGATCTTCGAGGAACATCTCGACGGCGACGTAGACCAGAATGCCGGAGCCCAGGTAGACCAGCCATGGTAGACGGTCCATGAGCGTCGAGAGGATCTGACTCCCGTAGACTATTAGCGGGATCGTCAGGAGAAGGCCGAATACTAGCAACCATAGGTTTCCGCCGGAGACACCGACGAGGGCCACGACGTTGTCGAGGGACATGATGACGTCGGCGACGATTATGATCCTTATGGCTCCCCAGATGCTGGTGCCCGACTCGACATCGCCATGCTCGTCGTCCTGAAAGAGTAGCCTCCAGGCGATCCAGATAAGCAGCAGAGCCGCTACGGCCTGCAAGAACGGTATGACGAGGAGATACGTAACGACGGCGGCGAAGATCAAACGGAGACCTACGGCCCCCATCGCGCCCCAGAATATAGCCCGCCGGCGCGTTTTGCCTTCTAGTTGACGCACCGCCAGCGCGATAACTACCGCGTTGTCGCCGGAGAGGATCAGGTCTATCGCCAAAACACCGAAGAAGCGGGCGACGATCTCACCGCTCAAGAAATCCATCTAACCGCTCTCCTTGCCGCATATCCGATGACGTGTCCCTGACATAAGCGGTTATCTTACCAGTTACAGCCTTTCGTCAGGCACTTTTTCCATGCCGCCTGCGAGCTTAGATGCGTGTGGCGGCTCGTGGCTACAGTATGGTAGAGACGGCGGCGACCAGAAAAATCACGTAAAGCACCCCGCCCCCCATCAGATATAGGGCTCGCACCGGCCCTTTGCTCCTCAACATGAAGTAGAAAGCGGCCCCGGAGACCAGAGCCGTAACCACCGCGAACGTGCTTATAAAGTTCAACCTCCAGGGAGTAAAGATTAGCCCCAACGTAACGGGGATCGTACTCTGAAACACCATAGCCCCGGTTATATTGCCCAAAGCCAGCACATCCTTGTCTTCGCGAACCCAGATGATCGAGTTGAATTTCTCGGGCAACTCGGTAGCAAGCGGCGCGAGTACCAGCGCGATGAGACCCGCCGGGATGCCGAGGGCCTCCGAACCGTGTTCCACACCGTTTACGAAGAAGTGCGCGCCGGTAGCCATAATCACCAATGCCACGACGAGCTGAACGGCCACCAGCCAGGTCGGCGCCGGGGGTTCCTTGGGCCAGAAGTAGAGATTTTCGGGAACCTCTTCCAGATCCGCGCCGCCGGAGCTAAGATGCTCCCAGACGTAATAACCGTATGCGGCGATCAAAGCTATCCCGATGATTATCTTTACGAAAGAAGGCAAAGCTATAATGCCTGCCCCGGCCGCAACGGTGAAGCAGATCAGGAAATACTTCATGTCATGCCCGGTGACTTCTTCGTCTATGACTACCTCTCTCCCGTTCTCTCTACGGCCCGCGTAACCGAACACGGAGGCGCCCACGACGAACATTGCGAGCGTGGTGAGGAGGAAAGGGGCGCCGAGGATAGCCCCGACCCCAATGTCACTCGCCGACTGGGGGTCTCGGCCCAGTAACAAAGCGCCCAGGATGGCAACGACCGGTATCATGGTCTCCGGAAGCGCCGTGCCCACGGCAGCGAGTATGCTCCCGACCGAACCTTGTCCCATGTTCAGGCGCTCACCGAGTAGCTCGACGGCGTTAGTGAATATGATAGCCGCGCCCAGGATGGCCGCCAGGGAGACAACCAGTTCGATTATCGTCATCTACAACCTCTCTCGGACCGTTACGGGCGCGAACGTGTAAGATTTTACCCAGTGAAGCGAGAACTACACCACGAACACCCTCCTCTGGCGGGTCCACTATCAGGTCCACCGGAACCAACGGAGCTTGAGAAGGTGCTTGCCGCCGTCGCTGAAGGGACGCTTTCCACGGCCGCCGCCGCCGAGCGTCTGGAGAGCGGCGCTGTGCGCTATCTGGACGAGTTCGCGGCCCTGGACATGGGACGCAGCGTCCGGAAGGGCGTACCCGAGGTCGTCTACGCTTCAGGCAAGAGCCCGGAGCAGACGGCGAGTATCTGCGAGGCGTTCCTCTCGTCCAACGGACGCGTAATAGTCAGCAAGCTCTCTCCGGAACACGAGGCGGAGATCCGGCGCGTACTCCCCGGTGTGCCCCTGCGCCACGCCGGCCGCGCCCTGGTGGTAGGCTCCGGCGAGCCAGCCCCATCCGGCGGCCGCCTCTGCGCCCTGAGCGCCGGTACTTCGGACCTGCCGATTCTGGAAGAGGCGCTCGCAGTGGTCCGCGAGATGGGCGTGGAGACGAAGAGCTTCCACGACGTGGGGGTGGCGGGCATCCACCGTCTCGCCGGACCTCTCAGAGAGATAAGAGACTTCGACCCGGACTGCCTGATCGTCGCCGCCGGTATGGAGGGGGCGCTGCCGAGTGTTGTCTCGGCCCTGGTGGATGTACCGGTGATCGGCCTCCCTACCTCCACCGGCTACGGGCTCGGCGGCGACGGCACGGCTGCCATTATGGGGATGCTCCAGAGCTGCTCTCCGGGTCTCTCGGTCGTTAACGTGGACAACGGCGTCGGGGCCGGCGCTACCGCCGCGCTAATCGCCAACCGCGCCGCCCGCAGCCGCAAAGGGCCCGCCTGAGAACGCCGTCGGGAAACCGATGCGGGCTTTCATAGCGATCTACCCGCCGCCGGAGATCCGGGCGGACCTCCTCCAGGCGGCGAGAACCTTATTATCCGTAGATGAGTTCCGTTGGGTGAAGCCAGCCAACGTACACCTCACACTGAAGTTCCTTGGTGATATCGAGGAGGAGAGCCTTGCCGATCTGGGGGATACCCTCGACGCCGTTTGCGGGCGACACGGTCAATTCGAGATAGAACCGGGCGGCATCGGGGCTTTTCCTTCTCCACGTAAGGCTCGTATCGTCTGGGCCAGCGTAGGCAAAGGGTCTAACGCGCTGCTCGCTTTGTCCGAAGACCTGGAGGAGTCGCTCTTTTCGTTTGGCCTGGAGAGAGAAAACAGACGATTCAAGCCCCACATCACACTCGGGAGATCCAGAAACCGGCCAGGACGTCTGCCGGAAACTGGAGCCTTCACCGCTCCCGGCTTCGTAGCGCGTCGGATAGAGCTTGTAGAGAGCTCTCTAGGTGAAGGAGGGACATCCTACGATACGTTGTCAGAACATCCGCTAATCCGGGTACTGGGATGATCCTCAGACCGAGAATAGAGGCCCGATAGCCATGACTATAAAAAGAAGTATCAAGATAACAGCCACTATCATTATGAAGTTGCCACCGTTCATCGGGCCTTGCCTTTCGGTAAGTGTTCGTGACGCCGTTTATTCTAGCCGCTGTCCGGTCGGACCGCCAACGGCTTACAGGCTCGAGCGGCTCTCAGAGGTCATTGGAGTAGAAGACCCGTCGGGCCGGCGCGTGTTCCCCCATGTCCGATAGCTTCGACCGCAAGGTATGGAACTCATCGACTTTCTCCGCCACCAGCCGGACTATCGGGTCCCTGTGGGAGCGAAAACCCGCGATGTCTTCCTGCTCCACCCCAATATCCAGCCGCTCGATGCCCGACGCAGGCCGCGGCTCTTTGTAGAAGATCCTGCAACGGTAAGATCCCTCGGAGTCATTGCGGACGATAAGGATCATTTCGGGTTTGATCGGTATCCGGGAAACGTTCTGTAACTCGTACATAATCTTCCGGCGCCGGTATACCTCGCGCTGGCGCTCTCCTAGTGCCAGCGCCCCAAACCCATCACCCTCAACCAGTGGATAAGACTTATCGCGGGCCTCTTCAGCCGTCCGCACCCACTGCTTTACACCTTCCATATCCAACCATTCGTCACAGGCAAAGCACCAGAATCCCGCCCCCGGAACTCCGTGTAAACCCTCCAAATGAAGGCAATTCTCCGCGAAGCTGTCTGACATAGCTACTATTGTACCGGGTTTTGAATCTCGCGCGACCCCCATTGAAAACCTGTCTTAGGTTGCCCCTGAATCACACGTTTATCTCCGCAACCGTGCGTCCAGACTCCGCAAACCGCCTGCATCCTGACGCGGCGTGCCCAGTCTGGTTTCTTCTCAGGCGGCTTCCCAGCCAGTTTCCGTTCTGGGTACTGTTCCGAAATACAAACACCCTGAAGGCACAGTGTTTACGCTATCGGTAAGCTCGTTTTCCCCATGACACGGCACATTCCAGACAGTACGTCAACCTCAAGTAGAACGTTATATATGGTAATTTCGCTCCTTTCGGGCGGCGATGCTGTGGTGCTGGTATTCTGCACTTCGATACATGGAGCTAAACGAAGCACATCTCATCCTGAACCCGGCGGCCAACAAAGGCCGCGCGAAAGCGCGTCGGCCGGAGATCTCTCGCTATCTGGAGGAACACGGGTTGCGTGCCGTGTGGCATGTAACGGAAGACTTGGGACACGCGGAACGCATCGCGGAGGAGCTTCCCGAAGAATCTCTCGTGGTGGCGGTTGGCGGCGACGGCACGGTTCGGGAAGTCGCGGCGGCCTGCGCGGGTACCGGCCGGACTTTGGGGGTGCTTCCCACAGGCAGCGGCAATGATTACGTCAAGGCTCTTGGTATTGGGACCGGGCTCAAGCGGGCGTTAGAGATACTTGCGGCTGGCAAGACGCGGTTGGTAGACGCGGGAGAGGCTAACGGGGTCCGGTTCAACAACGGCCTCGGGATTGGACTCGACGCCGAAGTGGCGGCGGGTGTCGCCGAGGCTCCGGGCTATCTTGGAGGGTTTGGACGTTACATGTGGTCCTTGGGGCGTCTTCTGTGGGACTTTCGGTGCCATGAGGCGCGAGTCGTACTGGATGGGAAGCGGGTGATCGAATCGAACACCATCCTGGTCGCGGCGGCGCTTGGAACCACCTATGGGGCCCGTTTCCGGCTGGCGCCGCAGGCGAAGCTGGACGACGGCCTGTTCGACGTCGTGTGGTCCGAGGAGGTCGGCCGTATAGAGCTGCTGCGCCTTATACCGCGGGCGTTCGGCAGCACCTTGCTCGAACACCCGAAAGTCCATTTGGCTCGGGCGCGTGAGATAGAAGTCTCGTTGGACGAGGAAGTACCGGCGCATGTGGACGGCGAAATGCTGCCTCCCACCCGGAACTTCCAGGTCCGCGTCCTGCCAGGCGCGTTGCGTGTGGTAGCGTCATAGTAGGTACTCAGGCACCATGTAACAAGTAAGCCATATTCTGGGGGATATGTATGATCGGTGGGCTGGGGGGTCCGGAACTACTTATTTTGTTCGTTTTACTCCTCGCAGGGAGTGGCATTCGTGGTAGTTTGGCTAGTTCTCCGAGGTGGCTCCCAGAGTGCGGGAGAAGTCCGGGACGCACGACAGATCCTCGACGAACGCCACGCGGGAGGAGAGCTTGACCGCGACGAATACGAGCGGATGCGGCGGGACATAGAAGCGGATTGATCCCGCAGAATAACTAAAAGACCGTTTTTATGGTAAAACCCGGTTTCTACGCACCAAACAGAGATGCGTTTAGGGTCGTAAATGAGAGAGTAAGGTTGGGCCGGTAGATGAGAGCTTTTGTATTTCCTGGACAGGGGGGCGCGGTGGCGGAGCCATCGGCGGAGTTGCTGCCCGCAGTGCGACGGATCGTGGGTGGGCGCATCCCGGATCAGGTGAAGTTCTTCGCCCGCGCCGCCCAGGACGCCGACGAGAGCCGGGAACTAGACGTGCGGCCCGACGTCGTGGCGGGGCACTCGCTCGGGGAGTACGGCGCGGCCTATGCAGCCGGATGTTTCGACTTCGAGACGGGAGTCTGGCTCGTGGATCATCGGGACCGTTTTCTGGCCGAAGCCGCAAAGGACACTCCCGGCGGCATGGTCGCTATCCTCCGGGCAAACCCGGCGGAAGTCGAGCAGGCCACGCTGGAGACCGAAGGCTCGGTCGTCGCCAACTACAATACCCCGCGACAGACCGTCATCTCCGGGTTGCGCGACGCCCTCGAAGACGCGGTATCCAGAATAAGAGGGCGCAAGATCCCGCTGAACGTCTCTTTCGCCGCCCACTCACCCTACGTGGCCGCCGCCGGGGAGCGGATGCGGGAGATCCTGGAGTCCGTCGAGTTCCAAAACCCTCGGGTCCCGTTCGTCAGCGCCGTCGACGGCAGCGTGCTGGATAACGCCGAGGCCGTCAAAGAAGCGCTGAAGAGCCAGATGGTCGCGCCCGTCCGCTGGGTAAAGGTAGTGGAGACTCTGGCCCGCATACGGGTCGAGGAATGGGTGGAGCTCGGCGGCGGCGGCGTCCTGACCCGGATGCTCAAAGACTTCGAGGTCTCCTTGAAGGGTGTGACCTTCGAGGAAGTGCGGAGCCGCATATCCCAGCAGGCCCAGAACCTCCTGCCGGGCAACAACGGAGAAGAAGAGCAGCCCCAGGACTAGATTGAACGTATTCTTCGACGTACAGGGAACCCTCGTCTCCGGCGGTATGCCCCGCCCTCACGCCCGAGAAGTGTTCCTGAAGATAGAGTCGCTCGGCCACCACGTCTACCTGTGGTCCAGCGCGGGTAGCGCATATGCCGCCCGCGCCGCACACCTGCTGAACCTGGAAGATGTGGCGTATGGGTACTTCGGCAAGACAGATACGATACCCGTCACCGTCGACTTCGTCGTGGACGATCAACCCGGTATCGTCCAACAGTATGGGGGCTACCACGTAGCCCCTTTCGACGGTGACTCAAACGACGAAGAACTGTGGAAGGTAGTCGAGAATCTGGAGTAGGGATAAAGAAGGACGCGGATCAGACCGCGCCCTTCCTGGCTGGAGCTAAGTGTTGAGTGGTCGATAGGCTTACCGGCTCGCTTCGGCCTCCGCCTCGGCTTTCGCCGATTCTTCGAACGTCGTGCCGCCGGAGATGGTAACTATGTCTTCTTCGATGGATTCTATGGTACCCGCTGAGCTGGCCCAGACGCCCACACTGAAGCCTTCATCCACGGGTTCGCCGATCTTCTGCTCGTACTCGACCTCATCGCCCTCGGAGATGAGCGCGGTGGCGGGCTTGAGGAAGCGACCGCCGAGCGGCACGTTGACGCCCGAAACTTTGCCGACGAGCGACTCGAAGCCATCTTCAGGGAGCTTGGTCTTGATCTCGGCGTACTCCTTGGAGGCCACACCCTTCGGAATAACCAGGAACCCGTTCGTGGTGCGCCGCACGTAGGCGTCGCCTTCACCGAGAGACTCGATGCCCATCTCGTTCAGGTACGGGCCGCCGTCGATGACGGATAGCTTGCCCGCCTCGGCCTCTACGTCCAAACCAGCGAGCTCCAAAAGCTCCGTCGCCGAAGACCCTAGCGGGGCTTCGAAGAGCCTGAGTGGCAGGTCCGGGCCGAAGACCTGGAGGTATTTGGTGGTTACGGGCCTGCCGAGGAATAGAGCGTTGTAGATATTCATCAGCGTCTCGGAGTTGTTTACGACGTGTCCGGCGTCGAGCGGGAGGCCGGGGCGCTTGTTGCCGTCGGGGAGCTCGACCCGGCGCGGCACCCACTTTTCCTTGTCCTCGTAGAACATGTTCTTGATGAGCGTCTTCTCCTCGCCCATCGAATACTTGTCCGGGACGTGGATGACATCGTAGAGACCGTTCGCGTGCTCGTCGTAGCGGGAGAACCACTCTTCGTCCTTGAAGTGAACGCCCATAATGACCTGCTCGATGCTGAAGATGGCCTTCATAGCCTCGTAGAGTTCCAGGAACTGGTCGAAGTACTCCCGGTGGACCATCTTGTCCGCCCAGTATCCCGGCTCGGACTCGGTGCAGTTGACGATCAAACGCGCCTGCGGGTTCTTGTACTTGAAGTAAGTCGGGAACCCACCTCCCCCGGCCCCCACAATGCCGGCCTGGCGCATGATCTCGACCGCATCCTCCGCGCTTAGTGCCTTTACTTCTTCGAGCGTCCGCTGCTTCAACTCAGCCACTCTGCCTCTCTTCCCTAAGACTTCACATTCGGGTGCTTGTTGTTACAAACTCTACGTAACTATTGCAGGAAGTATACCCTTTGTGTCTTTGTGTGGCTAGTTCCAGTCTGATCCCGTCTGGTAAACTTCAAGGACGATGAAGTTGTCCCGAGGCACATCCAATCTGCTGTCAGCTATAGGGTTTTTCATGCTGTTCGTGTGGACTACCCGGCTCTACACTTTCATCTCGATAGACCTACAGCAGAGCGAGGGATATCTACCGTGGGTCCATTTTCCGTTGGTCGTGATCTCGCTCGCCATCGGCGTCTACCTGACCTATCTCGGTCTCAGAGGACGCCGGGCAAACCGCCGGACCGGCTGAGACGCTACTCCACCGCCACGCGGAAGTTGTAGCGTACGCCGCCTTCGGCGACCGCTGCGGCTACTGAGACGACGTAAACGCCGGGCGAAAGTTTCGCGCTTATCTTTGTCCGTTTTCGACCGGCGGAATCAGGGCTGGACAGCGGGAGCACGACCGGACGTGCGGAATCGCGTGCGCCGGCTTCGAGTGAGAGAGTGCCGATATCTTCGCCGTACTCCAGCTCACCGTTCTCGACCTCGAAAGCTACGACGTCGAGGAAATCCACCGAGCCCGGCTCGCCACCGTAGACGAATCTCAACTCCGCGTTCGCCGGGACTTTCAAAAGGTCGCCGTCGGAGAGGCCGAGGGAATCGTCCATACGCCCTTGGGCCGGCCCTCCGTTGCTCTGGGCGAACACGCCCTCCGGCTCCCAAATCCCCAGTATCTCTCCGGCGGAGCTTACGGTCTGCCCTCGAAAGCTCAGGGTGCTGTTCGGCGGTAGATCTTTCTTCGGGACGCCTCTCAATGAGGGGTCTACGGAAACCTTCTCAACCCTCGCAGCGGAACCCACAGGGACCAGTTTTGTAGCACGACTGCCACCCGGATTCGTATTGGAACCGGCGCCGAAGATCAAGAAGCCGACGGCCAGCACGATGACACCGAGCCCGATCAACACTATGCTCCGCACCCCGATCAACTAGATAACCTCGGGGCTACACCAGGCCGGAAGATGCCGGCCGGCAGTCGCGTGAAAGCCGGCGCCACCCTTTCGTCCGCACCCACAGGAGAGCAGGCGGCGCCCCGGAAACGCTTGCGTGCCGGTGGCTGACTCTAACCCGCGACCTCCGGCTGTTTTACCGCCTGCTCCGGCTTCCACAGCGAGGTGCAGGGGATCTTGGCAGTGTCACAGCGATGGGCGTACTTGCCGGCTATTTCGGTGACCTCTTCGAGCAACCCCTGGCTTAGGGTCGTCGGCTCCAGTCCCAGATCGAGAAAGCGGTTGTTGCGGACGTGCAGCTCGTTCTCGGCGGCTTCGGCGCGCGGGTTCCGGACGTAGTCTATCTCGGCTCCCGTGTTCTCCGCGACTAGCTTGGCGAGGTCTCTCACCCGGTGGGTCTCCGTCATCTGGTTGAAGACGTTGACACGGTCTCCTGTTTCCGGCGGGTTCTCTAAGGCGAGTTGTATGCAGCGAACGGTGTCCTGTATGTGGATGAAGGCGCGGGTCTGGCCGCCGGTCCCGTGAACGGTGAGCGGGTAACCGATGGCCGCCTGCATGAGGAAGCGGTTCAGCACGGTACCGTAGTCGCCGTCGTAGTCGAAGCGGTTTATGAGGCGCTCGTCGAGCCTGGTCTCAGCCGTCTGGGTGCCCCACACGATGCCCTGATGAAGATCCGTAACCCGTATCTGGTCGTTCTTGTTGTAGAAGGCGAAGAGTAGCTGGTCCTGGGTCTTGGTGAGATGGTAGATGCTCCCCGGATTGGGAGGGTAGAGGATCTCTTGCTCGACGAGCTCTCCCTCCTCCGTCTCGACCTTGACCGTTAGATAACCTTCGGGTATCCGCATACCGGCCGTGCCGTAGCCATAGACGCCCATGGTCCCCAGATGGACCACGTGAGTATCGAGCCCGCTCTCGGAGATCGCCGCCAGGAGGTTGTTGGTGGCGTTGAGGTTGTTGTCCACTGTGTAGCGCTTGTGATTGCTCGACTTCATCGAATAGGGTGCGGCCCGCTGCTCAGCGAAGTGAATGACCCCGTCGGGCTGCCATTCGACGAGCAGGTCCAGCAACTGTCGGTAGTTCTCCGCGATGTTGATGGCATGGAAGTCTATCCGGTTGCCGGTTAGCTCCTCCCAGACACCCAGACGCTCGCCCATCGGGCGGATCGGGGTGAGAGACTCACACTCAAGCTCGATGTCGATCTTCCGCCGGGAGAGGTTGTCGACTATGGCAACCTCGTACCCCTGCGCGGAGAGGTGCAACGCGGTGGGCCATCCACAGAAGCCGTCCCCGCCAAGAACCAATATCCTCAATGTCCGTTACCTTTCTCTATACACACTTCATCTGGATCCATACCCGTATCCGAGTCCTTCTACGAAAGCCTGGACGACCGGAATTGTAGCGCAGGCACCGTGCGGTGTCGTATTCTACTCCGTCCACTCGGACGGGTAGCGTAGCCCACTGCTTGTTTCTCCCGGCAGGCCCAGGCCCGCCGGCGAGTAGTTCGGGACAGCCTTCTGGAGCGCCCTGAGTGCCTTGCCGCCCTCCTGTACGCGGGCGTGGTAGACCATTTCATCCACCAGTGCCGCAAGCTCCGTGTCTCTCGACATCGCCTTCTCCGAGACCAGTTGAAAGACCATCTGGTGGTCGGTGGAGACCTGTTGTTCGCCCTCGCCGGATAGCTCCTCCCGGAGCTTCTCACCAGGACGCAGGCCGATGAATTTGATCTGTACGTTCGGGGCACCCATTATCTCGATCATCTTCCGGGCGAGGTCTGTGATCGCCACGGGCCGGCCCATCTCCAGTATGTACGTGCCGTAACCCTCTGCCATCGCTCCGGCCTGGAGGATCAGGGAAACGGCCTCCGGGATGGTCATGAAGTACCGGATCATATCCGGGTGCGTCACGGTCACCGGGCCGCCGGCTTCTATCTGCTGGCGGAAGGTCGGCACCACAGAACCGCGGCTCCCGAGCACGTTCCCGAAACGGACCGAGGCGTAGACCGTCTCCGGGTACTCGGCGGAGACACTATTGACGAGCATCTCCGCGAGGCGTTTGGTCGCGCCCATGACGTTCGCCGGGTCAACGGCCTTGTCCGTAGAGACGTTTATGAACTTGTGGGCGCCGTAAGCCCCGGCGTTGCGGGCGACGTTCAGGGTTCCGAAGACGTTGTTCACTATCGCCTCCGTTCCCTGAAGCTCCATCATCGGTACGTGCTTGTAGGCGGCGGCGTGAAACACGATCTCGGGCCGGAAGCGCTCGAAGACGAAGCTCATCCGCTCCGGTAGCGTAACGTCCCCGACGAAGACCTCCGACTCGTGAAACTCCTCCCGCTGAAGCTCCTGGTTCAGGTAATAGAGTCCGCTCTCATCCCGGTCGAGCAGTATCAGTTTGGCGGGACCGAGCCGGGAGATCTGGCGACTAAGCTCCTTGCCGATGCTGCCGCCGGCCCCGGTCACCAGCACGCGCTTTCCGTTGATGTAGCTGGAGAGAGCGTTGAGGTCTATCTCAACCGGCTCGCGGCCCAGGAGGTCTTCGATCTGGAGTTCGCGCAGCTTGAACGTGCTCTCCGCCAGAAACTCGTTTAGGTCCGGCATGACCTTTACTTCAGCCTGGGCGCGGGTGCAGGCCCGCCAGATCCCATCCATCTGCTCCCGGTCGGCGTGGGGCGTCGCTATTATCACCTGATCCACCCCGCGCTGGGCTATGACTTCTTCCAGGTCATCCACCACCCCGACGACCGGCACACCTTCTATCTGCTTTCCGACGTCCACCGGCGACTCGCTAACGAACCCGACGACCTGAGAGTTCATCGCCGCCGTGCGCCATATATGGCCGGCGAGCGCGACGCCCGGCCCCCCGGTTCCGACGATAACCGTCCGAGTCTGCCGTCCGACCTCCCGCAAAGACAACTCGTAGAACACCCTTGGGTAGAGCCGCACCGCCACGAGCTGTATATACGCCAAAGCGGCGCCCACGAGCACCACGGAGAGCGGGATCGGGTTGAAGGCTATTAGCCCGAGTCCCTCGGGTCCCACGGTAAAGTCCACTATAAAGAGTATCCCGGCCGCTATGGCGGTAGCGCTCGCCACCCGGACACCCTGGTAGATGCCGGTGTAGCGCAGGATACTCTCGTAAACCTTACTCTCGTGAAGCAACGCCACGAACACGAAAGCCCCGAAAGCGGCGAACGGCCAGAAGGTGAGCCAGAAGTCCGACGGCACGTTGGCGTTAAACCGGAAGAGCAGCGCCACGGCGAACGACTCCATGACTATCGCGGCGTCCACCAGCATAGCCGCCCAACGCCGGAGCGCGGGCGGGGACCTCAAGAGGGTCTGCTGCAACGAACCGGCCAGCCGCATTAACTCGTCTTTATTAAGCCGCATTAGGATATTTTAGTTTCTATTGCGCCGCGAATCCAGGGCAATCGTAATTTCGGGAGCTATTCTCCCGTGCTGACGAGCTTCGGTAGAGCCAAAAGCCCCACGCAACACGCCAGCGCAAGCGCCGATCCTGCGAGCAAAGACACCCCCCCTCCGGATACCAATAGCGCGGCAAACCCGGCCACGACAGCCAACCCATAGTAGAGGTTGCTAGTCCGGCGGTGCATGCCGGTGGCAGGGGTTATCCGCTGGTAGATGTGCTCCCGATGGGCGGAGAAGACGTTCTTTCCCGCCCGTAGACGCCGGAGCAGCGTGTAGGACGTGTCGAACAGGAGCGGCGTAAAGACCAGGATACCGGCGAGAAAAGCCATCGGGCTCCAGCCGGAAGCCGGAAGCGGCGTATAGAGCGCCGCCGCAGCCAGAAAGAAGCCCAGGAAATAGCTCCCCGAATCGCCCAGGAATATGGAAGCCGGATTCACGTTCCAGATCAGGAACCCTGCGGTCGCCCCGGCCAAGAGCGCGAGCGCACCGTTTCCGGCGAGTAGCGCCAAAAACAGGACGTTGACCAGGGTGACACCTCCAATGATGCCGTCTATGCCATCCATGAAGTTAAAGGCGTTGGAGAGGGCCACGATCCAGAACACTCCCACGCCGAACACCAAGACCTTTAGCAGGATTGGAGCTTCGGATAGCAAGGGTGGCTGGTAAACGAGGATCAGCCCGGCGGCTACCAGAGTCTGGGCTATAGCTTTGCTGCTGAAGTGAAGGCTGCGAAAATCGTCCACCAGTCCGACTACCCCGATCAGGGTTGCGGCGACCAGCAACGGCCAGGCTCCTTCGGGACGTAAGACCAGAGCCCCCGTCCACGTTCCGAGGATTATGGCAACACCACCTAGCCTGGGGGTCGGAACTTCGTGCGAACTACGGACGTTGGGGACGTCGAAAAGGTTCCGCCCTACCGCGAACCGGACGAGCAACGGCACCAGGGAACCCGCAACTAGAAATGCTATGCCGGCTGCGACTACCTCGGTCATCTACTCGATCCCATCCGTGAGGCCCGGGCGCTCAAGATCCGAATACCGCTATCCCGGAACGGTATGCGGCCTGACCTAACTTGCGATCCCGCGTCGCAAGGGCAAGCCCTCTTCGTACCGCCACTGCCAGATAGGCCGCATCGTAGGCGGAAAGGCTTTGCTCGCGGGCTAGTTGTCCCAGCTCTGTCAAGCTATGAGACTGCGTTTGCTCGACCTCTATGGGCAAAGCCTTTAACAATGCCAGAAACCTCTCCGAATCGGCCGGTAAAATTCGTCCCCATCTTTCTCCCACTACCAGGGCGTTGACGACCTCGAATCCCCAAAGGCCAGGGACTACCGCTCCATCCTCTGCAATAGCTTCTAGCACAGCGTCGGAATACGCGCCACTTTCGTCTTCAAAGGCCCAACCCACGGCTACCGAAGCATCGAGCACCAACGGGCTCAGAGTCGCCGCCCCTCTTCGACCATGTCGCGTACGCTGAGGCCGCCGAGATTACGACCGCGACGGAACTCCTTGAGATCCCGGACCACGTCTTCCGACGGTCGCTTCTCCTCTACCGGCACCAGCATAGCTACCGGCCGGCCATGCCGCGTAAGCGTGATCCTCTCTCCTCCCTCTACCCTCTCTAGAAGCCGCGACAGGTTAGTCTTCGCTTCGTACGCCCCTACCTCCAAAACACGCTCCTTTTCAGACTAGTCGTAGTCTAGTCTGAATTAGGTAAAGTTCAATGGTCTTTTAACAGCCCTATCTCCCGCAAACGCTCCGCCTCCAGCCGTATTCCTTCCGGGAAAGCGCGGGGGGCGTAGCCGAGATCCCGGCGAGCATCTTCGTACGGGTAGGCTTTATCTTCATTCAGACGCATCACCTGCTCGGATTCTACCGGCAAAGGGAGTCGGGCGAGTTCAGCGAGGCGGAGCGCGCGGCGCGCGGGTTCCAGCGGCAGCCGGAATATGCGCGGCTCGCGTCCGAGGGCTCGTGCGGCGGTCCTTACGAGGTCCGTATATTCCAATGGCTCGGCGCCCGGAAGGTCGTAGCTCTGATGAACGGCTTTGGGCTCTTCGAGGGCTGACATTATGCCCAGGGCGAGGTCTTTGTAGTAGACCGGCTGCCAGAGGTTCGTACCGGGGCCGAACATTGGGAAGACGGGCGAACGATCCAGGAAGCGCAGGAGCTTGTGCATGTTCTTGTCCAGCTCGGAGCCGTAGATCATGGTCGGACGGGCGATCGTCCACTCCAGGCCACTTTCCCGGACCAGCGTCTCCATCTCGCGCCGCCAGCCCGAGCGGTGTTCGTAGGCGGAGTGTACGCTGGTGCTGCCGACCACTACCAGCCTCTCGACGCCGGCTCGCCGCATTGCGGAGAGGACTTGCGGCGCGTACTCGATACCGGCGACGTGCAGGAAAGCGTCTATACCGTCGAGGCCCCGCACTAGCGAATCTTCGTCTCCGGCGTCTCCGTGAACGACCTCCACGCGTTCCGGATCCAGCCGTGCGGCATTGGGACTTTCCTTGCGAACCAGGCACCGGACTTCGTGTCCTCTGGCTGCGAGCAGATCGAGTAGCTCTCCACCCAGGAGTCCCGTTCCGCCCGTGAGAAGAACTTTCATACGGTCCGGCTCTTGGGCGACTCGGCGGGTCTCAGTCGGCGACGCCCGCCATTACCGCGCGAGTCCACTCGGTGTTTTGGACGTACCAGTCTATGGTCTGCCGGATGCCGTTCCCGAAGTCGTGTTTGGGACTCCACCCTAAAGTGTCCTGGAGCCGGGACGAATCTATGGCGTAACGGCGGTCGTGGCCGAGGCGGTCGGTGACGTAGGAGATCAGGTCGTCCGGCTTGCCGAGATGATCCAGGATGAGGCGCGTTATCTCCAGGTTGGTGTGCTCGTTGCTGCCGCCCACGTTGTACACGCTTCCAGCTTCGCCTCTGTCCATCACCAGGGCCACGGCGCGGCAATGGTCCTCGACGTGGAGCCAGTCGCGGACGTTCATCCCGTCACCGTAGAGCGGGACCGGCTCATCCGCCAGGGCCTGACGGATAAAAGAAGGGATCAACTTCTCCGGGTACTGGTATGGGCCGTAGTTGTTGGAACACCGGGTGGTCATCACGTCCATCCCGTAGGTCTCGTGGTAGGCCCGGCAGAGCAGGTCCGCCGACGCCTTCGAGGCCGAGTACGGCGAGTTTGGCTCCAGGTTGCTCCTCTCGGTGAACGGCGGGTCGTCCGGGCCGAGTGAGCCGTAGACCTCGTCCGTCGAGACCTGCACAAAGCGCTCCGTACCGTGGCGGCGGGCGGCTTCGAGCAGGTTCTGGGTACCGAGCACGTTCGTCTCGACGAAGACCCGCGGCCCGGCGATGCTCCGGTCCACGTGACTCTCGGCGGCGAAGTTGACCACGGCGTCGAAGCCTTCGTTCTCCGAGAAGAGGGCTTCTACCAGCATTCCGTCTTCCATGCTGCCGTGGACGAAGCGGTAGTTCTCCGCCTCAGCAAAGTCTTCGGTGTTCTCGGGGCGTCCGGCGTAGGTCAGGGCGTCCAGGTTCACCCACTCCGTCTCGGGACGTTCGGGGACCATCAGCCGCAGGAAGTTGCAGCCGATAAACCCGCTACCACCGGTAACCAGGACGCGATCCAAAAGTCTCCTTCCACAGCCAGGATGTTGCCCGGAGCACATTTAAGCACCGGAGAGACACGGTCTCAAGCCGGCTTCCGGGGATGGTATAGTGCGGAGTATCATTCCGTAAGGTCTCAGAGAGCAGCGAGGTGGATTCGGCGTGGACGAATATAGGGAGAACGGCTACTTACTTCTGAAGGGCTTCTTCGATGCGCGCGAGATAGACGAGGTTCGTGAGGAGGCGAAGGGGATCTTCACCCTCCAGATGGAGCGGCTCGGCATCGTGGGCTCGGGAGATATTGGCGAGGAGGAGTTCGAGCGGGGAATGTTCGATCTCTTCGAGAAGGACGTGGCGACCTTCGCCAATTGCGGCAAGCAGGCGCAGCACCTGATCTCGCTGCATAAGCTCTCCCTGGACGAACGCATCGTAAGCCAGCTCGAAGATTTGGGCCTGGAGTTCCCGAACGTCAGCACCCGCCCCGTGATGTACTTCAACCACGAGCGTCTTGCAAAGAAAGAAGTCTACTGGAAGCTCTCGGCCCACCAGGACTGGCGCAGCATGCAGGGCTCGCTCGACTCGGTGGTCGTCTGGATCCCGCTAGTGGACGTTGACGAGTCGCTAGGGGCGCTGGAGATCATCCCCGGCAGCCACAAGTGGGGTCTCCTGGAAGCGGAGATGGCCGACGGTTACGGCCAGTTGGGAGAAGAGATCGAAGCCTCCGAGATGCTGCCGGTAGAGGTAGAGAAGGGCGACGCGCTCTTTTTCTCTTCCTTCCTGGCCCACCAGTCAGGGACGAACGTAACGGAACACATCCGCTGGTCGTGCCACTTCCGGTATAACAACCTGCGCGAGGCGTCGTTCGTGGAGCGCGGGTATCCGCACCCGTACATCTACCAGCCTCAAAAAGACTTGATCACGGAGAACTTCCCTTCGAGAGCTAAAGTAAACGAGGTCATCGGATAAGCGGAGGTCCCTCGCAAGAGGCGCCAGCCTAAAAAGGATACGGTCTGGGCGAACAGTTGATCATAACGGGCTTTCACCGCAGCGGCACTTCATTGACCGCCCGGATACTACACCAGGCTGGACTGTTCCTCGGCGACGAGTTGCTCGGGGCGCATCCATCCAACCCGTACGGACATTTCGAAGACCTGGAGGCGCTTAACCTCCACGAGGAGATCCTGGCCGACAACGGCCTGGACATGTTCGTGGAAGCCCCTTTCATCCCGGTCCTGACAGAATCCCACCGGCAAAGGATGAAGTCGATGGCGGAGAGGCGAAACGCCGAACACGCGCTCTGGGGCTTCAAAGAACCGCGGACGAGCCTGTTCATCATGGCGTGGAAGCACTTGCTTCCCAGGGCCCGAGTCCTGATCGTCTATCGGCACTACGCGGAGGCTACCTACTCGCTCGCCCGCCGGCACGCGGCCGAGATCTTCGCGGGCCGCGGTACGGCATTCGACCGGCAACTCTGGGAGAAACCGGACCTGGCTCTGAAATCCTGGCTGGTGTACAACAACGCGCTGCTAAGGTTCGCCCACACCTATCCCGAAGACACCCTGGCCGTGTCCCTCGACACCCTTCGCGCCGGGTTCCCGCTCGTCCCGGCCCTGAACCACCACTGGGACCTCGGGCTGGAAGACACGCCCGGAGTAGCCCTAGAGACAGCGGCGGCCGGACGGCGACGTAGGCAGCCAGTGTCGGACCGGCGCCTGATCCCCGCAGTAGATAAAGTCTGGCAGGCGCTGGAGAAGCTCGGCGGCCAGACGGAGCAGATAGTAGACAAAATGTACGGACGGGAGGCGCTTTAGTTGCCGGAGAAAGACTTTTATACGCCGAGCGACACCGACGCGCTGAGGCGAGAAAATGAACTCCTGGCGTTAGAGGTGCATTTTCTGAGGGCCCGGTTGGCCGAAACGGAACGCGCCCCCACGGACCTACAAGACAGGCTTGAAGAGGCCGAGCGGACCATCACTCGGCTCAACGAAAGGGTCTCCGTAACTCCACAGCGTAAGGCCCAACTCGAAAGCGCCGAGAGAGACTTCGTCACTCTTCTGACGCGCCTCTCGCAGAGTCCGCTCGGCAAGGTGCTGCGCCTCAAGAAAGGCTACCGGAACCTGGAGCAACGCTACTTGAAGACCAGATGAAGCCTACCTCCGGGCAAATCGGCGCTCCGGTGATCTACGCCGGACGCTTCGCTAAAGAGGTGTCGAGAGGTTTGCCGGACAGAGAGGTACTGGACGAATGGGAAGTCCTCCCCCACCAGTTGGCCGAGGCAACCAGGGAAGCGTCCGGACTGGTAGTCCTGGATCCCCTGTCTTTCCCGTTCGAGGCGATGACGGACGAACAGTGGGACATCCCCCTGCTCGTAATGCCGCCCTCTGAGTTCGACTCCGGAACCCTGATCACCGTCTTCGGTCCGGCGCTCTTCGACCGTCTCGGCCCATTCGACCGAATAGCAACAGCGGACCCGGAGCTCTGGGATACGCTACGCCGGAGATATTCCTGGGCCAACGGCCAACTCATTCGGCTCGAATCCAGAACTCCAGAAAAGGCTGCGACAGAAATCCCCGCGCTGCTCGAAAGCACACCCGGAGATCTGCACTTCAAGAAAGCCGCCCACCGCGTCGAGGCTCAGGCGCTCGCACCCCGGCTCGACGCCCTCCGACACGCCCACGCCGATGCCCCGCTCGAGGTCCTGGAAGTCGGCACCGGAGATGGTAGCTGGCCTACGAGCTTCGACCTGTTTGGGACCAATTTCTCGGGTGTTTACACCAGTAAAAATGCGGTCGAGACCGCCCGCCGGGATTTCCCGGAATATAGCTTCTCCCTGCCGGAAAAAGGCTTTAGACTCGGGCAATCCGACAATATATTCAACCTTAGCTTTAGCGTTAACTTTATGCAAGTTCAGCCGGATCCGGCCCGGACGGAGCTCATCTCGGAGATGTGGCGGGCGACCCGTCCCGGAGGAAGGATGATCTTCGTGGAGGACTTCGTGACCGGAGGGTCCGGGGATTCGGGCGTCTCCTCCCTGTCGGTCTCCGGGTTCATCGAGTTGGTAGTCGAGGCGACGGCCGGACGAGTGGTCCTGGACCATGTGGAGTCGCTGCTCTACCCCGGTGAAGACGTGGTCCGGGGCGGGCTGGTTTCGCTGCAAAAACTCGGGGGTGTGGAAGATGTATAAGTGGCGGAGGATCTACTTTCTATTGCCGACGTTCCAGCCTATAGGCGGCATGGTGAGAGACCTGTGCTTCGCGCACCACGCGATGACGCTCGGCTACGAGCCGGTGATCTGCTGCATACACCCGTACGGAAAAGAGTTGCCGATGTTCAACATCCCGCGCCTCTCGGAGCTCTCGCCGGAGAACGGCATCGAGTTCGTACACCCGAGCAGGATCACCCTCGGTCCCGGAGAGTTGGCCTGGTTCTGCGGAGTCGGCATGTACGAGATGCTGCAGCACCGTCTCAGCCGCTGGACGCGCCACGAGCAGGTCATACAGGCAGTCCGGGGCATCAGGCCCACGGACCCTTCGTACACGGATGGATACGCCCTCCGGCTACTCACGCGTCCAATGGCCCGCATGGTAACGAACGACATAGTCCTGGAGGCCGTCCGGCCCTACTTGCCGAAAGACTCGTTCACCGAGGTCATAACCGTCGCCCACGACACGGACTTCTTTCTGAAGCACCGCTCCGGCGGTCTCGGCTCGCCGCTCAAGGTAGCCTACACGCCCTGGAAGTCCGAACTCGGCGGCCGGGTGGCCGCCCTCCTCGACGGCGCCGAGTTCGAGTTCCGTGCGGCGGGGCGGCAGGCTTCGTGGGATCAGCTACGAGAACTCTACCACTGGGCGGACGTTTTCCTGTCTACACCCATGGTCACCGAAGGCTTCTACCTTCCGGGCCTGGAGGCGATGGCGGCCGGAGCACTCGTCCTGACCCCGGACGTCGGGGGCAACCGCACCTACTGCCGCTTCGGAGAGAACTGTCTGCAGGTAGAGTGGGAAGATGAGTCGAGCTACGCGAACGTCCTGCGGAGCCTGAAAACGGAGCGTCCCGAACGCATGGATGGGATACGGCGTCAGGGCTACGAGACACTAAAAAACCACACCTGGAACCGCGAGGAGCGGCAGTTCGCCGAGTTCTTGAATAAGCTGAAAGACCGGCTCGACGAACTCGGACCGAGGCTTTGAGGATCATGCGCCGGGCATGGAGCCTGGTACATATTGCACGAGATTGGATCGTGTAACGCCGGGTTCCGTCAACTAGGAAGGAGATATGAGACAACTATTCGTCTCGGGTTGCGAACGCAGCGGGACTACGGCGTTCGCCGACTACCTGAACCAACACCCGCGGATACTCGTCCTCCGGGAGCGCTACAGGTATCATCCCGAGAAGGTCACGTCCGCACTCTTCGACTTCGACCGCATCCTGGACTTCACCGAAGCCGACAGGGACGAGCGCCGCAAGATAGACGCCTGGTACAAGAACCTGACGGCCCGTCTGCTCTCCACCAAGGACCCGTCGGAACTGGCCTGGATCGGTGACAAAGACCCTTTCTACCTGGAAGACCTAGAAGACTTGCACCGGAACAACCCCGGCTCCCGCTTTATCATCCTGTACCGTCCCGTCGAGGAAGTCGCCGAGTCCTGGCAGGCGAGATCCGCGGATCCGGGAGACGTATGGCCCGGCCATAAAGACTTCGAGGTCGGCGTCGGGACCTGGAACCGCTCCTTAAACCTCGTTCGCAGCTTTATGCAGGATGACTCGAAGCCCGAGGTGCTGCTGCTCGACTACCACGACTTCTTCTACAGGAACGCGCTCTGCGCGGACATCATCTCCCGCTTCCTGGAGCTGGATTTCGACGCTACCGTGCGCGAGACCTGGGAGGAATTGTCCCTGAAGTTCGAGGCCGAGCGGCGTCCCAAGACGCCCCTCAGCGAAGAGCAATTAGCTTTTATCGAGGAGAACAAGGACTCCGCCACCGAAGGGTGGATCCTATCCCGCATCTCGGAGCAGTGGGAAGAGTTCGGCCTCCGTCCCGAGCACTACGCGGACCCCACGGTACAGGACGAGCGTCAGCGGGCCGCCGCGCTCCTGGCGGCGCGGGGAGCGGCCTATACCCAGGCTCTGAAGGTCCGGAAGCTGGAGCAGCGGCTCGAAAAGCATGAGAAAGCCCTCGCAGCGCAGCGCGAGAGGAACGAGCGCCTGAGCCAGCGCGTAGAACGGCTAATGACTCGAATACAAAGGATGGAAGGATCTAAGGTCTGGAGACTGGCGAGTCTAGTAAAGAGCATCCGGGGCCGGGTTTGGGGCAAATAGGCTCTCCCGAGGAAGGCGTCGATGCTATTCTTGTGGGCTGATTCCCTAGATCCAAGGTGGTCCCGATACCGAGGTACAGAAACCAGATAGTCTTCGAGATAGCCCGAAGCATAAAAGCCTTCCTGAAAGTGGACGCCGGCCTGACCCGAGGCGAAGTTCCAGACCCCGAGCAGAGGTTGCACGAGGCAGAAGCGAAGATAAATCAGCAGGCCCGGCGGATCGAACGACTGCAGCAAGTCTCCGGCGGTGAACGAGGCGAGCCTTCGGGAGACCGGACCCACCCCCTGAAAGAAAGTTTCGGGGCGGCCTCTTGGGAGGGCTCCGGGCCTTTGAAGATCGTCCACGTCAGCACCCAGGACGCTGTGGGAGGGGCCGCGAGGGCCGCCCAGAGGTTGCACCACGGGCTCCTGCGTCTGGGCCACGACTCATCCATGTTCGTCGCCCGGAAACACAGTGACGACGCCTCGGTACGGGTATTTGAGCCTTCCGGAGATCCGGAGGTCAGCGCGAAACGGGAGCGGCGGGGAGGGATGATCGAGGGGGATTTCGCCCGGTACGAGGGGTGGCGGCCGGAGATCTACCGTATCGGGGACAGCTTCAACGACGACCGGAGCCCGTTCGGGGCCGAGCCGCTGGAGCAGCTCCCGCCCTGCGACGTGGTGAACCTGCACGTGATCTCGGGCTTCATCGACCATCAGGCTTTTTTCGAGCGCATCCCGGAGCACACCCCGGTTGTCTGGACGCTGCACGACATGAACTCGTTCACCGGCGGCTGCCACTACGACTACGGCTGCGGCAAGCACACCACGAATTGCGGCGCCTGCCCCCAACTCGGCTCCGACGACGAGGAAGACCTATCGCGCCAGAGCTGGCGCCGCAAGCGGGAGGCCTACTCGAGCTTGGCCGGAGACCGGATGCATGTCGTCGGGGCGAGCCGGTGGCTCGCGGACGAGGCCCGGCGGAGCAGCCTGTTCGACGGCTTCCCGGTCACGACGATACCCTATAGCCTGGACACGCAGGCCTTCGCGCCGAGGGACCGCGGCAGCGCACGCGCCTCTCTGGACATACCACAAGACGCACGGGTAGTGTTGTTCCTGACCGACTCTATCGTCACTCGGCGCAAGGGCTTCGCGCTGCTGACCGAGGCGCTGAACGGAATAGAGGACGTGCCGGACCTCCGGCTGCTCTCTCTAGGCTACAACGACCCTTCCCTGCTAAAAGATCCACCCATCGTCGAGAGCATCCCGCACCAGCATTTCGACTTCCTGGACGACGACCTGCTGCTCTCTTCGATCTACAGCGCCGCCGACCTCTTCGTCATCCCCTCCCTCCAGGAGAACCTGCCCCAAACGGCGCTGGAGGCGATGTCCTGCGGAACCCCGGTCGTCGGGTTCGACGTCGGCGGCATCCCGGACCTCGTAAGGCCCGGCGTAACCGGCGAGCTGGCGCCGGTAGGGGACGCCGGAGCCCTGGGAGCCGCCATAAGGAAGATGTTGAAAGACCCGGAGAAGCTGATGGAATTGTCGGCCAACTGCCGCCGGGTCGTCATAGAGGAGTACGCCCACGACGTGCAGGCCGGGCGCTACGCCGACCTCTACCGCGCCCTGATCACAGCCCGTGCCGTCTAGCGCAGCCGGCTACTCCCACCCCGGCTACGCGGCCTCGCTCTCCAGGTTCGGAACCCCGCGACACCTGACTCACAGCGGCGGTCACGTACTGGAGCGTCACATACCGGAGACGCCCCACCGCGACGCGATGGGTCCCTACCCGCTCTTCGCCTGCCGGGACTGGCCGGGGCTGCGAGAGGATCTGGACGGGTTAGAAGACCTGGTTAGCCTCACAGTCGTCACGGACCCATTCGGAGAGTACGATGAAAATCTACTGCGTCGATGCTTCGATACGGTCCATCCTTTCAAGGAACATTTCGTCGCCGATCTCGACCTCCCGGCGAATACCATCATCTCCAAACACCACCGCTACTATGCCCGCAAGGCGCTGGAGAAAGTTCGCGTGGAGGAGTGCGCGGAGCCCGGGCGATTCCTCGACGAGTGGACGGGTCTCTACGCGGGGCTGGCAAAGCGCCACGGGCTCACCGGGATCAAAGCGTTCTCCAGAGAAGCCTTCGCCCGGCAACTACGGATACCGGGTGTCGTGATGCTCCGCGCGGTCTCCGGCGAAGAGACGGTAGGCATGCACCTGTGGTACGTGTCGGGCCAGGTAGCCTACAGTCACCTGGCGGCCTCCGGCGAGCGCGGCTACGAGCTAATGGCCTCCTACGCTCTGTACCGTTTCGCCGTCGAGCGTTTTGCTGGTAGAGTCAGGTGGATGGACCTGGGAGCGGGAGCCGGCGCCGGGAGAGAGTCCGGTGGGCTGGACCGCTTCAAGAAAGGGTGGTCCACCGGAACCCGGACGGCGTACCTCTGCGGCAGGATCTTCGACCGCGAGACATACGCGAAGCTGTCGGAGGCGTGGGCCGCAGACACGGCATATTTTCCGTCGTACCGGGCGGGCGAGCTGGCGTAGAGAGAGGAGGAGCCGAATGGCGAAGGTGATTGTTTTCGGGATCGGCCAGTGGGCGGACCTGGCCCACTTCTACCTGACCCACGACTCCCCCCACGAGGTAGTGGCCTTTACAGTGGACCGGGACTACCTGCAAAGCAAGGAGCACCGCGGGTTGCCCATAGTCGCCTTCGAAGAGGTGGAGGAGCACTATCCCCCCGACGGCCACGAAATGTTCGTACCAGTAAGCTTCAAGCGGATGAACCACCTGCGGGCGGAGAAATTCGATGCGGCTAAGGAGAAGGGCTACGGGCTGGTGAGCTACGTAAGCTCCAGGGCGACGACCTGGCCCGGTTTCGAGTGCGGGGAGAACTGCTTTATCTTCGAGGACAATACCGTGCAGCCGTTCGTGGAGATCGGGAACGACGTGGTGATGTGGAGCGGCAACCACATCGGCCACCACACCATAATAAAGGACCACGTTATGGTAACGTCGCACGTCGTCATCTCCGGGGCCTGCACGATCGAGCCGTACTGCTTCTTCGGGGTCAACTCCACCGTGCGGGACGAGACCGTCGTGGCGCGAGAGACACTGGTGGGGGCGGGCTCCCTCATCCTACGGGACACGAAGGAGTTCGAGATCTACAAAGCCCAGGGCACGAAACCGGCGAAGGTCCGCAGCGACCGGCTGCGGAGCATCTCCCACAAATCGGACGGCTAGTTGCGCTGGACGAAGAAAGGCCGCATCTTCGTCCCCGACGGCTCCTCGGAGTGGATGAACCACCACGCCTGCGTTCCAATAGCGGACAAAGTAAACGGCGAAGTCCTCCGCATATACTTCGGCCCCCGCGACAAAGAGGGGCGAACCACCACGACGTTTATAGAAGTCGAGGCCGACGACCCCAAGCACGTCCTCTACGTCCACGACCGGCCGGTACTCGGCCTGGGCAGCCTCGGCGCGTTCGACGACTCGGGGGCGATGCCGTCGTGCATCGTGAACCACGACGGCCGCAAGTACCTCTACTACATCGGCTGGAACCGGGGCGTAACGGTCCCCTACCGCAACTCCGTCGGGTTGGCCGTGAGCGAGGACGGCGGGCTGACGTTCGAGAGGATGTTCGAGGGGCCGGTGGTGGACCGTACCCGTGAGGAGCCGTATTTCTGCGCCTCGCCGTTCGTGATGGTGGATGACGGAATCTGGAAGCTCTGGTACGCGTCGAGCACCGGCTGGACGGTGGTTGACGGCCACCCCGAGCCGCTGTACAAGATCAAATACGCTTGGTCCCATGACGGTATCGAGTGGAACCGGGAGAACATCACCTGCATAGACTATAGCTTCGAGGGCGAGGCGAACGCCCGGCCGTGCGTCGTGAAAGATACCGGCCTGTACCGTATGTGGTACTGCTACCGGGGCAGCGTGGGCTATCGTATCGACAGGGAACATAGCTATCGTATAGGATATGCTGAGTCCACTGACGGCGTAAGTTGGGTACGGAAGGATGAAGAAGCCGGCATCGGGCGCTCCGAAGAGGGATGGGACTCGGTTATGATGGAGTACCCTTACGTCTACGGGCACCGTGGTAGAAAGTACATGCTCTACAATGGCAACGGTTTCGGCGAAACGGGCTTCGGCTACGCCGTTTTGGAAGAAGGTTAGCACGGGCTTGACGGAGCTCTCTCTCGACAAACTCGCCATATTCGGCGCCCCGCCGCGTTTCGGGCAGAAGCTGCACGTCGGGCGGCCGAATGTCGGGGACCGGGAGCGTCTCATGGAGCGTATCGGAGACGTACTGGATTCCCGCTGGCTGACCAACGCCGGTCCCCACGTCCGGGAGTTCGAGGAGCGCATCGCCGGCTTCGCGGGCGTCGAGCACTGCGTCGCCACCTGCAACGCCACGGTCGGCCTGGAGGTCGCGGCGCGGGCGGCGGGACTCACGGGCGAGGTCATAGTCCCATCCCTGACCTTTATAGCGACGGCCCACGCCCTGCGGTGGCTGGGCCTGACGCCCGTCTTCTGCGACGTGAGCGCGGAGACGCACAACATAGACCCACGACGGGTGGAGGAGAAGATCACACCGCGCACCACGGCCATCGTCGGCGTCCATCTCTGGGGCCGCCCTTGCGACACCGGCGCCCTAGAGGAGATCTCCCGCCGCCACGGACTCAAACTCATGTTCGACGCCGCCCACGCCTTCGGCTGCTCGCGCGAAGGGCGGGTGGTCGGCTCCTTCGGCGACGCGGAGGTCTTTAGCTTCCACGCCACCAAGTTCTTCAACACCCTGGAGGGCGGCGCCATCGTCACCGACGACAGCGAGCTGGCCACCAAAGCGCGCCTGATGAAAAACTTCGGTTTCTCCGGCTACGACCAGGTAACCGAGCTCGGCGCCAACGGCAAGATGAACGAGTTTTCGGCGGCGATGGGCCTCACGTCTCTGGAGAGCCTGGAAGAGTTCGTAAGCACCAACTACCGCAACTATGAGAGGTACCGGCAAGAGCTGGAAAACACGCCCGGCATCCACCTGACGGTCTACGACGGACGGGAGAAGAACAACTACCAGTACGTAGTGCTGGAGGTGGACGAGGAAACGGCCGGCGTAAGCCGCGACGACCTGGTACGGGTTCTCTGGGCCGAGAACGTCCTCGCCCGCCGGTACTTCTATCCCGGCTGCCACCGCATGGAGCCCTACCGTTCGGAGGACCCGAACGCCGGGCTCACTCTGCCGGTCACGGAACTTCTGGCGGGGCGGCTACTCATCCTGCCGACCGGCACGGCGGTCGGGCCGGAAGAGGTCTCCGGGATCTGCGGGATCCTGCGCGCGGCGGTGTCGAACGGGCCCGAGATCCACCGCCACCTCGCCAGCGCGAAGCCACCCACGGCGTCGGAATGAATCGTCCGGCGAACTCCGGGTTTCGACGCTTTGGTATAGAGGATTCTCTTTTTGGAGGATGCGCGTACGGTCCCCGCGTGAGACAGTTAACGTAAATGAACCGCATAAAGAGATACGTCCTGGATAGAAAGGTCCTGCTGGCGTCTGCCTTGCTCCTCGCCGTCTTGAGTCTGGCCGCCGTCTCAGACCTGCTCTCCCGGCAGCCGCAAACGGGTTCCGCCGAGACGCCGCCCGACGGGATAGTCGAGGAGCGGGACACTGCGAAATACGGCGCGCATCCCCTGCCCGACCTCGAGGCGCTACCGGGGACTCGTCGGCATGAGGTATGCTAATCTTTTGGGAGTGATCCGGTTACGTGCGATTATGCTGGCAGTGGTATCGGTGGCAACCGTGGCGTTGGCAGCCTTCGGCGGCGCGCCTCCGGGCATCTCCGCCCGTTCGGCGGCGGCGCCCAACATCATCTTCGTACTCACCGACGATCAGGACAGAAAGTCACTCGCTACCATGCCGGAGGTGCGGCAGCGCCTCGTAAAGAAGGGCAAGACGTTCACGAACGCGACCTTCGCCCAGGCCACTTGTTGCCCTTCCAGGGCGACCATTCTCAGAGGACAGTACCCTCACAATACCGGGGTGCTGGGCAACAAGCCACCACAGGGGGGGCATCCTACGTTCAAGAAACTGGGCCACGATCGCAGCACTTACGCGACCTGGCTCAATAAAGCAGGCTATCATACGGGCTACTTCGGCAAGTATATGAACCTCTACGACGACGAAACCTATGTCCCGCCGGGATGGGACCGGTGGGTCGCTGCCGATCACGCTCCGGCGACCATGCGCATCAGCAACGGCGGCAAACGGTTGAAGCTCGAAGACCGCTACGAGACATTCGACCTGGCTATGAAGGACTACTCAGTCAGGTTCCTCAAGAACAACCTGGACAATCGGCGCCCGCTGTTCATGACGGTCTCGTTCTCCGCAGCGCATACCGAACGTGGCATGGCGAAGTATGAGAAGAAGTATAGAGACCGGTTCTCGAACCGGAACGTGCCCAAGCCGCCCAACTTCAACGAGCAGGACCGGTCGGACAAACCCGAGTGGGTGCGTCAACTAGGGTCCGTCACCCCCGCGATGGAAAAAGACCTGACCGTGCATCACCGGGCGCGTCTCAGGAGCCTCCAAACCGTAGACGATGCCGTTGAGGAGTATGTACAGGTTCTCTGGAACAAGAGAGAGTTGGACAACACATACATCTTTTATTTCACCGACAACGGCTATCATATGGGCAACCATGCCCTCCCAGACACCAGCCGGGGCATCGGCGGCAAGAACGCGCCGTACACCGAGGACGTCGAGTTCCCCCTGATAGTCCGGGGACCGGGGATCGCGCCGAACACGAAGGACAATAGACTCGTCTCCAACACCGACCTCGCCCCGACCTTCGCGGGCATAGCGAACGCGTCGCCCGAGTCCTCGGTTGACGGCCGGTCGCTACTCCCGCTGATGCGGGGGCGGAACCCCTCGTGGAGGGACGCCCTGCTCGTCGAGGCCCGGCATGACAAGCCCTGGCCCGATGGCTGGATGGCGACTTACAAACAGGTAAGGACCGAAAGTTACTCATACCATTACTACCCCGACACCGGAGAAGAGGAGCTCTACGACCTGGAGGAAGACCCTTACCAGCTGCGGAGCCTTCACGACGACCCGGCCCATGCGGGCGTCAAGGCCCGCTTGCGTTCGAGGCTGGGGGACCTGAAGGACTGCTCGGGCAACTCCTGCCGCGCGGCGGAGGACGGAACGTAATCGGCCCGGATCGTCCGGCCGGCGCCTCGGCTTCCTCACGAACATTTCAACCCTTATCGAAGCCGCTGTCGGCAACGCCGTAACAGAGACAAAGAAAAGAGACCGGGATTGTAACTCCCGGTCTCTCGGCAGTGTTGGATTTCTTGACGTCCGTGACGCCGGTCTCCGCCCTGTTACTGGACTAGTTTCACCTCACGAAGACACGTTCGCAGCTATTGAGGACTATGTCTTCGGGGTCCGCGAACACCCGGTCGTTGCCGGGTCCGCAGTGGACCTTGTCCTCGCCGCCGTCGCGGGCGTTGATGGTGTCGTCGCCGAAGCTGCCGACCAACGTGTCCCTGTTAGAACCACCGTTTATGAGGTCGTCGCCCCTGCCGCCGTTTATTCTGTCGGAGTTGGCGCCGCCGCGCAGCACGTCGCTTCCACCGAGGCCGCTTATGAAGTCGTGGCCCTGAAGGCCGTTTATCGTGTCGTCGCCCCGGGTGCCGATAATCCTATCGTCATCAGCAGTGCCGACAAATACGGATCCGTCCTTGGCCAGGGCCATCCCAGCCCCCAACGCGAGAACCAGGCCCATTACCAACACCAGAATCATCGTTCTCCTCATTACCGTTCCTTTCCCTTGTGGGCAATCCTCCATTCTTGTCCTGGAGAACGCCCTCTACTTACCGTCATCCGCAGTATGGACGCGGTCGCGGAACCTCCGCATCGCACAAATGCACCATTTTTTACTAGCTTTTTCGGGCTAGTAAGAAAGAGCTACGAGTCTTATAGAGACGTCAGAGGGTCGAGCTTCCGGCAACATCCTGGTTCCGGCGGGTGATAGAGGGCCGGGGTCCGGGTGCGCCAGTTGACAACCGGCGGAGTTGACTCTATTCTTGCTCCGTCCGGCGGGCTTCGGCCTTTGCGCCGAACCTGTGAAAACGCGAAATGAGCTTCAGCGGTGGTTATTATTTCTCTACTCGACAACGAGCTTGCTCCCGGAAAGGTCGCGTCGCGCGGACCTGTGGAATCTTCCGGGGATGATCTTCGATGAACATCTGCACGATAGTCGCCAAGAACTACCTCGCCCACGCCCGCGTGCTGGCGGAGTCCTTCAGGGAGCATCACCCGGACGGCCGATGTTTCGTGCTCGTCGTGGACGCTACGGAGGGCTACATTGACCCGGAGAAGGAGACCTTCGAGCTCGTAACGCCGGAAGCGCTGGACATAGACGACTACGGGCACATGGCCGGAATCTACGACGTGGTGGAGCTTTCGACCGCTGTAAAGCCGTGGCTGTTGAGCCATCTGCTGAACGACCTTGGACTGGACCACCTCGCGTACTTCGACCCGGACATCCGGATCTTCGACCGGCTGGACAGGATCGAGGATCTCACTAAAGAGCACGAGCTGGTCCTGATCCCGCACATCACCTCCCCCATGCCCCGCGACGGCAAGAAGCCCTCCGAGGCGGACATCTTGATCGCCGGTACCTATAACCTGGGCTTTATCTCGCTCAAGAACTGCCCCCGGACAAACAAGCTGCTCGACTGGTGGTCGGAGCGGCTGCGGACGGACTGCGTGGTCGCGCCCGAGATGGGCTACTTCGTGGACCAGCGGTGGATAGACTTCATCCACGGCGTCATGCCGGGTTTCTACGTGCTGAACGACCCCGGCTACAACGTGGCCTACTGGAACCTGTACGGGCGCGAGGTAACGGCCAGGGACGGCTTTTACCGGGTGAACGGCGAGCCCTTGCAGTTCTTCCACTTCTCCGGCTACGACCCCCGCCACCCGCAGCGCCTCAGCAAGCACCAGAGCCGCATAGAGCTACGTAGCGGCTCCGCCTTGCGCCGCGTCTGTGACGGGTACGCCGAAGCCCTGTTCGCCAACGGCTTCGAGAGGGTGAAGGACTGGCCCTACAGCTACGGCACGCTCCCCACCGGCGTCAAACTCGACTCGGGGATGCACCGGCTGTACCGGCGGGCCACGGAGAACGGCGAGTTGGAAGTCACCCTCTTCACCCCGGAAGGGGCGGACCGTTTCGTGGCGTGGCTCAACGAGCCGGCGCCGGTAGGCGGGGAGCACGGCGTTACGCGGTATCTGTACGAGCTCTACAGCCATCGGGAAGACCTGCGCGAGGCTTTCCCGAACCTCGACGGCCCCGACGCGGCAGCGTTCATAGAGTGGTCGAAGGTCCACGGCGGCCTGGACGAGGCGTTCTCGCACCACCCGGCCTCCGGCGGCGACGGCTGGCGTCCGCCCGGCGCCAAAACCGGCGTCAACGTCGCCGGGTACTTCAGGAGCGAGCTGGGAGTCGGCGAGGTGGCGCGGCAGATGATCGGGGCGCTCGACACCCAGGACGTCCCGCACGCCACCGTCGGCATCTCCACGCCCCACAGCCGCCAGGGCCACGACTTCGAGACCGACACCGTCGAACCCGCCTACCCGATAAACCTGATCTGCGTGAACGCCGACGCCCTGCCGGACTTCGCCAACACCGCCGGGGCCCGCCTCTTCGAGAACCGCTACTCCATCGGGATGTGGTGGTGGGAGGTGAACGAGTTCCCCGAACGCTACACGGGCGCTTTCGAGCACCTGGACGAGGTGTGGGTCGGCTCGCACCACGTCGGGGACGCCATAGCGGGAGTCTCACCCGTCCCGGTCGTCAAGGTGACGATGCCGGTCTCGATGCCGGAGATAAAGGATTTCGGACGCGAAAAGCTGGGACTGCCGGAGGGCTTCCTCTTCCTGTTCATCTTCGACTACCACAGCGTCTTCGAGCGGAAGAACCCGCTGGCGGCGGTCGAGGCTTTCAAAGAGGCGTTTCCGGAGGGTTCCGGGGCGTCACTCGTGGTCAAGTCCATCAACGGCGACAAGCACCCCGAGGAACACGGACGGCTCCTGAAGGCGGCGGAGGACCATGCGGACGTCCACGTAATAGACGAGTACGTCTCGGTACACGAGAAGAACGCCATGATCGCCAACTGCGACTGCTACGTCTCGCTCCACCGTTCGGAGGGGTTCGGCATAACGCTCGCCGAGGCGATGTACCTGGAGAAGCCGGTTATCGCCACCGCCTACTCCGGCAACATGGACTTCATGACGAACCGCAACGGCTACCTGGTGGACTACGAACTTACATCCATCGGCGAAGGTTCGGAGCCCTATCCGGCCACCGGCGAGTGGGCCGAGCCCGACACGGAGCACGCCGCCGGCCTCATGCGCCGCGTATTCGAGGACGGCGAGGAGGCGGCGCAGACCGCGAAGCGGGCCGCGAAGGACATCCGGCGCGCCCACTCCCCGGAGGCTGCGGGCCGGGTCCTGGCCCGCCGGTTGGAGAACGTCGAGGCCCGGCTGAGGGAGCGGAAGACGGAGCGGGCGGCGGAGTCCGCCCCGCAGACCGCTGGCCTGAACATAGAGCCCCTGGTCCACCGAATCGGGATGACGCCCTCGATGCCGCCCGCCACCTCCAAGCCCGGCAAGGCGCTCGCGCCCGCCCGGCGGACGCTGCTCAAGCTGATGTGGCCTTTCTCAAACCAGCAGCGGACGGTCAACGACCAGCTACTGACCATGATCAAAGGCGTGGACGACAGCTTACGCAGCTCCATCAAGCAGATGGAGCTGCAGACGGCGAAGGTTCTCGGCGCGATAAATCGGCATGGCGAGCGCCTGGAGGAGGTGGAGGAACAGGCCGGGTTGCTGAATGGGCTAAGCCAGAACCGAAACCGGATCCAGGAACTCGAAAAGCGTCAGGCCGAAGTGGCCGGCTCTTTCCAACAGCAGAGCGATCAGATCAAAGCCCTCCGTCCCAGCATGGAAGCCGCCGACCGGCTGGTGGCCGAGACTCGGGCTACTCCCTACACGGCGGGCATACCGTTCGAGGTCTTCGAGACCGAGGAAGCGGGACGGGTGCAGGGCTACTCGCGGAACGGGGACATGGAGAACGAAGGTGTCTATGACGCTTTCGAGGATATCTTCCGCGGCTCGGAACAGTTTATCCGCGAGCGCCAGAACCGCTACCTGGACATCATCGGCGACCATCAGCCCGTGCTGGACGCCGGCTGCGGCCGGGGCGAGCTGCTGGACCTGCTGCGCGAAAGGGGAATCGAGTACGTCGGCGTGGACCTGGACCCGGACATGATCGAGCGCTGCCGCCGTAAGGGCCACGAGAACGTCGAGGTCTCGGATATCAACTCCTACCTGGAGAAGCTCGATGACGGATCGCTGGGCGCCGTCTTCTGCGCCCAGGTCATAGAGCACCTTCCTTACGAGGAGTTGCTGCGCTTCTACGACCTGAGCCTCAAAAAGCTCAAGCCCGATGGGCTGTTTATCGTGGAGACGGTGAACCCGCACTCGGTGGCGGCGATGAAGGCGTTCTGGGTGGACCTCACCCACCAGCAGCCGGTCTTCCCGGAGGTGGCGTTGGCCCTCTGCAAGATCACCGGCTTCGAGAGCGCCTACGTCTTCCATCCCAACGGCGAGGGCGACGTGGAGAAAGACCGCTACGAGACCGGCGAGTATGCCGTGGTGGCGACGAAGACCATCCAGAAGTGACAAACCGAGAAAGGGCCTGACGAGCAACCTATGGGCAGACTACGCAAACTCTGGCAGCGGAAGGATAAAAAGGGCGCGGAGAAGGTGGAGATCCCGATACCGCCGGTGGAGATGCGCCAGCTCGTCGGGCCGACCGAGCCGGAGGCGTTCGACAACCCGACCGGCGAGCCGGTCTTTCCTTTCGTGCCGGAGTCGGCCTACGAGGCAGTCTTCGACTACGGCTGCGGCTGCGGACGGCTGGCCCGCCAGATGCTCCAGCAGGACCCGCGCCCGAAGCGCTACGTCGGGGTGGACATCCATAAAGGCATGATCGAGTGGGACCAGAACAACCTGACGCCCGTTGACCCGAACTTCCAGTTCCACCACCACGACGTCTACAACCCGAGCCACGCCCCGGAGAACACCCGCCGGCTCACCGCGCCCTTCGAGGTCGAGGACTCGGCCTTCACCCTGGTCATCGCCTGGTCGGTCTTCACCCACGTCTACGAAGTCCAGGCGCTCCACTACCTCAAGGAGATCTCGCGCATCCTGCGGCCCGACGGCCGGTTCGTCTCGACGTGGTTCTTCTTCGACAAGCGCGAGTTCCCGATGATGCAGCAGTTCCAGAACACGCTGTTCATCAACGAGACCGACCCGACGAACGCCGTGATCTTCGACCGCGAGTGGACGCTCAAGGCGGTGGACGAAGCGGGACTCGCCATCACCGAAGCCGAGCCGCCGAACATCCGAGGCTACCACTGGCGCATAACGATGGAGCAGAAGCGGCCGGGCGTAGAGTCCATAGAGTTCCCGCCGGACGAGGCCCCCTACGGCTCGATGCCGCCCCCCCTCATGCCCGAGACCCACGCGCCCCCGGAGGAAAGAGAAGACTAATGCCTATCTTCCGGCGCAGCTTCGGGCTTGGCCTCCGGCACAACCTCCGCTTCTCTATAGAGGTCGAGGCTGAGTTGCCGGGCTTGCGGGCGACGGCGAACCGGCTCCTGGGGCGCCGCGGCAAAGAATCCGCCCAGACTCAATCGGCCCAACCGCAGCACCCGTGCGGCCCCATGCCCGCCCTGAATCGGGAGTTGCCCGAAGAGGAGATTCGGGAGGCCATCGCCGGCGTAGAGACCTGGTACCACCAGATCGAGGTTGCCCCCGGCATCGTGACGCCCGGCATAAACCCCTCCGCCTCTTCGCTGGCCGCGATGGAAGTCCCCGAAAACTTGCAGGGCGTACGCGTCCTGGACGTCGGAGCGCGCGACGGCTACTTCTCGTTCGTGGCCGAGGCCCGTGGCGCGGAGGTACTCGCCATAGACGCCGTCGCCCCCCACCTCACCGGCTTCGACACCGCCGCTACACTTCTCGGCTCCTCGGTCGAGTACCGGACGATGAACGTCTACGACGTAGCTCCCGAGGAGCTCGGAACCTTCGACGCGATTTTCTTTCTGGGCGTGCTCTATCACCTGCGGGACCCGATGCTGGCGCTGGACAGGTTGTGGAGCGTCGCCCGGCCCGGAGCGGAGGCCTGGATCGAATCCCACGTCATAGACCGAGGTTTCGTAGACCCGGAAACAAAAGAGTTCCGGGAACTATCGTCCGTAGCGCCGCGGCTGGCGGACGTGCCGGTCGCCCAGTTCTATCCTCAGGACGAGCTTATGGGCACTGCGGCCAACTGGTGGGGACCGAACCTTACCGGGCTCAAAGCGATGGTGAAGTCGGCGGGTTTCGAGATTGAGCGCGCCCGGCTCGTCGGAGGCCGAGGACTGGTGGTGGGCCGCAAGGTGGAAAACGGAGAGACGAACTACTTTCGCGACTATGACCGCAGGGTAGTCACCGGATGATGGAGCGTTAAGGGAGGAAACCTGTGCCAATCTTCAGAAACCGTATAGTCTTCGAGCTGGCCCGCAACGTGAGGGCATTCCTGAACCTGGAAGCGGCCATTATCCGCGGTAAGGTGCCTGAGCCAGAAACGTGGGCATCTGTAATTGGCCCACCCGGAGAATCTGAGGCGCAAGCGCTACAGAAACTCAAGCAGACCCACCAGAAGCTGGTGAGTAAGAAAGAACAGTTAGCAAGTAAGGACCAACAACTGGCGCGTCAAGGGCAGAGGTTGAAGCAGGCTAGCCAGAAGTTAACAGAGAAAGAGCAGGAAAACAGCGAGTTGCGAGTAAAACTCGCTACGTCCACCGAGAATTTAGAGTCCTATGGGGTTCGCCCGGAGAACATCATCTGGATTTTCGGCACTGCTAGGACCGGTAGTACCTGGCTCAGCGACATGATGAAAGACCTTGCGGGGTATGATCGATGGCATGAGCCGCTGGTGGGGGACCTTTTTGGACACCCCTACTATATCCGGGGCGCGCACGACGTAGAAAGACGGGAACACTTTGTCCTGGGGGATCCTCACAGGGAGAGTTGGTTGGGCTCCATTCGCGCCTTCATACTGCGAGAAGCCACCGCTCGTTTCCCCGAGGTAGCAACTACGGGCGGCTATCTGATTGTAAAGGAGCCCAACGGTTCTATCGGCGCTCCTCTCCTCATGGAGGCGCTACCGGAAAGCCGTATGATCTTCCTTATGCGCGATCCTAGAGATATTGTGGCGTCTCTCCTGGATGCCAATAGCAAGAAAGGCTGGCTCCAAGAGTGGAAAACTCAGGGTGCCGAAAATCGAGATACGTTGGCCGACCCAACAGCCGACAACGCCCCGGACACCTTCGTGCAGACAAGAGCGGGTTACCTTCTCCCAATCTTAAGGAACGTCAAGCAGGCTTACGATGCTCATGAGGGCTATAAGACGCTACTCAAATACGAAGACCTGCGTGTGAACACCCTGGAAACCATGCAACGCGTCTATTCAGTTCTGAACCTACCCTTGGATAAAGAAGAGTTAGCCGGCGTAGTAGAAAGACACGCGTGGGAGCGCATTCCCCAGGAGAAAAAAGGAGAAGGAAAATTCTTCCGCAGAGCTGAGCCGGGCGGATGGCGCGAAGACCTCACCCCTCACCAAGCGGAGATAGTCGAGCAAATCACCGGTACCCTGCTCAAAGAGTATTACCCCACTTAAGATGAAACAATGCGCTCGACAATGATTTCCCTCACTTCCAGCAAAATCGGACCATAGGAATGTATCGTATTCTGCAAAGGCTGCACGTAGCGGGAGAACACTAAATGCCGATTTTGAAGAACCACACAGTTTTGGAAATGTCTCGGAACATAAAGGCGTTCTTACACCTTAACCTCGGTATCGTGCGCGGCGCACTGCCGCAGTCCAACGAAAAAAACTCCGGGATGTATGTCCAGCGGTTCCAGAAAGAATTGGAAGAACTCCGCGAGAGACTCAAGCTCCGTGAAACTCAGAACGTTCGGCTTCGGGCACAGCTCGCCGGAGAAGATAAGGACGGCATCCGGCCCGAGCACATCATCTGGCTCTTCGGATCTGGCCGCAGCGGAAGCACCTGGCTCAGCCACATGCTAACAGATTTCGAAGGTCATACGCTCTGGGGAGAGCCGCTGGTCGGCAAGCTGTTCGCCGACCTCTACCATAGTGAGACCGGACGCCTCCAGAGCGAGGTCGAGCACTTCGTCCTCTCAACCCCTCACAAGGACGTGTGGCTCGACTCCATCCGCAAGTTCGTCCTGGACGGGGCGCGTTCCCGCTTTCCGGAGTTGGACGAAGACGACTACCTGGTCGTGACGGAGCCCAATGGCTCCACCGGGGCGCCGCTGCTCTCGGGGGCGCTCCCGGAGAGCCGACTGGTCTTCCTCGTCCGGGACCCGCGCGATGTGGTCGCCTCCTTCCTGGCCGCCTCCCGCAAAGGAAGTTGGTTGCGGGAAAGCTGGGGCCGCGACTATCCTACTCTGGCCGACCGCGATCCGGAAGCCTTCGTAAAGCAGCGCGCCAACGTGGTCGGCCAGAACATGAACCGCGCCAACGAGGCTTACAAGCTCCACACGGGGCCGAAGGCCCTCGTCCGCTACGAGGAGCTACGCACCGAGACCCTGGAGAGCATGAAGAGCATCTTCTCCGGGCTGGACCTGCCGGTGGACGGGGCGGCGCTGGAGCAGGTAGTCCGGCGGCACTCCTGGGAGAGCATCCCGCAGGAGAAAAAGGGGGAGGGTAAGTTCTTCCGCAAGGCCAAGCCCGGCGGCTGGCGGGAGGACCTTACCCCCGAGCAGGTGAGGATAGTGGAGCAAATAGCCGCCCCGCTGCTAAACGAATACTATCCCGGCACGATGATAAACGCGAGCTAACAGGAGAAGAGAATTTGCCAGTCTACAGAAACCACATGATCTTTGAGATAGTCCGGAATGTGAAAGCATTCCTCAACCTGGAGGCAGGAATAACTCGCGGTGGTACACCACAATCCAGTATAAGGACGGCTGATCGAGGAGTAGACGCTACATCTGGCTCCCAAAAACTTGCAGATGTTCGTAGACAACTAATAAGAATTAAACAGGAGAACACTGAGCTGCGAGCAAGGATTCCTAAGTCAATTGGGAACGTCGAAGCGAATGGCAAATATCCAGATAACATTATCTGGATATTTGGCTCAGGGCGAAGCGGAAGTACCTGGCTTAGCTCCATGATGCACGATCTACAAGGGTACACAAGCTGGGGAGAACCCCTAATAGGCAAACTATTCGCAGATCTATACTATAGTAATGTTGCCAAACACAACTCTGAAAATGAACATTTTATTTTTGCGACTCAGCACAAAGAAGCTTGGACAAGATCTATACGTGTCTTTGTCACAGAGGGAGCTAGGTCAAGGTTCCCAGAAGTGGTCAGTGATGGATATGTAGTTATCAAAGAACCTAACGGTTCCATGGGAGCTCCACTCCTTATGGAAGCACTGCCGGAGAGCCGCATGATAATGTTGCTTCGAGACCCTCGGGATGTCATAGCCTCTTTCGTAGACGCTGATCAGGAAGGAGGGTGGCTAAACAAGAGTAGAGGCAGAGGCCTCAAAGAGGCAAGGGTGAGTGATCCCCATGCCTTTGTAAGAAATCGGTCCAACTATTATCTATCGCACGTAACAAATGCTAAAAAAGCTTACGATGTACACAAAGGACACAAGGTCTTAATTAAGTATGAAGATCTACGTACGGACACTTTAGAGACCATGAAGCGTATATTTACCACGCTAGAAATTCCGGTTGACATGAGGGAGCTTGCCCGAGTGGTTAAGAAACATTCCTGGGAAAATATCCCTAAGGACAAAAAAGGAGAGGGTAAATTCTTTCGTAAGGCCACTCCTCAGGGCTGGCAGGAGGATCTTACCCCTGAGCAGGTCGAGATAGTGGAGGAAATAACCATGCCTCTGCTGGAAGAGTTCTACCCTAATTGACCCGGTGATTGGTCTCCGGAAGCATAACGTAAGTTGCCTGAAAAATTGTGTAGGAGAAACCATAGGTGCCGGTATTTAGGAAACACACAGCCATCGAAATAGTCCGAAACGTGAAGGCGTTCCTCAACCTGGAGGCTGGGGTCATCCGTGGGCGGGCGACGAACTCTCCGCAGGACCCCAAACTCCTTCAGCAACAGCTACAGAAAAAGAACCGGGAAATCTCCCGGCTACGGAGGGAACTGACGCAGGCTAGCAGCTCAAGCTCCGCGCCTAAACCCGACGAAGAGGCCCCGCCGATGTTTTTTCTCGTAGGACGGGCCAAATCCGGCACCTCTTGGTTGATGCGGCTGCTCAACTCTCATCCTGAAATACTCTGCCGGGGTGAGGGCAAGCTCTTCGGTAAGGATTCACCCAAGTCTCTACACCATGCTCTCGCGAACTCGGACGACCTGCAGACCTGGCTCAACCGTAACCCGTGGACCTGGCAAGAACAGGACCCGAAACTGGAACACATGATGAGCGTACTGGTGCGCTACCTCATGGCGGAGAAACTCTCCAAGACGAGAAAGCGCATCGTGGGAGACAAGACCCCGCTGGAGAGCAACGAGACCATAGAAGACGTCGCCGACCTTTGTCCCAGCTCGAAGGTCGTTCACATAATCCGGGACGGGCGAGACGTGGCGGTCTCCACGCTGCATCACTGGTGGCGGGAGGCCGAAACCAAAGGGGACCTTTTCAAGTTGAGCCCGCAGCAAGAGGCCAGGCGCGACGCGTACCGCGCGGACCCTTCCGCCTTCGGTTCCTCCGGGGAGAGTATCTTCAGCGACGGACAGATAAAGCGGATCGCGCGAGATTGGCGAGACAGCGTCGAGCACGTGAGGCAGGATGGCCCCAGGCTACTGGGAGATAGCTACTACGAGATCTACTACGAAGACTTCCTGACCGGCCCGATCCGGGAGACCCAACGGCTCCTGGAGTTCCTGGAAGCCGACGCGAGCGAAGAAACCTCCCGGCACTGCGTAGAAGCCACGAGCTTCGAAAAGATGGCGAGCCGCAAGCCCGGCGAAGAGGACTCCACCTCCTTTTTCCGCAAGGGCGTCGCGGGCGACTGGCGCGGCGTGTTCACCAAAGAAGACCGTCAAGCCTTCGAGGAAGAGGCCGGCGAGACGCTGGTCCGGCTCGGCTACGAGAAGAACAACGGTTGGGCCAAGAGCCTCGGAAACTAGCAGAGTGACTAGCCTGAGAAACTATTCAACGCTGGATATCGTCAAGGGCGTCTTTCCGTCGGCCTCGACGTAACCTGGGCTTTCTAAAGTGATGGGAGAACCTCCAGCCTTTACCGTGTGGGACGAACCGTTCGTGGGAAAGCTCTTCGGCGGCCACAATCGCCCTATTCAAGCGCAATTGGAAGAGAAACTACTCTCCATCAAGGAGCACCCGTTCTGTGGTAGGGTGGAACCATGATCTCTCTGGTCGAAGATAGGTTGACGGAGGTCGCGCAGCTCTGCGAGAGGTATGGTGTCGAGCGCCTGGACCTGTTTGGCTCGGCCAGCTTCGCGGGTGAAATTGACGGCAGAGCTGGCGATGGGTTCGACCCGGACCGGAGCGACCTGGACTTCGTGGTCGCCTTCGAGCGGCGCGACCCGCCGGATCTCTTCCGGCGGTACTTCGGCCTGGAGGAAGACCTGGAGGCGCTTTTTGGACGCAGGATAGACTTGGTAATGGAGGGCGTCCTCGAAAAGAGCCGCCGTTTCGCCGAGGGTGTCGAACGGAGTCGGGTTCCACTGTATGGGTCCTGAAGAGAGGGTCCTCAAAGCCCTGGAGGATGTGCAGGATTGCGCGTCCTTCATTGTTCGAGCGTCCGAGGGGAAGAGGCTATCAGACTACCAGGACGACCGGCTCTTTCGTCAGGCCATAGAGCGGAATCTGGAGATTATCGGTGAGGCCATCGGGCGCCTCGCCAGGCTCGACGCCGCCACCGCCTCTCGCATCAGCGAGCATCGTCGGATCATTGCGTTTCGCAACCGCCTGATCCACGGCTACGATCTGCTCGACGACGAGCTGGTGTGGGAGACCGTCAGGAGAGAGGTGCCGGTACTTCTTTCGGAGACCGAAGACTTACTGCGGGAGCGGAGCTTGTGATCACGAGGTTGCAGAAGGCGACGATCCAACTCAGGGGCAGCAAAGATGGAAGCCGCAAACCCGGCGAAGAGGACTCTACCTCCTTTTTCCGCAAGGGCGTCGCGGACGACTGGCGCGGCGTGTTTACCGAAGAGGACCGTCAGGCGTTCAAGGAAGAGGCCGGCGAGACGCTGGTCCGGCTCGGCTACGAGAAAGACGAAGACTGGTAATTGGAGAAGCTGACAGGGATACGGGAAAAAGCGCTCAAGAAGGCCAGGGATCTGCGCGGCAGGCTCGGGTCCGTCCGGAACGAACCGGCGGATGGCGGGACGGACACCGGGAGCGCGGAGCTTGACCGCACCCGCCGGGAGTTGCGGAAGGCCCGCAGGGAGTTGACCCGCCGCAACCGGAAGCTGGCGGAGCTTCGGGCAAGTGTGAGAGAAGCCGAGTCCCACCCGGTTTCCACGGCGGCATCCACCGGGCAGGAGGGTACGGCTCCTTTCTTTATCCTGGGGCCGCCCAAGTCCGGGACTTCGTGGGTCCAGGGCGCTTTGGGATCACACCCGGAGATCTTCTGCGCCGGGGAGGGCAAGTTCTTCGGGCGCGACCTCAAGACCGACAACCCCTACGGGCAGTGGGGCGCGGACTTCTCCGCCGCCATGACCGGGCTCGGCTACCGGACCGCCGACCGGGCTAGCCTCTACAGCGCCATAATGGACTCCAAAGACCTCAACGGCTGATTCAGGAGAAACGGCGGCTGGGCGGAGAACGCGGAGGTCGAACGGCACATGAGAGCCCTGGTGCCCTGACACTGGACCGGCTATTCGAGGAGGCTCGCGCCCGCACCGGCAAGCGGATAGTCGGGGACAAGACACCGTCGCACGTCCAGTACCTGGAGGAGATCCACGAGTTCTACCCGGACGCCAGGATCATCCACATTATCCGGGACGGCCGGGATCAGGCGGTATCCTCGATCTTCCACTGGTGGCGCCAGGCGAAAGACCGGGGCGGCTTCTTCCCCCTCTCGGATGAGAACCGGGAACGGCGGGACGCCTACTACGAGGCCCGCGAGGGCTTCGGCCCCGGCAAGCAGAGCATCTTCGACCCGGCTTCCCTAAAGGCGCTGGCCAAGAACTGGCCGGACACCACGTCGAACGTCGTCGAGAACGGCCCCAGATTGTTCGGCGAACGTTACTTCGAGCTGCGCTACGAAGACCTGCTGGTTCGTCCGGGGGCGTTGTTCACGGAGATGGTGGACTTCCTGGGCGCCGACCCGGACGCGAAGCTCGTCGCGGAGATGGTCGGCAATACCAGCTTCGAGCGCGTCTCCGGCGACCGGACGGTGGGCGAAGAAGACCCCGAATCGTTCTACCGAAAAGGCATATCCGGGGACTGGAAGAATTACTTCACCGGGCGCGACAGGAAGATCTACAAACAAGAGGCCGGAGAGGTTCTGACGCAGCTCGGTTACGAGAAGGACGAAGACTGGTAGAGTATGCGGCGTGCGCCCGGCGGAGCGCGGCGCGCCTTGCCGAATAACGAACTTTAGCAGGAGAGATCGCAAGTGCCCGTTTACCGAAACCGCATAGCATTCGAGATAGCCCGAAACTTGAAAGCCTTCCTCAACCTGGAGGCCGGCGTCGTTCGCGGCCCGCTACCGAAACCCCGCCCGGCCACGCCCGCGAAGAAGCCAGCGGAACAACCCAACCCCCGGCTAAAGAAGGAGATCGAACAACTCCGCCGGAAGCTCGGGGAGAAGGAAGAAGAGCTGGTCCGGCTGAAGCTCGACGGCGGCGACTCCGCGGAGCCCGGAAAAATCAGCCCGGAAAAGATGGTCTGGATGTTCGGCATGGCGCGGACCGGGAGCACCTGGCTCTCTAAGATGATGGGCGACCTCTCCGGGTACTCCCGGTGGAACGAGCCCCTGGTAGGCGCCCTCTTCGGCCACCAGTATTACGTCCGGGTGTGGGACAAACAGCGCAAGAGCGAGAACTTCATCCTCAGCGACAACCAGAAGAGTAGCTGGCTCAAGTCCATGCGCGAGTTCGTTTTGAGCGAGGCCACCGCCCGCTTTCCCGAGGTCGTGGAAGAAGGCTACCTCGCCATAAAGGAGCCCAACGGCTCTATCGGGGCGCCGCTGCTCTCGGAGGCGTTGCCGGAGAGCCGTCTGATCTTCCTGATCCGGGACCCCCGCGACGTTGTCGCCTCCAGCGTGGACGGCCACAAGGAGGGTGGCTGGGCTTCGGGCCGGAGAAAGAAGGAAGGGCTCGACGCGAAAGCCCCGGACGCCCAGGTAAAGAGCTCCGCCCGGAAATACCTCCAGTTTATGGGCAACTCGCGGGAGGCTTACGAGAACCACAAAGGCCCGAAGGTGCTGGTGCGCTACGAGGAGCTGCGGACTGAGACTCTTGAGACCATGAAGCGCATCTTCCGCGAGTTGGACCTGCCGGTGGACGAAGCGGAATTGGAGAAGGTCGTCGAGGATCACGCCTGGGAGAACATCCCGGAGGAGAAAAAGGGCGAGGGCAAATTCTTCCGCAAGGCCAAGCCGGAGGGTTGGAGGGACGACCTCACCCCCGAGCAGGTGGAGATGGTCGAGGAGATCACCGCGCCCTTGCTGGAAGAGTTCTACACCCGATGAGAGATGGAATCTGTCTCGATGCCTGGTAAGCTGCGGCGGATAACGAACCTCTACCGGCTGCTCTGGGCGGAGGACCGGCTCGACGCGCTGGAGCAGCGGGTGGACCGGGTGACCCACAACCACGACGCCCGGCTGCGGGATCTGGACGCCGCCATAAAAGACCACAGCGGCGGGTTGCGGGAGCACGTAACGCGGCTCCAGGAACAACTCGACATGCTCAAGTCGAGCCTCGAAATCCCCGAGGAACTCGTGGAGGAATACGCCGAATGGCGGGAAGAGAACCCGATCCCGGACAACCCTCTCGTAACCGTCCTGGTCGCCACGTACAACCGCGCCCAGGTCCTGACGGAGAAGTGCATCCCCTCTGTCCTGAGCCAGACCTACGAGAACATCCAGCTCGTCGTCGTGGGCGATAACTGCACGGACGAGACCGAGGATCTGGTGGCAGAGATAGACGACCCGCGCCTGCAGTTCGTAAACCTCTCCGAGAGGGGCGTCTACCCGCGGGACCCGGAGCGCCGCTGGATGGTGGCCGGGACGCCCCCGACCAACAAGGCGCTCTCGATGGCCGAGGGGGATTTCATCAGCCACCTGGACGATGACGACGAGTACGACCTGGACCGGATGGAGAAACTGGTGGCGTTCGCCGCCGAAAACGACTGCGACTTCGTGTGGCACCCCTTCTGGTGGGAAGACGGCGAAGACGGCTCCTGGACGCTGCACGAGGCCCGGAACTTCGCGCCCGGCGAGGTCACCAACGCCTCGGCGTTCTACCGGGGCTGGTTCAAGCGGTTCGACTCGGAGATGCACGCCTACAAGCTCATGGAGCCCGGCGACTGGAACAGGTTCCGCAAGATCCGGTACATAGGCCCCAGGAGCCGGCGCTACCCGGAACCGCTGCTCAGGAAGTACGGATAGGATGCGGCCGAGACTAAAAAGCCTGCTGGGAGCCGGGCTGGAGGGCCTGCGAGAGACCTTCGGCCGGGCCGGGGGACAGACCTCGTTGGGCCGGAAATCCACGGGAGAAGCTCTCGCGGAGAAGGACCGGGAGATCTCCCGCCTCCGGGCGATGCTCGCCGCAGGCGGGACCGAGTCCGGCGGCGTGAACCCGGAGAACGTGATCTGGGTCTTCGGCGTCGCGCGGACCGGCAGCACCTGGCTCTCGTCCATGATGGCCGGGCTCCCAAACCACGCCGAGTGGCCCGAGCCTTACGTCGGCGACGTCTTCGGCTACGCCTACCACCGGCGGGCCTGGGACTGGATGCGGAGCAGGAAAGAGTTCATCCTCGGAGACCCGTACAAAGAGGTCTGGTTGAACTCCATCCGGCGCTTCGTCCTCGAAGGGGCCAACGCCCGGTTCCCGGACCTGGGCGGAGACAAGTACCTAGTCATAAAGGAGCCAAACGGCTCCCTCGGGGCGCCGCTGCTCTCCGAGGCCCTTCCTGAAAGCCGGGTGATCCTGCTGGTCCGGGACCCCAGAGACGTTGTCGCCTCCCTCCTGGACGCCCAGAGAAAGGGCGGCTGGACGGACAACCAGGCCGGCCACCGGGCATCCGACGGCCCGGCGGAGACGGACCCGGACCAGTTCGTCCGCCAGCGGGCGAAGCTGTACATGACGAACCTGGAGAAGGCCGGTGAAGCCTACAGGAACCACACGGGGCGCAAGGTGGCGATCCGGTACGAAGACCTCCGGCGCGACACCCTGACGACGATGAAGAAAGCCTACTCGGACCTGGAGATGCCGGTGGACGAAAAAGACCTCGCTCGGGTGGTACAGAAGCACTCCTGGGAGAACATCCCCGAGGAGAAGAAGGGCGCGGGTAAATTCTACCGGAAGGCCGAGCCGGGAGGCTGGCGGGAGGACCTCACCCCCGAGCAGGCGCGGATGGTCGAGGAGATCACCGCCCCCGTTCTCGACGAGTTCTACGCCACGCCGGAGAGGTTGAAAGGGTAGACAGGTGGCGATTTCCAGAAAGGACGTCGAACGGCTGTTGCGAAAGGCTCCGGAGAGGGGCCGGCGGCTCGGGGCGGTGCTCCGGCAGCGGCTCGGGGGCGGCGGCATAAAGACCGGGAACATGGTCTGGATCTTCGGCACCGGCAGGACCGGGAGCACCTGGCTCGCCGCGATGATGGAGGAGATAGAGGGCCACCGCGTATGGTTCGAGCCCCGCGTGGGCGACGTGTTCAACCCCGAGCGTTTCGAGCGCTACCGGGGCCACCACTTCATCCTCGGCCCTCCCTACCGCAAGACCTGGCTCAACTCCATCCGCAACTTCGTCCTGGACGGGGCCAGGGCCAGGTTCCCCGAACTGAAGAGGGACGGGTACCTGATGATCAAGGAGCCCGGCGGCTCCACGGGTGCGTCGCTCCTCCTGGAAGCCATACCGGAGAGCCGCATGGTCCTGCTTGTAAGAGACCCCCGCGACGTGGTCGCCTCCTGGCTCGACGCCGTGCGCAAGGGCGGCTGGCAGTCCGAGCGCGCCAAAGGAGGCCGGCAACAAGACCCCCTGGCCGACCGAAACCCCAACGCCTTCGTCAAACGCCACGCCGAAGCCTACCTCAGAAACGTCGGCAGCGCCAAAGAAGCCTACGACGCCCACAAGGGCAGCAAAGCCGTCCTCAAATACGAAGACCTGCGGTCCGACGCCTTCGAGGCCATGAAACACACTTACGAGACGCTGGGTATCCCGGTGGACGAAAAAGAGCTGGCGCGGGCGGTGGAGAAGCACGCCTGGGAGAACATCCCCGAGGAAGAGAAAGGCGCGGGCAAGTTCTACCGTAAGGCAAAGCCCGGAGGGTGGGAGGAAGACCTTACCTCCAAACAGGTCGAGATGATCGAAGAGATCACAGAACCGCTGCTCGAAGAGTTCTACCCCGACGCGTAGCGGGCTGATACGGAACCGGCTCAGGTACGCAGGCTTCGGGACAACCAGTCGCTGGAGTTCTCGTAGCCCAACTCAACCAGCAACCCGCCGGCTAATTCTTTGAAGACTTCCTGCTCTTCGCGGGTGAGATCCCGTTTCCAGCGGCCGATGGACTCGTCCGTGACCGGCCGCGTCGCCTCGGGGTTCTGCGGGAATTTGGCTACGTCGCGAGAAGTAGTGTCGAACTCCGAGTGGCGCAGCACAGCCTCGTCCCAGGGCTCGCCGGCGAACTCCAGTACCTTTGCGATGGTCTCACGGGTACTAGCCACTACGTCCTCGTAGCGGACTTCGAGGTACCGGGGGTCGGAGCGGTACGGGAGCGCGGCGGTTATGTCCGACACCCAGCGTTCTATGCCGGGCTCCAGGGGGTTCCGGGTCTCCAGAGGTACGAGCTCGCCCTCCACCACCTCGTGCCGGGGGAACGTCCGCAGCGAGCAGGCAACGTCCCGACCGTCCCGGATCACGTGTATGAACCGCGCTTTTGGGAAGGAGCGGAACACGTAGTCGAGCACCTGGACGTTTCGTGGGGATTTCTCCGCCCAACGCCGTGTGCCGGAGCGGCGGGCATAGAACCCGAAGAACTTGTCGATGAACTCGGCGCGGGAGCCGGACTCGCGCGCCAACCGTAGGACCCTCGGCCGGGGCATATCGAACCTGTTCACCAGGCGGTTTAGGCCGGTCCGCTTCCGGAAGAACAACCCGGACTCCGGCCCGCAGCACAAGTTCCGGTGGGAGTCCAGGATCACCCGCACCAGCGTGGTCCCGCTCCGGGCGCACCCGCCGACGATTATGGGCCGCGCCTCGGACTCGTATGCAGGGTCGAACCGATCCGACCCCTCGTAGGCGCTACGATCCGTACGTTGTGATCCAGGCTCCAGCATATCGCCAGCTTAACACCACGCCTCCTCCACCTCCAGACTAAAGGGGCAAACGGTATTTTCGCCTACACTCCAACGACCGGATGCGGGGTTATACTTGAGAGGTTGGCGGGCATCCTGGCCTGCCGGCCGGTCGTTAGAGGAATCAGGCCCTGGCCTGGAAAAGGGATCTAACATGTTCGGATTCAGATTGGTATACGTGCCTCTCGTCCTGATAGTAGGATTTTTGTTGGTCTTGTTTTTCGACGAGCCTGCGGCGGCGGCCGTCCCTGACGGCTTCGAGGACAAGCGCGTGGCCTCCGTCGGAGGAGCCACCGCAATGGCTTTCACGCCCGACGGGAGGATGCTCGTCACCACGAAAGACGGCAGGCTGAAGGTACTCGAAGAAGGGAATCCCCTCGAAGGCGCGGCGCTGGACATCTCCGGCAAGGTCTGCTCCAACTCCGAGCGCGGGCTGCTGGGCGTTGCGGTAGACCCAAATTTCGGGACAAACGGCTACGTCTACCTCTACTACACTTTCAACAAGCACGACGCCTGTCCCGTGCAGAAGCCGTTCAGGACGGACAACCCGGTAAACAGGGTTTCGCGCTTCGTGATGACCGGCGATACCATAGATCCGGCGACAGAGGAAGTCCTCGTAGACAACGTCCCCTCACCCAACGGCAACCACAACGCCGGTGACCTGAACTTCGGCAAGGACGGCAAGCTCTACATCAGCACGGGCGACGGGGCCTGCGACTACGAGAGCCCCGCCAACTGCCAGAGCAACAACGACGCCTCCCGCGACCGGGACATCTTGCTCGGCAAGATCCTGCGTATCGAGCCGGACGGCTCCATCCCGGCGGACAACCCCTATACGGGGCCTAACAGCGGCCGCTGCAACGAGACCGGACGGACCTCCGCCACGAACTGCCGGGAGACCTTCGCGATGGGCCTCCGCAACCCGTTCCGCATGGCCTTCGACCCCGACACCGCCGGTACGAGCTTCCGCATAAACGACGTAGGCGGCGGCTCGTGGGAGGAGATCGACAGTGGCAAGAGCGGCGCGGACTACGCGTGGAACATCTGCGAGGGCCGCCACGACAACCCCTTCAGCGCCGGCTCGGTAAACTGCACGGCGGACCCCTACACGCCGCCGCTGCACGAGTACAACCACGACAGGACGGGGTGCTCCTCCATCACCGGGGCGGCGTTCGTCCCCGACGGCGTCTGGCCGGCCTCCTACGACAAAGCCTACCTGTTCGGCGACTACGTGTGCGGCAAGATCTTCAAGCTAACCAGAAAGGATGGCGGTGGCTTCGAGAGGACCACCTTCGCCAACAAGCTCGCGGGCGGCGGCCCGGTACACATGGCGTTCGGCCCGTACCGGGGAGGCCAGGCACTCTACTACACCACCTTCGCGGGCGGCGGGGAGGTACACGCCATCGTAAACGCCGGCGACTACCCGACGGCCTCCGTCAAAGGAGTCCCGAACAACTGGAGCGAGAACCTCACGATAGAGCTGGACGGCTCGGGCAGCACCGACCCGCAGGGCGACCTGAGTGAGTACGTCTGGGACTTCGGCGACGGGACCCCGCCGGAGACTACCGCAACGCCCACGAACGACCACACCTACGCGGAGTCCGGCAAGTACGAGATAAAGCTGACCGTCCGCGACGCCCAGGGCCTGGAGGATACCGCCACGCTGAGCGTCTTCCCCGGCAACACGCCGCCCGAGCCGGAGATAGGGACTCCCTCCGCGGATGCGCTCTTCCGGGTTGGTCAGAAGTTCACGCTTCGAGGCTCCGCCACCGACGCCCAGGACGGTAGTGTGCCGGACAGCGCGCTGAGTTGGGAGGTCCTCCGGCACCACGACGGCAGCCACACGCACCCGTACTTCTCCGGCGACGGCGATGGCCTCTCGTTCACCGCCCCCGCCCCGGAGGCCCTGCTCTCCACGAACCCCAACGGCAACTACCTGGAGATTAGGCTCACGGCTACCGACTCGCTCGGCCTCTCGAAGACGGTTACGCAGAGGCTTGAACCCAAGGCGGTCCGGGTCCGGTTCGCCACCCGGCCGCTCGGGCTCAAGCTGAAGCTCAACGGCCGGGTGTTCCGCGCGCCCAACACGTTCCTCTCCTGGCAGGGTTACAGGCTGAACGTCTACGCGCCGCCCCAGAGATACGACGGTCGGCGTTGGGTGTTCCACTCCTGGTCGGACGGCCGGGCCGCCGCGCATACCATCCGCACCCCGGCGGAGCCTACCCGATACCTGGCCCGCTTCAAGCCGGCGCGGCGCTGATAAGCGTCCACGTTCCCGGTGGGAGATTAGACCTGAATAGCTGGGTACACCGGGCGGTGGATTGAGAGGAGTGATCTCCGTGGCGGCGATAGCGGCCGCCGTCCTCGTCATGTTCCTGCTCACCTCTTCCGGGGAGCGGTCAGAGAACCCGGACGTGGATACCGCCGGGACCGCGGCCCGCGAGGAGCAGCCCAACATCCTGTTCATCCTCACGGACGACCTGGACCTGCGGACCGCGAAATACATGCCGAAGACCAGAGACCTGCTGATACGCCGGGGTACGGCCTTCGAGCAAGCTTTCTCCTCCACCTCCCTGTGCTGCTCGGCGCGAGCCTCCATCCTGCGCGGCCAGTACACCCACAACCACACCGTCTTCACCAACCACGAGACCGAGGGCGGATACCGGAAGTTCCGCCGCTCGGGCAAGGAAGTCTCCACGGCGGCCACCTGGCTCGACGCCCAGGGCTACCAGACCGTCATGATCGGCAAGTACCTCAACTACTACGACGGGAAAGACATCCCGCCTGGCTGGGACTACTGGCACGGCCAGATGGGCCGCAACAACGACCACCGCTACAACGAGAACGGGGAGATCAACTACTACCCCCCGGGTAAGTACCACGACACCGACCTCTTCAGCGACTGGGCGGCCCGCTACGTCCGAAACGGCGCGGGCGAGGAGCGACCGTTCTTCATGTACCTCTCCGTAAACGCCCCCCACGGCCCCGCCGTTCCCGCCCCGCGCCACGAGGACCGCTACCGTAACCTCAAGGCCCCGCGCACCCCCTCGTTCAACGAAAAGGACGTCTCCGACAAGCCGGGCTACGTCAAGAGCCTCCCCCGGCTAAACCGCGCCGGAGTCCGGGACCTGGACGGGCTCCACCGGCGGCGGGCCGCCTCGATGTTGAGCGTGGACGACATGGTGGCCCGGCTCGTCCGCGAGCTGGATAAGACCGGGGAACTGGAGAACACCTACATCTTCTTCACCACCGACCACGGCTACCACCTGGGGCAGCACCGGCTGGACAACGGAAAAGACACCGCCTACGAGGAAGACGTGCGCATCCCGCTCTACGTGCGGGGTCCCGGTGTGCCGGAGGGCTCTTCGCTGCCGCACAAAGTCCTCAACGTAGACTTCGCCCCCACCTTCACGGACCTGGCCGGGGCCGAGACACCGGCGTTCGTGGACGGTAGGTCCCTCGTCCCCTTGCTGGAAGGGGATACGCCTCCCGAAGAGGAGTGGCGGCGGTCTTTCTTGCTCGAAGGCTATACGCCATCGGTAATGGATAACAAGAAAATCTACCAGTTCAAAGCCCTCCGCACGGACCGTTACAGCTACATAAAGCACGCCGACGGCCAGAAAGAATTGTACGACCTGGAGAGAGACCCGTACCAGCTAGACAGCCTGCACGACTCCTCCAGGTACGAGGAACTCATGTCCATACTAGACGCACGGTTGCGGGAGCTTCGCGGCTGCGCCGGGGAGGACTGCCGGAAGGCGGAAAATGCCCCACTGGAGTAGGTGTTTGGTATCCCGGAGACTTTCGTGGGATAGTGCGCGGTGGAGAACAGGCTCTGGAAGGAGATCAGGAAAGCGATATGGGCACGGCTTTGATCACAGGCATCACCGGGCAAGACGGAGCGTATCTGGCGAAACACCTGTTGGAGAAGGACTACCGGGTGATCGGGGCTTTCCGGCGGGCGAGCACGGTTGCGACCTCGCGTCTGGACGCTTTGGGCATCACGGACGAGGTGGAGATGATCCCGTTCGACCTCACGGACCACGGCAACATGCGGCGTGTAATAGACGCGGTCGAGCCGGAGGAGGTATACAACCTGGCGGCCCAGAGCTTCGTGGGCGTCTCCTTCGAGCAGCCGGTCACGACGGGTGAGATCACGGGCGTCGGCGTGGTGCGGCTCCTGGAGGCCATCCGGGAGGCCAACCCTTCCGTCCGCTTCTACCAGGCATCCACCAGCGAGATGTTCGGCAAAGCCCAGGAGGTCCCCCAGGGCGAGAAAACACCGTTCTATCCCCGTAGCCCCTACGCCGCCTCGAAGCTGTACGCCCATTGGAGTACGGTCAACTACCGGGAGTCCTACGGTATGCACGCCTCCTCGGGCATACTCTTCAACCACGAGAGCCCGTTGCGCGGGGCGGAGTTCGTTACCCGCAAGATCACACTGGGGGCGGCCCGCATCAAACACGGCCTCCAGAAGGATCTGAAGCTCGGAAACCTGGACGCCAAGCGCGACTGGGGCTACGCCAAAGAGTACGTCGAGGCGATGCACCTGATGCTCCAGCAGCCCGAGCCGGACGACTACGTAATCGCCACCGGCGAGACCCACTCAGTCCGGGAGTTCGTCGAGGCGGCCTTCGAGACGGCGGATCTCGACTGGGAGAAGCACGTCACCATGGATCCGGCCTTTTTGCGCCCGGCGGAGGTAGACCTGCTACTGGGCGACATCACCAAAGCGAAAGAGAAGCTCGGCTGGAGCCCGAAGACGAAGTTCGAGGACCTGGTCGGGTTGATGGTCGAGGCCGACCTCAAGCGGGCCGCCTTCGAGTCCCGCCACGGCCAGGAGAGAGCGGAGATCCGGTAGATGACCCGCCAGGCGCCCCGCGCCCTCGTCACCGGGGCCTCCGGGTTCGCCGGGCCGTTCCTTATAGAACACCTGCTGGAGCATGGCTACGAAGTAACCGGCGGCGTCCACGGCCCGCACAAGACTCTCCCCGGAGAAAGCCGGGCCGTCACCCTGGACGTCACCGACGGAGAAGCCGTGCGGCGGGTAGTCGCAGAGGCCGCCCCGGATGAGGTCTACAACCTGGCCGGGTTGACGCGCCCGGCGAGCGGCGATGTGGAGGAGTTCTACGCGGTCAACTTCGGTGGCGCCCTCAACCTCCTGGAGGCCGTCCGGCAAGAGGCGCCGGAGACGGGGGTGCTGCTAGTCGGCAGCGCCTACGCCTACGCCCGCTCGGATAAACCACTCTCGGAGTCCGATCCCTTCGGACCCGTAAACCACTACGGGGTCTCCAAAGCCTCGGCGGACCTGCTCGGTACGAGCTACGCCCTCCAGGGCCTGCGCGTCGTCAACGCCCGGCCGTTCAACCATTCAGGCCCCGGACAGAGCCCGGACTTCCTGCTGCCGACCCTCGTGGAGCAATTCTCCCGGATAGAGGCGGGCAGAGAAGAGCCCGTGGTAAGGCTCGGCAACCTGGACTCGGTGCGCGACCTCTCCGACGTGCGCGACGTGGTGCGGGCCTACCGACTCGCGCTCCAAAAGGGAGAGAGCGGAGGGGCGTACAACGTGGGGAGCGGGCGCGGCGTGTCGGTGCGCGAGATCTTCGAGTTGGTGCGCCGGGAAGCCGGTGTGGAAGTGGAGCTACAGGTAGAGCCCTCGCGGATGCGGGCCACGGACATCCCTTATCTGGTGGCCGACATCGGTAAGGCCCGCGAGGAGTTGGGCTGGGAGGCCGAAATACCGCTGGAGCAAACGGTACGCGACATGCTGAGGGCCGCCCGGAGCAGCTAACCGGCTGCGGCTGCGATGTCTACCAGCCGAAGTCAATCCCGAGATAGTCGTAGAGTCTGTGGTTGTGGGGCTCGTAGTATTGCTCCAGCCATCGCCGGGTGCCGGGGTTCATGGGCTCCTCGTACTTGCCTTTGTTGCGTGCCTCTATGGAGGGAGGCTCCCAGGAAGGCAACTCCAGAAAGTTCAGGATGCGACCCAAAGACCTGTGGGAGTCAGTGAAGAACTCTTCGCTCTTCAGCACGAGCATCCGGTCCCGGCCAAAGAACTCGTGCCAGTTCCGGAGCTGGTCCACGTAGATTCCGCGTTCCAGGTAGGAGGAGCGCCGGTGTACCGGATCCCGCTCCAACATGCTCAAGTCCTCTTCCAGAGCCTCTTCGAAGCTCAGGCTCTCCTGGCCCCGCTTGGTCCGAGCCTGGTAGTGAGAGTAAGCTCTATCTACCGGGTTACGCAGCATGGAGATCAGGCGGGCGTCCGGGACGACCTCCGACGCCCGCTCCGCGGCCCGCGGATGAAACAGATAGTACGGACTCGCCTCCCCGGTGACGAGTTTCCGTCTACCAGAGAGAATCGGGAAATGGGACCTGTACCATTCCACGCCCTCGTCGAAATTGACGTCGAAGTAGTGGACCTCTTTCTTAGTGGCCCACTCGACATCCGGATGGCGTCTCAGGAGCTGGTAGAGGGAGCTGGTGCCACATTTCTGGGCCCCGATTACCAGGAAGTCGGGCAGCGCGCCGGTCTCCCCGTCATCTTTACCAGCATCCTTCCGGCCCGAGTAAGCCCTTATGCGCCGGAACGCGCCGGCTATCTTGCCGGGCAGCGGGAACGGCGACTTCTGTCCTCGGGCCATCGCTTCCGGGCGTCCATCGGTGGAGTTCAAATCAGTTTCTCCCGACTCAGATACTCCTCCAGAGCGTCCCGCCAGTGGCGCAGTTCGGGGCTTCCCAGCGCCGAGAGGACGCCGTTGGCCGGCCGGGCCGCGGGCAGCGGGTACTCCGAGCCGGGGATAGGGACGACCTCGACCTCCGTTCCGGTGAGGCGGAAGATCTCACGGGTAAACTCGTACCATGAACACGAGCCGGAGTTGGTCAGGTGGTAGAGGCCGTACTCTCCGGACTCGACTATCTGGATTATTCTCTCTGCCAGGTCCAGGGCGTAGGTCGGAGAGATGTACTCGTCTGCTTTGACCTTGATCTCATCTCTCTCGGCGGCGACCCGCAGCATAGTCTTTACGAAATTGTGTCCCCTACCGTACACCCCGGCGGACCGGACGACGTACCAGCGGTTCGTGAGGTCTCTGACGTACTCCTCCCCGGCCAGCTTGGTGCGGCCGTAGGCGCTGATCGGGTTCGGCCGGTCGAGCGGCTCGTAGGGCCGCTCGTCGTACCCGTCGAAGACGTAGTTGGTGCTGACGTGCAGCAACTCGCAGCCCCGCGCCTCGCAGAGCTGGGCCAGGTTACGCGGGCCGAGGGCGTTGACTCCGTAGGCGAGCTCCGTCTCCGTCTCGCAGCCGTCCACGTTGGTGTACGCGGCGGCGTTTATCAGCAGGTCCGGCGCGTGCTCCTCCAGCGCGTTGCCGACCAGATCCCGGTCGGTGATGTCCAGCTCCTTGCGGGTGAGCCCGACGACATCGTGGTTTAGGCCCGGCATTATCTCCACGAACTCCTGCCCGAGCTGCCCGCCGGAGCCCGTTACCAGAACCTTCACGCGAGTAGACCCCTCCCTGACTTTCCAGCCGACGCTTCTGTCCGAGACTTCATTTTCCTCGTCCTCTACTCATCGTCTTCAAGATCCTGTTCCGCACCCCTCCGAGCTTCTTCAGCATTCTCCAGCCCCTGGAGTTCTTCATGCTCCCCAGGCGCGACTGGATCTTCCGCGCCTGATCCGAGAGCTCCAGGTTCCTTTGCCGGAGAGATTCGGTCTTCCGGCGCTCCCGGTTCAACGACCGCCCAAGGTCCGCTACCTCTTCTTCGAGGCTCCGGAATCTGGTAGCTTGAGTCTCCGTCTCCTGCCGGATTCCGGAGAAGGTCTCCAACAGCCTGCGCCGCCGCTGCGGCGGCCCTTCGCCGCCGGCTTCTTCGCGGTCTACCCACAGCATGTAGTCCCCGGACACTAACAGGAACTGGTCGGAGATCAGGTCATTTACCTCTCCCAACTCGCGCGCGGCCTCTCGCCTTATCAGCATCTCCGGGTTCTCCTCCAGCGCCTTGAGATAGAGCTTGTATCTTCTGGAGTTGTCGGCCCGGTTCTCTTCCCTGACCGCCTGCGCGACGCCCTCCCGAAAGTGGCCGTCCAGGAACTTGTAGTGGAAGAGAACCCCGGTGAAGTCCGACACCCGTGCGCCGCTGACCCAGTGCGCGGAGCGTTCCATCAACTCCACCTTTTCGTCGAGGAAGACCAGGGGGTGCTTCGTCAGCAGGCCGGGATGGTCGAAGAGTGTTTTCTGGACACCGCCCCTGAAGACCTCGATCTCATCGTTGGAGACCTCGTTCCCCGCGCCTCCGGCAACCCGGTAATCGGCCCTGTCTACGTTCGAGACCTCGTAGAACCTGTACAGGTCTTTGAGGGAGCCGTCTCTCTCGTCCGTCCGGTCCGAAAGGGGAGTCTCCTTGAACATTTCCAGCATGTGCGCCACGACCGCCGTGTAGCCCCTCTGGTTCAGATACCCGAGCAGGGATTCGAGGCCGACGACGTCCGAGTGCGGGTAGTCGAACAACTCGTCGACATCGACGCACAGGGTCCACCGCTCCCGGCCGAACCGCTTTATGAGATACCGTTTCATCGCCACCCGGTACCGCTTGAAGGGCAGCCCGGAACGGAACACCGTCACGTTGTCATACTCGCGCGCGATGGGCACGGTATCGTCCCTGGAGCCGTTGTCCAGAAAGATTATGTGCCGGACTCCGAGGGAGAAGTAGTGCTCTATGAAAGACCGCATGTACGGTTGGCCGTCCCTCACCAGGCAGAGTACGACGAGCTCGTCGGTCCCGTAGTAGATCTCCTCCGGGCCGTGCAAATGCTCCAGGTTGTGGTGCAGGATCCACTCCCGAGCCCGTTCGTAAGCGGAGTTGCCGAAGGTTTCCATGACGGGGTCTTCTACCTCGTCGTGGTTCCGGGAATCCTCCGGGTTTTGCGGGAGGTGATCCAACTCAGCCACCTCCAGAACCTGAGATCCGCAGACCAAGACGCCGGATCTTCTCCAGCACCATCCAGCTCCTCGAATTTTCTACGCTCTCCAGTTGCCGTTGCAGGCCCCGCGCCCGGCCCGAGAGTTCCTGGTTCCTCGCCCGCAGAGACTCGGCTTTCCGGCGCTCCCGGTCCAGCGACCGCCTTAGTTTATCCGCCTCTCTTTCGAGTTCCCCGGTTTTCTCACGCACGATACCGGCCCGGACATTCTCCCGGTCGATGCCGGCCACGAACTCCCGCCGGAGGTCTGGCCGCGCCGACCTCTGGCTGTACAGTCCGGGGTCTTTCCACTGCCGTTCTATTCGGTCCAGGATCCATTTCTCGGCGGCGTAGTCTTTACCGTTCTCCATAAGGGAGATCTGTTCTTCGGTAAGGGACTCTTTCCGGCGCCTCCCGCCCTCGAATTCGCGGGAAGTCCTCTTCCAGGCTTCGCGCACGGGGTCATCGAATTCGATCTCCAGGAACCGCGAGAGCAAGGGGATGTAGGATTCGCTGTTGTAGAAGAAATCGTGGTAGCTGACGATCAGGACGTTCGGGTCGGGGCTGTGCTCGACGAACTCGCGGGCGCTTCTCATGGCGAGGTTCCAGAACTTGATCCCGAGCCCGAAACCGTCCCGGCCGCCGAGCCAGGGGTCGTCGGGGTTCTTGGATCGCGCCTCGAAAGACTCGGCGACTTCTTCGAGGGGCCGGTAGGTAAGGATAAAGCGCGCTCCGGGATTGTTCTCGTACAGCATCCCCAGAGACCTCACGTAACCCGGAAACTTGTCCCCGATCCAGGCCAGCTTCGCCGGGTCTTTCTTTGCGAGAAGCTCCTCATGGTACTCTCTTGGCGTGTTGGTCTCTCCTCCCTCACGCTGCGGTACGTAGTCGAGAATCCTCTCGAAGGTGAAGATGCCGGGGTCCACCCTCGCCTGTATGTGCTTGAAACGCTCCATGCAAACGAGTACCTCTTCGTGCAGGTTCAGGTAGTCGGTGAGCGCCGAGGTTCCGCTCCTCGGTGGACCTCCTATGAATAGAGTCCTCACCATGGGCAGCCTCTCTCTAACATCTTTTCTCCACTGCTCCCAGAGACAGTAGGATACCAACCGGTCAGCCGGTGATCGGCCGACTCCGCGGCCAATGGTGAGCAGTCAGCTCTCATGCCGCACCCGGCGCTCTTCCAGGCTAGAGATCCACTCCCAAGAGCGGGACAGGCCCTCCGCGAGCCCTAAACTCGGTCTCCAGTCGAGCTCCCTCCCGGCCCGTTCTATGTCCAGTACGCTCGATGGCACGTCCAGCTCCCGGCCCGGCAGGTACTCGACCTCTGGCTCTTCGCCGGTCACCGTAGCCATGAGAGAGACCAACTCGTTGAGAGAGATCCCGTGCCCGCTGCCAACGTTGAACACCTTACTCTCCGTAGCTCTCCCAGAGGCCAGCACGAGCGCATCCACGAGATCCGAGACGTACAGGTAGTCACGCACCACGCTCCCGTCGCCCCAGATAGTTATGGACTCTCCATCCCGGATGCGGCGCAGAAAGACGGCCACCGCCCCCTGCTGCCCGGCCGGGTTCTGGTAGGGACCGTAGGGGTTGGAGATCCGCAACGCTGCGTAGTCCAACCCGTGCAGATGATGGAAAAGCCCCAGGTACTTCTCCACGGCGAGCTTCACGATGCCGTAGGAGGTTATGGGGTTCGTGGGATGGTCTTCGGTTACGGGGACGGACCTGGGTATACCGTAGACCGTGCCGCCGGACGAAGCGAAGACCACCTTCCGCACCCCGGCCTCGACGCAGGCTTCGAGGAGCCCCAGGGTATCCACGAGGTTGGATCTCACGTCGTAAGCCGGATCGTCGTTAGAGGTCTTCGGGAGCGTGGTGCTTGCCAGATGGTAGACGATCTCCACATCCTCGACGGCCTCCCGGATGAGCCCGGCGTTGCCCAACTCTCCCTCCACGTACTCGGCCCCGGCGGGCGTGCCGCGGAACCTGTTGGGACCGCGGCTGTAGACCCTCACCTCGTTTCCGTCCTCCAGGAGCCGCTCCGCGAGGTGGATCCCCATAAAGCCGCTTCCCCCGACGAGCAGGCACCTCACGTTAGCGGGGTTCTTTCAGAAGCGAGGCGTAGAGCTTCTCCAGCTCCTCCGCGTTCTCCCCGACGGTCTTGACGTGCCCGATCCCGGCCCTCAGCCTCTCCAACAAGCCCGGCTCCTCCCCGAGACGCCGCAGCTGCCGCGCCAGGTCTTCCTCGTCCTCAAGCCCGAAGAGCAGACCATTCTCCCCGTGTTTCACGACCTCGGAGAGCCCGCCGAGGTCCGTGGCTATTACCGGGGTCCCGGCGGCGAAGGCCGAGTACACCACGAGTGGCGTGTTCTCGTACCAACGGGAGGGTACGACCAACACATCCATCCCGGAGAGGATTTTCCCGATCCTCTCCGGCGGGAAAGTCCCGGCGAGCTCTATTCTTTCGTCTCTTTCGACCAGTTCCCGCAGTCCGCCAATGTACGGCTTGAAGCCCTGCAGGTTGCCGTAGATGGCAAGCGTAGCCTGTAGCTCCGGCGGCAGCTTCTCGAAGGCCCGCACCAGGATGTCCGGTCCCTTGTGCGATCTCAGCGTGCCGATGAACCCTACCCGCAGCGGGGGTGGAACGTTCTCGTTGTGGGGGGCGTCGCGGATATCCGAGACGTCTATGCCGTAGTGAGAGACCTCCATGTTGCCGTCGCCCACGCCGTTTGCGGCCAGCAGGTCGCGGGTGAGCTTAGTAGGGGCGATGATCCGATCGACCAGCTTTACCTGCTCCCGGATACGTCCGGGCCGCTCTTTGAAGGCGTGGAACTGTTGCAACGGTCGGGAGCGGTCGGCGAGTACGGTATCCGATAACTTGCTGGCTACCCTGAGCGCCACGTTGGGCAGGAGATCCAGACGTTTCTTTAGCGGGGAGTTGGGGTGCCGGCTGGCTATGCAACGTGGACAGTGGGCCATGTCCGGCCCCTCGCACATGACGCCGTCGTGGCGCATCAGGTCAACGACCGGGCAGACCGTCCAGAAGTCCGTCGCCGTGTACACGAGCGGGACGCCGGACTCCTTGAACGCCGGGATCACGCTGGCCGAAAGCCCCTGGAAGTGCATGGCGTGGACCACGTCGGGCCGCACCTTGCGGACGTACTCCCGGGCGCGCTGGGCCATGACCTCGTTGCGGTAGTCGAGGACGTAGGGCTTGGAGAGCCCCTCCTCCGGTCGTCCTACCCGGCGCACCGGAACGCCGTCTACCTCGTAGTCCTCGACCTCGCCCGGCAAAATATCGTGTACCGGCGCGCTGCGCTTGGCGGCGAAGACGGAGACCTCGTGGCCCCGCTTCTGGAGCTCCTTCGCGAGACCCAGCGTGAGCACCTCCGTTCCGGCGTAGTGCTCCGGGAAGAACTGGTGTACGGCGAAGAGTATCCTCACGGGCTACCAGTCCGGCGACTTCTCGTAGCCGAACTCCACGAGTTGCTCCCCGGCGTATTTCTTGTAGATCTCACGGTCTTTCTCCGTGAAGACGTTGCGCCAATCACCGGCGACGCCCTTGCGGAAAAACGAGGCTGAGTCTTCCTCGCCCTGACTCCGGTTCGACGCCCGCTCGAAGTCGCTGGAGCGCAGGCATCGCTCTATGACACGCTCGTCGCTGCCAGCCCCCAGAAACTCCAGCACCCGCCCGAATAGCGCCGGGGTGTCGAGCAGCAGATCCTCGTACCGGATCTCCAGATAGCCCTCACCGTAGAGCTTCGTCCCGTCGCGGCGGGCCTTGCCGCTCCGGCGCGACCAGCGGCGGGCGAGCTGGGCCAGGCGCTCTTCGGTAAAGATGGAGCGTCCCGACGCCAGAAAGGCTTCCTTATCCGCGTTGTACTCGTCCCGGATCTTCAGTTCCTCCGGTGTGAGCTCGAAGACGCCGGCCCGGTCTTTTGCGAGCCGCCACCAGTGGTTCATGGCGGAGACGGCAACGTCCCGGCCGTCGCGAACGATGTGGATTATCTTCGCCTCCGGGTATATGTCGTGGATCTCATCCAGGTTCTCGGTGTGCTGGGGGCTCTTGTCGCCCACGATCCGGCGTCCCGTCCGGGCTACCTCTTTGGAGAGGAAGTAGTCGATAGAGAGCCGCGACAGGGCCCGCAGGTCTTCCTCGTAGCCGTCGGACCACAGGTTCCAGGGAAGGGCGTGCCAGGTCTTGAGCTCCTCCGAGATCGCCAGGGCGCGGGTAAGGCTTGAGACCGGGGCTTTGTAGACCGGGATCTCCTCCCGATCGTAGTCGAGGCCGAAGAAACTCCCCTCCTGGCCGCAGGAGATCTCGGGGTGATCGCTCAAACTGTGCCGCAGCCACGAGGTCCCGGAACGCATCTCCCCGGCGACGAAAAACACGGTTTCGTAGTCACCAGGCGCGAGGACCTGGCCCCGCCGGGAAACGGAGCGGGCGGCGGCCACCGCTTTTCGGACGGCCTTCGAGGCCCGCTCGTTAGAGAGCACGGCCCCGACCAGCCGGTCGAACCGCTTGTTCTCCAGCCGGTAGTTTCGCAGGCGCTCTACTATACGTTCGGGGTTCACAGCGCGGATTATATGAGCCTTTATACGCCCTTGCCGAGAACCCGGCTCATCGCCGCGTACAGCTTCGGGCTCCGGCGGGCGACGCCGGGGCTCTTAGCGCCCAGATACGCCCCTGTTAGGGAAACCACGGCGTGCCGGAGCGCGAGAAGCGCGAAGCGCGGTTTGCCGCCCGCCGGCTCCTCCCGGCGGAGCCAGCCGTAGACGCGGAGGGCCGTGTACGGGACGGCCGGGATCAGACGCCGCAGGCTGGATACCGGGGCGGCGCCGAATAGCTCCAGCAACACGAGCTGGTCCACGTAGTAGCGACGAAGGTCGTAGAGAGACCCCCGTTCGTGGGAATGGACCACGACCGACCGCGGCTCGTAGACGATCCTGTACCCCGCCTCGACCGCCTTCTTGCCCCAGCGCAGGTCTTCGGCGAAGTTCGTCTTCTTGAACTGGAACTCCTCCCACACCGGGCGCCGGATGCAAGAGCTTACGTTATCGAAAGCGGCTATGCGCCGTTTCTCCGCCGGACGCAGCTTTTCATACTCTTCCGGGTCCCCGATCTCCTGCTCCCGGCGTTCGAGGCCGGCGGTCGCCAGGTTGTTTACCAGGGCCCGCGCCAGTACGCTGCTCTCCGGGCGGGGAACGTGGCGGCCGTAGACCACCGCCACCCGCCCGTCTTCCTCCAAGTCCTCCACCATCGCCGATAGCCAGTTTCCGTCGAGAGGTTCGGCGTCCTGAACCGTCAGGGCCACGTACTCGCCGCAGGCGAGCGAGATCCCGAGGTTGCGCGTCGCGCCGTGGTTGAACTCTCCCGCCGGTACGCGATGGACGGTCGCGTCGTACCGCTCCGCCATTTCGACGGTCCCGTCGGTGGAGCCGGAGTCGATCACCAGGACTTCGTACGCGAAATCGCCCTTTTGCGCGGATAGTTTCTGGAGCAACGCCTCGAAACCAGGCCCCGCATTGCGGGTGGGAATGACGACGGAGACTTTCGGATATCCGCTGCCAGGTGGGTCGCTCAAATTACGCCCCCGGACCAAAGCTCGGGCGGTTCGTAAGTCAGCCCGTGGGCCCTCCGCTCTGTGGGTCTGCTCCCGGCGGCGCATCACTCGTAACGTTTACCTGGCGGGCTACTTTGTTGCCTCCTTCTCTGTTGCCCCCTTCTCGCTCAAAGTACTGCACCTCGGCCCTGCTGCGGCTCTCAAGGGCCTCCGCGCTCGCTTCCTCACCGCCGACCGTGACTTTTGCAACTTCAGGGTTGAACCTCAGACTCAGCGGTTCGCCGCCACTGTCCGGCCTCAAGGTGATCCTCTTTTCCTCCAGGGCAATCCTGCCGAGAGTGCCCTCGACGGTGGTGACTTCTTTGGCGGCCCTACCTTTCTTGGTCTTTCCGCCACCCTGGGATTTAGTCTTTCCATCACCCTGAGATTCGCCACCCGACTGGTTAGACTGGTTATCTCCACCGCCGCATCCAGCGGTCACGGCCACCAGGAAAACCAGCAAAAGAAGTATCGCGGAAACTCTTACTCGCACAAGAAACCTCCTGTAGGCGAAGAACCTTTCAACCGTGCCAAGTTAACAGAGAGTGCGGCAATTTACCAAGAACCTCTGCAACGGCCTGAGTTGCTCAGGGAGCGTCATTCGTCATCCGATGCTCGGGATAGAACTCTTCCAGCAACGGGCCTGTGATCCTCTCGACCAACTCTACTTGCCGGGGAGAGAGGTCTTCCTTCCAGCCTCCCGGAGTCGCCTTACGATAGAACTTGCCCTCGCCTTTTTTCTGCTCGGGCACGTTCTCCCAGGCGTGCTTCTCGACGGCGCGGCCCAGTTTCTCTTCGTCTACCGGAATATCCAGGGTTCGGTAGATACGTTTCATACCCTCCAGGGTGTTCCGGCGCAGGTCTTCGTAGCGGACGAGCGCCTTGCGTCCCTTATGGGCGTCGAATGCCTTCTTGGCGTTCCCGACGTGCTGCAGGTACGCGTTCGAACGGCGGCGCACGAAAGCGTCCGGGTCGTCATCGGGGAGAGTGTCTTTTTTGGAGCCGCCATCGTTTCGCAACTCGGCGAGCCAGTTCCCCTCGCGGGCGCCGTCGAGGGTCGAGGCGACTATGTCCCGCGGGTCCCGGACCAGCAGGATCATCCGGCTCTCCGGCAGCGCCTCCATCAAGAGCGGGGCGCCCGCGGAACCGTTTGGCTCTTTGATCACCAGGTAGTCGCCGGGACCCAGCCGGGGGAGGGCGTATCCGGCGCCGTCCAGGACGAAGTTTCGAATGGAGCGCATCCAACCCTTCCTGGTCGAGTTCCCCATAACGAAGTCCGGGCGTAGCAGGTTCGATGACTGGGCTCTCTCGTAGAACTCGCCGAAGAGCCTGCCGACCAGCGGCTCTTCCCAGATCCGATGCCGGTCCATCTCACCCATCATACCTCTTAGCCACGTGCTGCCGCTGCGCCCGGAACCAAAGATCCAGACCATATTTTCGGGATTTGCGCGGGTGTTCGGCCCGGCGGCCTCACGTCCGGCTATCCTAGCCCGCAGGCCGGAGACTTCCAGAGGTATCTGACGATACTTGCCCGCCAGCCACCGGCGGCCTTCTAGCAGCCTGCGCGACAGGTCCCGTGTCCCGCTCAAGCCGGATATAACTCTTTCAGCAGCGGACCGGTTACCTCCTCCACAATCTCCACCTGGCGGGGAGTCAGGTCCTCTTGCCAGCCTCCGGGGGTCGCCTTGCGGTAGAATTTGCCCTCGCCTTTCTCCTGTTCGGGCACGTTCTCCCAGGCGTGCTTCTCGACTACCCGCGCGAGATCTTCTTCGTCCACGGGCAACCCGAGCGTGGAGTACATGCTCCTCATAGTCCCGATAGTGTCCGCGCGGAGATGCTCGTAGCGGACCAGCGCCTTGTATCCTTCGTGCGCGTCGTAGGCCCGCTTGGCGTTGCCGACGTCCCGCACGTATCGGGTGGCCTGGCTCCTTACGAAGGCGTCCGGCTGGCTGTCGGCCAGCGTCTCTTTCTTCTCCTTGCCGCCCTTGCGTTCCAGGTCGAAAGTCCAGCTCCCTTTCCGATGGGCGTCCAGGTTGGAGGCGGCGACGTCGCGCGGGTCGCGGGCCAGCAGGATCATCCGGCTCTCCGGCAGCGCCTCCATCAACAGCGGCGCGCCCATCGAGCCCTGAGGCTCCTTGACGATCAGATAACCCTCCTCGGCTACCTCCGGGAAGCGCATAGAAGCATTATCGAGGACGAAGCTGCGGATAGTTCTGAGCCAGATATCCTTCTCGCCCCCGAGGATGAAGTGCTCGTCCTTGCTACGGTGTCCGGCCCGTACGTAGTAGAGGTTGCCGAACAGGTGTCCGACCAGCGGCTCGTGCCACCGGCTGTAGCCCCGGATCTCACCCATCATCGCCGAGAGCCAGGTGCTACCGGTCCTCGCCGTACCGAACATCCAGACCATGCTCTCCGGACGGATGCCGCCGGATACGTGGCCGTCCGGACGCCATCGCGCCTCGGTCGTCTTCTTTCCCGCTATCTTTTTCCAGGTTTCCCGGATCATCGCCCTACTCTCAAAAGTCTTCCCGTACCTCTCCCGGCTCCTCAGTCAGGGTAGAACTCCCTCAACAAAGGCGCGGTTATATTCTCGACGATTTTCACCTGCTCGGGCGTCAGGTCCTCTTGCCAGCCTCCCGGAGTCGCCTTGCGGTAGAACTTGCCCTCGCCTTTCTGCTCTTCGGGGATGTTCTCCCAGGCGTGCTTCTCTATGGCCCGCAGGATCTCTTTTTCTCCAACCTCGATGCCGAGCGAAGCGTACATCCTCTTCATTGTCCCTGGAGGATCTCCGAGGAGATCCTCGTACCTCACGAGAGCCTTGTAACCTTTGTGGTTAGCGTAGGCTTCTCTGGAGTTGCCGATGTTTTGCAGGTAGGCCCTGGCGCGTTTCTTGACGTAGGCGTTTGGTTTCCTGTCCGGCAGCGCGCCGCGCCTTTTCTCCTCGCCCCGGTTCTCGTAGAGCCAACTCCCTTCTTTTCGGGCGTCCATGCTGGAAGCTACCACGTCGCGGGGATCACGGACGAGCAGGACCATGCGGCTCTCCGGCAGCGCCTCCATCAACAGCGGCGCGCCCACGGAGCCGTTTGGCTCCTTGACCACCAGATAGCCTCCCCGGAGCAACTCCGGGAACCTCGCGGCGGCTCCTTCCAGAACCATCTCTCTCATAGGTCCGAACCAGGTCCGCTTGTAGCTGCTGCCCAGGATGAAGTGTTTGCCCCGGCTGTCTATCCGGTGTCCGGCCCGCTCGTAGTAGAGGTTGCCGAACAGCGCGCCCACGAGCGGCTCGCGCCAAACGGTGTGCCCGTCCATCTCGTCCATCATCGCCGAGAGCCAGGTGCTGCCGGTCCTCCCGGAGCCGAAGATCCAGACGACCCTCTCCGCATCCACACCAGCTTCTCCATCGCCCGAACCTCCGGCCAGCCTGTACCTGAGCTTCTCGGCCTCGGCTGCCGCGCGTCGCGCGAGCCCTCCTAGCCGACGCACGATCTTCGAGCGCCGGACGGGTGTGCCGGGGTTACGTGTCATGTGCTCTGGTTCCGTTCCCACACCGGGTTCTCGCAACTCCTAACATCCGGTAATCCGTGCTCTCCAAGAAATGCTTGTGTGCAACGGGCGATATGTTCTCACAAAAAAGCCCGGTTGAGTAGTGCTTCTCTTTGCCGTAACCGCGTGCCGCGCTTCCTGAACTTTCTCAAATTTTTCCTCGAATACCCTTAAAGTTTTTACATTTATGTCCGATAATCGGGTAGCAAGAAAACTAGCTTTTTTCTCTGAGGGGGGAAATTGAATCCAGAAGCGCCGGTTCCATCGCTTTTTTGTCCCGCCGAGACTGCGGGGCTGACAGAAAGCTTCAGGCTACCCGCCGGAAAGAAGGACAGGGCGACAAGCGTTCGGAAGGGGGCGTCTCATGTGTTCCGGGTGTAGCCATCCGACGCAGATATCCGGGATCAGCCGCGGACGTTTCCTCGGTCTCGCGGGCTCTTCTCTTGCCGCCGTGGCGCTTTTCAGCAAGGGTGGGGCCGCGCTCGCGGCAGCGGAAGGGTCTTTAGATTCCGAGATGTCTTCGGCCGCCGAGGAGTTTGGCGTGCCGAAGGACCTACTGCTAGCTATGGGTTTCATCAATACTCTGTGGGAGATGCCGCCGCCAAATGCGACCGACTACGAGCCGGGAGACCACAGCGGTCGCGGTGACTACGGGATCATGCAGCTCACCCAGACCCCGGACAAAGATACCGTGGGACGAACCGCAGAGCTGACCGGGCTCACCGAAGAAGAGATAAAAACCAACCGGGCGGCCAACATTCGGGCCGGCGCGGCGTTGTTGGCGGACATTCAGGGCGCGGAGAAACCCGACGGCCCCGACGGATGGCAGGACGCCGTCTCAGAGTACGCGAACGGCTTACTCTACGCGGTCGAGGTTTACAAAACGCTCGAGGACGGCGCGACCAGGACCATCTCGACCGGAGAAAAAGTGGAGCTCGCCCCGCAAGAGGTCGAGGTGCCGATCCTGGTGAGCGCCCAGGCGGCGCCCGACTACAAAGGGGCGGTCTGGCGCCCGGCGGATTCGAGCAACTACAGCAACTACTCGCGCGAGGCCTCATTCAACATAAATAAGGTCATTATCCACATTGGAGAGGGCTCGTACTCCGGCATAATTTCGTGGTTCCAGAATCCCTCGTCGAACGTCTCCGCCCACTATGTCGTGAGCCGCAACGGAGCCGTGACGCAGATGGTTAGGCACGAGGACGTCGCTTACCACGCGGGGAATTGGGACTACAATACCACGAGCATTGGCATCGAACATGCCGGCTACGCGAGCAGCTCCGACAACTGGACGAACGCGATGTACAAGGCTTCGGCGAAGCTAACGGCTTACATCTGCAAGCGGCATAACGTACCTATAGACAAACAGCACTTCGTGCTTCACCGTAACGTGCCGGGCATTCCGCCGCGCTCGTGTCCGGGGTACTACTTCGACCTCGACCGCTACATCAGGCTGGTCAAGAACTATGCGGGCGGCTCTTCCGGCAGCACCACCTACACGCAGAAGGTAGACAACTCGTCCCCGCGCTTTTCGGCTCCCGGCTCGTGGGACTTCAGCGGCTGGAACGACAGGAAGCACGGCAAGAACTACCGCTACACCAAGCCGTCGAGGACCGGGCGGTCGGCGAATTACAAGTTCAAGATCCCCACAAAGGCCAAATACGAGGTCTTCGCCTGGTATCCGTCGAGCTCCGGTTACAACAACCGCACCCGCTACTACATCCGGGTTGGCAACCGCTGGAGGAAGGTTATCGTCAACCAGCGAAGGAACGGCGGCAAATGGGTAAGCCTGGGAACTTACTGGATGGCGAAAGGGGATCGCACCTACGTGCGGATCGCCAAGCAGTCTTCGGGTAACGGGTTCATTATCGCTGACGCGGTCATGATCAGGCAGAGATAAAGCAGCCGGCAATCCGGCGCGTCGAATACGCAAAGGAGGGGGAATGTGTTCCACGGATGAGTCCAAAGCGATAGGCCGAAGGAGCTTTTTGAAGCTGGGCGGGGCAGGACTCGCGGGCGCGGTTCTGCTCGGCGGCACAAGTAGCGGCAGGGCCCTGGCACAGGCCGGCTCTTCTCTGAGGACGGAGATCGAAGCCGCCGCAGCCCAATATGAGGTCCCGAAAGAGTTACTGCTGGCTATGGGTTTCGTCAATACCCTGTGGGAGATGCCGCCGCCCTCGGTGAGCGAGTACGATCCCGGCCAGCTCCACGGCCGGGGAGAGTACGGCATTATGCAACTCGCCCAGAACTCCGAGAGGGATACGCTGGGCCGGGCCGCCTCTCTAACCGGTCTCTCAGAAGAGGAATTGAAAAAGGACCTCTCGGCCAATATCCGGGGCGGGGCCGCGGTTCTGGCGGAGTTTCAGGGCGCGGACAAGCCGTCCGGCCTGGACGGCTGGCAAGAGGCGGTCGCCGACTACGCGGGCACGGAGCTGCACCCGGTCGAGGTCTACGAAACGCTCCAGAACGGCGCGTCGCTGAAAATCTCTACCGGCGAGAGCATCGAGCTGGCGGCCCAGGAGGTAGAGGTGCCGGTTCTCTTGGAGGCGCAGGCCGGCGCGACGGACTATCCGGGCGCCGTCTGGAAGGGAGCCCACTGGAGCAACAGGAGTTTCTCCCGCCGGGAGCGCACATACAACATACACAGGATCGTCATTCACGTCGCCGAAGGAAGTGTGCCGGCTACCGTGAGTTGGTTCAGGAATCCCTCGGCGGACGTCTCGGCCCACTACGTCATAGGCCGCCGCGGCCAGGTCGTCCAATGCGTCCGGCACAAGGACATCGCCTGGCACGCGGGGAACTGGTGGTATAACACCCACAGTATCGGGATAGAGCACGGGGGATACGGCAGCAACCCGAACACCTGGACCCGCAGGATGTATCATGCCTCGGCGAGAGTCACGGCTTACGCGTGCCGCCGCCACAACATCCCCGTCGACCGCAAACACGTGTTGGCCCACCGCCAGATCGTCGCGACCCGGTGTCCGGGAAGACACTTCAACTTCGAGCGTTATTTGAGGCTGGTGCGGCGCTACCGTTAAACCCGGCTCCGAGAGAAATATGGTCAGTTATATCCGGTTGCTGTAAACTCCCTGGGGTTCGAGTTACCCGTGGTTTAGAATTGTGACCGTAAGCAGCCGATAAGGAACCCTATTTGTCCGTCAACACGCCAAGCTCAGAAAAAAAATCGCCAGGTTTCATCCCAGGCTCTCTGGCCGGTTTGTACGAGAAACGGTGGTTGATCGGGTACTTCGTGCAGCGAGACCTCTCGAAGAACTATCGGGGGTCTTTCCTGGGGTTTTTCTGGATCTTCCTGGGACCGATGCTCATGATAATCCTTTACACCCTGATCTTCTCGGAGGTGCTAGGCTTGCGGTTCCGGCAGACCGAGAGCGCAACCAACTTCGGTCTCTACCTGTATTGCGGCCTGATCCCGTTCCTCGCTTACGCCGACACGGTGAACAAGTGCGTGGGAACTATAAAGACCAATGCCGCCCTGGTACAGAAGGTGGTCTTCCCCTTGCAGATATTGCCGTTCAGCACGGCTGCCACGGCGGTTATCAATCAAGTATTTCAATTTGGGGCGCTCGCGGTGCTCGTGGTGCTCCTGGGAAACACGTTGCACTGGACGGCCGTGCTGCTCCCGGTGATAATGATCCCTCAGCTTCTGTTCTACCTGGGTCTCGGCTACCTGGGGGCGGTAGTCGGAACCTACCTGCCCGATATTCAGGAGACGTTGAAAGCAATCGTCCGGGCCACGTTCTTTATGACCCCGATAATCTGGCCCGTAGAGAGAATCGCCGACCGTGAGTACCTTAGCCTGATCGTGGACCTCAACCCGCTCGCCTACCTGGTCGCTGCTTACCGGTCCGTGGTGCTCGACGGCCAGATACCGGACCTCTCTTCGTTCCTCACGTTCTCGTTGTTCTCCGGGGCTCTGTTCGTAGTGGGATTCGCTCTGTTCAATCACGTCAAGCAGCGGTTCGCCGACCTGGTCTGATGCCCGCGATCTCACTAAAAGGAGTGTCGAAGAAATATCGGATCTACCCGCGCCAGCGCGACCGGCTGCGGGAAGTCCTGAGCTTCGGCAAGAAGAAGTACAGCCATGACTTCTGGGCCCTCAAGGACATAGACCTGGAGGTCGAGCCCGGCACCACGATGGGCATCCTGGGCCGCAACGGCGCCGGCAAGAGCACCCTGCTGAAGATAATCTCCGGCGTGCTGCAACCCACGAGCGGCAGCGTGGAGATAAACGGGCGGCTGGCGGCGCTTCTACAGCTCGGGGCCGGCTTCAACCCGGAGTTTACGGGCCGGGAGAACGTGATGCTGAACGGCCTGCTTTTGGGTATAGAGCGCCGGGAGATGCTGGAACACTTCGACGAGATAGCCGCATTCGCAGACATCGGGGAGTTCATGGAGCAGCCGGTCAAGACCTACTCCAGCGGCATGCGGGCCCGGCTGGGCTTCGCCGTCGCCGTGAACGTGGAGCCGGACATCCTCATCGTGGACGAGACCCTCTCGGTGGGGGACGCTATCTTCAAGCACATGGGACTACAGAGGATGCGCGAGCTGCGGGACTCCGGGACCACCATCTTCTTCGTCTCCCACAGCACCAACATGGTAAAAAACTTCTGCACGGAGGCGGTCCTGCTGCACCGGGGCGGCATGGTGGTCCGCGCCGACACCGCGGAGGTCGCCGACCGATACCAGGCCCTTATCTCCGGCGCCCAGGCCCAACGCAATGTCCGCTCGTCAACCTCCGTGACCTCACTGGATGACGATATCGCCGGCGAGGAGGACGGAACAGGCTCCCCGCCGGAGTTCAAGGAGAACCCGAGCCTGGAGCGCCGGTCGTCGAATATCCGTCACGGCACGGGCGAAGTCCGCATCCTCAACGTGGAACTGTTGGACGATAGCGGCGCCCCCACGGAGGCGGTGGATCTCGACTCTCCGGCCACCGTCCGGCTACACCTGGAGTACCTGGAGGAGGTAAACGGCAGCGCGGCCAATATAGTATTCCGAAACAAGGCCGGGTTGGACGTTTTTGCGACCGGCACGAGCGTAGAGAAGGTCCGCATCGGCAAGCGGAGCAAAGGTGAGCGGGTGATCGTGGACTTCTCGCTCAACATGCCGCTGCAGCCCGGCAGCTACAGCGTAACCGCCTCCGTCTCCTCCTCCCAGAACAAGGAGCTTTTTCTGGACTGGGTGGACGTGGCGGCCACCTTCAACATCGAGCGCTCCGAAGGCCAGGGCGCCGTCCGGGGCCTGATCTACATCCCCACCGTGGTCGAGGTCCACAGCCTCGACCGGGAACAGCAGAGCAAGTTCGCCTGAAGCCGTGCCAAACCGGGTAACCGTCGTGATCCCGAACTGGAACGGCCGGGACTTCCTGCACACCTGCCTGAGTTCCCTGAGAGATCAGTCTTTCGAGAACTTCCAGACGTTACTGGTGGACAACGGCTCCACGGACGACTCGCCAGAGTTCGTGAAACGGAACTTTCCCGAAGTAAGGATCTTGGAGTTGGGCGAGAACAGAGGCTTCAGCGCGGCGGTGAACGCCGGTATAAGGGCTTCGGATACGGAGTTCGTTGCGCTGCTCAACAACGACACGGAACAGGAGTCGGAGTGGCTCTCAGCCCTGGTGCGGGCGGCGGACGGGCACTCCGAAGCCGGCTCCTTCGCTAGCAAGCTGGTCGACTTTCACGACCGGGACGTTATAGACGGCGCGGGCGACGCCCTGCGCCTGAGCGGCCTCCCCTACCGTCTCGGCCACGGCGAGATGGACCGTGGGCAATTCGATACGTCAACGCCCGTGTTCGGGGCGTGCGCGGCGGCGGCTTTGTACCGGCGGAACATGCTGGAGGAGATCGGGCTCTTCGACGAGGACTTCGTCTCTTACTGCGAAGATGGGGACTTGAGCTTCCGCGCCCGGCTCGCGGGTTACGGATGCCTCTACGTGCCGAATGCCGTCGTCTATCATATCGGCAGCGCCTCGACCGGAGGCAAGCGCAGCGCGACCGCGACCCGGCTCGGCGCCCGCAACAGCCTGAGCCTGCTCGTGAAGAACTTACCCTTATCCGTCGTCCCGCACATTATTCCGTTCTTCGTTCCTGCGCAATTCGGGCGCTTGTTAGCTGCCGCAGCTACCGGAACCCTAAGCTCTCACCTCGAAGGACTGGCCGAAGCGTGGCAACATCTGCCGCTCATGCTCGAAAAACGGCGTGTGATCCAGAAAAGCAAAAGGGTCTCCGACGCCGAGGTGCGGCGGCGGCTCAGAGAGTCGCAGGTCGCCGCAACGAGGAGCATCGCGCGCCGTCTTTGGGGCCTGATCCGGCGAAGCCTCGCACGGTGAGGTTCTCCGTCGTTATCGTCAACTACCAGTCGTGGCCGCACACCCTACGGTGCATCGAAGCGCTGGACGAAACGGGGTACGAGGAGTTCGAGGTCGTCGTTATAGATAACGAAGGTGGGCCCACACCCGACCTCCCGGACACCGTGCGCCTGATCCGGAACCCTACCAATCTAGGCTTCGCCCACGCCTGCAACCAGGGCGTGGGCGCCACGAGCGGCGAATACGTAGTTCTGATCAACCCGGATACGCTCGTGGAGCGGGATTTCTTCGAGCGACTGAGAGATTTCCTGATGGCATGCCCGAAGTCCGGCGTTGTTGGTCCGAGGATCGTGGACGGCTACGGAAACCTCCAGCTCTCTGCCCGACGGGAGTTGAGCTTTGTCTCCGGGCTCCTGGGCCGGACTTCTCTCCTGACCAACCTCTTTCCGAAGAGCGTCGCGGTAAAGAGCATGTTTCCAGGCGCGGGCGCACTCGACGGTCCGACGGAGGTGGACTGGGTTTCTGGGGCGTGCATGGCGATCCGGCGAGAGGCACTAGATGGAATCGGGCCTCTGGACGAACGCTTTTTCATGTATTTCGAGGACGCTGACCTGTGCCGCCGCGCCCGCGATGCGGGTTGGTCCGTCTACTACCTGCCGCAAGTAGAGGTCCTGCACCTTACGGGCGCGAGCAGCCGCAGCAAGCCCCACGCCGTATGGCGGCTCCACAAGAGCGCCTTTCTCTACCACCGCAAACACGGTCCCCACGGTCCGCTCGGCCTCTACAGCGCCTTTGTGTTCCTGGGCCTCTGCGCGCGGGGCCTGGCTAAGCTCGCCACCGGGCCGCTAAAGTAGGCCGAACTGGTTCTTCGGGAGACGCTCAGGTTCCTGGGTTGAGGAGGTGATCGTATATGGCGCGGGCTTCAGAGATCAGGCGCCGGCGCCGCGGGTCTTCGAGCTCGTAGCTCACCTCGCGTTTCATACTATCCCTGGCTGTGGAGGGGCGTGAGATCCTTGCCTCGACAGAAGATTTATCGTTTCTCTTCCTGTAGCCCTTCTCCATGCGGTCGAAGACTTTGCCGACGCTCCTCTCGTCGTTCCGGAAGGGGATGTACGTGGTCCCGAACCTCGCGTTTAAGCGCCCGATGACCGCCCCGTAGTCGCTCGTCACCTCTTCGAAAGGACCCAGGACGAAATCATTCCGGTACTCCGCTACGGTCTCGTAGAATGAGATGTAGTGTTTGAGCGCCTGGTCCACGGAGATCGGGTCGCGCACGGCGAGGGACAGCACGGCGTCTTCCGGGTCTCGTATGAGGACCAAGGCGGGTATGTGCCGGCGGGAGGCCCGGATCACCTGCGCCGGGACGTGGAGGTTGTGGGCGATACGCACCTTTCCCCGCTGCGCCTGCCGGAAGGCCAGGACGGCGAAGGTGTTGGCCGAACGCGGAAACCCCTCGATAACGAGCTGCGTCTCCGGGCTCACCGCCTGCACGGGGTTTTTCCGGGCCAGCCGGTGGAGGGCGTAGAAAAGAGCGGGGTGGCGGCCGGAATAGAGCTGTACCCGTTTCTCCAGTCCGTACACGATAGCGGGCTGCTTCCCCTGCGCGCTCATGCGCTAATGTCCGTGGAACATCGGCCCCGAACCCGTCCTAACCATCGTAGCCGGGCAACCGCCCCTCGGGCATATCGGAGAGCGGCGGGGCGTTCTTGTCCTTCTCAGAGAGAGTTGGCTCTTCGATGGGCCACTCTATACCGATCTCCGGGTCGTTCCAGAGCACGCTGCCTTCCGCCTGCCCGTTGTAACGGTCCGTACACTTGTAGACGAAGAGGGCCGAATCGCCCGTAACGACGAAGCCGTGGGCGAAGCCCTCCGGGACGTAGAACTGGCGCTTGTTCTCGGCCGAGAGCGTGGCGCCGGTCCACTCGCCGAAGTGCGGAGACCCGGCCCGGATGTCCACCGCCACGTCGAAGACTTCGCCCTGCAACACGTAGACGAGCTTGCCCTGCTGGTTCGGGTTCTGGAAATGCAGGCCCCGAAGGACGCCGTGCTGGGAGAACGAGAGGTTGTCCTGGACGAACTCGTGTGGCAGCCCGGCTTCACGGTAGCGGGCTTCGTTCCAGGTCTCCATGAAGAAGCCCCGTTCGTCGCCGAAGACCTTCGGTTCGATCACGAGCACGCCGGGGAGCTTCGTCTCGATCACCTCCACAGCCTGCTCCGTTCTTCCTCCACGATCTCCATCAGATACTGCCCGTAGCCGTTCTTCTTCATCGGCCACGCCAGACGCTCTACCTGTCCGGCGTCGATGTAGCCCATCCGAAAGGAGATCTCCTCCGGGCACGACACTTTCAGCCCCTGCCGCTGCTCTATCGTCTCGATGAAGTTGGTAGCCTGCTGGAGCGACTCGTGAGTCCCGGTGTCGAGCCACGCCATCCCCCGGCCCATCATCTCGACCCGGAGCCGTTCACGCCTCAAATACTCAATGTTGACGTCTGTTATCTCCAGTTCACCCCTCGGCGACGGCTCCAGCCCTGCGGCGATGTCCAGGACCTCGTTGTCGTAGAAGTACAGGCCCGTTACGGCGTAGTGGGAGCGGGGAGTTTCGGGCTTCTCCTCGATGCTGAGGGCCTTCCTATTCTCATCGAACTCGACAACACCGTACCGTTCTGGGTCGCGGACATAGTAGCCGAAGACCGTGGCGCCTTCCTCCTGTACAGCGGTCCTCTGGAGAGTCTGGCTGAAACCCTGACCGTAGAAGATATTGTCACCCAGCACGAGTGTTACCGCGTCTTTTCCGACGAACTCCCGCCCGATGATGAACGCCTGGGCGAGTCCCTCCGGCTCCGGCTGGACGGCGTACTCAAGGTTGAGGCCCCACTGCGAACCGTCGGAGAGAAGTTGCTCGAAGCGAGGCAGGTCTTCGGGGGTAGAGATGAGAAGGATATCCCTTATGCCGGCGAGCATTAGGGTTGAGAGAGGGTAGTAGATCAGGGGTTTGTCGTAGATCGGCAACAGTTGCTTGCTGACTACGTGGGTCAACGGGTACAGGCGCGTGCCGGAGCCTCCGGCGAGGATGATCCCTTTTCTGCCGTTGCCGAGCATCGCTTTAGTCAACCATAGAACGCCATCGAAGGCTACCGTCGCGGAGTATTCTCCGCTGTCCCTATCGGTGTCATGAAATATACTACGCAGCGTGTTTTTGATAGTTCTCACCCTGGAAGCGCGAGAACCGCACCCTGAGCCCCCAACAGTGACCGCGGGCGTCCGTGGCGCGTAGCTCTTCGAGAATCGGAGACGAGGATACCCAGGAGCTTCAGGGCGGCGGGGAGAAACGCGAGCCCAGCCGCCGGGAGCGCCGCCAGGGATCCGGACCGCTCAGGCGCCTCCGCACCCCCGAAGCTCTGGCACTGCTTCTGGCCCTCGTTTCTCTGGTCATCCTCGTTCCGCTGCGGGGTGTTCTTTCAGCGGTCCCCGCGCTGCCGTTCCTGGCGACCCTGGCGCTGTTCCTGATCCCCGGTCTCCTGATCTCCCGCCTGGCGCCGGACGAGAGCTTCTCGGGTGCGGGGCGGCTACCGGTCGCGTTCGCTTTGGGCACGGGCGTCTTCGGCCTCGCGGCCCTCCCGTTCCTCATCCTGCACCGGAGCTTTGACGAGTACCTCTTGACGGGCGGGACGATACTCGCCGTGTGCCTGGTCCTGGCGGCGCTCAGGGTCTTTGGAGGAGAAACGAGCGGCGAGTACGCGGACGACGCCCCGGAGGATGGAACGGGAACCAGGATTATATGGGCGCCGCTACTGGCGTTCGGGGCGGTGCTCGCCTACGCGTCCTCGCGGGTGGTGCCGGAACCGAACGAGGACCACTGGGCTTATCTGGCGTACGTCCAGGAGTACCTGAACTCGGAGAGGCTCGGCCTCATCAACCCGTTCTACGGCACGGAGCAGCCGGGCTTCTCGCGCCTGATGCTGAACGGGTGGCTCGCGATCCAGGCGGCCTTCTCCTGGGTCTCCGGGATAGACCCCACGGACCTGGCATCCGCATACCTGGCCCCCGCCCTGGTCCTATTCTCGCTCCTGGCGTTCTACTGGCTGGCCCGGATACTCTTCGAGAACGAGGGCGCGGCGTTGTTGGCCGGAGCCTTGTACGGGCTTTTCCTGCTCTTCTACCTGGACGCCACGCCGGCTTCGTTCGGGGGAGACCTCGTACGGCGCGTGGTGGAGGATAAGTTCGCCGCCCGGTACATAATGCTCCCCGTGGCGCTCGGCCTCGCGGCGCTGTATCTGAAGAAGCGCGGGTGGCTGAGGCTGGGCATGTTCGCGTTCGTCTTCTGGGCGACGGGCGCGGTGCATCCCATGGTTTTGGGGATACTCGGCCTGGGCGTCGCGGCGCTCGGGGCGGTCCATCTGGCGGCCAACTTGAGAGACCGGAACGCCTGGACCGGGGTGTTGGCTCTGGGGGCCGTGGTCTTCCTTACGCTGGTTCCGCCTGCCATCTACCTGGTGGTCTCGGGGAGCGCGCTGCTCTCGAAGCTGAGCGCCCTGGACCCCGCGCTGGTCGAGAACAGGTTGAATACCTGGCAAGATCAGAAGAGGCTGCTTATCCTCGGTGAGGGTTCGTATATCATGCACCTCTCGCTGGTGTTCAACCCGGTGATAGCCGGGGCGTACCTGATCGGGGTTCCGTTCCTGATCTGGCGCGCGAAGAGGTCTCTGGCGGCCCAGATGCTGCTCGGCCTGCTGTTATTTTTCGCGGCCCTGGTTTATATCCCGCCGGTCGCTTCCTTCGCAGGCCAGTTCGTCCGACCGTGGCTGATCTACCGTCTGGCCTGGCCTATCCCGCTGGCCGCCCTGCTGACCGTCGGCTGGATGTCCTGGGAGCTACTAGGCTACGCGAGCCGGAGATTCGGGGGGGCGAGCCTGCGCGGCGCGGCGCCTCTTATAGCCCTGATCCTGGTGGTGTTGCTCGCCTCGGCCGCCGCCCCACGGGCCCTGGCCGGTATCCGAACCATAGACTCTGTAGACGAAGCTCCGCAGGAGAACACTTCTTGCGTGGACCCCGCCTTCGATTGGATGCGGGAAACCGTGGACAGCCGGAGCGTAGTACTCGCCCCCACCCTGGAGAATAGCTGCGTACCGGCGTACTCGTCACTCGCCAACGTGGTTGGATACAGGGCCCAATTCCTGGAAGAAAATGCCTCCGGCGAAACGGATCCAGAGGGACAGAGTGGTTCTTCGCGCAAGGCCCGTGCAGTACAGGACTTCTTCGAAGCCACCACGGTTAGCTCGGCCATGATAGAGACCCTCCAGAACTACGAGGTGGATTACGTGCTGCTCCCCGCCGACTCCCCGCTCAACGTCCAGCTCGGACATCTGCCCGGCTTCACCGCCCTCGACACTCCGGGCGGACGCTACCGGTTCTACGCGGTAAACAGAGACGAACTCGCCGTCACCCAAACGGTGGCCGGCAACGACGCCTTGCAGGGCGAAGTCCCCTCTTCGGCCATAGAGGCCTACAACGCGGCCCTGTCCGGGGACGCGAACGAGGTGGCCCTGGCGTACATGGGGCTCGGGCTGGCCTACGAGACCCTGGAGTCGCCTTTGGATGCAGCGGCGGTTTACGAGGAGGCCGTGGCGCAAGCCCCCGAAGAGTCGGCGTTGTACGTTCTTCTGTCGGGCGCCTACAGGGATGCAGAAGAGTCCTCTCTCGCGGTCCAGGCGTTGGAGAGCGGGGTGGATCGCCTCCCGAAAGATACCGGGCTCCGCACCGAACTAACCTCTCTCCTGATGTTCGAGGACGCCGGGGCCGCCGTAGAGGTGCAACGCGGGGTCGTCGAGCGCTTCCCCGAAGTACCCTCCTACCGGGTCAAGCTCGGCACCGTACTCGCCATGAGCGGCGACGAGGCGGCGGCTGACCAGCAGTTCGAGGCGGCGATCAGCCAGAACCCGCTCTCCCCGGAGTTGCTCACCGACGTGGCGCTGGCGAACCAGATCGCGGGCCGGGATGGAGAATCGTTGGAGTATTACGAACGGGCTCTGGAGCTAGAGCCGGATAGTCCCCAATACAACCTGAGCGTCGGCAACGCCTACGCCGAACGCGCTACCGGAGAGGATCGGAGCGAGGAGGGTTTCCAACGCGCCGAAGAGTACCTGAAGCGGGCGGCCGAGCTCGAGCCCCAGCCCGGACGGACAGACGTGCGGGCCACCGCCTGGAGCAGCCTCGGGGATCTCTACGCCGAATGGGATCGCAGGGACCAGGCCATAGCCGCCTACGAGAAAGCCCTGGAGATCAACCCGGACCTGTCACCGGCCCAGCAGGGGCTGGACGAACTGCGCCAGGAGTAGACGTCACGACGAAGCGCCCTTTGCTAGAGTATGCGGGCATCCCGGCATCCCAGGAGGGTATTTGATCCGGAGACTAAAACGCTCCTCAAAGCGTCTGGTGAAGAAAAATTCTATCCTCAGAAAAGCCTATTATCGGCTGTCCGGCTACCGTCACGGGCTACGTCTCAGAAGCGCCGTCCTATCATCCGAAACCAGCGGCGAGTTGGCCCCCGAAAACATAGTCTGGATATTCTGTGTTAGCAGGAGCGGCAGCACGTGGCTCAGGAGCATGATGACGGAACTTCTACCCTGCAAAGTCTGGGAGGAGCCAAAGGTCGGACAACTCTTCGGAGAGTTCTACAACAGGGCTCAAGAGGGCCAACTCGGCTCCACGAGTTTCGTTATGAGCGATCCAACCCGCAAAGGATGGATAAAATCCTTGCGGAGCTTCGTCCTGGAAACGGCCCGATACTCGAACCCCTCCATACGGGCCGATCACTACCTGTTGGTAAAGGAGCCCGATGGTGCCGTGGGCGCGCAACTTCTCATGGAGGCTCTGCCGGAGAGCCGTATGATCCTGCTGGTCCGAGACCCGCGTGACGTCGCGGCTTCGGCTCTCGATGCGACCAGGAAGGGTAGTTGGATGTACGAGATGCAAGACGACGACCGGCGGCGCAAGAACGCTCATTCCGAGGCGGGTCTGAACCATTTCGTCAAGGCTCGGGCAAACGCCTACTTTCAGAACATAAACAATGCTAAAGAAGCCTACGACGCTCATGCGGGGCGCAAGATCCTGGTACGTTACGAGGATCTCGGGGCAGATGCTATCGGCGCCGTCAGAAACATCTGCTCCGCGCTGGAATTGCCAGTAAGCGAGGCGGAGCTTGCCCGTGCGATAAACAAGCACTCCTGGACGAACATACCTAAAGAAGAGAAGGGGAGCGGCAAGTTCTACCGTAAAGGCGGCCCCGGAGGATGGAAAGAAGACCTGACCCCGGAACAAGTGGAGATCATCGAGAGGAGGACCGCCCCTCTGCTCAAAGAGCTATATCCCTGAGCGATGTCGCTCTTCGAGACCCTTGAAACAAAGGCCACGGGCATGATAGTTTTCTTGCGCTGTGAACGCTTTGTGCATCGTCTGTAACGCCGCGCGAACTACCGGGCCTCGAACCTCCGGGTTCGTTCGTTAGGCTAACTTCTTCTCCAGGAAAGGCACGGTTCGTGTTGGGCGTACAAACGCAGATGTCCCGTCAGGGCGTAATAAAGAAATACCGCAACTGGCTACCGGAGATCCCGGACCACGCGATAGCGACCCTGGGAGAGGGCGACACACCCCTGATCGAAGCTCCCCGAATCTCCGAGCGGGTGGGAGCCAACGTCTACCTGAAGTTCGAGGGTATGAACCCGAGCGCCTCGTTCAAGGACCGCGGCATGACGGTCGCCATGAGCCGGGCCGTCGCCGACGGCAACCGGGCCTGCATCTGCGCCTCGACCGGCAACACCGCAGCGGCGGCCTCGGCCTACGCGGCCCGCGCCGGTTTGAAGTGCTTCGTTATGGTTCCGGCCGGCAAGATCGCCCTGGGCAAAGCCGTCCAGGTCCTGGCCCACGGGGCTAAGATCGTCCAGATAGACGGCAACTTCGACGCGGCCCTCAAGCTCTCCCAGCGAGCCGCCCGCGAGATGGACGCCGTGGCCCTCGTGAACTCGGTAAACCCGGACCGCATCGAGGGCCAGAAGACCTCGGCGTTCGAGGTCTGTGAAGCCCTGGGCACACCGCCGGATGCCCTCGCACTCCCCGTCGGCAACGCCGGCAATATCACCGCTTACTGGAAGGGCTTTTCGGAGTGGCGCGACGCGGGATTCGCCGACGAAGCGCCCCGGATGCTCGGCTTCCAGGCCGAAGGCGCCGCGCCCCTGGTAACCGGTCACGACTTCGAGAATCCGGAGACCGTCGCCAGCGCCATCCGGATCGGCGCGCCGGCCAGCAAGGAAGGCGCCCTGAACGCCGTGAACGAGTCCGGCGGCCTCATAGAGAGCGTCACCGACGAGGAGATCCTCGACGCCCAATCGCTGCTCGCGGGCGAGGAAGGCGTCTTCTGCGAACCGGCCTCCGCCGCCGGGATCGCCGGGCTTCTCAAGCTCGCCCGCGAAGGCCGCAGCCCAGGAGGAACCGTTGTCAGCGTGCTGACCGGCCACGGGCTCAAAGACCCGGACGTTATCTTGAGCCGGGTCCAACTGCCGGAGCCCGTCCCGGCGGAGTTCGAGGCCGTGGCGCGGCGGATGGAGCTCTAGGCGTGATCTCGGTCCGCGTCCCGGCGACCTCGGCCAACCTGGGACCGGGCTATGACGCGGTCGGGCTAGCGCTATCTTTGAGCATGAGGATCAGCCTGGATCGGGCCCCGGCCCCGAAGGTCGAGGTATACGGCACGGGCGCGGACCTCATCCCCCACTCCCCGGAACATCCTGCCTACCGCGCCGCCCTCTTCGTCGCCGACGAGGTCGGCGAACCGGACATCCACTTCCACCTCGTCCAGGAGAACGACATACCACCCGCCCGCGGCCTCGGAGGCTCCGCCGCGGCACTCGTTGGCGGGGCCGTAGCCGCCAACGACCTGCTCGGGCGCTCGATGGCAGCCCCCGACCTCCTGAACCTCGTCTGCGAGCTCGACGGCCACCCGGACAACGCGGCGCCGGCCCTGCTCGGCGGACTCGTCATCGGCACCCTCACTCCCGATGGAGTAAAAGCCGTCCGCCTCGAACCGAAAGGCCTCAAGGCTGTCGTAGCCGTCCCGGACTTCGCCGTCTCCACAACCGCCGCGCGCCGGGCGCTACCCGAACAGGTTTCCCACGGCGACGCCGTCTTCAACGTTGGAAGATCCGGCCTCCTGCTCGGCGCCCTCGCTACCGGCGAGTACGATCTGCTACGCGTCGCCATGCAGGACAGGCTCCACCAACCCTACCGCTCGCACCTCATCCCCGGACTCGAAGACGTCATAGAAGCCGCCCACGAAAACGGCGCCTACGGCGCCTCGCTCTCAGGGTCCGGCCCGACCGTCATAGCCTTCGCCCCGGAAAACCGGGCTGCGGGAATCTCCGCCGCGATGCAGGCCGCGTTCGAGGCCCAGCGCGTGGAAACGAAAGCCTGGGTACTCGACGTAGATCTGAGCGGCGCGCGGGTCGAACCGCCGGGAGACGTACCCGCCCGGAGTCCCATGCCCGTACTCTGACCTGCGTCCACCTCCACCAGCCAGGCTCTAACCTCGGAGGCGCGACCTATGATGAATGTCCGTGGCGACCTCGTCGAGGATGGAGAGCAGGGTATCCAGGTCCATGTCTTCATGTATCGTCCGGGCTCCGGCGACGCTTACGACCGCGTGGGCCGCGCCTCCGGGATAAAGCTCGATCCAGGCGTAAGCGTCACGGCTAACGAGCCCGGTAAGCCGGCTGAAGATCACGAGCTGCGGTACGCGGCGCTGGAACTCCCGGTCGAGGTCTCCTGGCTCGACGGTGAAGACCTCTACGTCCGGGCGAAGCGTCTTGAACACGGCGGAGATCACCTCCCGGTAAGCGCGAGGTTCGTTCGCCAGCATAACCTTCAGTGGACTCGCCGGGCCATCCATCTCCGACCGATCTCGTGACCTTCTACACCCGGCCACCCGCGGCGGTCCGATCCCCTACCCCAGCGCGTATCCGTCGTTCGTCTCATCGTTGCTCCACTCTAGTGCGGCGCGTTCTGGAGAGCCTCTATAATTTTGTAGATATTCCGTATAGTGGCCTATATTTTCACCAGCTCGTGGCGCACGGCGAAGACCAGCGCCTGCAGCCTGGACTGGACTTCCAGCTTGGCGAGGATGTTGGCGATGTGGTTGCGGGCCGTGCCGACGCTGACGTAAAGTTGCTCGGCGATCTCCTTGTCGGATAGCCCCTCGGCGAGGGCCTGCAGCGCCTCGCGCTCCCTGGGAGTCAGCTTGTCGAGCATGATCTGGGTTTCCCGGTTCTCTTCCTGCTCCCGGACCAGCAGCCATAGGGCGTCCGAAACCTCCTGTTGGGAGAGGAGTTGCTCTCCCGCGTAGAGGCGCCGGATCGCCTCTACGACCTTCTCGGCGTTCTCGGACTTGTGCATGACGCCTGTGGCGCCCGCCTTTATAGCTCTTGCGATCCTCTCGTGCTCTGAGAAAGCGCTCAAGACTAGCGTCATGGCCCCAGGGCGGGCGGCGCGGAGGTCGGCCACGAACTCCGTCCCCGAACCGTCGGGCAGGTCCAGGTCCACCATCGCTACGTCCACCTCTACGTCCGGGTCCCGCAGGATCTCCCGTGCCGAAGCCAGAGAATCCGCCTGCGCTACCACAGTAATATCTGGTTCCCAATCCAGCATGAGCGCGAGCGGCTGGCGGAAGGAATGATGATCGTCCAGCAGCATGATACGGATATGATCTCCGGAATCCCGCTGGTGCTGGCGTGGTTCTTCTCTCATTTCGCCAGCTCCAAATCAAAGGAGAAGATCGAACCTTTACCGGGTTTCGTCTTCACCATGAGATCTCCCCCGTGGGCCCGGATAATTCTCTGGGATAGATAGAGTCCGAGGCCCGCTCCGGCGACCTTCTTTCCCTGCCGGTCGCGCCCGCGGCCAAACTTCTCGAAGATACGGCTCACGTCTTCGGGATGGATACCGGGTCCGTGATCGGCTACCTCTATGCGGATGCGTCCGGCCTTGCGCGCGGCCCGGATTTCGATGGGGGTGCCCTCGGGAGAATACTTGGCGGCGTTGGACAGCATGTTCCTGAGGACCTGTCCGACGCGCTTGCGGTCGGCCAACACCAGCTCATTCTCCAGGAGAGCCCCGCGTAACTCGACGCCAACCGGGTGATCCCCGGAGAGTAAGCTCGCGTACGATCCCGCGTCCGCCAACAGCTCGCCGAGAGGCAGGGAGCAAAGCTCGACCTCGAAATCCTCGCGTTCGACCGCGGCGGCGGCCCGCACGTCTTTGACCAGTGCGTTCAGGACCTCGACCTCGCCCTCTATGGCGGACACGGCGTACTCGCGGGCCTCCGTATTCGCCCTTTCGTCGCCGAGGATCTCGTTGAGCTTGTGGATGGCGGTGAGCGGGCCGCCCAGCTCGTGGGCGATCATCGCGCTAAAGTCGGCCCTCATGGCATTGAGTTCGTGGAGCCGCCGGGTGCGTTCCCGCTCTGTGGTCAGGAGCGCCGTACGCTCCATCGCTATGCGTCTTAGCTCGACGACGCCGCCCACGGCCGCGACCATCGCAAGGGCCAGTTGCAGCATGTCCGCGGTTGTGAGCACGTCGCCGCCGTATGACGAGGGCCACAGGTAATCGTGCAGGATAGACCCGGCCAGCAGCACGACCACGATAAGCAGCCAGCCTTGCAGGCGGCCCCGGCGGCGCTGACGAAAAGCCCCCACGGTGGCCGTGATCGCCAGCAGGAGCGGTATAGTCGCCAGCGTCCAGTGCCATGCGGTGAGCCATCCAAAAGTCGTACTGAACTCAATGGCTTTCCCCGGGCTTTCGACACGAACCAGAAAAGGCATCCATTCCTCGCCCTCCAACACCTCGAACACGATTAGGTAACCGGCGATTAGCGTAAGCGGCACCACTACCGCCACTCTCGCAAGATAACGCGGTATTCCGGGGAAAAGCCCGACCACGAAGAGCGAGCAGGCGAAGATCTGTGCGACCATGCTCTCGTAGAAGGCTTCGTTGAGATCGGCGGCGGCTCCCTGAACCATCGGCTCTATGTATCCGAACACCAGATGCCCCAGGCCCAGGGCCACCAAACCGGCGGACACCCAGCGCAGGCTGCGCCCCGCCCCCTCCGTGAGAAAGAGGCCGAGGACGAGGGCGGCGAAGAGCTGAGCCAGCCCGGAGGCCATGACCTCGCTTCCCTGTAACTCGTTCGAGACGAGCACCGCGAATTCGAGCCTCTCGATGGCAAGGGTAACTATTGCCCAGACAACGATGAATACCGCGAGCGCCACGGCGGCGACTGAGATATTGCGGTCACCCCACGATCCGCCGGAGGGCGCACGCGATGCTTCGTTCGTGGCTTCACCATCTACCCCGCTAACCTTCGTGGCAAAGGTCTCTGATTCCCAGAGTGTATGTTCTATCGTGCTGTGCAAAGCCATCCGCCCACCCCGCGCTTTGTCGCTTTATCGGCCGTATGCGAATAATGACGCCTGACCGGGGAGCTTTCATCGTATATTTCAATGATTTTTTACTACCCCAATTGGGCTACGTCCCATCCACATACCGGAGATCGAACGACTTCGTATAGCCAATATTCACTAGACAAAGATATCTAATACTACAGATGACGACGTCTACACCCCGGTGCATCATACGGGCGTTGGTAATGTTGACGCTCTAAAAGGAGGAAAGAGATGCTCTTGATGAAAGCCGAGTGGAGGCAGACGTGGGCCAGGATACTGCTGGCGCTGTTTATATCGGCGTCGTTGTTGGCCGGGGCCGCGAGCGCGGCGGACGCGGCCCCGCGGGGCAAGTGCCTGAGCGACAAGCGGATCGAGGTGCTCAAGGAACGCCGGGCCAACCACCTCGAACGCGAGCGGGAGCAGCGCGGATAACACGTTTGGGTTCTGACGAGGGACGGGCCGCGACAGACAGCCCGTCCCTTTCGCCTGTCTGCAGTTCCTCGCGCTTGACAAACAGGCACATAGTGCTTACTCTACAGGATATCTGTAAGCGAGTGAGCGAGGGACTCTTGTTAGGAGTTTCCGAAGGATCACAATTAGAGATCTCCGGCCTCAAGCGTGAGGCCGCGCGCCTGCTTACCCCACCCATTCACCCACGAGTACCCACGCCAGCCGTACCCGTAGCCAGCCGGCGACTAATTAGCCGGGCGGGCCGGGACGGTATTATCCGGTCCGCCTAGAGCCGGAACCGGGGCAAAGCCCCGTTCTTCGGCAAGGGTTGACGAAAACTCTCACTTACTTGGAACGGGGTACAACGTGGAAAACACAGCGCTCAATAGCCTCAACATCGAATATCATCCGAGGACCGGCCGGGAGGCCATGTGCGAAGCCTTACTCGACGAGGGCGTCGAGTACCTCTTCGGGTATCCGGGAGGCGCGATCATGCCGTTCTACGACGCGCTGCCGGACTATCCTCTAAAGCATATCCTGACCCGTCACGAACAAGCCGCCGCCCACGCCGCAGATGGCTACGCGCGGGCGACCGGGGAGGTCGGGGTGGTCGTGGCGACCAGCGGTCCGGGAGCTACTAACCTGGTTACGGGCCTCGCAACGGCCCAGATGGACTCGGTGCCGCTCGTGGCGATCACCGGCCAGGTCGGACGTCCGGCGCTCGGAAAAGACTCCTTCCAGGAGACCAACGTCATGGGCATGACGCTGCCGTTCACCAAGCACTCTTTCCTCGTCGAGGACCCGGACGAGTTGTACCCGACGATACGGCGGGCGTTCGAGATAGCGCGCAGCGGGCGACCCGGCCCCGTGCTGGTTGACGTGCCAAAAGACGTGCAGTTCGCCGCGTGCGACGACCAGGGCTACCGGCGGCTCAAGGAGGCCCCGAGTCCGACCGCCACGCCGGGCCTCGAACGGGCGGCGATGCTGCTGCGGAACGCCAAGCGGCCGGTCATCCTGGCCGGGCACGGGGTTACGCTCTCCGGGGCGGAGAAAGAGTTGCGGCTGCTCGCCGAGCGGACCGGAATCCCGGTCGTCACGACGCTGCTCGGTATCAGCGCGTTCCCGGACGACCATCCGCTGTATCTGGGGTGGCCGGGGATGCACGGCCAGGCCAGCGTCAACCGTGCCATAGACCGCTCCGACGTGCTCTTCGCAATAGGGATGCGTTTCGACGACCGGATCACCGGCAACGTCGGCAAGTTCGCCCCGAACGCCAAGATCGTCCACATAGACGTGGACCCATCCGAGCTCGGCAAGGTCGTGGAGCCGACGGTCGGCGTCACGGCCGACGCCAAGAGCGCCCTCCGATCCGTGCTCGGCTACCTGGATAAGATGTCCGGCGAGGCTGCCGGCTGCGCAGAGTGGCTCGCGGAGATCAAAGAGACCCAGAAGCCGGAGAAAAAGCGCGAGGACTCGGCGAGGGACGAGTACGGCCCGATCCGGGTGATGGACGCCATCCGGGAGGTTACGGGCGGCGACGTGCGGCTCGTTACCGACGTGGGCCAGCACCAGATGTGGGCAGCCCAGTTCTTCAAGTTCACCAAGCCAAACAGCCACATAACCAGCGGCGGCCTCGGCACGATGGGCTTCGCCCTTCCGGCGGCGATGGGCGTAGCGTTCGCCTATCCGGACGATAGTGTGTGGGTCGTCGCGGGGGACGGCGGGTTCCAGATGAACATTCAGGAGCTTGCGACTATTCGAGAGTTCGGCTTGAATATCAACGTCGCCATCCTCAACAACGGCTACCTCGGCATGGTGCGCCAGTGGCAGCAGTTCTTCCACAATCGCCGCTATTCACAGACCCCGATGACAGGCCCGGATTACGAGAAGCTCACGGCAGCCTACGGGCTCGCCGGGCGTACGATCAAGCCGGGCGACGACATCGGCGAGGCGGTTCGGTGGGCGCAGGACCAGCCAGGATGCACGATCCTGGACTTCCATATCGACCCTGAAGCCAACGTGTACCCAATGATCCCGAGCGGCATGAGCGTCAACGAGATGATCGAGGAAGATGGCGCCTGAGATAGCGTCCGACTCGAAAGAGAAAGCCGTGTCCCTCAACACTCTAGAAGTCCGTTTCACCGGCGGCATGCTTGCCCTGAACCGCTTCCTGATGACCCTCCAGAACAAACGGATGCCGGTCGCGGGCTTCACGCTCGGCCGCGACAACGAGGGGATGCGGGCGACGATCATACTCGACTGCGCGCCCGAGATGGCCCGCCGCTACACGATGCTACTCTCGAACCTCGAAGACGTACAAGAGGCTATCCCCGCCGAAGAAAGCCTGGAGATAATCCTGCTCAAAATAAAGGGCGAAGGTTGGAAGGAGTCGGCGGCACGGCATGGGGTCAAGGCGCACGAGAACGGCGATACTATCGTCGCTTCGGGAGAGCCGGAGGCGTTAGAGGGCTGGCTTTCGAGCATGAAAGACGATGTTGAAGATCTGGTACGGCTCGGGCCCGTGGCCCGGCCGGGGAACGGAGGAATTTAGATGGCACGGGTATACCGCGAATCGGACGTTGGAAATGAGATTCTAGGGAAGAAAGTAGCCATCCTGGGTTACGGCAGCCAGGGTCACGCCCACGCGCTGAACCTCAAAGAGTCCGGCTGCGAGGTGACGGTCGGCCTCTACAAGGGAAGTCCGAGCTGGCAGAAGGCCGAGGACGCCGGGCTGGGCGTCAAAACCATCGCCGACGCCGTGAGTTGGGCGGACGTAATAATGATGCTCCTCCCCGACGAGCGCCAGCCCGCCGTCTACGAGAGCGAGGTAGCGCCGAACCTCTCCGAGGGCAAACTGATGCTCTTCGCCCACGGCTTCAACATCCACTTCAACCAGATAAAAATCCCCGAAGAGGTAGACCTGGGCCTCGTGGCTCCGAAAGGGCCTGGACACGTGTTGCGCCGGCTGTACGAGGAAGGCAACGGTATGCCGTCCCTCTTCGCCGTCCAGAACGACAACTCCGGGCAGGCGCGGGACCTCATCCTCTCCTACGCCCGCGGCATCGGCAGCGGCCGGGCCGGGATCATTGAGACGACCTTCGCCGAGGAGACCGAGACGGACCTCTTCGGGGAGCAGGCGGTTCTGTGCGGCGGGCTCACGGCGCTCTTGACCGCCGGGTTCGATACGCTCGTCGAGGCCGGTTACCAGCCGGAACTAGCGTACTACGAGTGCGTCAACGAGCTAAAGCTGATCGTAGACCTCATCTACGAGGGCGGCCTGGCCCAGATGCGATACTCGATCTCCAACACCGCCGAGTACGGCGACTACGTCTCCGGCCCGCGACTCATCGACGACGGGGTAAAAGACCGGATGCGCGAGGTTTTGGCGGACATCCAAAGCGGCAAGTTCGCCCGTGACTGGGTGCTTGAGAATCAGGCAGGCGCCGCGAGCTTCCTCGCCCAGCGTCGCCGGCACGCAGAGAGCCACGTCGCACAAGTAGGGGACCAGTTACGCAACCTCGTTACAGAGGGCGAAGGGGGCAAAGACCAATGAGCGAACGAAAAGCTTTCTCCGCCTCGGACGCGGAGTGGTGTTACCACGACGGCGAGCTAGTCAAGATGGGCGACGTGCGGCTCTCCCCCGCCACCCACGCCCTCAACTACGGCACGGGCGTATTCGAGGGCATCCGGGCGTACTGGAACGAGCAGAAGGGCACGCTCCAGGTCCTCAAACTGCGGGAGCACTACGAACGGTTCGAGAAGTCATGTCGGATGCTGCGGATAGATCTGCCGGCCTCCATAGACGAGTTGTGTGACATCACGCTGGAGATACTGCGCCGCAACGCCCCGCGCCAGGACACCTACATACGGCCCTTGGCATACAAGTCGGCCGACTCGGTCGGGGTAAAGCTGGCGGTTGACTCTTCACTCTCGATCTTCACGGTCCCGATGGGCAACTACGTGGAGCTGACCGGCATCAGGGCCTGCGTCTCCTCCTGGCGTCGTACCTCGGACACCGCCATCCCGGCCCGAGGCAAGCTCACCGGCTCCTACATCAACACCGCCCTCGCCGTGGACGAAGCCCAGCGCAACGGCTATGACGACGCCATCTTTCTCACCCAGGACGGCTCGGTCTCCGAGGCAAGCGCAGCCAACATCTTCCTGGTACGCAAGGGCCAGCTCATCACGCCGCCGGTAACTGCGGACATCCTCGAAGGCATCACACGCGACGCCATCATGGAGCTCGCCGACAACGAACTCGGCATGACGACCGCCCAGCGCGACGTGGACCGGACGGAACTCTACGCTGCAGATGAGGTGTTTCTGAGCGGTACGGGTTTCCAGATCGCGCCGGTCGTAGAAGTGGACGGCAGGCCCGTCGGCTCCGGCAACATGGGACCGATCGCAGAGCGTCTGCAAGAACTGTACTTCAAGGCCGCCCGCGGTGAGTGGGACAAGTACGCCGACTGGACCATAGCCGTCGAGGTTGCACAGAAGACGGCACCTTAAGTCTCAAGTAGTTTCGGTGCATTGAGGGAATCTTCCTCAAAGAAGCCATAAAAATCACGGGTTCTCTTTTGTGACACGGAACTTGAGGTGCGTTACCCCAGGGGCCTCTACTACCCTGGCCGTTTCCAGTGCAATTTGCTCGGTGCTCAGATGCTCGAACAACCGGATGCCGTCTCCAAGTAAGATGGGCACCAGGTCGATGCTGATTTCTTCAAGCAACCCGGCCTCTAAATACTGCTGGGCGGTATTAGCGCCGCCGAACACACAGACGTTCTTGTCTCCCGCAGCTGCTCTGGCTTGCTGGAGGGCGCTTTCGATCCCGTCTGTAACGAAGGTGATCGTCGTTCCTTCCTCGTGAACCTCGTCCCGCTCCTCATTCGACAGCACGAAACTCGGCAGTTGGAAGGGTGGATTCTCACTTGCGGCTCTTGAAGCTCGTCTGCCGAGCACACAGGCCCCTACGTTTTGGACAAATTCGTAGAAAACCTCGGCGCTTTTCTCGGAGGTCAGGTGAAAGGTCATCCCGCCCGCCGTTACAGGGACGGTTCCCTCAAAAACCCAGTTGTGAAGACCGTTATCATCACTATTTGGTCCGGCGATAAAGCCGTCTAGCGACATCGAGAAATTCGCAACTACTTTCCCCACGTTTCTTCTCCTTTAGATAAACTAGCTGCGAGCGGGGATCTCTTGAACTGCCCAGCCGTTGCCATCCGGATCGTTGAAGAACACGAATCCCACGTGCTTGAGGTCTTCTCCGTCACGCGCCGGGCGAGAACCCGAGGCTCCGAGCACCTGAACCTCACCGATCTCCACCCCGCGGCCCACAAGCTCGGTCCGCGCTGCTCGAACATCCTCGACCACCAATTGCAGACCCTTGAGCGAGCCGGGCTGCATCTCAACGACGCCTTTGCCCAATACGATCGAGCACGCCGAGCCCGGAGGAGTCAACTGGACGACGCGTACCTCGTCGCTGATCCTGGTATCGTGATCCACGCCGAAGCCAAGCTTCTCGGCATAGAAGACCTTGGCGCGGTCCACATCCGTAACGGGAACTACGACTACTTCAAGTCTCCAATCCATGATGCACCTTTCTTTGTTGTGGTGAATTTGGTCGTTCCAATTCGGTATCGACGTAGGTACAAAGAGAGGTGGTTAGCCACCCATCTTCAGTGATGCAGGCCGCTGGAGAAGACGGTCTACATAAGCCTCTATGCTCGGCCTTCCGGGCGGGCCGCCGAAGGTTCGCTTCCACATGAACATTGAGCCGATCATCACGTCGGCGGCGGTGAACCAGTCTCCGAATAGATATGCTCCATTGCCTAGCTCGTGCTCGATCACGCCCTGGACCGTCTCAAAGTCCGTCCAGCCCCGCGAAGGAGCGGTATCTAGCTCCATCAACGCATCACCCATAGAAGGTTCGAGCTGGGCTGTGGAGTAGACCATAAGCGACAGGTATCGACCGCGCTCCGGAGCATCGAGACTGGGAGCGAGGCCGGCTTCTGGAAACTTGTCTGCTAGATACAGACAGATCGCCACGTTCTCGAAGAGCTTGGAGTCGCCGTCGACGAGAGCCGGCAGCTTGCCGCTGGGATTGATCTGGAGAAACTCCGGTGACTTTTGCTCGCGCTTCTGTAAATCAATCGGAACGATCTCGTAATCCGCGCCGCACTCATCCAGCATCCATTTGGCAACCGTAGCCCGGCTCTGAGGATTATAGTAGAGCTTCATTTCATAACGTATCCTTTCAGTAAAGTAGCTTCATGACATCATCCCGAGGCAACGACAGCGCCGACTTAGATGCAGCCTCCGTGGATCACGATGTCCTTGTCCTGGAGAAAAGGCACCATTACACTGCCTCTTCGTCTTTCGCTGGCCGGTAGGTAATGACGACGACTCCCGAACCGGTAGTCTTAGAGTCAACGAATTCCAATGCTTTCGTTTCGGTGCGATCCGCGAAGAGGCGTTTCCCGCTCCCCAGGACGACAGGGAAGACCATTAGCCGGTACTCATCTACGAGATCGTGCTGCATGAGCGTATTAACGAGGTCTGCACTACCGTAGATCAGAAGGTTCTGGCCGGGCTGCTCTTTTAGCCTGCCGACTTCCTCGGCGACGCTACCCCCGATCAAGCTTGCGTTCCATTCGAGCGGGCCTTCGAGGGTCGTAGAAGCAACGTGCTTGGGCAGGGCGTTCATCCTGTCGGCGAAACCAGCTTCGTCGGTCATGGAGGGCCAGGCCGCGGCGAATCCCTCGTACGTCACGCGCCCCAGCAAAAGCGCGTCCGATGCGAACAGCAGGTCTTGCTGAAGCTTCCCCAGATCTTCGTCGAAGTAAGGGCCGGTCCAAGCCGGCTCCTCCATCACGCCGTCCAGCGACACGTACTCCGCCGCAATCACTTTCCTCATCTCGCCCCTTCCTCCTCAGTTCGTTGGCCTGACTAAACGCAGCATACAAATAAAATCCTAAAAAACAACTAGAAAATTATAAAATCTTATTTAAAAGTCCGAGTTTAGATTTTGCAGTGGTAAAATCCGGGACATGTCTAGCAACCGCACATACGACGATGGCTGTGCTGCCGCCCACGCCCTGGATCTCGTCGGCGAGCGTTGGGCGCTTCTGACAGTCCGGGAGTTGGTGCTGGGGCCGAAGCGTTTTACAGACCTACGTGCTGGACTGCCGGGCGTAAGCCCCAACGTCCTCGCCCAGCGCCTGCGAGAGCTTGAAGGTACTGGTGTGGTGAGGCGAAGGAAGCTGCCCCCGCCAGCGGCATCGAAGGTCTATGAACTGACTGAGTGGGGAAAGGAGTTGGAGCCTGTCCTCATCCAGCTCGGTCGTTGGGGTGCCCGTTCCCCTTCAAAGTCCTACGACGCTGCCCTGGGTGTAGATTCCCTTATCTTGTCCTTCCGGACGATGTTCGATCCACGCCGCGCAGACGGATTGAGTGCCACCTACGAGCTTAGATTCGGTGAGGATGTTTTCCGGGCTGTTATCGAAGAAGGACACTTAGAGGTTGTACGCAGAAGCGCCGACCGGCCCAATGCCATTGTTGAAGCCGACTCTAATACGCTGGCCGGTCTAGTCTACGGAGGCGAATCTCTGTCGGAGGCGTTGCGCTGCGGAGAGGTAAAGATCGAAGGTGACGATTCGGCGGTCGAGCGCTTTCTTACTCTTTTCCCTTTGCCAGAACCAGCAGCAACAGAGCGTATGCCCCAATTAGAAAAACCTTAGGTCGTTTGTGCAGGGACCACCGGCTCTGGAAAGCTATCGAGGCAGGGCACGCCTTATTGGAAGATAAATCCGACGGCTGCGAGGTTGCGTTACCTTCACTAGGATGCGATACTGATCCTCCTTATGAAGCATAGCTCTCACAGACTATACGTCTCTCTCAACACCCTACGACTAACCAGGGTGGTCGCCGGGCGAATTATTAGCCCCGGCCTCTAGCTGCCGGGCTAGCACTGCTCGCGGCCACCTAAAACATTCGCCGCAATTTCAAGCTTAGTTTCAGAGATAAGAGAGGTGAGTGGCTATGCGCCACGTACAGATTTTCGACACTACACTTAGGGATGGAGAGCAATCGCCGGGCATCTCGCTCTCCGTGGAGGAGAAGATAGAGATAGCGCGCCAGCTCGCCCGGCTGCGGGTGGACGTGATCGAGGCGGGGTTCCCGATCACGTCTGAGGGTGACTTCGAATCGGTCTCCCGGATCGCCACCGAGGTCGAAGGCCCAACCATCGCGGGGCTCGCCCGTATCTACGAAGCGGACATCGAGCGGGCGTGGGAGGCGGTCCAGTGGTCGAACAAACCCCGCGTCCACACGTTCGTCGGGACCTCGGACCTCCACATCGAGCACCAGATGCGCTCGAACAAGGAAGACATACTTCAACGGGCGGGTGAGGGCGTCCGGTTCGCCAAGAGTCTCTGCCCCGAGGTGGAGTTTTCCCCGATGGACGCGACCCGGACGGACATCGGCTACCTCTCCGAGATCGTGGCCGCAGCGGTCGAGGCCGGCGCCGACGTAGTCAACATCGCCGATACCGTCGGCTATACCACGCCGCTGGAGTTCGCGGAGTTCCTCAAAGAGTTGCAGGACCGGGTTCCGGGCCTCGCTGACGCCGTGCTCTCGGTCCACTGCCACGATGACCTGGGGCTCGCGGTAGCCAACTCGCTGGCGGGCGTTCAAGTCGGGGCTACCCAGGTCGAGGTAGCGGTCAACGGCATCGGAGAGCGGGCCGGAAACGCCTCGCTGGAAGAGGTAGTTATGGCGCTGACGACCCGCAAGGACCATTACGGAGTCGAGGTGGATATCGAGACCCGCCAGCTCGCGAATACTTCGCGCATGATCTCTAACATCACCGGCTACGAGGTGCCGCCGAACAAGGCAATCGTCGGTCGCAACGCCTTCCTGCACGAGTCCGGTATTCACCAGGACGGCGTGCTCAAGGACCGGCGGACGTTCGAGATCATGAAACAGCAGGACGTCGGGATCGAAGGTACCAACATCTTCCTCGGCAAACACTCCGGCCGCCACGCCCTCAAGGAAGCTTTGGAGGAGCTGGGCTACTCTATCGAGGGCGAGGTCCTCAAGCGGGCCTTCGAGCGTTTCAAGGACGTCGCGGACCACAAGAAGACCGTCTCGGCGGCGGATCTCGAAGCCATCGCCGCCGACGAGGTTGGCTCTTTCGAGGGCAAGTACGCGATGGGCTCCCTGCGGGTCGTCGCCGCCACGGGCCGCCAGAGCCGGGCGGCGGTGACCGTCTCTCACGAGGACCACGGCGTCTTCGAAGCCGAGGCCGAAGGCGAGGGTCCGGTGGATGCGGTATTCCGCGCCATAGACGCCGCCACCAACATAAAGGGCCGCCTGACAGACTTCCGCATCGACGCCGTTACCGGCGGTAAGGACGCCCTCGGCGAGGTACGGGTCTCGGTCGAGTTCGAAGACAACGAGTACGCCGGACGCGGCCTCTCCCAGGATGTGGTCGAGGCGGCGGCCCGCGCCTACGTCCGGGCGGTCAACGTATACACAGCTGGCAAGCTGGGCGCCACCCGTGTCGCGTCGAGGGCGACGCCGTAACGGATACCATCTTGCAGCAGCCCTCCACACACCCGGACTACGAACGCCTCGACGGGGCCGTTCCTGTCGTCTACCCGCCGCGTCTCGAAGAAAGGGCGCGGGAAGTGCGGGGCGTATTGCAGGCCGGGAGCCGGGAGCTATCTTCGTTACTAGGCGTAGATGACCCAGTCTTGCTGGCGCTACTGATCGCGGACGAGGATTGGCGGGAGGCCCCACGGGAAAACGCCCACCCCTACCCACCGGGCCTACCCTACTTCACCCGCGCCACGCTCCCTCCGACGCTCGTGTTGCCGGAGAGGCTATCTCCAGCTTTCAGTCCGAGCACGAAGGCTACGCTGCCGCTAACGGTGTGGCACGAGTTGGCCCACGCCTTTCTCTTGCAGAAAGAGATTGTACGTACCCCGGCCTGGCTCCGGGAGTTCCTGCCCCAGGCGGCTTCGGCGGCGGTGGCCCGAAAGACAGATCTGCCGCTAGACGAATATCTGGAGAAGACCTATCAGGGTACAAATCTAGACGTGCGCGCGTTCGGCGGGCCGGCGGACGCGCGTCGGCTGATGGAGTTTCAAAATGCGCTGCTCACGCTCGGAGACGCCGCGCTCGAAGAGTTCGGCGAGGAGTTTCTGGGGAGACTCGTTCGGGCGCTGTGGGATGAAGAAAATATCGTGAACGAACGCCGGGCGAATGAGTTACTAGCGGATGCGCTGGGCGACGGTGGAAGAGAATGGCTGGCAGCGAGACCGGAGTTTAGGGAGGAAATATGAGCGCGAGAGACAGCTTCGACATACTATTATTGCCCGGCGACGGCATCGGGCCGGAGGTAGTAGGTGCTACCCGGCGGGTTATGGACGCGGTCGCCGGGCACTTTGGGTTGGAGATCCGGTACGAGGAACGCAGGATCGGCGGCAACGCCATTCAGGAGGAGGGCGAGCCGGTCTCGGACGAGACGCTGGAGGCGGCCCGCAACTCCGACTCGGTACTGCTCGGCGCCGTCGGCCACCCGGACTTCGATAACGCCCCGGTCCGTCCCGAGGCGGGGCTGCTGAAGCTCCGCAAGTCGCTTGGCACGTTCGCCAACCTCCGTCCGGTGGAGGCGATACCGGCGCTCACACCGTCATCCACACTCAAGCCGGAGGTGCTCGAAGGTGTAAATATCCTGGTCGTGCGGGAACTCACCGGGGGCATCTACTTCGGGGAGAAGGAAGAGGGCTCAGACTACGCGAGCGACCTCTGCGAATACAGTCGGGAGGAGATCGAACGTGTGGCGCGGGTCGCTTTCGAGTCGGCGAAGCGGCGTAAGAGGCGGGTTACGTCCGTGGACAAGGCGAACATCCTGGCGACGAGCCGGCTGTGGCGCAGAGTCGTCGAGGACGTAGCAAAAGACTATCCGCAGATCGAGCTGGACCACGTACTGGTGGATGCGGCGGCGATGTTCCTGATCCGGGACCCAAGGCGCTTCGACGTCATCCTCACGGAGAACATGTTCGGCGACATCCTCTCCGACGAGGCGGCGATGCTCCCCGGCTCGATGGGGATGCTGGCGAGCGCGAGCCTCGGCGAACCTGGGACGCCGGGCATCTACGAGCCGGTCCACGGCACCGCCCCGGACATCGCCGGCCAGGGCGTCGCCAACCCATACGCGACGATCCTCTCCGCGGCCATGATGTTCCGTCATTCCCTGGGCCGCCCGGACGTGGCCGAGGCAATCGAGCAGGGCGTCTCGATGGGGCTCGAAGCCCACTACCTGACCCCGGACTTGGGGGGAAGCAAGAACACCGAAGAAGTAACCGAAGCCGTGAGCAAGTGGATCGGGGCCGGAGAAGGAGTAGCATGAGCATGAAGCTGTTCGATACCACACTGCGGGACGGGACCCAACGCGAGGGCGTAAGCCTTACCACGGAGGACAAGATACGCATAGCCCGTGAGTTGGATTCTCTAGGCGTCCACTACATCGAAGCGGGCTTCCCGGCCTCCAACCCCAAAGACACTGAGTTCTTCGAGACCTTCGACGCCTCGGAGCTTGCGAACGCGAAGCTCGTGGCCTTTACCCGCGCCCGGCGTCCGGGCGGGCGGGCCGAAGACGACCCGGCTGTGACACTCCTCCCTCACATCTCCGCACCCGTAGCCTGCATCGTCGCCAAGAGCTGGAAGATGCACGTCGAGAAGGTACTGCGGACGACCCCGGAGGAGAACCTGGCCTCGATCCGGGACACCATCGGCTACCTGGCAAACGCCGGTAAAGAGGTCATCTTCGACGCCGAGCACTACTTCGATGGATTCAAGGACGACCCGGACCACGCGCTGGAGGTCTTGCGCGCCGCCGCCGAATCCGGGGCTACCACTCTGGTTCTCTGCGACACAAACGGCGGCACGCTGCCGACGGAGCTGAAGGCTATCGTCAGTCGCACGGTGCAGGAGTTCCCGGAGGTCGAGGTCGGCATCCACACCCACAACGACGCCGGCTGCGGGGTGGCGAACGCGCTGGTCGCGGTCGAGGCCGGAGCGACGCACGTGCAGGGTACGATCAACGGCGTCGGGGAGCGATGCGGCAACTGCGACCTCGTCACTACCATCGCCAACCTCCAGCTCAAGATGGGCCTGGACGTCATGGATGAGGAAAGACTGGGCCGGCTCACCGAGCTGTCGAACTACGTCTCGGAGCTGATGAACCTGACCCCCGACACCCACCGCCCGTACGTCGGCCGGAGCGCCTTCTCTCACAAGGGCGGGCTGCATGTGGACGGCATCTCAAAGGATCCATCCACCTACGAGCACGTCCCGCCCGAGGTAGTCGGCAACCGGCGCCGGACCCCGATCGGGGAGCTCTCCGGAAAGAACTCCATCCGGGCAAAGGCTGAGGAGTTGGGGCTTGAGGCCGGAGACGTTGCGTCGGTACTATCCGCCATAAAGCAGCGCGAGTATGAGGGCTACCATTACGAAGCGGCGGATGCGTCGCTGGCGCTCCTGATCGGGCGGGCCACCGGGGGGGACTCACCGCTCTTCGAGTTGGAGAACTTCCGGATCATCACCGACAAGCGGGCCGACGGCACGGCGACGACCGAGGCCACGATAAAGCTCTTCGTCAAGGACCAGCGGGTTATAACGACCGCAGAGGGTAACGGTCCCGTAAACGCCCTGGACAACGCCCTCCGGCAAGCGATAGAGCCCCACTATCCGGAGCTAAAGACCATCCATCTCTCCAACTACAAGGTCCGCATCCTCGACGAGCACCGGGCCACGGCTGCCACCACCCGCGTCCTCATAGACTCAACCGACGGTAAACGGATGTGGGGAGCGGTCGGCGTCGGGGAGAACATCATCGAAGCCTCCTGGCAGGCGCTCGTGGATGGCCTGGAGTATGGGGTTAACGGAACATTGAAGAGATAGTCGAGCCTACCGCACATAGCGTCATTAGTATTCGGATGCCAACGCGCGGTTGAGGTGTCAAGGCCCGTCTAACAAGCGTGCGTAGCCAAACACCTCCGTGTTTAGCTAAGAAGATACGAAGAGGTGAGCCATGAGAAAGCACGGCCGGGAGCCGCGTACGGGGCTCCTGACCGGGGTGTGGGATCGCATCGTCGGCCCAGGGACGAGCGCGGCTGAAAACGTCGGGACGGCGGTCGGCATGATTCTGGGAGCTGCGATCGGGCTCGCCGGCGACCCGCCCACACGAAACTGGGGACTTATCCATCGCGGCGTGGCGGCCTTGATAGGCGCCGATCTCTTCGGCGGCGTGTGGGCCAATGCCACCCCTGCGGCTACACGCTGGTATCACAGACGAGGCCAGGGGCCGCGCGAGATGGTCGTCTTCAGCGCCCTGCACTTGCACCCATTTCTCGTGGCCGCACTCTATCGGGATCGTGACTGGCGCTTTGCCTCCGGTAACTATGCCTACTTACTCGCCGCCACTGCGGCGACGGCAGCTACACCAGCGCCGTTGCGACGGGCGGCAGCCCTCGCCCTCTGCTGTTGCGGGCTGTGGCTGAACGCTTCCTTGTTGCGTCCTACGCCAGGGATGGAGTGGTTCCCCCGTATTTTTCCTCAAACTGCTGGCGAGCCACGCGGCGGGCAAGGCGCCCACGGAGGGATAATTCCCGCCAGCGCAGAGGCCACCATGCGCCGAGAGTTCCGGCGAGATATACAACGAAGCCCTCGTGATCCGCACTTGCAGCGACAGTGGGTAAAGTTTTCTCGCGTCCGGTCCGATACTGGTTTAGAATGCTGGATGTCTGTCGAACCGGAGGGGGCAAGACTTGACCGCAAAGAGGCACCTAATTGTATCCCTGACAGCCGTAGCGTTGGCGCTCGCACTATTAGCGTTGCCAGGTGAGGCCGACGCAGCGCGAACTCCCGACGCGCCAGCCAACCAGGCGGAGGCTTCCGCCCCTACGTTCAGCAAACTGAAGTCACCTCCGCCGCGGGAGAACAGGCTAATAGTCGGCTATGAAAAAGGTGCTGACAAGCGTAAGGTCAAAGAGAAGACGAAGGTAAAAATAAAGCGATCCTTCGACAAGATAAACGCCGAGGTAGTGACGTTCAAGGGCCCGGCGAAGTTGAAAAAGAAACTCATCGAGAAATTGCCCGGCGTCCGCTACGTCGAGCCGGACTACGCGTCCGTGGCGGCCTATTCCCCGAACGATCCGGAGCTCCGCCAGAAGCGCCAGTACGAGATATACCAGCAGGGCTTCAATAAGGCCTGGGACACGACCCGCGGCATAGACCGGAGAACGGGTAAGGGAATAAAGGTGGCTGTGATAGACACCGGCTGCGACCGGACCCACCCGGACCTCAAGGGTAAGATAATCAAGTCCTACGACTTCGCCAATAGAGATCCATACGCGTGGGACGACACCGGGCACGGCACGTTCGTAACCGGGATCATAGGCGCCAGGACGAACAACCGCTCCGGGATGGCCGCCGGCGGTTTTCACGCTAGAATCCTGTGCGCCAAAGCCTCCAACAATAACTTGATGTACTACTCGGATGCTATCGCGGCGCTCAGGTGGGCCCGGAGAAACGGGGCCCGGGTGGTAAATATCTCCTTCGCCTACGGCCAGTACTCACAGGCGTACAACGACATGGCCCGCAGCATGTGGAATAGCGGCATAAACATAATTGCCGCCGCGGGCAACACCGGCCAATACGAGAGAGCCCTATACCCGGCGGCCTTCTACGGCGTTACAGGAGTCTCGGCGGTGAATGTGTACGACCGCCACTGGTCCTACTCCTCCTCCGGTCCCTACGTAGACCTGTCCGCCATGGGGGTAAACGTTCGCTCGACCAAGAGAGGCGGCGGATACAGATATTGGAGCGGGACCAGTTTCGCTTCCCCGACCGTGGCGGCCCAGTTCGCGCTCATCAAGGCCAAGCGCAACACCGGCTCCAACGCCACCCGCAACCGCGCGCAGAATACGGCGTTGGACCTCGGCCGCGAAGGCCGGGACGACGCCTACGGTTTCGGCAGGATAAGGGTGGCTCCTTCTGTGCGGTAGAAGTCAAGCCGGTCAGTCGAACAGCGTAGGCTGACCGTAACGCCGGAAAGCAGCGGTGGACAGGGCGGGAGAACGTCCGGTGGAGATTCCGGCTCGTCTGCAACCTACCTGAAACAGCCGGGCGAGATGTTCAGCGTAGACACCCTCGCCGCTCATCCGTGAGCCGAAGCGCGGGTCGTTGAGTCTGCCGCCGCGCAACTCCCGGATGCGGTTCAAGACCTTAACTTTGCGATCGGGAAAGTGGCGCTCCAACCAGTCCTCGAATATCGGGGCGACAGCGTAGGGCAGACGGACAGGAGTGTAACCGGCGAAGGCCGCCCCGGCATCGGCGGCGGCCTGGAGCAGGTTCGGCAGTTCGTGGTCGGTGAGGCCGGGGATGATGGGAGCGGTCAATACACCGACACGAATCCCGGCGTTCGCCAGCTTCTCTATGGCGGCGAGACGTCGTTTCGGTGACGAGGTGCGCGGCTCCATGACGCGCCGCAGGTCGTCGTCGAGGGTGGTCAACGAGACTGCCACCGATACGGCGTCTTGGTGAGCCAGATCAGATAGCAGGTCGATGTCGCGCGTGACGAGGTAGTTTTTGGTGATGACGGCGACCGGATTTCGGAACTCCACCAGCACTTCCAGACAGCGGCGGGTTAACCGGAGCTTCCTCTCGACCGGCTGGTAGACGTCGGTCGATCCGCTCATCGCCACGGTCTGGGGCTTCCAGCCAGGAGAAGAAAGTTTCTTGCGTAGAAGATCCGGAGCGTTCTCCTTTACCAGTATTTTGCTCTCGAAATCCAGGCCCGCCGAGAAACCGAGGTATTCGTGGTTCGGTCGGGAGAAGCAGTAAGCGCACCCATGACTGCACCCTCTATACGGGCTGATCCCGGCGTCGAACCCGATGTCCGGGCTGTCGTTGGTGGTGACTATGGAGCGCGCATGATCCTTTAGATAGATAGTCTCCGGCTTCTCCAGATCTTGTTCGCCAGGCTCCGGCTCGACCTCTATACGCTCGAAGCGGTTTTTCGGGTTGCCGGACGCGCCGCGTCCCTTGATACTCCGAAAAGTTTCCCTGCTCATCCCTCGATTCTAACGGCGGGCTCCGATGATTCCACCCAGCTTTTCTTTCTACTTTGCCCCGCTATCCATCAGGCGTTCCATGTTCCTTATCTGTTCCGGGGTCCCAAGGACTATTAGGGTGTCGCCGCCCGAGATCCCATCTTGCCCGGATGGGTTGGTGTTGAACTTTCCGCCATCCCTCCTGATCGCGAGGATGCGGGCGCCGGTCTGTTTGGAGATATCGAGGCGGCCCAGGGAATGGTCCGAGAACCGGGAGTCTTTTGGGACCGTGAATTCTTCAAGTTGGAACTCTATGCCACCGCTGTGGGAGATCACGTCCAGGAAATCCACGACGGAGGGGCGGGTCGCCAGCGACGCGAGGTGCCGGCCGCCGATGTAGTGGGGCGAGATAGTGCGGTCCGCCCCGGCCATGGTGAGCTTGGCGGCGCTCTCGTCGGAGTTATAGCGGGAGACTATGTGGAGATCAGGGTTCATCCGGCGGGCCGAGAGCGTAATGAATACGTTGTCGGCGTCGCTGGCGACGGCGGCGATCAAACCGCGCGCCCGTCGCGTCCCGGCGGTTTCGAGTACCTCGTCGTCGGAGCCGCTCCCGGTGACGGCCAGGTATCCCTCCGTCCGGCACCGGGCCACTACCGACTCGTTCCGGTCCACGACAATAAACGGGACGTTCTCGGAGAGGAGCTCCTGGGCGACCTCACGCCCGACGCGGCCGTAGCCGCAGAGGATGTAGTGGTTCTCCAGCTTGTCGATCTCGTTTCTCATACGCCTGTTCCTAAAGTATCCACGAACCGTCCCTTCCACCGCAAGTTCGATCAGCGAACCCGCCGCGTACGCGAACGTGCCGATGCCGCCGATCCCGACCAGGGCCGTCCACCACCGGCCCGCGTTATCCAACTCCCGAACCTCAGTAAAGCCTATGGTGCTCATGGTTATGTACACCATGTACAACGAGTCCGAGAAGTTCCAACCTTCGATCTTCATGTACCCAACGGTCCCGATGACCACGAGCGTGACGAGCGCGATGCCCGCCCGCAATAGACGCTTTGTCGCCTCGCGGGGCGTGTAACTCTGCGGCTGCTGTCCGGTCTCTGCCATACCCGGCATTATATGCGAGACACTCCGTAGGCCGGCTAGAGAGCGACTATCTCGGCGCCCGGTTTCTCGTTCTCGACTTTCAGAAGGGCGAAAGTGTAGTCCGGCTGGCGTCGCTTGTCCGTGGGACTACCGGGGTTCAGGAGCAGCAGCCCGTCCTCATCTTCGAGCCATGGGATGTGAGAGTGTCCGAAGACGACGATTCGGGCCTCCGGGAAGCGGCGGCGCAGGCGGTTTCGGCGGCCTTTCTTGGGGCCTGAGTCGTGGATCACGGCTACGCCCACGCCGCCGAACTCGAACTCCAGTGTCTCCGGCAACCTGGCGTCCGGCGGGTCCAGGTTGCCCCTCACCGCCCGAACCGGGGCGTGAGCGGCCAGTTCGTCGAGCAATGCAGGGTCCATCAAGTCTCCGGCGTGCAGGATGAGATCGGCGCGTTCCAGGTACGAAAGCAAGCCGTCGGGCAGAGCCTTTGCGCGACGCGGGATGTGAGTATCGGCGAGCACTACGGCGAGAGCACTCAACCCATCTCCCTGCCGGGGCCGGAGATCTTCCGCAATACTCCTCCCCGTTCGGTGGCTTCTATGCGACGCGCAGCGATTTCAGCGTATTCGCTTTCAAGCTCCGACCCGACGAAAAAGCGGTTCAACTCCTTCGCCACAACCGCAGTGGTCCCGGAGCCGGCGAACGGGTCGAATACCAGCGCTCCTTCTTGAGTCGAGGCCAACAGCGCCCGGCGCACGAGCCGCAGCGGCTTCTGCGTCGGATGATAGCCGTGAAGCTTCTCGTTTCTCGGAACTGTCATCATCCTCCATACGGAAGACACCTGGCCCGTTGGATCCGGGCTGTTTATGAGGTCGTAGTTGAATGTGTGGCGAACTCCCTTTCCCTTGCTGGCCCAGAGGAGAGTTTCGTGCGCATGTGTGAAGGTTGTATGTAAGGCGTTCGGGGTGGCGTTGGGTTTGTGCCAGATCACGTCGTTTATAATCCTGTACCGCAGTTGTTGCAGCGCGAAGCCCAGGCTGAAGATGATGTGATGCGTACCCGTGACCCAGAGCGTCCCATCGGGCTTGAGGATGCGCCGGGCTGCCTTGAGCCAGCGCAGGTTGAACTCGTGATCCTCCCGTAATCCCATGGAACGATCCCAGCTTCCTTTGTCTACAGGGGAGATCCGTCCGCTTTTGACGGTAACGCCGCCGGTCGAGAGACGGTAGGGTGGGTCGGCGAAGATTACGTCCACGCTTTCGGCGGGCATCAGACGCATCAACTCCACGCAGTCCGCCCGGTAGACTAGCGCCCCCGGTTCGCCGTAAGAATCGTAGTCTCGTAGCTCCACACCGCTATCTACGCATATCTTGGCGGTTTTGTCCCAACAGAGAATTATCCGCGTTAAATAGCAGAGAACCATCCTGTGTTCACTTCAACGACCTCGACTTGCCTGGTCGTAATGCCAAGCTTCAGATCTTTCAGCTTGTCTATTAGTTGTTGTTCGTCAATCAAGTCTATTGGCGGAGCGCCATCGCGTGTCGCCTCCAAGCTCGCGTCGCGGGTAAAGATTCCCGTCGTAATGATCAAACCTTTATCCGCGCGACCTACCATAGCCCCGCGAAAGTCTCTGACGACACCCGCAGAAATAGTGTTCCTGTAGCGCTTGCACTGAAAGATGATCGGGAAGCTTAGCAGACCCGCAAGACGCACCACACCATGACCATCTATACTGCCATCTCCCGAGCGACCCGTGACTTCCACCTGGATAAATCCCGATTCGCGTAGCAGCCTTTGACATAGACGTTCAAAGGCATCCGGTGGCATTTCCAGTAGCGTCTCCAGAAGCGTCTCGCGCCAAGTAGCGGTCTCCTCCGCACCGACATCTTGTTCAGTTTTCCTTTCATCTATCTCCATAGACTCGGTTCGGCCTTGCCGTTCGCGGGTTGATTGTTCCCTTACGAACCGAACGATGGTTTGCGGGTTTACTTTCTCTATTTCGTGTCCATTCGGAGTTAGCGCCCACACTCCGCGGGCTGAGTTGACTATCAGACCGTATTTCTTCAGGTAGGTGCGTGCCCAAGCTAACCTGTAAGCAAGCTCAGTCTGATTACTCCTTCCAGGATGCGGCTCCTCTACGACATCCTGGGGCATGTGAAGATCCTCGATGACCTGTTCTAAAAGTTCATTGATAGAAGCACTACCACCCAGGCTATGAAGGTCTTTTAGCGTGGGCTTGAGTAGATTGTCATATTTAGGTACATTCACCAACGTGTGAACATATTAAGCCTTGCGGGCAATAGATGCCACACTCCCAGCCACTCCGTTCAGAATAGTAGACTGCGAATAGCAGCTATGGTCCGAAAGATTTAGTTTTAAGGAGGCGTCTATGCATTACAAAGAGATCAAAGGCACTCAAGTTCCCTCGATAGGATTCGGGACGTGGCGGCTCTCGGGCGGAGATTGCGCCGACGCCGTGGAAAGCGCGCTCTCGCTCGGCTACCGGCACATAGACACGGCCCAGATGTACGGCAACGAAGAAGGGGTCGGGCGAGGGATAAAGGGCTCCGGCGTGGATCGGGAGGAATTTTTCCTGGTTACCAAGTTGAGTACGGGCAACTTTACCCGCGAAAAGGCTCTGCGCTCGGGCCGCGAGAGCGTGGAGAAGCTCGGCGCGGACTACGTGGACCTGCTGCTGATGCACTGGCCGAACCCGAGTGTGCCTCTGGAGGAGACCCTCGGGGCGATGGTCGAGCTTCAGGAAGAGGGAATCGTACGGCACATCGGGGTGAGCAATTTCCCGGCTTCGATGGTCGAGGAGGCTACACGACACGCGGAGATCTTCTGCAACCAGGTCGAGTACCATCCCCGCAACCCGCAACCGGAACTTGCCGGGCAGGCGAAGGAGCTAGACTACCTGCTCACGGCCTACAGTCCGGTCGCAAAAGGCAGCCTGCGAAACGACGCGACGCTGGAGAAGGTCGGAGAATCTCACGGCAAGACCCCGGCCCAGATAGCCCTGCGCTGGCTCATCCAGCAGGAGAAAGTCTGTGCCATCCCGAAGGCGCAGAGCCGGGAACACCAGGAGAGTAACCTGGACGTCTTCGACTTCGAGCTCTCGGAGGAGGAGATGGATCGAGTCTCCAGTCTGGGGCGCTAGGAGCGGGTCTCCGGTGCGAAGTCCTCTTCGGCCCGGCCTTCTAGCTCGGCGACGGCGGCGAGGAACCATTCGGGCCGGGGCCGAACCTCTCCGGCTTCGGGATCGTAGAAGACATGGGCGGCGGAACCTTCGGCGGCAAGGACGCCTTCCTCGAAGCTCTCTCCGATGCGGAGCTCGAAGTCCATCGTGTAGGAGCGGTTCGAGACGCTCCGGACCTGCGCCGCGACGTGGATAACGTCGTCCAGGAAGATCGGGGCTTTGTACCGGACGGTCGCCTCGGCTATAACGTACCGTACACCGGATATCTCCCCGGCTTCGAGCTTCTCGATCCCTAGTTGGCGCGCCAGCTCTCGCCAGTAGGCCGTCCGGGCCGACTCGAAGAAGCCTAGATGGATAGCGTTGTTGACGTGTCCGTAGGGATCCAAGTCCTGGTAGCGGACCGCGAGACGCTCTACGACGGGGGGATTTTTCAAGGAGTACCTCTTCCTGATTGGTATGACGCGTCGGCAAGAGATTCTACACATTAAAACTACACATTAAAACCGGCCATCATCTGATTTAATTGGTCCATGGAGTACGAGGATTTTCTGGAACAGGGCGAGACTCTGGCGGAGGAAGGCTTGGTTGAGGAGGCTCTAACCCGGTTCGAGCAGGCGCTCGCGGCCGCGCCCGAGAACCCGGAGGCCATAGAAGCCGTGGGCCGGGCGCTAACTAGCCTGGACCGTCTGGAGGAGGCCGAAGCGAGTTTCCTGGACGCCCTGGAGCTGGACCGGGAGTGGGCCGCCCCCTGGATGGGACTGGCGGCGCTGGCGATGCGCCGGGAGGAGCCTTTCCGGGTGATCCACAACCTCGAACGCGCCATAGAATCCGACCCCGGATATCCGGAAGCTTACGTCGAACTCGGCCGCTACTACGGCCTCATGGGCGAACCCGACCTCGCCCGCGCCACTTTCGAGCGCTGGACCCGAGAGTACCCCGAGGACGCGGACATGCTCATAAACGCTGGGCTGGTCGCCTTCGACGCGGCGGATTACATCCAGGCGCTCGGCTTTTTCGAGGGCGCCCTGGAAGTTGCGGCCGACGGGCAGCAAAAGAGCGGGGCCTGCACGTTCCGGGCGAACACGCTGGATATGCTGGGGCGCTACCCGGAGGCCGTTCAAGCCTACGAGGAAGTCATAGAGGAGACGCCCGAGTGGTGGGAAGCCCACGCCAACCTCGGCATCTGCCACACCCGCAACGGCCACCCGGAAGAGGCGGAGGCCGCATTTCGGCGAGGACTGGAAGAATCTCCGGGATCGCCGGAGATCCGGGACGAGCTCGCCGCCCACCTGCTGAACGAGAAGGGGGATCTCTCCGAATCCTTGAAGCTCTCCGAAGAAGCGGTGGCCCTGGGCCGCGACGAGGTGCGCCACCTTTATACTCTGGGTGAGATCCGTCTGGCCCTGGGAGATGGCGCGGGTTCCGAGGAGGCATACGTGGCGGTGCTCGCCATAGATCCCGGAGACCCGACGGCCCACCTGGAACTCGGCCTCCTGCACGAGCAGCGGGACGAGCCGACCGAGGCCGAAGAGCACTTCGTCGAGTCGCTCAAGGGCGATCCCACGAACCCCCGCACTCTCTACTCTTACGCGAGCCTCTACTACGCCACGGACGACCTGCAGACCGCCGAGGAACTTTTGGCGCGGGCGCTCGCATTCGACGAAGGCTATTCCCCGGCGCTCTCGGCGCTCGCCAGCATCCGGGCCCGCAACGGCGACTACGAGTCCTCTCTAGGCTACATGGAGAAGGCAGTGGAGGCCGGAGAGCGGGACGCGGAGCACTTCAAGAGCGCCCTGGAGTTCGTCCCGCTGAGGGATAACCCAAGGTTCCGACGTCTGCTCTTTCGTATGAACAGCGGACCCGAGCAGGACTAAGGGCCAGGCATCTCAGGCGCCCTCGCAATAGCGATTCTGCTGATCCTCGGCGGCATCGGGGGCCTCTCTTTCGGTCTCTACGCCCTCCTGCGCGGCGGACGCAACCAGCGCGGCGGCATCGGCCCGATACCGGAACGCGGCATTCACCTCATAGCCGGGATAAGGATGCTCGTCGTGGGAACGCTGAGCCTGGCCGCCGGGGCTTACGTACTGTGGGCGTATTTCAGCTAAGTCGGTTACAGCAGCTTCAGGTTCGATGTTGCGGCGCCGAGTTTGTCCATGAAGTGTTCGGTTTCCTCGATTCTTTCGCGGGCGAGGTCCTTGCTGCTCTCCAGGAGAAGAAAGCCGGGTATGCTCCGGTGCAGCTCCCGTATGTTGCCGATCGCGCATGGTATATCCGGAACGTCGTCTTCGAGGCCTATCATGGCGAGCGTCCGGGAGACGCCGACCGCGCCGAGATAGTCGAGGGCGACGGCATCCTTCAGCAGAGCGGCCTCGACCGTAACGCCGGTGGACGCGCCGGGCGGATGGTATTTGATAGCGTCCAGGATAGTTTGGGTATCTTGAGCCGGAAAGTCCGCATCGCGTAAGAGTTGTTCCGCGACCGCCACCGAGCGCCGCGCGTGATCCTGCTCTTTGCGCCGGGCGTAAGCCTTGTAGAGCCCGATGTCGTGTAAGAGCGCCGCGATGTAGAGTAGCTCCGAATCGAACGAGCGTTGCTCCGCGCGGCCTAGCTGCCTCGCCATGGCGTAGACCCGCAGGCAGTGGTCGTAGCCCCAGATCGGGTCCGTCCCCACACGGGCGACACGCGCCTCTATCTCTTCCACCAAAGACCTCACAGGGTATGAGAGTTTAGCGGATGTGTCTTGAGGACGCGCCCGTTACCCTTCAAGAAGTTATTTCACGAACGTCTAGACGAAAAAGGAGGTCAGGATCTCGAAAAACTTCCTGAACGCCGCGAGTAGCCCCATGCTATTCTCTCCACTATTCCTCAACCCCGCGCCGCGCGTGAGGCTGAGGAATAGTCTGTCACTACGACTACATAGTAGGTTCTACAGGCTACAGACTCGCAACAGATCTCTTAAGCTAATTTAAGGTTCTGGGTGAAGGTGGTGCTTAGGGTCGCCGCGAACGTTCGTAGCCTACACGGAGAGATGCGCCAGTTGTGTCGCGGTTTGCGGTTCCAAGCCGCCAGGCAGTACGTCCGGGTGCAGGATGCGGGCCAGTATCTCCACTCCCTCTACGAGCCTCGGCGCCGGGCGGCTGAAGTAGGAGTTGGCGTCCACTACCCACACTCTCCCGGACTTTACCGCCGATGATTCGGACCAACCGGGCAGCTCCGGCAAGGCTTGAGCCTCTTGCAAAGCGCGCTCCGTATCGAAGCCGCACGGCATGAGGACCAGAACGTCCGGATCAGCCTCCAAAATCTCCTCCCAGGTGAGTCGCGTGGAACGCTCGCCCGCTGCGGCGAAAAGTTCCTCACCACCCGCCAGGCGCACCATCTCCGGCACCCAATGTCCGGCGGAAAACGGCGGGTCCAACCACTCAATGCATCCGACGCTCGGACGATCCAACCCATAGGTGGCCTTTTCTACTCTGGCGAGTCTTTTCTCAAGCCCCGCGACTTTCCGGCGCGTCTCATCTCCTTTTCCGACCAACTCACCCACTTCGATAGTGTCGTCGAAGACTTCTCGGAGGGAGGTAGGGTCAGTGGAGAATATGTCCGGTTGGACCTTGAGCCCAGCGGCTACGCGCTCGACGAGGTTTAGGGAGACGGAGCAGACCTCGCAGAGTCCCTGAGTAACTACGAGATCCGGGGAGAGTTGGTCCAACAGATCCACGTCTAAAGCGTAGATGCTGTCTTCATCGGTCAGGCGTTGGCCGACTGCGGCGTCTATCTCGGCGCTGCTCATATTTTCCCCGTCTATGAGTGAACTGGTGAGATGTGGCAAACCAGCCACACCGGGCGGGTAGTCGCACTCGTGGGTCACGCCGACCAGGGTGTCTCCGGCGCCGGCGAAGTGAACCATCTCGGTGGCGCTCGGTAGAAGTGAGACCACGCGCAAAACTATCTCGAATACTGTTGCTTTTTGAGGTCGCGCAGCAGGCTCGCCTGGCCGATGTCGTCTATCGTCAGCATCCCGACCAGGTTATCTTGTTTCACGACCGGGATAGCCCGGAGGTTGCTCTCCTGTAGGATACGATGGCCGTCCTTGAAGAGATCCGCGTCGGGCGAAATGGTTGGAAACTCCGTCAGCATAAGGTCCCGAACGTTGGAGAACTTATCCGGCGAGTGGGCGGCGGTCATGATCTCGTTGCGGGTCAGAATGCCGACGAGAGCGCCGTCTTCGCCGACTACGGGGAAGTCTTCCTGGTAACCGTGGATCACGGAATCGAGCACCTGCCCGAAGTTGTGGTACGGAGTCAAGGTCTCGGTGCGGCGCTTCGTTCCCATCACATCCGATACCAGAAGCCCCCGCATCGTCTCCCGTTGGCGCACCATCTGCTGCTCGCCGCCGGCTCCGAAGAATATAAAGACGGCTATGAGCGCGAGGATGGGCTGCACGGCGAAGATGCCGATAAGAAAGAAGACCAGGGCGAAGAATTGGCCGATGGTGGAGGCGATGTCCGTAGCCCGCATCGGGCCGAACCGGGTCGCCAGGAGCCCCCGCAGAACCCGGCCGCCGTCCATCGGGAAGGCCGGTATCATGTTGAAGACCACGAGGAAGATGTTGATGCCGCCGAGGTAGAGCAGTACGTTGCCCACGGAGTCCTGGGCTTCGAAGATGTTCGATAGCGTGGAGAAGTTGAATCCGAACAGGAATGCCAGCCCGATGAAGACCGGGGCGAGCACCACGTTCACCAGCGGCCCGGCGACGGCGACCTTGACCTCGTCTATGGGCCTCTCGGGCATCGACTTCATCCGGGCCAACCCGCCGATGGGCAGCAAGGTTATGTCCTCTATCTCGATCCCCATCCTCTGCGCCACCAGCGAATGCCCGTATTCGTGGAGCAAGACGCAGAGAAACAGCGCCACCACGATAAGCACCGTAACCAGCGCGTTTACGAGGCTACCGGTGTTGTTGTAACTCAGGTAGGCGAAGAAGACCAGTACCAGCAAGAAGGTCCAGTGGACCTTTATATCTATATCGAAAGCCCGGCCTATTTTGATCGAACGTCCCATCTCTAAAATAGTTTAACCTACCCGCCGGAAACGGGTGTAATTACGTTATCCTGTTAGAATCGGATCGTGGAAGAATATACTTCTAACCTCCGCATCGTCACCGAAGTCGAGGATCTCTCCGGCGTCGTCGAGGCCCTGAAAGACGCGGACTTCGTCGGCCTCGACACCGAGACCACGAGCCTCAGTCCGCGCGACGGCCGCATCCGGCTGCTCCAACTCGCCACCCCGGATGAGACTTTCATCGTGGACGTATTCGAGGTCCGGGACCTCTCTCCTTTGAAAGAGGCTTTGGAAGGGGGGCCGGTAAAGACGCTGCACAACGCCAAGTTCGATCATCAGTTCCTGTACGCGGAACACGGGATCTCGCTTTCCCCCATTTTCGACACGATGCTCGCCGCCCAACTCCTCGACGGCGGGGCGCAGGGCGCATCCTACTCGCTGGAGGCGGTCGCGGAGCGCTATCTGGACGAGCAGTTGGACAAGTCCGCAAGGCGGACAGACTGGTCCGGTGACCTCTCGGAGCGCCAGATCGAGTACGCCGCCCGTGACGCCGAGGTACTTCTACCTCTTCGGGAGAAGTTGGCGGAATCACTCGCCGCCGAGGAGCTCCGGTTGGTATCCAAGATCGAGTTTAGCGCCGTCGGCGCACTGTCCGAGATGGAGCTGGCCGGAATAAAGCTGGACGTGGAGAAGTGGCGGGAGTTGGAGGAAACGGTCCGCGAGCGACGCGACCGGGCGGCGGAAGAACTCGACGCGTATTTCCCGGAACCCGACGGGGTATTGCCGCTCGAAGGTCTGGGACCGCGCCTGAACCTCAATAGCCCGCAGCAGATCACCGACGCCTTTCGCTCCCTGGGCATAGACCTGCCGGACACCAAAGTCTGGACACTGCTGAAAGTAGACCACCCGGCGGCGAAGGCCCTCCTCAAGTACCGCGAACTCCAGAAAAAACTCGGTACTTACCTCGAAACCTACCCGAACTTCATCCACGAGAAGACCGGTCGCATCCACGCCAGCTTCCTACAATGCCGGGTCCCGACGGGACGCCTCGCCTGCACGAACCCTAACGTGCAACAGATCCCCCACGAAGACGAGTTCCGCAGTTGCTTTGTGGCGGAACAAAATAACACTTTAGTAATCGCCGACTACTCCCAGATAGAGTTGCGGATACTGGCAGAAGTCTCGGAAGACCCGGAGTTCGTGCGGGCCTTCCGGGAAGGTGACGACCTGCACCGGGTAACGGCGGCGACAATGTACGGAGTAGAGATGGAGGAAGTGAGCAAGGACCAGCGTTCGGCGGCCAAGAGGATCAACTTCGGTCTCATGTACGGCCGCGGGGCGAAAAGCCTCTCGGCCCAGCTCGGCACTGACGAGGCGCGGGGACGTCAGCTAATAGACGAATACTTCACCAACTACCCGAAAGTGCAGCGTTTTCTCCAGAAGACGGCCAACCAGGCTTCGAGAGACCGGACGCTGCGGACGCTCGCCGGGCGCATCAGGAAATTCGGCAACGAACCCATCTCCGACGACAAGGGCGCGATGCGCCGGGAGGCGATGAACTATCCAATACAGGGTTCTAGCGCCGATATTGCGAAGCTGGCCCTGTACTACATCCGCGAAGAACTAAAAGGTCTCGACGCCCGGCTCATAAACTCCATCCACGATGAGTTCGTCGTGGAGTGCGCCGAAGAGTTGGCGGAAGAAGTCTCGGGGCGTATGAGGCGAGCCATGATCCAGGCCGGAGAGAAACTCCTAAAGAAAGTCCCGGTCGAGGTTGAGGTGGTCGTGTCGCGCGAGTGGCGGAAGTAGCTACCCGCCCAGTGTGCGCCCGCCGAACCGTGAAGCACCGGCAGCCGCAACGGTGACGAGAAGGATCGCCATCATAGAACGTAAGCCGAGACGTTCGCCAAGAATTAGGAAACCTATGAGGGCGGCGACGGCGGGCTCCAGGCTCATCAGGACTCCGAAGACACGGGCCGGTATCTTACGGAGGGCTTCGAGCTCCAGCGAATAAGGGACTGCGGAGGATAGCATCGCCACACCGAAACCAATAAGCAGTAGCCACGGGTCAAGAAGGGCGTAACCGCCGCCGACTACGCCGATCGGCAGCAGAATCACCGTCCCGAGGCACATGGCGATCACGAGCCCCGTACCACCGGGGAAGATGCTGCCGGTTCTGGCACTGAGAATAATGTATGCGGCCCAAAAACTGCCGGCTAACAGCGCGAACAAGACTCCTACCGGGTCCAGGTCCACCTCGCCCAGCACGCCCAGAGGCGCCAGCAGGAGAATTCCACCGGCGGCTAGAAACGCCCAGAGGAGATCCAGCAATCGTCGGGAGCCCGCGACCGCGACCCCGAGAGGACCGACGAACTCCAGCGTTACGGCCACGCCGAGAGGAATACGATCTATTGCCTGGTAGAGAGAGAAGTTCATGGCCGCAAGAGCGAGACCGAATAGCATAGCAACCAGATATTCGCGGCGGGTGTAACCGGAGACCTGCGGGCGCCAGAGGAGAAGCAGCACGAGAGCCGCGAACCCGACGCGCAGAAACACAGTACCCGACGGCCCTAAATCTTCGAAAAGGCTCTTCGCTATGGCCGCGCCGAGCTGGACGGAGACTATAGCCAGGAGCACGAGCCCCGGAGGCGGAACAGAGCCAGCCACCTCGCGCAGCCGTCCGCCGGCGTGAACTACCGACGAGCCTTTCTTTGGAGACAATAGAACCTACTTTCCGTGATACGCCGCACGGAGTCTAGCATTGGAAGGAGTGGGCTCTCGCACTCCGTCACTTCTTTCCGACCGCGACCGTTCCCGCCAGTAAGACTACAGTGGCACTCAAAGCGACGACTATATAGAGTGCGCCTCCGAGACCCAGAAGCTCGGCCACGAAACCTATAGCCGGCGGGCCGACGAGAAAGCCGGTATAGCCGGCGGTCGAAACGGCGGCGAGCGCTGGTCCGGGGGCCATTCCTTCGGTGCGACCCGCCGCGCTGAGGGCCGTCGGAAAGACTATGGAGAAACCCGCCCCGGCGCAGGCGAAACCGATCAACGCGACCACGGGCTGCGCGACGGCCAGCGCCACTCCGAGGCCGACAGCGGCGAGGACCCCGCAAAGACGCACGAGCCGGGCAGGTCCAAAACGCGCTATGAGCCTATCACCCGAGAGACGCCCGAAGGCCATCGTGAGCGAGAAAACGGCGTATCCGGCGGCGGCGAAGCCTGGTCCGGTCTCCAGCGGCCCATTCAGGTAGACGGCGCTCCAGTCGGACATGGCGCCCTCGCCGAGTAGGACGCAGAAGGAGATCACCCCGAGCCCCAACAGAGCCCGCGTAGGCCGGGCGAAGGAGGGAGCGCCGTCTTCCGCGACGTCGGCGCTCGCGGGCAGGAGCCGCCGGTAAGCTGCGGCAGCGGCCACCGCGCAGATGAGTGCAACCACAGAGAAGTGAGGTAAGGGCTGGACTCCGGCCGATGCGATCAAGCCGCCCACTACCGCGCCGGCCAGGCCACCGAAACTGAAAGCGGCATGGAAAGAAGACATGATCTGGCGCGGGTACCGCTTCTCGACCGCGACGGCCTGGGAGTTCATTGATACGTCCAGAGCACCATTGGACGCTCCGATTACAGCGACGGCTGGGATAAGCCACAGAAGACTTGGCGCCAGCGCCGGCAGAACGACCGCGAACGAGAGCAGCAACGCCGTTGCGCCAACCACCCGGCGGCTACCGAATCGAGAGGTCAGAGCGCCGGTTATCGGCATGGAGATCAGCGCCCCGATAGCCGCCGCCAAGAGGGCCAGCCCCAGCATTCCTTCACTTAGCGAGAGATCCCGCTGAATCGCCGGTATCCGCACGAACCAGTTCGCCAGCGCGAACCCGTTGACGGCAAAGATCCCGATCACAGCCGCCCTTGCGGCTACCGGCGTGTCAATCGGCCGGTTCACAATTAAGCTTTCTCGGAATCCGTAAGAACCATTAGCCCCTCGTAAGGTCGCAACTCTAATTGCCCCGGCTCCAACGCGCCGGTCCGATCCAGGTGAGTGGAACATAGTATCTTCCCGCCGCCTTTGGCGGTCGTGAGATCCACGCGGGTTGTTTGTTCGCTGAAGTTGAGTGCCACTACGATCTGTTGCCCCTCGTGTTCCCGCATATAAGCGAATATCGCGTCGTTGCCGGCCTCTATAGCAGTGTAGGAACCTACGCTCAAGGCCGGTGACTTTTTCCGCAGACGGATCAGGCTACGGAAAAACGCCAACATCGAACCTGGCTCTTCACTTTGAACCGCGACGTTTATCTTCGCATGGTCGCCAGCTATGGGGAGCCAGGGATCTCCTGTGGTAAACCCAGCATTTGGCGAGTCGTCCCATTGCATCGGCGTCCGGGCGGGGTCGCGTGAGAACTCGGGCTGGTCTTTGCCCCTCGGGTCCACGATCAAGTGTTCCGATATCTCTACGTCGTGCATCCCGATCTCATCCCCATAGTAGACGGTCGGGGTGCCCCGCAAGGTTAGCAGCAGCATCTGGGCCAGCCGGGCTCGCTCGGGGCTTATGCGGCTTGCGACCCTGGAGTTGTCGTGGTTGCCGAGAACCCAGTTGGGCCACCCGCCCTCGGGCAGCGCCGCCTCATACTCGTCTACGATCCGCCGCACCTTTCCGGCGTTCCAATCCTCCAAGAGTATAAGCTGAAAGTTGAACGGCAAATGGACGCCGTCCAGAGCTTCACCGTAGTATGCCATCAGCCGCTCGATAGGCAGGTAGACCTCCCCGATCAGGACCCGCTCTCCGTAAGAGTCAGCCAGCTCCCGCATCTCAGCGGAGATCTCATGTACCTCGGGACGATCTTCAGAGTAGACCCTGCTCTGCCAATCCCAGGGCGTATCGCCTGATTTCCAATTCGGGTCAGGCGGATTGTCCCGGAGTTCTTCGTCTTTTATGACGATGTTCAAGACGTCTATGCGAAATCCGTCCACCCCACGCTCGTACCAGAAGCGCATCACACCGTACATCGCCTCCCGCACCTCGGGATTGCGCCAGTTGAGATCCGCCTGTTTGGGATCGAAGGAGTTCAAATAGTATTGTCCGGTCGTCTCATCCCACGTCCAGGACGGACCACCGAAGTTGCTCTCCCAGTTGTTCGGGAGGCCTTCGTCCGAAGCCGGGTCAGCCCAGATGTACCAGTCCCGTTTCGGATTGCTTTTGGAAGAACGCGACTCCACGAACCACGGATGCTCGTCCGAAGTGTGATTCGGCACGAAGTCCAGAATTACTCTTAGCCCTCGCCGATGCGCCTCTTCTACCAACTCGTCGAAGTCTTCGAGCGTGCCGAACATGGGATGTACGTCGGTGTAGTTCGAGACGTCATATCCGAAGTCGGCCATCGGCGAAGGGTAGATCGGTGAGAACCATATGGCGTCTATCCCGAGCCATTCGAGATAGTCGAGTCTGGAGATTACCCCCCGGAGATCCCCGGTACCGTTGCCTTCCGAATCCGCGAAACTGCGCGGGTAGATCTGGTACACAACTCCCTTTTGCCACCATTTTTTGTCGTCCACTCTATCTCCCTTCCAAGATCCAGCGGCCTGCGATCTACCAGGCAACGCCGACAGTTTGTAAGCCCTATCGTCGAGACGCTTCTTTTTACTAAAACGTTACAGTCTAAATCGTTTCAGAATGTTATCATCGTAGGCATGGAAGTCAATCGAAAAGTCTCCGGTCACCGGGCGACATTGAAAGAGGTCGCTGCGGAGTTAGGAGTATCGGCTTCGACGGTATCGAACGCGTACAACCGGCCGGATCAGCTTTCCAAGGAGTTGCGAGTGCGGGTTTTCGAGACGGCCCGGCGTCTGGAATATGGTGGTCCGGACCCGATGGCGCGGAGCTTGAGACGCCGGTGGGCTGGGGCGATCGGGGTTGTCTACGCTGACCGGCTCTCTTACGCTTTCGCCGATCCTGCAGCGGTTATGTTCATGCAGGGTGTCTCGGTAGCCACCGAGGAGGCGGGTCTCGGGATGCTGCTGGTTCCGGGATCGCCGCGCCAGGCGCGGGTCCCCGAAGCCGCCGGGGGCGCGGTCGTGGATGGGTTCATCGTCTACTGCCTGGCGGAGGATGGCCCGCTTGTGGACGCGGCGCTGGAACGGCGTTTGCCGACGGTACTCGTGGATCAGCCACCAAAAGAGAGTCTGCCGGCCGTCGGTATAGACGACGAAGGTGCCGCGCGGGCCGTGGCGGAGCACTTGATCGGGCTTGGTCATACGAATTTTGGGGTCGTGTCTTTCGGACTCGATACGGACACTCGAAGCGGACTTGCGGATCTGGAACGCCGGCGTTACGCGACCTACTGGCCGTCCCGCCGCAGGCTACGAGGCTACGCGGACGCCCTTGAAGACGGGGGGATCTCCTGGGAAGAGACCCCCGTCTACGAGTGCGCAGAGAATTACCCGGACGAAGGACGCCGCGCCGCCGAAGCCCTGCTCTCACTGGAACCACGCCCCACGGCGATCCTCGCGCTCAGTGACCAGCTCGCGCTCGGCGCGCTAAAGGCCATCGAGCAGCGAGGATTGTCCGTTCCCAAAGACGTCTCCGTGGCCGGATTCGACGACATCCCCGAAGCATCCCGGTCCACACCGAGGCTCACCACGATCCGTCAACCTCACGTCGAGAAGGGCCTGAAGGCGGGCCGTATGCTCGTCGCCCAGCTCAACGGTGAAGAAGCACAGGAATCAGAGATACTCCCGTCCCGGCTCGTGGTGCGCGGCTCGACCGGCCCCGCATAAGTTGTTTCGTTGACCGTCCGGTGGTTTGCTAGAATCGGGGCATGAGCATTGAACTCTACACGGCATCCGGTTGCCAGTATAGTGAGGCTGCCCGCGAGGATCTGGAATGGCGTGGGATCGAGTTCGTAGAGTACGACGTGGAGAAGGACGAGGAAGCCCGCGAGCGGATGCTGGAGATCACCGGCGGCAATCGCACGGTGCCCGTGATAGTCGAAGAAGGCAAGCCACCGCAGATAGGCTGGATGGGCCAGGGCTGCTTTATTTAGAACGAAGCTCCTCCAAAAGCCCGCGCAGGACATGGTAGATGGAAGCCTGCACCTCCTGGATGCGCGGGATGTAATCCGAGCGAACTACTATTGCATGGTCGGCTAACCGCTCGCTAACTATCCTTCCGCCATCGTAGCCCACCAAGGCGACCGTCAGAAGCCCTCGTTTGCGGGCTTCGGCCAGGGCCGCCAGGATATTCGCGGAGCCTCCGCTGGTAGAGATACCGACCGCCACGTCCTCCGGACGGGCGTGGGCGATGAGTTGTCGGGTGAAGATCGCCTCCGCCCCGATATCGTTAGCGATAGCCGTAATGTTGGCCGACTCAGCGGAGAGCGAGACTGCCGGAACCGGCTCCATACCTGGCGGTGGGGCTACGCAATCGGAGACGAGGTCGTTCGCGTCAGTGGCGGACCCGCCATTGCCGAAGGCGATGACCCTACCTCCCCGCCCGAGCCGCTCCGCGATGGCTATGGCGGTCTCGGCGATAGCTTCCGCCTCCGTATCAGCAGCCGCAGCCCGCATCCGGTTAGTTTCTTCCATTTTCTGCAGCATCGAGCCCTGCACCTGACGCACGACCTCTTCGAGCCGCTGCTCTCCTTTACCTAGCATCGGGTACAGGAAGGAAGAAGCGCCGACATCATGGCCCTGCTCCCGGTGCTCGAAGTACACGTGGACCGTCTCCCAGAGCACGTGGTAGAGGAGCTCGAAGGCCTCCTGAATGACGAACGGGTCGTCATCCGGCAGCGCGAAGGAGTAATCTCCGGTTTCCCCCGTCAGCGCGAACGTAAGCGCGCCCTGATCTCTCGCCGCTGACAACGTTCGCTCCACCGATGCGTCCTTTTCAGGAAAGGCGAAGCCCATCACCATGTCCTCCGGCCGCAACACAACCGACAGGCCGGTCTCGAAGTTCGGCCCGAGGTCCAGGGCCGGCAGCGCCCGCTTGCCCACGATCACCGGATGGACGAACTCGACCGAGACGTGCTGTGCGTCCGTGGCGGCAGAACCGTTCCCGAAGGCCAACAACCGCCCACCCACCATGAAGCGCCGGGACATCGCGTGGCAGGCTTCGGCGAGGCGAGGAGCTTCCCGTTTGAAGAACTCTTCGAAGATCGCGTTGCGCCGCAACAGTTCTTCGCGGCTTCGGGCTGCGAGAGTATCCTTGTCTACCATCCGCATCGCTTCCGCCTCCGCTCTGGGTGGGTCAACAGTTAGAGTCTACCTCTCTGCCTTGGAGCCTATGAGATCCAGATCCCGATCCTGCCGGCCTCAAGCCACTCTCCATCAGACTTCGATAACAGCCAGTAGCCACCGGAACCAATGTCCCAGTCGAACTGTTGCCCGGCGTAGAGTACCGCCTGCGTCATGCTCCGGTTGAACCCGACCCGAGAGAACCTGAGCGTACCGTCCGACTCCGGGAACGTCCGGCGGAACCGCTCCCACCCGTCATCGTCACGGAATATACGCTGGAAATGTTCTTCGCCCACGCAGATCAAACGCCCTCCCGGATTGAGATCCGGCTCGACAGGATGCTGCTCACGGTTCTTGGAGACGAAGTCGTCCAGCGTCTCCTCGGCGAGTCCGAGGTTTTCGCGCAAGTAAGAAACCAGCCGCTCCTCATCACCCGCCATCTGCGCCACGCTACGGGTCAGGGACCGGACGACCTGACCGTCTCCAAGGTACAGATGCCCGAGACATGCGGCCAGTGCCTCACATTCGTCGGCAATGGTCCCATTTAGCTCCAAGAATAGGTCTTCCTCATTCGCTTGACAGCTAATTCAGCTTACGAGACTTTCCGTTCGAGCCTCTCGGCGATCCAGACTTTGATAATGGACTGACGGGTGACCCCTAGACGCCGAGCCTCGCGGTCGAGGGATTCGATCATCCACGAGGGGAAGTCTACGTTGACGCGGCGTTGCTCCTGAGCGGGCCTACGAACCTTCGACAGGTCGAGGTCAGAGGTAACGTCCTCACCCTCTTCGAACTTGCGGTCGAAATCTCTAGCTTTCATAGATCGCCACCTCCTCAGCGCGAGCTCGGCGGACAGAGATGAGCCGGACTCTCTCACCCCAGTAGGCAATAACCGCGGACCAGTGCTTTCCAGAGATCATACCCACCACCAAAAAACGTGGCTCGTCTTCGGTGCGAGCCGGGATCTCCACAAACATCTCGTCGAGCCACAAAGCCTGGGCCTCGACGAAATCAATGCCGTGCTTGGTCTTGTTCGTCTGATTCTTGGCCTCATCGAACTCAAACTCCATCCATGTCTCCGCAGGGTGCCATTATGGTATAAAAAATATACTGTTCAAGCCGAAAAGCGCAATCCAACTCCCTCAAATTGTGTCAGGCCACGGCCAGTCGGTGAGCTTGGATATCATAGATTCACCCGGCCGAAGTCAGCAGACTGAGCTGATGGGTCGCATCCTCTGCCAGTTGGCGCGTTAGATCTCCGGCGCCGGTCTTTCGTCCGAGACCTGCCGCCTGTCCCGACCACAGCGACGAAAAATCCGTAACTCCCGCTGATTCGGCTACGGCTTTCAGGGGCGCCAGCGCACCACCGGCGGTCGGGAACGCCGGCGCCACATCCGACATCGGCCCGACCTCGCGCATTATCCGGTTCGTCAGACTCCTCGCCGGCCTTCCGCTAAACACGTTGGTTAATGTCGTCTGATCTTCGCGCGCGGAGTGCAACGCGGCGCGATGTAGAGGGCTGATCAAAGCCTCCGGGGTGAAGAGATAAGCGGTGCCGATCTGAACACCCGCCGCACCGAGGGCGAACGCCGCGGCGATACCCCGACCATCTGAGATGCCGCCAGCGGCGATCACCGGCACTTTTACAGCATCGACTATCTGCGGCACGAGCGCGAGGGTCCCTACCTGTGTCGAGAGGTCATCGGTCAGAAACATACCCCGATGGCCGCCCGCCTCGTAGCCTTGCGCGATGATGGCGTCACAACCGTGGTCCTCCAGCCAACGCGCCTCTTCCACAGTAGTCGCGGACCCGAGCACGAGGCACCCCGACGCCTTCACGCGGCTCAACAATGAGCGCTCGGGCAACCCGAAATGAAAGCTCACGACCTCCGGCTTGAGCTCCTCTACGACCTCACACATCGTCTCACCGAAAGGCTCACGAGAAACACCCGGCGAAGAATCCGAGGCATCCAGCCCCAGTTCCGCATAGTACGCTGCCAGATAGTCCTTCCAAGCCGCCTCTCGACCGGCGTCCGGCTGGGCCGGCGTGTGACAGAAGAAATTGACGTTGATCGGTTTGGCCGTGCGCTGGCGAATGACGCCAAGCTCCGCCCGGACCTCATCCGCACCGAGCATGGCGCAGGGCAGCGATCCCAGCCCGCCGGCTCCACTGGTTGCCACCGCCATCGCCGACCCGCCCGCCCCCGCCATCGGAGCCTGGACGATCGGCACTTCGATACCGAGTAGATCTAGCAGTTCACGATTCGGCCACATTTCATGCACTCCCGTTTATTGTTACATTCGCAGTACGAGCCTGGCGAACGGAGGTGGTTCGTCGTGCAACGCTTTACAGAACAAGCACCGTGCGAAGTCCATCTTCCACCGCCATCATAATACGGTCGCTGACCTGGCTCACCCGCTCCGTAAGGAACGTCTTGTCGAGCGTGATAGTCTGCGACACGTTTACGACGGAGTCTCTGGGCAAGGCCGTGTCCTCCTTCGTGACCAACACGTTGCCCGGAGCCTCAGCGAGTCGCAGGTTCGTAGTCAATACCACCGAGATCACGGTCCGAATACGGCTGCGGTTGAAGTCGTCCGACTGCACGATGAGCACGGGTCTCCGATATCCCGGTTCCGAGGCGGCAGGCTCGGGCAGTTCAGCCCACCAGATTTCTCCACGCCGCACTACCAGTCATCTTCCGGCAGCGACTGCGCCTGCACGTGGATGAGAGCGGGGTCCAGGTTTTCATGTTCCGCGCCGTAGATCTCGTCTAGCCGCTCGGTGATCCTCTCGCCCCGACGCTCCTCCAGGTAGTGAAGGAGCGCCGTCGCATACAGCTCACTGCGCGACATGCCCTGCTCCCGCGCAAACCGCTCGGCGGACTCGAAAAGCTCCTCGTTGATGGAGATCGCCGTCTTCATGCGCGTAGTATAACTCGGGTTATACCAGAAGGCGAGAACTATTAAACTGCTTCATCATGGCTGTGGATAGCTATGCGGGATCATAGAACAGCGCGTCTAGGAGAGCTGTTCTACTTCGCCAAACAGCTTCTCCGTCAGGATCTTCAGGTCGTGAAGCATTCCACCATGTAGCATCTCGAACCCTCTCGATGATCTCATCCCAGTACCTATCGTACGTCATATCAGACTGCTTGATTCCAAACTCTTTACATAGAGCGACACGATTCTTACTGTCGAAGCAAAGAAACATATCCGGCCGTTTCATACAAAGTAGGCGCGTTGCGACCGCAATGCCATCACCTCCTTGGGGGAATGCCTCGCGGAAGTGCTTAATGTAGTCGAAGTAGTTCTCTGAAGTAACGAGACCATCCATGGGCACACAGTCCAAAGCGCTCGAAAGACATTGATTGTTCGTTCGCACCGCCTCCTTGAAATACCCTGCCCCCTGCATACTTCCGAAGAAGCGCCACGGCAAGATATTCTCCGGTCCGAAGCCCGCTATATCACGGCGTTTATCAGTAGCCATCTGTGAGAATGAACCGTAGTGATGAAATCGCTCTCGTGCAGCAGCAAGAACCTTCAGACGACGTTCAAGACCGTGATGATCTTCTTTCTTGACTCGTTCAGCAAACTGCCCCCAAGGTAAAGTGAAGAGCTCCACTTCAAGTGGCGGTTTGCCATTTGTCGACTTACCATAAGTATCCGAGAGTTTGCTCAAACGTTTCCGCTGTCTCGGCCAGAGAGATCTGTAGCGTTCTACGTAAGCTGAATCGATTGGTTTGCCCAGCTCCCATTGCTGGTCCAGCCATTTGCGAAGCTGCTTGTATAGCCTGTCCGCATTCGGACTTTTGTGATCGAAGTAAACCGCCGCTTCTACGTTCTTCGACAAGGCTGCTGCCGTAAAGTTGCTGCTGCCTAGCACGCAAGCCCATTCGGAGTGGTCTTTCTCGAAAAGGTAGATCTTTGGATGAAAAACGCCGCTAGTTTGGGGCACGAAGCGCACGCCACTATGGCCTACGAAGGAGTCAAGGAAGTCTGGATGTGTCTGATAAAAATGCGTGCCTACAACTAGCTGCGAGATACGATCCCGATGTTCGAGTAGTTCATCATACAATGTGAAGTTTGCAGTTGCCCACGCGACCGCCCAGCGATAACGTTGATGCGACATAATAAGGTTCTGCAATCTCTTCGCAATAGCCTGGTTTGTCGTAAGGAGTTCCACTAGAATCCGGTAGCAATAGTCGAGTGGCCTAACCCTACTAGTTGCAGCATAATCTCTAACATATCCTCGGCAACGGGTCCCCAACCAGCATATCGATCATGCGGGTGCCGCCGAAGCCGGTGTGCATGAGGACCATTCTTTCCGGTTCTTCGCGGACTTCGCCGATGATGGAGGCGTCTTCTCCACCTTCGATTCTCTGTAGGGCTTCCAGGGCGGCGTCGGCCTGCTCGGGAGCTACGACGGCGAGGAGCTTGCCTTCGTTGGCGACGTAGAGTGGGTCTATGCCCAGGATCTCACACGCACCGTTCACGACGTCCCGGATCGGCAACCTCTCTTCCCACAGCGCGACACCGTAGCCCGAGTCGCGGGCGAGCTCGTTTAGGACGGTCCCAACGCCGCCGCGCGTCGGGTCGCGCATGAAGCGTAGGCCCGATCCGGCGGAGTCTTTTAGCACCCGGACGAGCGGGGTGAGAGGGCGGGTGTCGGAGAGAACTTCGGCTTCCAGTTCGAGGTCTCCGCGTGCGATCAGGATGGCGGCGCCGTGGTCGCCCAACGTGCCGGAGCAGAGGATCTTGTCTCCGGGACGGACGGAAGCGGATGATAGATTCAACTCCGGGTCCGCGACGCCTACTCCGGTGGTTATGACGTAGAGTCCGTCGCCCTTGCCGCGCTCGACGACCTTGGTGTCGCCGGTGGCGATGTAGACTCCGGCCTGTTCGGCGGCTCTCGCCATCGCTTCTACCTCACGGGTGAGAATCTCCGTCTCCAGCCCCTCCTCGATAATGAGTGCGGCGGAGAGGCCGAGCGGAGTAGCTCCGGATACTGCCAGGTCGTTGACGGTACCGTTTACCGCGAGTTCCCCAATGGAACCGCCGGGGAAGACGAGCGGACGTACCACGTAGGAGTCGGTGGAGAGGGCGATGTGGGCGTCGCCGAAGGGGATGAGGGCCGCGTCTCCGAGCGGAGCTAGTGACGGGTTTTCGAGCGCCGGGAGCAGTAGACCCTCTATGAGCTTGTGGGTCGCCTTGCCGCCGGCGCCGTGGCTCATGTCTATGCGCGGGGCGGTAAACTTCGGCGGACGGCGGCGGTTCTGTTCGAGGGCGTCGAGGACGCGCTGTTCGCGCTCGGTCATCCTTTGGTCCCGATCTCGACCTTCTCGTAGGACTTGCGCCCGAAGTTATAGTAGGCGGCGCACGCGCCCTCGGAGGAGACCATGAGCGCACCCAGCGGACGCTCCGGCGTACAAGCCGTACCGAAGACCTTGCACTCGGGTGGCTTGAGGACGCCCTTCAGGACCTCGCCACACTGGCAGGCTTTCGGGTCGGCGACGCGCACACCCGGCGTGGAGTAGCGCAACTCGGCGTCGAAATCGGCGTAGGCGTCGGAGAGCTTGAGGGCGGACTGGGCGATGAAACCGAGCCCCCGCCACTCGAAGTATGGGCGCAGCTCGAAGACCTCGGCCATGCTCTTGAGCGCCTGCAGGTTGCCTTCCCAGGGTACGACCCGACCATACTGGTTCTCGACCTCGCAACGCCCGTCCTTGAGCTGGTGCATCAGCATCAGGATGGACTGCAAGAGGTCCAGCGGCTCGAAGCCCGCCACCACGCACGGCTTGCCGTAGTCCTGGGGCATGAACTCGTAGGGCCTGCACCCGATCACCGTGGAGACGTGGCCCGGTCCGATAAAGGCGTCCAGGCGCAGGTCCGGCGAGTCCAGCAGTGCCCGCACCGGCGGCACTATGGTTACGTGGTTGCAGAAGACGGAGAAGTTCTCGATGCCTTCTTTCCTTGCGCGCTGCAGGGTCAGGGCGGTGGACGGGGCGGTGGTCTCGAAGCCGATGGCGTAGAAGACGACCTCGCGGTCGGGGTTCTCGCGGGCTATGCGGAGAGCGTCGAGCGGAGAGTAAACCATGCGGATGTCCGCGCCTTCGGCCTTTACTTCGAGCAGGTTTCCGCGGGAACCGGGGACACGCATCATGTCCCCGAAGCAGGTGAAGATGACTTCGGGGCGCTCGGCTATGGAGATGCCCTCGTCCACCCGGCCCATAGGCAGGACGCAGACGGGGCAGCCGGGGCCGTGGACCAGTTCGATCTGGTCGGGCAGCAAATCCTTTATGCCGTGGCGGTAGATGGTGTGGGTGTGGCCGCCGCAGACCTCCATGAGTTTGTAGTGCCGATCCGGGTCCGTCAGCGACGCGATATTCGCCGATACCGCCCGCGCCAGCTCGCCGTTTCGGAACTCATCTACGTATTTCATTGTGCCTCCCTCCGGTCGGCGGCTTGTCAGCTGTCAGCATTTCAGCCTGTCAGCTTCGGGGTGTGTGGGTCTTCGATCACCTTGCCGATGGCGACACCTCCGTGTGTCAGCAGTACCTCTCCAGCCCGCACGGGGGACACTAGCTCCACCGCGATCTCCGTCCGATTCCCTACCGAATCCTCGCAGAGGGCGTCGTCTCCTACTATCGAGACGACCCGCACCGGGATGCCCGCGTCGGAGCAGGTGATGCAGCCATCGTGGTCCAGGGTGCAGGTCTCAGGCATTATCAAATCTTCCTTCATGGTCACTCTATCCGGGAGGCTTTGAGTTCCTCCAACTCCAGCTCGTATTCTTCCCCGATCTGCTCCAGCGCGCGCAACGCCGAGTGCGCCTCCTCCTCGTCGAGCTTCGACATGGCGAAGCCCACGTGGATGAGCACCCAGTCCCCGATCTCGATCCGCTCCTCGTCGTGATGGACCAGCCCGATGTTGATGTTCCTCCGGACTCCCCCGACCTCGGCCTTCGCCAGATAGATGTCCTCGTCCACGATCTCCACTACCTGTCCCGGTATCCCCAAACACATAATTCTACTCCTCCTTGCCTTTGAGAGACGTCAACTTCTTACTTCGATCTCCGCCGCTATCGTGACCGGCAGCCCCAGCGGCAGCGTCGTCATCCCTACTGCCGTGCGGGCGTGCATGCCGGCTTCAGGGCCGTACAGTTCCAGGATCAGGTCCGAAAACCCGTTGATAACGTTGGTCGTTCCCTTGAAGTCCTGCGCCGCATTGACCATTCCATGGACCACGAGCCACGCGCTTACCCGGTCCAGATCTCCCAGCTCGCGCTTGAGGCTGCCGAGCATCGCAAGCGCCGTCAGCCGCGCTGCTTCGTAACCCTCCTCCGGCGAGACTTCTGCGCCCGCCTTACCAAACGGCCCGGCAGGCGAGCCATCCTGGTTCAGGGGACCGTGGCCGCTAATGTAAGCCTTCTCGCCGCGCACCCGCACCCACGAGAACGAAGGCTGTACCCCCGGCGGCAGCTTGACCGGTTCGGGTAGCTTTAGCCCCATCTCTTCCAGCTTTGCTTCGATATGCATAGGTTATCAACTACCTCTCCCTATAAACTTTATCCGCCAATATAGCCTGTCCCAGCGCAAGCCCGCCGTCGTTAGCCGGGACCCGCCGATGACGGTAGACCGTGAACCCTTCCTCCTCCAGTAACCCTACTACCTGATCCAGGAGCAGCAAGTTCTGGAACGTGCCTCCCGAAAGCGCTACCGCATCCGTTCCGGCCTCCCGAATCCTCTCGCAGACCGCGACGACCACCTCCGCCATCGTCCGGTGGAACCTGGAAGATACTTCCGCCACCGGGGTTCCGGAGAGCAGGTCTTCGACCACGGCGGCCAGTGTCTCCTTAGTCTCGACGCTCCAGCCGTTCTCCCTGGCTCTCAGATGGAACGGGTAGCCGCCGTCCACCGGGCCGTTCGCGGCCAACTCCAGTTCGATGGCCGCCTGGCCTTCGTAGGTGGTCCGGCGAGTCCCAGGCAACCCAACCAGGGCCGAGACCGCGTCGAAGAGGCGTCCGGCGCTGGAGGTGGACGGCGTGTTCAGTCCGCGCTCGACAAGTTGGGCGACGAGCCGAACATCCCGCCCGCCCGTTTTTTGGACTATCGGAAGCGGGAGCTTCAAAGTTTCTTCCAGGCCGTAGAGTTCGACGAGTTGGGCGACGGCCATGCGCCAGGGCTGGCGGATGGCCGCAGCGCCGCCAGGCAGGGGCATGTACTCCAGGTGCGCCCGGCGCGTGAAGCCCTCCGCGATGCTCCCCTCGAAGAACTCGCCGCCCCAGATGGTATCGTCGGTACCGTAGCCGGTCCCATCCAGCGCTACCCCGATCACACGCTCTCCGGCCGACCGTTCGTTGTCCGCCAGACAGCTCGCCACGTGAGCATGATGGTGCTGAATCCCAACCGCCGGAAGCCCAGCCTCCTCAAGCTCGCGGGCGTACTTGGTGGAGAGGTATTCGGGATGCAGGTCGTAGGCGACCACCTCCGGCTTCACGTCGAAGAGCCGGCAAAAGTGCTCGATCCCCTCCCTAAACGACCGCAGCGTCTCGTAGTTCTCCAGGTCGCCGATATGGTGGCTCATGAAGGCGTGGTGGTCCTTCGCCACGCAGAAAGTGTTCTTGAGTTCTCCACCGCAGGCCAGGGTGTGCTGCCCGAAGCTCTCCGCCAGAGTGAGCGGCGCGGGTGCGTAGCCTCGGGAACGGCGGATAGGATATTCTTCACCGCGAACGAGCCGCACCACGCTGTCATCGGTACGCATGTGAACCTCGCGGTCGTGGACGAGGAAGTAGTCGGAGATCTCACCTAGCTGCTCGAACGCTTCGTCATCTTTATACGCGATGGGCTCGTCGGAGTTGTTACCGCTGGTCATTACGAGCGGGATGCCGGCGTCCCGCAACAGCAGGTGATGGAGCGGGGTGTAGGCCAACATCACGCCGAGCGTCTTCTGGCGCGGGGCGACCTCCTCGGCGACGCCGCTCTCATCCCGGCGCTCCAGCAGAACCACCGGACGTCGCGGAGAGGTGAGCAGCTTCTCATCCTCGGGCGTGACGCGGCACAACTCGCGGATCTGCTCCATATCCCGCGCCATCAGCGCGAACGGCTTGTCCTGACGCACCTTGCGTCCCCGCAGGGTCCTAACAGCCCTTTCGTCAAACGGGTCGCAGGCCAGATGGTAGCCGCCGAGGCCCTTTATGGCGACGATGGCCCGGCCGCGCAGCATCCGGGCGGCGCGCCGGATCGAGTCTTCCTGCTTTGTCTGAAGTTCGTGGCCGAACTTGTCCAGCAGCCGCACCTGCGGACCACAGACCGGGCAGGCGTTCGGCTGGGCGTGGAAGCGGCGGTTAGTAGGATCGCCGTACTCGCTCTGGCACTCGGCGCACATCGTAAAGCCGGACATGGTTGTAGTCGCGCGGTCGTAGGGGACCTGGCGGGTGATGGTGAAACGCGGCCCGCAGTTGGTGCAGTTCGTAAACGGATAGCGGTAGCGCCGGTCTTCGGGGTCCAGGAGTTCGCCGAGACAGTCTTCGCAGGTCGCAACGTCCGGGGAGACGAGCGCGTGCCGCCGCAGTCCTTCCCGGCTCTCCTCGATGCGGAACTCCGAGTCTCCCCGAACCGCAAGCGAACGCCATTCGACAGCTTCGATCACCGCCAACGGCGGAGGCTCCTCCAGCGCGCGCACGAAGCATTCTAGCTCCTCCGGCGCGCCTTCGACCTCGATGCGGACTCCTTCGGCGTCGTTGCGGACGGCGCCGGTAAGCCCGTGCTTGCGTGCCCGAGCGTAGACGAACGGACGGAACCCCACGCCCTGCACGATGCCTCGCACGGAGACCTCACGGCGTTCTTTGGTGGGTGTCTTCAAGACGCGGCCGTCTCGCGCGTCAGGTGAGCGGTGATCTCCCGCAGCCGCTCCAGAGCTTCGGTAACTCCTCGCTCCACCGGCTCGCTAAGCTCCATTCCCAGTCCACATTCTTTCGGCTGACATCCCAGGATGTAGACTGACTGGGGCAGAATCCCGAGGGCGCTGGCGAGGGTCAGGGCCTGCGAGGGGACCGCGAGGTGCGTGTCAGCCAGGAACTCCTGCCGGCTCTCTTCCGTCATCGCTTCCTGTGCCGGAACCTCCGCCTCCAGCAGGAAGACGGTACCGGGCTCGGCCTCCCGGTCAGTTGCGTCCACGATGATGAGAGACTCATAGCCATCCATCAACTCCTGGACCAGTCCGATGCCGGCGATGCCGGACTCGTATACTCGGACATCCTCCGGCACTCCGGCCGCCTCGAAGCGACGGATTACCGCTATGCCGAAGCCATCGTCCTGGCGCAAGTCGTTGCCCATCCCGGCGACCAGCACACGGGGCTTCACTCCGCCTCAACCTCTTCGGTACCGAGCGCGATCTTTACTTCGCCGTCCTGCACAGCTACGGGGAGCACGGATAGTTTTCCCTCGGCGTCCTCGCGCTTGCCGGTTCGCAGATCGTAGCGGCAACCGTGCCAGGGGCAGACGAGCATCGTCCCCTCCACGCTACCGAGCTGCAGAGTGAGGGCGCTCCCCGTCGGGCATCCATCCCGGTAAGCGTAGACCTCTCCTTCCAGAAGGGTCAGGATCAGGGGTTCGTTCTCCAGTCGCAGCGGTCGTAATGCTCCCGGTTCAAGATCCTCCAAATTCCCTGCCGCAACCCATCGCGGGCGTCGCAGCGGACGGCGTCCGAGTTGGACGATGTTCTTCGGCTCAGGAGGAGGCGGCTCCTCCGCCACCAATTCTGTAAAGCCGGGGAAGCCTTCCCGCAGAGCCTCTTCGACAACGCGTTGCAGGGTCGTCGCCGTACCGGGACACCCTTCGCACGACCCAGAGAGACGTACCCGCACACGTCCGTTCTCGACTCCCAGGAGGTCCAGCTTGCCGCCGTGAGACTCGAAGTATGGGTAGACGTCTTCCAGAGCGCGCTCCACCTGCGTCCGCTCATTGGCCTCGGGGAGATCGTACATCTCCAGCAGGGTACGCACGATCGGATCCTGCGAGATCTGCTCCACGGCCTGCGGACCGCCGAGGCTGCCGATGAGGTCGAATATGCGTCCCAGTCCCTGGCGGTGCAGAACGTCTATACCTTCGAGGAGCGCGAAGACCTCCTCGCGGATCTTCTCATCCTCTATCTCTTCCATCCGCTCGACGCCGGTCCCGATCCACTCCAGAAGATGCTGGAACTCGTGCGGCAGCTCCGGGGTTGGGCTAGACACCTGCACCACCGGGATCTGTTTTCTGGAGCTTTTAGCCATCAGCGGTCAGCTTTCAGCTTTTTGATAAATGAGGTGAGCATACGTTTTATCTCGGTCACCTCTTTGGAGAGGCTTTCATAAGGTAGGTTTTGTAGTAGAAGCAGATCCCTGGCGAGTAGGAGATGATATTCGAGCTCACTTGCCGAACCAGCAGCGATCCTTAAGAAACGGGCAAGTTCGGCATCACCGTCTCTGCCGCAGCCTTCGGCGATATTCGCCGGGATCGAAGCACAAGACCTCCTTATCTGGCTCGTCAGTCCGTATAACTCACTCCGAGGGAATGTTGCCGTGGCTTTGTAGATCGCTAAAGTCAAATTATGGCTCTTCTCCCATACTTTTAGTTCTCTGAAGTCGCGCACGTACCTATCAGTGATCTGCTGAGGGCTGAGAGCCAACGGCTGACGGCTCGGGGGCGCAGTGTACGCAGGCGTCGCGGGAGACGCCCTGGCAGTGTGGACATTCAGGACCGCATTCGCCGTGGGCCGTCTCCTGCAACCCGGAGAACTCGTCGGCGAAGCGTCGGCCGCCCTCCTTCGAGCCGAGCTCACTGAGCCGGTAACGTCCCTCAGTCTCTTCCAGGTGGTCTTCTTCGACTAGGATGTCCAGTTGCTCGCGCAGCAGAGCTTCGTCCAGGGCAAGGAAACTGACGAGGCTGTTTACGTCGGCGTCTTCGCCGAAGCCCTCGCCGCGCATCCAGTACATCGCCTGCAGGATGTCGTCGCGGCAGCGTAGAGCCTCTACGGGCTCAAACGGTTTGTCGCCGTTGTCGTTCATCGGTTTCGCACCTCCTTGCGGCCGTTGCCGTTCGAATGCGGCTTCGTTTGGACTTCGGATTGGATCCAGGCGATAGTCTCCGCCACCCTTTGCTGGCCGATCTCGCTCATCTCCGATCCCCACTCCTGCTCCACCGGCTCCAGCTCTATAACGGTCGTGTCCGCCGGAAGCGCGTCGAAGTGGTGGGCGATGATCAATAAGTTCTCCAGGCTTATAACACCGGTCAGCGCCTCGGAGATGCGTTCCTGCACCACCTCCGGGTCGGGTTTCTCGTGGAGCCAGGCGTAGGTGTAGAGGTTGCCCGGCTCCCGGCCACGCTCGATGGCCCCGGCAAATATGGCCCGCTCGAAATTCTTGCCGGGGCTCTCCTCGAACCAGTGCAGGATGGAGATCGGCCCCCACCCAAAGTCCTCTACCCAGACATCCTCGGGCCACTCCATCGCCTTCATACGTTCAGCCAGAATCGACCCGAACGAGAGGTCGCTCAGGTGCTGGTAGCCGACGCCGGCGACGAGGGTTTTTGAGCTTTTAGCCATTAGCCATTAGCTTTCAGCTTTTGGATGAATGAGGTGAGCATCCGCTTTATTTGGGTTACTTCCGTGGTGAGTTGATCGTGGTCCGTGGTGTTCAGGAAGTCCAGTTCGTTGGCGAGGAGTAGATGGTATTCGAGTTCGCTCGCGGAACCTGCGGCGATGCGAGAGAAACGAGCGAGCTCGGCACTACCGTCTCTGCCGCAACCCTCGGCGATATTCGCCGGGATCGAAGCGCAGGATCTCCTTATCTGACTCATCAATCCGTACAACTCCTCTTGGGGAAATCGCGCGGTAGCTTTATATACTTCCAGTGTCAACTTGTGGCTCTTCTCCCAGACCTTCAACTCTCTAAAATCCCTCACATTAGCCTCCAGACCTCAGCTATCATCAGGCTCTTGCTGACGGCTGATGGCTGCCTGCTGATGGCTAATCGTCAGCCCCGCAGGCGCAGGTGTTGACCTCGCGCGTGACGACGCCGCCTCCCTCGGTATGGATGTGCGTGGTACACGGCATGCAGGGATCGAAGGAGCGGATCGAGCGTTGGATGTCTATGCCCTGGAACTTACCCTCGGGGCTGTTCTCCAGGATGGGGGTGTTTAGAGCGGCGATCTCGTACATCCCCGGCGTTCCCCACGGGTCGCGCGGCGAGGCGTTGATGGTCGAAGGAGTGATGATCTGGTAGTTCGTCACAACCCCGTCATCCAGCATCATGTGATGGCTGACGTAACCACGCCCCGCCCCCCAGAACCCGACCCCCAGACGCTGGCCCTTCGGGACCTCGTACTTCGCGCTGACGTCGGTTTTGCCAGCCTTCATCAGCTCCATCCCCTGGTTCCAGGTGTTGAGTCCGACGAGTGCCGTATAGGCGACGCAGTAGGCGCGGCCCCGGTCGCGCTCCAGGGCATTCCACACGTCCGGGATCTTCCACTCAAGCTCCCTCTCCGGCTCCCGTCCCCGCGGCAGCAGCAGCTTGAGGCTGTGACCGGTCGGCTCTATGTAGGGGTTATCGGGGAGTAGTTGGGCTGCGGCGGTGGTCCACATACGGGCGGTGCATTCGGCATCCATCGGCATCCGGTCCCACCGAGGAGAGGTGGACCAGGTGTACTTCTCCCGCCAATTCGGGGCCTGCGGACGGGGCTTCGTCTCCTTGTTCCAGGGGTGGTGCGGGCTCAACGGCGCGCCGAGCGGGTCGGTCTTGAAAGCCTGTCCGTTCCCGTTCCATTCCTCGTAGAAGGAGTGATCTATGAACTCCTCCATCCCCAGGTTGATGTTCTGGAGCTTCGTCGTCACGAGCTGACCGTCCACGATCACGCCCGGCGTAGCCCACCGCTTCTCGCCCCACTCGTTGCAGTTCTCGTAGGTCGCGTCGTAGGCGTACGGGTCATCCCAGACGCCCAGGTCTATGAGGTTCGCGGGCGTGCGGCCAACGTCGCGGTACTGAGGGTTGGCGTCGTAGAAGAAGTCGCAGATATCGTCGTAGATCGCCGCGCACTTCTTGCCGTAGTCGAAGAACTGCTGCAAGCGGAGGTAGATCTCATTCATCGTCGAGATGCTTACCGTGGCGCTCACACCACCGGGAACCATCGTCTGCGGATGCGGGAACTTGCCACCGATGAGCGCGTAGGCTTCCTTTGCCACGCGGGTCATCCCCAGTGCCTCCAGATACAGCGAGCCGGAGAGCGCGTTCATGTCCGTCATCAACTCGCCCATGGTGGCGTAGCCGTGGACGTTGGCGTGTGGGGCTTCCGTGCGCGTCGCGCGGTCCCAGATCTCTGGGTTTGTCTTGCGGATGACGTTCTCCGAGAAGTCCGGCCCCGCAAGCATGAAGAGGTGAAGCGGCAGGTCGAGCAGATATTCCAGGACCGAGAGCATGTTCCGCAGCACGATGCCCATCGGCGGCGGCTTGATGCCTATCGCCATCTCGGTCGCCAGGGCCGCCGTGCCAGAGTGGGTCCCGCCGCACACGCCGCAGGCCCGGCTGGTGATGTAGATGGCATCGCGCGGGTCGCGGCCCATCATGATGATCTCATATCCCCGGAAGAGGGTAGCCACCGACCGGCTCTCCAGGACCTTCCGCTCCTCCAGGTCCACGACCGAGTGAAACGCCAGAGCCCCGGCGACCCGCGTTACGGGGTCGAAGTTCTTCTGCTGGATGTGGCCGTTGCGGGCGAGGAGGTCTTCGATCTGGTCCCGGCTCAACGTGGCGATCGAACCGCCATTCAGGTCCGGGCTCCGCTCCGTGCCGTACGGGTCCCGGACATCATCCCTCAGATATGGTTTTCCCTCGGAGTCGAACTCCACCGGCAGGTTCTTAAAGCACACTTTTTAGACCCTCCTATTCGCGTTTCAGTATCCGGCCGACACCTTCGAGGTGCCGGTCGGTCCCGCGCAGGTCGTCCCGGAGCGCCTTGAGCGCGCCGTTGATCGTCCCGAGATGCTCCGGTAGCGGCCGGACGTGACCCTGTATAGCCTGCAAACCTCCGGCCAGTTTCACCAGATGCCGGTCCGCCTTCGCCAGATAGTAGGCGATCCCCACCAGGTACACGACCAGAACCAGCACCACAATCGCCACGGCCACCAGCGTCAGGATCGTCAGGATGCTCATCGTGCTCCTCCCGTCCGGGTCTCGAAGACGCCCTCGATCGCGCCGGTCCGTTCCTCGATAGAGTTCGTCGTCTCCAGGATGCCCGTCGCCGTGGAGATGGTGTCTTCGAGGGCTGAGACGTTCTCGGTATTGCCCGCTATCCCAACCCCAGCTTCGAGCGCCCGCGCGGCGTACCGCTCTATCTGCCGGGCGGCGTTGAGGGTGCGGTGTAGCAAGTAGACGGCCAGCGGCAGCACGACCACCACGGCGACGATGAGGGTGATCCACCAGATCACGTACACTGCAACCGGTATCTCCACCCTAAGCTCCTTCCTGCCGTCCGGCGGCCTCAATGGTCCGCCCAAGATGATCGTCTATGCTCTTCAGTCCACCGGCGGCCTGACCGAGGCTCTCGTTCAGGCGGGTGACCTCCGGGCCGAGGTGGCCCGTCTGCTGTTCGATGGCTCTTACGCCAAAGGCGATCTTGGAGAGGTAGCTCGACCGGCTGCTGTACCCTCTCGGCGTGTCACCGCCGATGCTCTCCAGGGCGGAGATAATCCGGATCAAATAGAACACCAGCGCCCCGAAGAGCACCACCACCGCGAGCGCCGAAAGCGCCATCAAGAGAACTACCACTTCATACCCCCTGTCCTCGACCGAGGACGCAGTGCGGTCACCCGGGACACTCCAGGGCGTGCTGCTCGATGGCGTTTGTAGCCCCGTCGATCCCACCAGCCCTCTCCAGGATGTCGTCCACCACCCGGTTCGTGTGGTTGAGGAGCGGAATGTGGATGGTGTTGTTCGCTATCCGCTGCCCGACGGTCCAGATGTCCGAGACCGCCCCATCTATCTGGCGGGCGGTACGAACGATCAGGGTGAGCAACACCGCGACGACCAGGATCACCACCGCCCCGATCCCCAGCGAGACCAACCACACCGTGTATCCCGCGCCTTCACTCACCAGCGCCAGCGTCATACCGTACCTCCCCCGCTCGCCGCCCGGTCGCCTTGCAGGGCCCCGGCGATATGTCCTCCTCGCTCCTCTATGTTCTCGGCGGCTTCGAGGACCTCTTCGGCGAGCCGGTTCGTCTCGTCCAGCGCCCAAATGATCTCCGTGTCCTCCGCTATGGCCTCCGCCGCTTCGAGCGCCTGAGCGCCGTGCGCCAGGATGCGCCGGGCGACGAGCAGGATGGCTATTAGCAGGATCGCGGCGAGCAACACCACGACCGCCGCGACCACCAGGCTCCAGCCCCAGACCGCGAATAGTTGCGCGTCCGTCACGGCCTACCCCCTCTCCGCCGGCTCGTCGGCGTCGCGGGGCGCCTGCATGCCCTCCGCGCGGGGCGGCATATCCATGAAGTACTTGCGCGAGTCTCCGCGTCCCGGCTTCCTCTTGTTGCCGGAGAACTGCAGCTTCTCGTAGAAGAAGTGGACCGTCTTATCCAGCAAGCCCGGCTTCTCGATCTCACCCCACCCGGTCGGGACTTCGCCCCCGGCCACCGCGTCCCACCGCGTCTCCCGGTTGCGGTCGTGGTTGCTCAGGGCGCGGAGCCGCCGGATGCCGAACCCTAGAGTACGTGAAGCCGTGCTGGAGACCGTGGAGCCCGGAGGGGTCTCGTAGAACGGCGCGAACTTGTCCGGGAAGCCCGGCATGGTGCATCCGATGCACGGCCCCCCCGCCGCCATGCAGCCCCCCATATGAGACTGGGCGCCGCGCGAGACGATGTTGCAGTTGACGACCGGTCCCCAGCAGCCGACCTCGACCAGGCACTCCTTGTCGCCGTAATTCTCGGCGAAAACGCCTTCTTCGTAGTAACCGGCCCGCGTACAGCCGCGATGGACGGTCTCGGCGAAGAGCCAGGCCGGACGGCCGAGCTCGTCGAACTCGGGCAACGGCCCGATGCCCTGAAGGAACATCAGGATCGCCGCCACCGTCTCCGTGAAGTTGTCCCCGATCGGGGCGCAGCCGGGGATGTTGATGACCGGCAATCCCAGGGCGCTCCGGTAGTCCTTGCCGAGGAAGTCCATGAGGCTCATCGCGCCGGTCGGGTTGCCGGCGGCGGCCGGGACTCCACCCCAGGTCGCGCACGTGCCGATGGCTATTACCGCCGCCGCTCCCGGCGCCATCTGCGCCATCCGCTCGGCGGTCGAGAGAGGCGTGCCGCCGTCGAGAGGCTCCTCTTCGCCGGCCTCAATGGCTTGCATCCCCATCGCCGAGAAGTATCCGCCGTGCTCGGCGGCGATCCGCTCGTCCGCTATGGAGCCCTCGTAAATGCACACGTACGGCGCGTCGAGCTTCCCTTCCTCCGCCAGCTTGAAGGGATGGATGAAGTCCTCCCCCACCTCCTCAGCGAGCACCGGGTGGTGAAGAACGACCTTCGGGAGGCCGGGGATGATTCCGGCCAGCAGATCCTCGACCTTGGGATTCGTCGCCCCGGTCACGGAGATCGAACACCCGTCGCAGCTCATCCCGGCCATCCAGAAGGCGTGGACCACCTTGACGGGTCCCTCCGGCGCCCGGCGCCGCTCCTCTTCCGGCGCCTGAACCCTGCCCGGAGTCTCTACGCCTGTGGGCGCTTGAGTGGTCATGCTTGCTCACCTCTCCCGTCGCTCCCCGATTTGCCTTCCACCAGGTCCGCGATCCCCTCGACCGCCTCTACCGCCGGGGCCGCGAGATCGTAGTCCATCAGCGCCCGCCCCTCTCTGTCGGCCTCCTGTATCGCCTCGTCCCAGGGAACGACCGCGCCGAGTTCGACTCCGTGTTCCGCGCAGTAGGAGCGGATGATCTCCTCGTCCCTCTCTGAGCGAACCTTGTTCGCCACCGCCCAAACTTTCCCGATACCGAGCTCTTTAGCCAGCGGGGCCATTCTCCCAACAGTCTCCAGAGACCGGAAGTAAGGTTCCGTCACCATGATCATCGCGTCCACGTGCCGGATGGTCCCCCGGCTCATGTGCTCTATGGAAGCCTCCATGTCGGTTATGGTCATTGTCTCGCCGTTGGTTCCCGTCGCCAGCTCACCGAGCAGGCCGCGCACCCGAGCGTGCGCCGCGCACAGTCACCCGGCTCCGGCGTGATCCACCCCCGTCATCACCATCAGGTTGACTCCATCCGGCGCGGGCATCGCGTACTCAGCCGTAACCTCCTCGATGGGACGGGTCATGACCAGCCTCCGGGTACCGCCCTCTTCCTTCGTCTCCATCACGTCCTTCGGCACCCGGACCATCTTGTTGCGGATGTCCTCGCTCATCCCCAGAGCGACCGAGAGGTTGGGGTTCGGGTCTCCATCCACGGCCATCACCGGATGTCCGCGCCGCGCTAGAAGCCGTGACAACGTCGCCGAGATGGTCGTCTTTCCCGAACCGCCCTTACCAGCTACCGCTACCTTCATAGTCTTGCCCCTTCCCTCGGTGTTAAACGACCTCGCCGGCTACGGGCTGACAGCAGCCGCACCGGCATCCTCCATTCTCCTCTGCTTTCTTTACGAACCTGTCGTTCTCCCGGATGACCCGAAGGTTCGGCGGTGTAACTCCGTCGGTGGCCGCCGTGACGCATCCGCAGAACTCGCTCTGTTCCAGCTCTCCGCAACGGCACGCGCCCTGCGCCTCGGACTCCGACGCCTGCTCCCGGTACTCCAAGAGACTCTCCCGTAAGGCTCGCAGTTCCTCGATCTTGCGCTCGGTCTCCTCCAGGCTGCGTTCCAGGAGACCGTCCAGACGCTGGAAGACCTTGTTGGGGATGCCACCCTCGGCGGCATGGACGAGGCTCTTTATCTCCTCCAACGAAAGGCCCATCAGCTTGGCCCGGCGGACGAACTCGATCTGCTCTAGCTCGCGCCATCCGTAGAGACGATATCCGGCGTCCGTGCGTCCGGCCGGAGACAACAAGCCTATCTCCTCGTAGTAGCGTAAGGTCTTGGCCGGTACGTTTACCAGCCGTGCTACTTCACCTATCTTGAGGGCCGTCTCGGTTATGTCGAGTCCCCTTTCCACCAAATCCCTGCGAACTACGATGCATTATAAACCTTCCAGTAGCGGGAAGGTATAGTAAATTAGCCGTTTTTACAATAACGCCAAACATTTAGCGGTTTTCATTGCAACGATTCGAGTTTCCAGTAGACTGGAAGGTAGGGATATCGTCGGAGAAAGGAGTTGGGAGCGGCTCACGGAGGGCACATTTACCTTCCGCAAGGCTGCAAGCTATTATGAAGAGGATAACTACATGGATGTGGGTAGCGCTGTCAGGTTCCGTCCTCCAGTTCATAGCGTTGGGCTCGAACTTCTACGTCGTCGAGGGACAGGTGCGGGACGCCTGGTTCGGGATACCGCACGCTTCGGACCTGATCCTGCTCTCTGCGCTTGTGGCGGTCGGGGCTTTTTCCTTCACGGCGCTCGGTCGTAACCCCATCAAGGGTCGCGGCATGGGGCTGGCAGTGGGTATAGTAGCTCTGCTCGCCACCTTGCAACTTGGCTACCGTATGATCATCCCGCCCTTCGGGTGTCTGATGTACGGCTGCGGGCCGTCGGATGCCGCACAGGTAACGCTTCTGCCGGGAATCTGGATCGGCCTGGTCGGCTGCGTAGTCGTTACGGTCAGCGGATTCGTTTACGCCTTCAGTTCGGCGGCCCGGAACACTGAAGCTTATTCCTGGGCTACGGAGGAGCAGGGCGGCATGAATCCGTGGCTAGGCATCGCGGCCCTGGCGGCCGTGGCGCAATTCGTCTTCGGCTACACCATCTTTACCTTCTACACGGTAACGGGTTTCGTGGGCAACGAGGGTCCGACCAGCTGGGGAGGTTGGATCGCCACTCCCCACACCAGCAGTCTCGTGCTGGCAATAACGCTCGTGATAGTCGGCCTGGTAGTGGCGGCGGGACGCGGGGGTTCCCCACTGAATCCGACAGCTCTGGGCGGATTGATCGCGGTGCTGGGTTTCGCCTCCGGCGCGAGGATTCTCTACCGGATAATCGACCCTCCCTTCAATACCGCCGGTGGCTCGACGAACACTGAGGTCGGCTCGGTAATGGTCCACACCTCCGCGTACCTGGCGGTAGCGGCGGCAGTGGTGATCGTCGCGGCGGGGATAGTACAGGCGATCACGCAAGGCCAGGGGGATCGGAGATCCAACGCCAGCCACGCTTAGAAAGCATGCGAAAGGGCCGGGAGGATCTTCTCTCCCGGCCCTTTTTTAGTTCATCTCGATCAGGCGTTTGTAGGTTCTTGCCCCTGGCTGTTGGCTACCGTCACCCTCGGAGAGGTTTCAGGTTGAACCTGCGGCTCGGGCGAGGTTCCCCAACGCCGGAACATCCACACTCCGGCCATCAGGAACGCGCCCAGCAAGGCGATCACCGGCGCGATGCTGTCGATGGTCGAACTACCAGTCAGACTGCCCGAGCTGAACCCTATGGTTGGAATGCCACAGTAGGCCGCGCCCTGGGAAAGTTGCTTGAATCCCTCTTCCCTGAGCTTCTCGAAAGACTTCATTCTAGAATCACCTCCTCCGAATCTCTGCTTGTCATTATAGCCACTATCTACCCGAAGCTCAAACCAAGCATATGGGATGTTCCTCCTCGGCGAGAGTCATAATGGGCACTGGCTAGGCGTTTACAGCAATTTGCAGAGGAACTGAACGTTGAAAAACTCTGCGGTTCTGTGTCTCTGCCAGTAGCCGAATGTCGGACGTCCGAGACTCAAAGACACGAGAGTTCAGTTGTTTCGAGAAGTGCTCTAGAGAATCTCGAGGTCCACAAAATTAGATTAACGATCTGTTAGCTTTACTTAAAAACATGCTCTCGATGGAACCCTAAATATTTCTTGTGTTCTGGTTCTATTCGCTTCAAGCACATATCAGAATGAACGCCCAAGCAGCGTGCATCATCTGCCTTGAAGTGTTCGGAGATTAGTATTTTCCCCTCATCGTCAAAGCTAACATACCCGGAATCAAAGCATGCATCAAGTGCCGGAGACAGAAGCAAACCATTGTATAAACTCAGCCTCTCCTCCAACGTAGCCTTAGCCCACGGTTTGATGTGTGAGGCACGGAGCAGTGCCACTTCCGAACAGCCCGTAACAGCGCAGGCTGCCCAATAATCAATTAGGCTTTCCCGGAATCTGCCCTGACCAATACGCGCTTTGACTATAGCCTCGCGTTCCGTATATGGAAGGAGCAAATAGTCTCGAACATCGGCGAGTCTGTTCTCATGCTCCATCTGGTCGGCCAGCATCCACGCGAACGAGTGAGCATCAAGCAAGCTCACTTCGCCTGATAGATGCTCGGCAAGCATAGCTTTGAGCTCGCCGATGAGACCGATATAGATCAAGTAGTTGTCCCAAGAGCATTTGTGGGAGGTCTTAAAGTCAGCCCCTAAGTAACCGAATGCGCGATCAAAGAACGTAGGCGCGATTGGAAGGTACCTTTAGCGGTCTTTCAAGAAAAACAAATAGGCTAGAAGTGCATACTTCTTTCCGAAAACGCCGGCCAACTCGGCAAAGGAATCTTCGTCTTTTTCCTCGCGGTAGAGTCTGAATAAACAGTCTTCGATTCTTCGCAACTGGTCTTGCTGATCCTTGATTTTATAGAGTAAGTTGTGTGGACGAGCCTCCTCACCGTAGCGTCCTTGCCAAGGCACAAGGTTATTTCCGTGAATTTCAATAGCCCTAATGACTGCTTCAGCTATCTTCCCGCTTCCAATATCGGTTCTTTTCCAAGATTGAAACGCTAGGGCCTCGCGGGCTGCACGATGAATTTCGTACTTGTAGCCCTCTTGCTTCTCGGTGTACGGATTCGACGCGAACGACACGAAGGCAACACCGGACTGTTCTTCGACGAACCGCTGAAACGCTTCTAGTTGCCGTTCAAACAGGTAGGGATTTACGTGTGGCTTACTAGCTTCCACCAAAACCCCCCTGCTAGGTACTTATCTTTGTTCCTACACACTCCATATAACCTTCCCCAGAGATCTTATGAAGAACCGTGATGGGTTGCTTATGTAGAGGACTGTAGATCGTCGAGTAACGCTGGTCAAGTGCGGACAGATCTTAGGAGAGTCAGTAAGCCCAGAAAACTTTCTGTAAGGGTTAGAGATACGATGTCAACAGCGCAACCGGAAAGCTCAGCAGCACATCCGAGACGGAGAGGAAAGGCCCTGCGTGATCTCCCTCCGCCGCGACCGTCTCACCGGTCAGTACGTTGTGAAGCTCCGTCTCGGCTACCTCTTCCGGCAGGTGAATCCTCGTATCCGCCCACACGTCCGGTCCCGGCAACAGGGCGCCGGAGACGTTCGTGAGCCGGGTGTACAGTCGCGGGGCGACGGTTATGGCGATTCGGTCTTCGTGACGACGGGCGAAGGCGACGAGGTGATCCGCCCGTGGGCCGGAGACTTCTAGCGGAATGTATTCTCCCTTCTCAAACAGGTCCGGGCTTTCCCGGCGCAACGCTAGTGCCCGGCGCGTCAGGTGGAGCTTCGGGCGGCCGTCCTGCCAGGCGTCGAGCAAGAAGCGGACTTCGTCCGTGCCGATGCCGTCTAGCTCGGCGAGCAGGTTTCTTCGTTGAGCGTAGTCCACCGGGCGACGGTTGTCGGGGTCCACGAGGCTGAAGTCCCAGAGCTCGTTGCCCTGGTAGATGTCGGGAACGCCGGGGGAGGTCAGCTTGATCAGGGTCTGCGAGAGACTGTTCAACGCCCCCACCCTGGCTATCCGCTGGGCGAATGGCGTGAACTCTTCGAGGAAGAGGTTTGTCTCCGACGGTGTGAGCAAACCATCCACGAAATCCGAAACTGCCGCCTCATACTCCTCGTTTACGTTGACCCAGGAGGTATGGACCTGGGCCTCCCGGATGGCCTTCTCCACGTACGCTTTCATGCGCCCCCGGAACTCGGCTAGGCCATTTTCATCGAGTGATTCGAGCGGCCACGCCCCGACGAGGGACTGGTAGATCAGGTACTCGTCGTTGCGGCTCGGGGCCTCCCGTCCGTCCACCTCACGCCGGCGCGAGCGGTTGGTGCGGGCCCAGCGGACGACCTGACCGCGCCACTCGTTGGGTATCTCCGAGAGCACGTTTATGCGCGCCCGCACGTCCTCGCTGCGCTTGGTGTCGTGCGTGGAGCTTGCGAGCATCGAGTGCGGCCACCGTTTCGCGCGCTCGGCGGTCAGGTGGTGGAAAGCCGATACCGAGACCCCGAACCGCTCGGGCTCCCCGCCGACCTCATTCAACGAGATGAGCCGGTTGTAGTCGTACAGGGCCGTGTCCTCCATGCCCTTCGCCATAACCGGCCCCGTGTACTGCTGGAACTTCATCACAAAAGCAGCGGCGAGTTCTTTGTAATCGTCCGGCCCGTCAACCTCCAGGAGCAGAACTTCGTGGATGAAATCGAAGACCGTCGTGTCGGCAGCGGTGCTCTGCTTTCTGGCGCGGGAGACCGCCCAATCCACGTAGCGCCGGTCAGTCTCTGAAACGCCTTCGGCGGTTATGTAAGTGCGGTAGACCGGGAAGTGGGCGACGACCTCGGCGAGAGCGTCGCGCAGGACGTTTATGGTGAAATCGAAGGTGCGGCGGCCGTACTCGGAGATACGGAGCAGGCGGCGGGAGAGTACGTTTAGCTCGCTGGCGAGCTCGGATCTCATGACGGTCTTCTTGCAGCCGTAGAGCAGTTCCGCGAAGTCCACGTTCCGCCCGATAAACCGCCGGTAGGCCCGCTCCATGCCGGCCTCGCCCGCCGAATCGACGAACAGCCCGTTGACCAGGTTTGTGAACTCGTAGCCGGTCGTCCCGGCCACCGGCCAGTCCTCCGGCAATCCTTCGTGGGCTGCTAGTATCTTCTCGACGAGGACGTAAAGGGGCTTCTCCTCGTCGCTATTCATCGCCTCGGCTGCGGCCCGTTGCAGCCGCCGGAAGTAGCCTGCCGGATCATAGAGGCCATCGGGGTGGTCCAGGCGCAGGCCGTCGACTTTGCCCTCGCGGATGAGGTCTAGAACGAGCCGGTGCGTTTCGTCGAAGACCTGTTTATCTTCGACCCGAATGCCGGCGAGGTCGTTGATGGAGAAGAACCTGCGGTAGTTGATCTCATCGCTCGCCACCCGCCAATAAACGAGCCGGTAAGCCTGCTCCTCCAAAACCCTATGCAACGCCTCGAAGCTCTCCGAGTCCCCGGCCTTACCGTTTATCCGCTCCACACATTCCTCGATGGCGCGGGCGACATCGGGAGATTCGGCGTACAGCCGGGCGAGACGACTCTTGTGGATCGCGGCGTCCCGGCTCCGCTCGGCCACACTTTCCTCGTCCTCCTCGGCCCGGCCCGGCAGGTTGCCGAAGGCCGTTACGAGGCTCTGAAGCTCCAGGGTGTGCTCGTCCTCCGGCAGCTCCGGCAGGCCTTCGAGCACCATCAGGTAGGTCTTCGGGTCCAGCGGACAGCGGTGCTCGTAGTAGTTTACGGAGAAAGAGCCTTCCATCGGGTCGAACTCCAATTCGAGATTGCCGTCTTCGAGGACGACCCGGTAGTGATCACCTAGGACCGGCAGGAGGACTTTCCCGCGCAACCGGACGCGGTTGGTCGGATACCAGTCCACATCGAAGAAGCGGGCGTAGGGAGAGGCCGGGCCGTGCTCCAGGACATCGAGCCACCACCGGTTGTCCGCCCCCACCCCCATGTGGTTCGGTACCCAGTCGAGGAGGTGGCCCATACCGTACGCGTGAAGTTCGTCCACCAGGCGGGCGTGCTCTTCCGGGCTCCCGATCTCGGGGTTCAGCGCGTTGTGGTCCGTGATGTCGTAGCCGTGGGTGCTGCCGGGGCGGGCCTTCATGTACGGCGACGCGTACAGGTCGCTTATCCCGAGATCCGAGAGGTACGGCACCAACTCCGTGGCGTCGGCGAAGGTGAAGTCCTTGTTTAGCTGGAGCCGGTAGGTGGCGCGCGGGACCCTCAATCGGATTCCCTCAGATACCACGCTACAGACCAGGGCGGCAATTCCCGCTCGCTCTCTGTAGCGCCCTCGGTAGCGTAGAGGAGCTTGCCGGTCGCCTGCTCGAACCCGGCCTGCGGTTCTTCATCCAGGTTCGCCATCAAAGTCAGCAGGGACCCGTCGCCTAGCGTCCACTGCACCCTGACTCCCCGGTCGCCGACGAGCCGGTGTGCGGTCTCGCCGCCGGGTATGTTTCTGAGACGTGGCACGATCTCCTGCTTTCGCAACCGCAACAGCTCCCGGTAGAACTCAAGCCAGTTACGGTGCTCGCCGGCCCCATCCCAATCCAGGACGGATTTCCCGAAAGTCTCGCCGTGGTTTGGGTCGGGGATTCGTTCACGAGTCTCCGGATCGTCGAACTCGGGGAAGCTCGCGAACTCCGCCCGTCGTCCTTCGGTGACGAGCGGCGCCAGGTCCTCCTCGAAATCGCAGAAGAACAGGAACGGCTCTTCCGCCGCCCACTCCTCACCCATAAAGAGCATCGGGATCTGGGGCGAAAGCAGATATATCGCCGCTGCCGCCCGCACGGCTTCGGGGGAAGCGAGAGCGGAGATCCTCTCCCCGAAAGCCCGGTTCCCAACCTGGTCGTGGTTCTGGAGAAAAGAGACGAAGGACGTGGGCGACAGGTCGGCGCTGGGCTCTCCCCGCTTCTCCCCATCCCGGTAGAGCGACGGCTCGCCCTGGTAGGCGAACCCTTCTCCCAGGCAGCGCGCGAGATGGCGCATCGGGGCGTCGGAGTATCCCCCATAGTATCCGCTCGTTTCGCCTGTCAGCGTCACGTGGAGGGCGTTGTGAAAATCGTCGTTCCACTGCGCTTTGTAGAGCCCGCTCCGCATGTAGTGTGCGTCGTTGGATTCGTTCTCCAGCACGAGGTGGATGTGTCGGTCTCGGCCGATCCCATCCTGTACCCGCTCCGCCAGTTCCTCCAGGACGTGCTTCTCCGAGTCGTCGTAGAGGGCGTGGACGGCGTCGAGGCGAAGGCCGTCTATGTGGTACTCCTCGATCCAGTACAGCGCGTTGTGGATCACGTACTCCCGCACATGCTCGCAGCCTTCTCCGTCGAAGTTCACCGCCGCGCCCCAGGGCGTCTCGTGCCGGCCGGTGAAGAACTGTGGCGCGTAGGAGTTCAGGTAGTTCCCTTCCGGCCCGAAGTGGTTGTACACCACGTCGAGGAAGACCATGAGACCTTTCTCGTGGGCCGCCTGCACGAGCTCCTTTAGATCCTCCGGCGTCCCATATGAACTGTCCGGGGCGTAGGGCAACACGCCGTCGTAGCCCCAATTTCGCCCGCCGGGGAAGTCCGAGAGCGGCATTAACTCTATCGCCGTGACGCCCAGGTCCACGAGGTGATCCAGCTTCTCTTTTACCCCCGCAAAGGTTCCCTCCGGTGTGAAGCTCCCTACGTGCAGCTCGTAGAGGATAGTCTCCTCCCAGGGACGGCCCTTCCAGTCTTCGTCCCGCCAGTCGAAAGACTCCGGGTCCACTACTTGACTCGGCCCGTGTACGTCCTCTGGCTGGTAGCGGGAGGCCGGGTCCGGCACGTCCTGCTCGCCGTCTATCCGATACTTGTAGCGAGTTCCCGGCCCGGCTTCGGACGTGGCGCTAAAGACGCTCTTCTCGCCCCTTTGCATGGAGATCCCTTCCCCGTCATCGAGTACGAGGTCTACGCTGTCGACGGCGGGCGCCCAGATAGTAAACCTGGTCTCACCGTTGCCCTGGACTTCGGCCCCAAAGGGCAGGTAGTGGCGGCGTTTCACTCGGCTTCCTCGTCTTCGGTTTCGGGCTGGCGATTGACGAGGACGGCCATCGAACGGTCTTGTAGGGTATATTCGTCACCCGGTTTGAAGAACCCGTCCGAGCGGAGGCCGGACGCGTAACTTGTGTCCACTATCGCCTCCCAGCGGGCGTCTTCCGGGCCTTCGGGGATGGTGAAGGGGATCTCCTCGTGGTGGGCGTTGAAGAGCATCAGGAAATCGTCGTCTACCTCCGGACGCCCCTCCGAATCGTACTGGTGTTCGGAGTATCCGGCCATGTGCAACCCCAGTGAGCGGGCGTAAGAATTGTCCCACTCTTCGTCGCTCATCTCGGTTCCGGCGGGGGTGAGCCAGGTTATATCCTTGACACCGGCGCCCTTGATCCGGCGCCCCTGGAAAAAGCGTCGCCGCCGGAAAGCGGGATGCTCTTTGCGGAGCCGGATCATACGCCGCGCGAAGGCGAGAAAGTTTCTGTCCGCCCTCGAAAGGTCCCAGCCGATCCAGCTTATCTCATTGTCTTGACAATATGCGTTGTTATTGCCGTTTTGGGTGCGTCCCAACTCGTCGCCGTAGACGATCATGGGTACTCCCTGGGAGAGTAGGAGTGTAGCCAGGAAGTTGCGCTTTTGGCGGTTTCGGAGGCGCCGAATCTCAGCGTCATCGGTGGGTCCTTCTTCGCCGTGATTCCAGCTTGTATTGTGGCTCTCGCCGTCGTTATTGTCCTCGCCGTTCGCTTCATTGTGCTTCTCATCGTAGGAGACGAGGTCCTGGAGGGTAAATCCGTCGTGGGCGGTGACGAAGTTGATGCTGGCGTAGGGACGGCGGCCGCCGTGCTCGTAGAGGTCGCTAGAGCCGGTCAGTCGGTATGCCAGGTCCCCAACCAGACCTCCCTCGCCCTTCCAATAGGCCCGGACCTCGTCGCGGTATTTGCCATTCCATTCCGTCCAGCCTACGGGGAAGTTGCCCACCTGATAGCCGCCCTCGCCAACGTCCCACGGCTCGGCTATGAGCTTGGCCTGGGAGATCACCGGGTCCTGGCGGATGATGGTGAAGAAGCTGGAGAGTTGATCCACCTCGTAGAGCTCGCGGGCCAGCGCGCTCGCCAGGTCGAACCGGAAACCATCGACGTGCATCTCCGTGATCCAATACCGGAGCGAGTCCATTATGAGCCGCAGCACCTGCGGGTTCATCATGTTCAAGGTGTTGCCCGTACCCGTGAAGTCCATGTAGTAGCGCTGGTCCTCGGGTGTGAGGCGATAGTAGGCGGCGTTGTCTATACCGCGGAAGGAGAGGGTCGGCCCCATATGGTTACCCTCGGCGGTGTGGTTGTAGACGACGTCCAGTATCACCTCTATACCGGCCGAGTGTAGACGCTTGACCATCGTCTTGAACTCGTCGATGCCGCCCGTCGCCGAGTAGCGCATCTCCGGGGCGAAGAAGCCGATTGAGTTGTATCCCCAGTAGTTCGAGAGGCCCTGCTCCACGAGGTGTTTGTCCTGCACGAAGGAGTGGACCGGCATCAGCTCGACCGCCGTGACGCCCAGACGGGTCAGGTGCTCGATGGCCGGCGCCGAGGCGAGTCCCGCATAGGTGCCCCGCAGTTGCGCCGGTATCTCCGGGTGCTGCTTCGTAAAGCCCTTTACGTGCAGCTCGTAGATAACGGTATCGTGCCAGGAGGTATTCGGACGCCGGTCGTCGCCCCAGGTAAAGGAGGTGTCCACGACCTGACACTTGGGCATCCCGCCGGCGTTGTCCTGCGGGTCGAACCCAAGATCCTCATCCTTACCCCCCATCTCATACCCGAAGTGCGGATAGCCCCAGTCGAGCGGCCCGACTATAGATTTGGCGTAGGGATCCATGAGGAGCTTGTTGTGGTTGAAGCGGTGACCGTTCTCGGGTTCGTATCGGCCGTAGACCCGGTAGCCGTAAAGTTGGCCTAGCCGTCCGTAAGGCAGGTAGCAGTGCCAGACCTGATCCGTGCGCTCCCACAGCTCGATGCGCTCTACTTCCTTCACACCCGAAGGGTCGAAGAGACAGAGTTCCACCTTTTCGGCGTTCTCCGAGAACAGCGCGAAGTTGACCCCCTCCCCGTCCCAGGTTGCTCCCAAAGGATATGGATTACCAGGCCATACAACGCTCCGATTTTTATTCATAGAAGATGCTCCTCAATCCAAATTCCTCTCGTATAAATACAAGCTCTCGACACACGCCCGTCTATGGCTTACCCGTAGAGCCCGTTCTTTAATAATGGACTCGCGGCCAGAGCGTCAGCGACGCCCCATATTCTACAGCCGCAGAGCCAGTTCATTTTCTCGGACCATCGAGGCGATCTCCCTACACTTCCCTTCTAATCCGTTAGCTAACCCGATGTGCGGGTTTTCAGAGGAGTAGTTTGGAGAGTTGGAGGGATTGGTTGCCAAGTTGGCGATTGAGCAGGAAGGCCACGGTGTGAGAGAGGACCTTCCGAAGCAGTCTGCTGGTCAAGTGCCAAAGGTCTTTGGCCCATACTCTCTTTATGGAGTAACGTTCTGTGAGCTGGCTGAAAACGGTGTCTATTCGGTAGCGGAGCCTGCTGAGGAAGGCGCTCCTTTTGGGATTGAGGTCTCTTTTCTTGGAGGAGTAGGGGGCCAGGAGCTCTATGCCCATGCCCGCTAACTCTTCTTTGGTTTTTGGCGAATGGTAGTTGCGATCTCCAACCACGAGCCCGAAGGTTGTCTCCACGAGTTCGGGGAGCACGGAAA